>JANNXQ010000104.1:0-29704 GCA_031409655.1 Chthoniobacteraceae bacterium | reverse complement strand
CCCATGCCTCGGGAGTCTTCGGGACGACGGGGCTCCCGAATTGCAGTTCTCCGTGATGGCTCGCGAGCAGGTGGAGCAGGTGGAGGCGCACATCTTCGCATGCGGGATCGAGCGGCAGCCACCCGGCCCATTCGGGCTTCTGCTGGATTCGTCGCCAGAGTGTATTCACCACCTCGATGCCGATGGTGATGTGGCCGAGCAACTCGCCGAGTTCGTCAAAAGGCATGGTGAAGCCATCCGCCGGCAGCGCGTTTTCCCACAGCTTCCCGCAGTCATGGAAAAGCACGCCGGCGAGGAGTACGTCGCGATTCAGCGCCGGGTAGGCGCCGGCGATGGCTTCCGCGCTGCGCAGCATTTGCGCGACGTGTTCGACGAGGCCGCCGCGCCGGGCATGATGATTCCCTCGCGCCGCCGCCGCTCGGCGGAAACGGTCGCCGTACTCCTCGAGGAAAAGCGCGGCGAGCGCGCGCAGACGGGGATCACGCAACTCCTCGGCGACGGCACGGATTTTTTCGAAGTCCGCAGCCTGGCGGGCGCGTAATTCCGGCGGGCCGCCCAGCACGGCGTCGCGCTCCGGAGGATCGAGGTCGCGAGCCGTCCAGCGGCGCGCATCCACGCCGAAAGCCGCGCTGGCGGCAAATTCTCCGCTGATCTCGATGAAGTTTCCCGGAGCCAACTCCTGGCAGATGGCAAAGGCCGGCCCATCACTCCACGCGCGCAGGGTCAGCTTGCCCTCAGCGTCCGCGACGATCACCTCCCAGTAAGGCTTGCCGTCCTTGGTGTCTTTCCGCGTCAGGGTGTCGATTTGCGCATGGACCCGCGCTTCGATTTTCCCCTCGAGCGCAGCGCGCTTCAGGCTGGCGATCGTGAGGAGGTCCACTGGGAAAATGGGGGGCCGCGCCCGTACGCGCCGGACGCGAGGTTACCCTTGGTAAGAACCCTCGACCCGCGCCGCGACGTCGAGATAGCCGTAGTCCACCTCGTAGATTTCCTTAAAACAAGCGAGCGCCTCGGCCTTCATGTCCATCTTCGTATAGACGACGCCGAGCTTGTAGAGGATGGACTTCTTGGTGATGTCCATCGCGAGGATTTCGCTACCCGCTTCCTTGAGCTGCTTGGCGGCAAAGTCGAGCATGCCCTTCGCGTCGTAGCACTCGCCCAGCATCATCATCGCTTTGAGCCGCGCATTGGGATTTTGCCGGGCGCGCTGGAGTTCAGGAATGGCCTCGTTGAACTGCCCGGCTTTGACGAGCAGTTCGCCGAGTTCGAAGCGGAGCTGGAGGTCGGTCGGGTTGCGATCGATGCGCCGCCGGGCTTCGGTGATGAGCAGTTCGTCGCGCCCTTTCTTCAAATCCGCCACCGTGATTTTCGCTTCCTCGAGCGCTTGCTGATATTGATCCGCATCCGGGTGTCCAACGCCTTCACCCGCCAGCCACGCCTCCGTCTGCGCCGCGTAGTCTTCGTTCGCTTTGATCTGCTCGTCGGTCTGCTTCATCTGCAGATCCGTGAGCTTGCGGGCGATGCCGGGGTCGCTGCCATTCAGGACGGTGTTCGTGTGGTGATAGAAGTAGATCGCGTTCGGGAGCGTCTCCTCGGTGGCCGCGACCTCGTGGCGTTCCTCCCAGAGCTTGGCCATCCGCTTGGAATTATCCACGTGATCCTGCTGGGCTTCCCACACGGGGTGCAGTTCGGCGAGCTGCGCGTCGATGGTGTCCGCGTCGCGTACCACGCGGCCTTTTTGCTCCAGCGAAATGGCCTCTTCCTTGTTCTTGATCAGGCTCCGGTAGTCCATCTTCCCGCCTGATTCCGCCACAGCTTCCCAGCCGCCCTTCTTCATCGTCGCATTTGCCGCCGCGTCCTTGCTGCGCTTCACGGCGATGAGGTCGGCGGGATTCAGTTCGGCGATCTTTGAGTAAAGGGTGACGGCCTTGTCCGAATCGCCCATCGAACTGTAGAGCTCGCCAAGTTCGTGCAGGAGTTTCATATCCTTCGGGTTCGCGTCCGCGAGCGTTTCGAGGGCAAAGGCGGCGATCTCCGGGAGATTGGCGGCCTTTGCGGCATCCTTCAGCAAATGATTCGCCTGGGAGTTGGTGGGATCATTCTCGAGGCCCTTTTCCGCGAGTTCCATGGCCGCGATGGGATCCTTTTTCATCACACTGCCGCCTTTCATCGAGGCCGAGGAGAGGCCCGAGAGAAAGCTTTTCTTCCCCTTGTTCACCGCGAGTTCCACCTTCCGCAGCCGCTTGCGCCCGTCGAGGAAGGCGGGCGATTCCTTGAGCACCGTCTGGATGAGCGAGATGGCGTAGGGGTAGTTCCGCAGTTCGACGGCACTCAGTGCTTTCAGCCAGAGCTGGCGCGCATTTTCGGACAAGTCCTTATCGGTCTGTATAGGCATAGGAGGAAGACCAGTGAACTTAGCACCGCGTTCCGCCCTTTGACAATGCCCGCCGTCGTTGCGCGCCGTGAAACGCGTTCTTTTTCCGTCGCGGAGGAATCTCCGCCTGGACCGCTACCGCGGCGCCTCGCTGGCGCCATCCTTCGGCGCGTTCAGACCCACCATCTTCATCAGATATTCCTTTTCCTTCTTGGCGTTGTTCGCAAAGTCAGTCGTGCCGTGCTCAAAAAGCACCGTGAAGCCGAAGGTCGAAGCGAGGAAAAGTCCGAACCAAAAAAGTGAGCGAATGAGGGACATGGCAGAATAGTTACCCTGCTCATTGCAATTGTCGCGCCACAATGACCGTCATTTTTGATCCGGCCCGGGAGCCGCCGCCGTCGGTCGCCGGTCGTTGAGCCCTTTGCAGACGACGAAATCGCGGAGCGTGATTTCGCGGTCGGGCTCCAGCAGGCCGTAGCGCGGCTTCTGTCCCATGAGCGACGCCCAGCCGGAAAAGGAACTCTGCCCGGCCCCCACGATGTAGTCGCACTCCGCGAGGATGTACATGTCTTCGATGAAGGCGCCCGGTCCGCGGAAGATCGTCATCCCGGCGAAGAGCGCGTCGTCCTGCCGTTCATTCGAGCAGATGAGGAAGACGACGCGGCGGCTCGGGAAGAGCGCGAGAATTTTCCGCATCACGCGGAGGTAGTCTGCGGAGGAGAAGCAGTCCGTCCGGACGGCATCTGTCGAATTGTCGCCCTGCCGAATATGCATGCCGACGACGATTTCACCGGCCTCCCGGATCGGGGCAAAATGCCGCGCGATCTTTTCCCGCAACGCGGGCACTAGCCGGAAGTGCGCGCGGATGGCGTCGAGGTGCGCCTCGTAATTTTGCCAGTAGCCGTGCTCCCAGGTGCCGGTGAGGAAGACGTGTTTCCGGTTGCGGACGATCTTGAGGAATTGCGGATTGCCGAGGTTGTACTCGCACGAGGTCCAGTGCTGATCGATCCACTCGCAACGCGGGAGCAGCGACAGGAGCCGCAGCCCGGCGAGGGTCCGGAAGAAGAAGTAGCCCACCCGCTGCATCCCCGACGTCACCCACGACGCGCTTTTCGACGGATAGCGGCAGAAAAGATCGTGCTGGGTGTGCTCGAAGAACTCCGAGTAGAGCGCAAATGCTGGGTTCGCGATCTGCACCCCGTGATCGCGCGCAAAGGCGATCAGGTGCGAGAACTGTTCGAGCCGGTTCCCGATCTGGCCGATGCTCTGGACGACGACGATCATCCGCGGAAGCTAGAAATCGCTCCGCAGGGCGGCAAGGGTGTTCGGCGGGTGCCGACTCGCTCCGCTCAGTAGCGCTTCCGCATGTTGCTCGGGAGGATGTTCAGCTCGTTACGATACTTCGCCACGGTGCGGCGCGCGATCGGGATCCCGCGCTTCTCGAGCAGTTCCACGATTTCCTTGTCGCTCAGCGGACTCTTCGTGTTCTCGCCTTTCACCAACTCGGCGATCGCGCCCTTGACGCTCGTATTGCTCATCGAGTCGCCGCTCGCGGTCTGGTAGCCAGGGGTGAAGAAATACTTCATGTCAAAGACCCCGTGCGGCGTGGACATGTACTTGCCGGAGATCGCGCGGCTGACCGTCGTCTCGTGGACGCCCACGGAGTCGGCGATCTGCACCATCGTCATCGGCTTCAGTCCGCTCGGGCCTGATTCGAGGAATTCGAGCTGCCGGTTCACGATCTGGTGCGCAATGTTCGAGATCGTCTGCTGGCGCTGGTGGATGGATTTGATGAGAAATTTGCCGCTGCGGATTTTGTCCCGGATGTAGTCGCGGACATCGGCCCCATTTTTCTCCTGCGACATCAGATCCTTGTACGTGTTGCTGATCCGGAGGTGTGGGATTTGTTCACCATTGAGCGAAATCATCCAATCGCCCGACACCCGTTCGACGGTCACGTCGGGCAGCACGTAGTTGTTCGGATCGGCGGTGAAAATCTGGCCGGGCTTCGGGTCGAGCGTGGCGATGAAATTTGCGGCGCGCTGCACTTGCTCCGCGGTCGTCCCACAGCGGCGGGCGATCTCGGGGAAGCGACGCTTGCCGAGGTCGTCGATGAAACGATCGACGATGCGATATTCGAGGCTCTGCTCTTTGCCGAGGCGCTTGAGCTGGATAAGCAGGCACTCGCGCAGATCCCGCGCGGCGACGCCCACCGGATGGAGCGTCTGCACAAACTCGAGCACGCGCTGGAGATCTTCCTGATCCATCCCGGAACTGGCCGCGATCTCTTCGGGTGCAGCCTGGAGGAAACCGTGGTCGTCCACATTGCCCACGATGACTTCGGCGAGGCGGCGATCTTCATCGCTCATGTCGCTGCTCGCCACCTGATCGAGCAGGTGCTGCTGGAGGGTCTCCTCCTTGACCAGCGAATCAAAGAAAAACTGCCGGCGCTCTTCTTCCTCCGCGGAGCGTCCATTGTAGCTCTGCGATTGCGACATGTAGTCGCGCCATTCTTCATCGAGCTTGGCGAGGCGGTCGAATTCCTCCTGAAATTCCTCCTGCTCGGCTTTCTTGTCCTCGATCGTCGGTTCGATCTCCTCCATCTCGAGCGTTGGGTTCGATTCCAGCTCTTGCTGGATCAAATTGCGGAGCTCGAGCATCGGCACCTGCAAAATTTGCAGGCTCTGCTGGAGCTGCGGAGCGAGGACTTGAGACTGCGAGAGGTGTTGGGATTGGGATAGGCCGGCCATGGTTGATGTGGGATAGGTTAGAGAATGCGCCTCCGCACGCAAGCAGCATTCCTGCCACGGCTCCGCTTTATTTTAACAAAGTGCCACGGCATTGATTCCGCTACCGTTTGAAACCATGAAAAAGAAGTCCCTCATCGCAACCCTCCTCAGCGCCGCGGCGCTGCTGGTCTTGTTCGTGCCTGACCGCTCAAACGGCCAGGCCGCTGACGACGAGGCCGCGCTCGCCGCCGTGCTCACTGAAATCACCGCGCAGCAAGCGATCATCGCGGAGAACCAGGCAAAAATTGACGAGAAGATCGCCGCCATCGCCGAAGACATCCGCATTGCCAAAATCTACGTCGGACGCGGCGGCGGCAAAGCCAAGTAAGCCATGAAAACACTGACCTTTTCGCTCCTCACTGCGGTCCTGGTCCTCGGTCCAGCCACCCCGCTACATTCCCAGGCTCCCGGTATCCCGAAGACCGTGCTCCAGCAACTCCAGGACATCCGGCAGAAGAACAAGGAGCAGATCGAGAAGCAGGCTGCGACCATGCAAAAGCTCGACGTGCTCCAGCAAGACGCTGCGCAGCTCAAATTCCTCGGCAAGCGGACGTAAGTCGCCGGGAGCGCCGCCGTCCCGTGCGGCAGTCCACAGCAACGCGCTCTGCGCATGTTCACGATTGCCGCACGGGACGGTGGCGCTCCCGGGTTCAGAGCAGGCCCGCCCAGCGCGCGAAGACGCGGCGGGCCACGGGTTCGATCGCCGGCAAATGCACTTCGCCCGCGGCGACGAAGGCCGCCGGGTCCACGCCGCAGGCTCTTAGCGCAGCCTCGTCGCTCGTGACCATCTCGCGGAGGGCCGGCAGATCGATCTCGAGGTGGAACTGAAATCCGTAAAGCGAACCGGCTGCGCGGAAAATTTGATGGGGCGTGAGCGCGGACGACGCCAGCAACTCCGCGCCGGGCGGCAGGGTGAAAGTATCGCCATGCCAGTGGACCGGATGAAGCGGCGCGGTGTCGCCGCGCCAGAGCGGATCATCCGCGGCAGCCGCGGAAAAGCGGATCTCCTGCAGGCCGATCTCCCGGGATGAATGCGCAAAGACCCGCCCGCCAAGCGCCACGGCTAGTAACTGGGCGCCCAGACACATCCCGAGGACCGGCTTTTTTTCCGTCTGCGCAGCCGCGATCAGCGACAGCTCCTGGCCGAGATAGGGATGCGCCGCCGTCTCATACGCACTCATCGCGCCACCGCCGATCGCGAGCCCGGCGAAGCCCGCCAGCGTCTCCGGGACCGGGTCGCCTCGCCACGCATGGACGGTCGTCAGCTCGACGCCGCATTCGCGGAGCGCAGCGGCCAGCAGGCCGGGCCCGTCCTGGTCGCCGTTTTGGACGAAGAGAACGCGCCGCATGGGAGCGCTTACTTGGCCTTCTTCCTTTCCTTCGGCTCGGCGCCGTTCTTTTTCACGTCGAGCTTTCGGTAGAGCGTCGCCATCGAGACTTTCAGAATCTTCGCGGCCTTCTCCCGGCTGCCGCCGGTCGATTTGATCGTCTCTTCAATGTAACGGCGTTCGTGCTCGCCGATGTAGGCATCCAGAGTCTGCCCGACCGGCAGTGAACTCTCGTATTCCCCCGAGGGCGAAGACGCCTGCCGGACGACGTGCGGCGGCAGATCCTGGGGCTGGATCACGCCTTGTTCGCAGAGCGCGCAGGCCCGCTCGATGGCATTTTCGAGTTCCCGCACATTGCCCGGCCAGCGGTAGTGCGTGAGCAGATCCACGGCTTTCGGCTCGATTTTTTTCGCCTCGGTCTTGGTCTGCGCGGCGTTCTTTTGCAGAAAGTGACTGACCAGAAGGGGGATGTCCTCGGTGCGCTCGCGGAGCGGCGGCATCTCGATCGGGATGACCGCGAGGCGGTAGTAGAGATCTTCGCGGAAGCCGCCCGTCTTGATCTTCGCGTGCAAGGATTCATTCGTCGCCGCGAGGACGCGCACATTGATCGGCAGACTCTTCGTCTCGCCCACGCGCCGGAGCTGGCGCTCCTGGAGCACGCGCAGGAGTTTTGTCTGCAGCGGCTGCGCCATCGAGTTCACTTCATCGAGGAAAATGGTGCCGCCTTCCGCTTCCTCGAAGAGCCCGATCTTGTCCTGTACCGCGCCGGTGAAGGACCCCTTTTTGTGGCCGAATAGTTCGGACTCCAGCAGATTCTCCGGCAGCGCCGAGCAGTTGATCGCAACAAAGGGCTGATGCTGCCGCGTGGAATTGAAATGCAGCGCGCGGGCGACGAGTTCCTTGCCAGTGCCGCTCTCGCCCTGGATCAGGATCGTCGAGTCCGTATCGGCGACCTTTTTCAGAAGATGATAGACGTCGTCCATCCGCGGGCTCAGACCGATGATGGACTCGAAGCTCGAGGCACGCTTGACCACCTGGCGCAGGCTGCGGATCTGGCGCTTGTCGTCGGAATGCTCGAGGGCGCGCTGAATGGTGAGCTGCAGCTCGTCCACTTTGAACGGCTTCGTGATGTAGTCGTAAGCGCCGAGCTTCATCGCCTCCAGCGCGGTCTCCACGGTCTTGTAGGCCGTGATCAAAATGACCGGGGTCTGCGGCAGCGACTCGCGGCATTCGCGGAGGATGTCGAGCCCGCCCACCTTGTCCATTTTCAGGTCCGTAATCACGAGCTGCGGCGCCTGCGCCGCGAGACACTCGATCGCCTTCTGGCCGGAGTTGTAGGCGATGGTTTGGTGCCCCCGTTCTTTGCAGATTTCGGAGATCACTGCCACCATTTGAGGGTCGTCGTCGATGATTAGGATTCGGGCCATAGGATAGGGTTGGTTGTCGCGGAATTGAGAGATATTCAGTTTTGAGAGTTTGCAAAGAACAATTTTTGCAAAAATAAAAGCCCCGAAGATGGCGTTTTCCTCTGTAGTTCTCACATACGAGAGAAACACAGGCGGGACGGTAGTTTTGGGTTCGAGGGTGAACGAGGCCATTCCGGTGCTGTGCGGGGTCTGATCCGCCGGGGAGGACGGTGCCGTTCCGTTCTGGACGCGACCCGCATTCGAGGCTCAAGTCACGCCCCACTCCGCCGCCATGCCCACGACTCCTCCTCCTCCCAAAAAGATCGGCATGATCTCGCTCGGCTGCGCGAAGAACCTCGTGGACGCGGAGATCATGCTCGGTGGCGTGCTCGCGCGCGGCATGGAGATCACCAGCGACGCGGACGAGGCCGACGTGCTCATCGTGAACACCTGCGCCTTCATCGATTCGGCGAAGGAAGAGTCCATCGAAGCCATCCTCGAAGCGCACAAAGGTCGCGGATTGAAGAAGCGCGCTGGCCAAAAGCTGATCGTCAGCGGCTGCATGGCGCAGCGCTTTTCCAAAAATCTCGCCAGCGAACTGCCCGAGGTGGACGCCTTCATCGGCCTCGATCAAGTGGCCGAAACCGCTGCGATCATCGAGCAAGTGCTGGCACGTTCGCCGGGCCAATCTACGCCCACCAATCTGCCAGCGACCCTCGGTGACGAGAAATGGGAGCCGCTCAACCTCGTCTCGCGCAAGCCCGTCTATATCCCCGATTGGGACACTCCGCGCTTCCGCCTCACGCCCCCGCACACGGCCTTTACGAAGATCGCCGAGGGCTGCAATCACCCGTGCAGCTTCTGCGTCATTCCGCAGATGCGCGGAAAGCACCGCTCGCGGACGATCGAGAGTGTCGTCGCCGAAGTGCGCAGCCTCGTCGCGGAAGGCGTGAAGGAGATCAACTTGATCAGCCAGGACACCACCTACTACGGCATGGATCTGTGGGCGGAGAAAGCGGGGCCGCGGCAGAAGGTCGATCCCGAGCGTGGCGTCACGCTGGTGCATCTCCTCCGGGAGCTGGAGAAGATCGAGGGCGAGTTCTGGATCCGCCTGCTCTACACGCATCCCGCGCATTGGAGCGACGAACTCATCGCCTGCCTCGCCGCGTGCAAAAAAGTCGCGCGCTACATCGACATGCCGCTCCAGCACATCCATCCACGGATGCTCGAACTCATGCGTCGCGAGACCAGCAGCGAGCACATTGAGACGCTCGTCGCCCGCATCCGGGCCGGCGTCCCCGGCATCGCCATCCGCACCACTTTCATCGTCGGCTTTCCTGGCGAGACGGAGGAGGAGTTTGAGTTCCTGCTCAGTTTCATCGAGCGCACCCGCTTCGAGCGGCTCGGCATCTTCACCTACTCGCAGGAGGAAGGCTCCCGCGCTGCGAAGATGGACGGGCAGCTCACGCAAAAGGTGAAGCAGCAGCGCTACAAGCGCGCGATGAAGCTCCAGCAGAAGATCGCCCACGAGATCGGCGCCGCCCAGATCGGCCGGACGATCCGCGCGCTGGTGGACAAGCCGACGGTCGCCCGCGGCGCCGTCGATGCGCCCGATATCGACGGCCGCATCCTGCTTTCCCGCCCAGCGCCGGTCGGCGAATTCATCGACGTCGAGATCACTGGCACGCAGGTCTATGACCTCATCGGCCGGCCTCTCTGAGCGCCCGCCGCAACTTACGGCACGACTTCCGCCGGCACGGCTTCGCCTTTGACCAGAATCGTCTCCACGGGCGCTGGAGGACCGGGTTGATAGACGCGGACGTAGTCGATCTCGAAGTAGTTCGGGAACACTGTGGCCGCATCCGGCGAACCCGACGGCCCCCGCAACGCGCTGACGCTGTTGCTCAGCAGCACATACATCGCGCAATCCGGCACGTAGCTGGCCTGCACCACTTTGCACGCCACCCCGTCCACGTACCAAACCGCGCGGCCCGGCGTCCACTCGAGCGCGTAGGTGTGCCACACATTTTCAAACTCCGTCTCCGTGTCCCCCGTGCTGTCCCACTGCGGATCGTGCATCGTCCCGTAGGCGAGGCCGTGGTGCATTTTCCGCTGCCCGCCGTAGTACTCCGCGATGTCAAATTCCGGTGGCCAGCTCTGGTGCTCCGGCATCAGCCAGAAACACGGCCACAGCCCTTTTCCGCCCGGGTATTTCGCCCGCGCCTCGATGTAGCCATGTTTGAAGGAAAACCGGTCGTGCGAGGAGACAAGCCCCTGCGTGTAGTCGAAAATCCCGGGCCCTTCGCGCCCCTCCACCGTGCGCCGATCCGTGCGCAAGCGGAGCAACCCGTCGCCCACGATCACGTCCTCATCGACCGTGTAGCTGACGTAGAACTCATTGTGATACCTGGGCCCATGGGTGCCTGCGAAGGCCATCTCCGTGCTCCACTTTTCCGGGTCGAGAGAGCCGGTTTCGAATTCGTCCTGAAAGACCATCTCCCAGCCCGGCGGCGGCGCGGCTTCCGCCGAAGAAGCGATTATCACCGCCAGGGCCGTGAGGCCGGTGGCGTCGAGAAGAGTTTGGATAAACCTCATCAAGCTTCGACGCAGGCAATGTAGCACACGCCGCAAGGGACTTTAGCCAGCGGCGTGCCAGGAGGGCGTTTTGCGCTCCGCACGAAACCAGTCGAGCGTCAGTGGCTGCCGCAGACGAGGCAGTCTTTCCTCCGCCGGATGCGGTGCCGCCGAAACTGCATCGAGCCGAGATCCATGGTGAGCAGCGTGCCGGCGAGCGGGGTGCCGAGACCGGTGAGGAGCTTCACCACTTCCACCGCGCCGAGACACGCGACGGCACCCGAGACCGCACCGAGCACCGGGAATTCGCGCCGCCACTCCGGCGGAGCCTCGGGATGCAGGCAGGCGAAACAGCCGGTGCGACCGGGGAGGAAGGTGGTGAGCTGTGCTTCGAGCGCATACATCGCGCACTCGACCATCGGCCTTCCGAGTGCAACGGCGGCGCGGTTGAGCGCGTAGCGTTCCTCGAAAAGCGGTGCGGCATCGACGACGACGTCGGCCTGTGCGACGAGGGCAGGGGCATTTGTGTCGGAGATGTTTTCAGCGACGCCGATGAGTTCCGTGCGCGGGTTCAGATCGCGCAGGCGGCTGAGGATGCTGTCCAGACGCGGCTTCCCGATCCGGTCGTGAGATTGCAGGAGCTGGCGGTTGAGGTCGCGCGCCTGCACGTTGCCGCCCATCGCGAGCACGAGTTTGCCGATGCCGGCGGCGGCGAGCTGAGCCGCGACGAGTCCGCCGATGCCGCCGACGCGCGAGATGAGGACGCTCGCGCCTTTCAGTTTGCGCTGCGCGCTTTCACCGAAGCCGGGTAGCCACATCTGCCACTCGTAGATGGCGCGTTCCTCGGGCGTGAGTGCGGGGAGATCGCTCATGGCTGCTCTTCGCGGATGCGGCCATCTTCGAGGCGGAGGAGGATGTCCGCCAGGCGCGCGGCTTCGCTGCGATTGTGGGTGATGTGCAGGACGGTCACGGCGGTCTCGCGCTGCACCGTGCGCAGGAGATCGGCGAGTGGCTCGCGGGTGTCGTCGTCGAGCGCGGAGAGCGGCTCGTCGAGGAGGAGGACTTGCGGCTTTGCGGCGAGCGCGCGGCCGAGGGCGACGCGCTGGCGTTCGCCGCCGGAGAGGCCGTCGGGTTTGCGGTCGAGTAGGTGCGCGATGCCGAGCGGCGCGGCGAGTTCGGTGACGCGGCGCGCGATTTCATCGGTGGGCCGATGGCGCAGGCGCAGGGCAAAGCCGATCTGCTGGCGCACCGTCATGGTCGGGAAGAGTGCGCCGTCCTGCGGGACGTAGCCGATGCCACGATCGCCGGGCGCGAGCTGCGTCACCTCCCGCTCCGCGAGCCACACGCGACCAGCATCCGGCTGACGCAGGCCGCAGATGATTTCGAGCAGCGAAGTTTTTCCGCCGCCCGTCTTTCCCATAAGCACCCCATAGCGCCCTGCCGGCACGGTGAAGCTCACTTTCTCCAAGCCAAACGCACCCGCGCGCCACGCGATGTCGTCGAGGCGGATCATATGCGCTCGCCCATCAGCCGCACGCTCGCGAGCACCACCACGGCGAGCGCGACCATGAGCAGACTCACCACGACGGCGGCTTCGAGATTCCCGACGCTCAGCTCGAGCCACACCGTCGTCGGCAGCACCTCGGTCTTCATCCGCGTCGCGCCGGCGAAGACGAGCACCGGCCCAAATTCCCCCAGGCTGCGCGCCCACGCGATGCTCGCCGCGGCAAACATCCCGCGCCGCGCCGCGGGCAGGGTGACGAGCCAGATCGCTCGCGCCCGTGAGCAGCCCAGCGTCATCGCCACATCTTCCGGTCGCGACGAGAGGTGATCGAAAGTCCCGCGCATCGTGCGCACGGCAAAGGCGGCGCCGATGGTGCATTGCGCGAGGACCACGCCGGCGATCGTGTAGGTGAAAGGGATGACGCGCTCGATGGCGTGGCCGATCGAGGTCTGGAAAAAGATGAGCAGGCACAGGCCGACGACCATCGGCGGCAGAACGATGGGAATATCGAGCGCTGCATCCAGCCACTCGCGACCGCGAAATCTTCCGCGTGAAAGCAAATAACCGACGGGCACCGCCAGCAGCAGGGAGAGTACCGCGGTGATCGTGCAAGTGGCGAGGCTCAGCCCGATGGCGTAGCGGATCTCCCGCTTCCCGAGCGCCTGCCACAGATCGTGCGGAGAGCTGTACCCCGCGGTCGCCCCGAGCATCGCGAGGAGGAAAAGCAGATACGCGCCGGTGATGACGCCGAGCATGAGCCAGAGCGGATCGAAGCGGCGGGTCATATCCGGGGAGCGCGCCCGTCTCGGGCGCTGGTTACGGCGTCCCGCCGGAACGAACTTTCCAGCAGTGCTCTGAAGTCGGAAACGCTTGGAGCTTTCATGGCGCCTTGGAAAAGTCCGCGTCGGCGGGACGCCGCCGCCAGCGCCCGAGACGGGCGCGCTCCCCGACACTCCGCCCCCGCGCCGCCGCTCATTTCGCCGTGCCGTTCGGGCCGGTGCCTTCCGGTCGCAGCCACGGCGGGACTTCGATCTTGTCGCTGCGCAGCACCGGCTCGTCGCCGCGCCAGGAGAAGCCGGCGTTCTCAAAACTCGCGCGATTCAATTTCATGCAAGCGAGCAGGCGTCCGGCGAGTTGGCGGTTCGGCGAGTCCGCGCGGATGCTAAAGGGCTGCACCGCTTTCGCGCCGGGATGGTCGATCACCAGGAAGTCGAGGTGCTCGGCTTGCGGTGCGGCATTCACGCGATAGACCACGGCCGCGTCGAGCGCGCCGGCCCGCATCTGGTTCACGAGGAAGTCGGCGGTCGGCACTTCGACGACGACATTCGCGCGCACGAGGTCGGCGATCTTCAAGTCGCGCAGCATCCCCTGCGTCATGTAGCCGAGGGTGCTTTGCTGAGTGTTGCAGAGGCCGACTTTCAAGCCCGGTTGCGCGAGGCCGGCGAGGGTGCGGATGCCACGCGGGTTGCCCTTTTTCACCACGATGCCGATCTCGGTCTCCGTGAGGATCTGGGTCTCGGGGAAATGCTGCGCCACCGGTGGGACGAAGCACAGATCGCAGGCGTAGTAGGCGTCGGGAAACTTCGGGTTGCTCGCGTCCTCCATCGCTTTCATCGAGGCGCAGAGGATCCCGCAGCCATTGAAGACGGTGGTGACGGTCGCGCCTTCGCGATCGGAGAAATCGCGCAGGAGATTTTCGACGGCGGGGCGATTCACGCCGCCGCTGTAGAGGATCATCTCCGGCTTCACCGCCCACTGGTCGCCGCCGACGGGCTTGAAGCCATGCTGCTGAAAGATGGCCGCGCCTTTCTCCGGCGCGGCGAGGTAGCGCGCGAAGCGCAGCGCGGCGACGGAGTCCTGGCACGCCGTGAGCACGGCGACGCTGGCATCCTCCGCGAGCGAGGAAATCTCGGGCGCTTCGATCGCTTCAAGTCCCTTGAATTGCGGGACGGTCGAGTCCCACAGGATCGCCGCGTCCACTGCGCCGAGACTGAGATCGCTCGCGATCTCCGTGACGGTCGGCTTTTGCACCACGGCGCGTTTCGCGAGCGGCTCATATTTTTCTCCGAGCGCCGTGCGCACGGAGCGTCCGATGGCGGCGGCTTCGGGATTTGCGAGCGCGAGCTTCACGTCGTCGCGCGCGAGATCGGCGAGCGTCGCGATCTTCTTCGGATTGCCTGCGCGCACCGCGATCACCGGGCGCTGTTTCACGAGCGGGACGACTTCGCGGATGGCGTCGAACTTCCGCGCATCGACGATGCCCGCGTCATCCGCGGCGATGAAAAGGTCACCACGCTTCGCCACGCGGAGTTGGGAGAGGAGCGTGCCAGTGCCGCCGTATTGGAGTTGCACCTCGACGCCGAGTTCTTCGCGGTACTTCGCGGCGATGGCCTCGACGGGATTCTTCAATCCTGCCGCGCAATAGACGGTGAGTGTTGCCTTCGCGGGTTCATTCGAGCCGCGATCGCATCCGGAGATGGCGACGGCGAGGAGGAGAAGAAGCGCGCGCTTCATCGGGACGCGAAAAGTTTCCCGAGCGTGGAGGCCAGCAACACGAACGCGAAGCTCGCGGCGAGCAGGCGGAGGGTGAGGCGTTGCTGATTAACCGGTGCGGATGGTGGAGGCACCGGGCGCGGCTCGAAGGTCACGGTCTCGGGAACCACGGAGACGGCGGGCAAAGCGTCGGGCTCATCGGAGGCGGAGATGCGCGCCTGTTCGGCGGTGGCGAGTTCCGCGTCCCAATCGGCGCGCAGGAGCAAGTCCCAGCCGGGATTCATCCGCTTCACTTCACACGAACACGCGCCGAGCAGGAAGCCGCACACTTCGTCGATCTGCTCCTCGCCGAAGCCCTCCGCTGGCCAGGCCCCAAGCGCCCGACCGCGTCCGAAGACGACGGAATACCACGGCCCACCTTGCAGCGCTGCGTCCGGCTTCGGACCAGCGAGCATCTTCACGAAAGTCTGCTCGGCGGCATCATCCGCGCGGATGCGGACGAGTGAAAATTTCACGCCAAGCTTCGGGCCAGGGCCGAGTTTGCTCGTGGGATCGCTCGGGTCGATGGGCGGGAGGATGGAAGCGGTCTCGAGATAACGAAGGCGCTTCTCCATCGTCGCGGCGGCGCGTTCGTCGTCGTCTTTGCGCCCCGACTCGACGAGCACCCACACCGCGGATTCACCCGCGAGCGTGCGGCGAACGATCTCGGCCCGCGCTGGCGAGTCTGCGATCTGCGCCAGCACGGTGGCCTCGAGCGTGCCGGACCACGCGGGCGCGGAGCCCGGCTCGGGATGTGGGAAGGTGAGGCGCGATCCGCTGTCTTCCTTCAATCGCACGGGCGTGAGATTGAGCGGCGTGCTGTCGGTGAAATTGCGCAGGAACTTCGCGACCTGCTCGTCACTCCCGTCTTTCGGCGACACCTCAAGGACGAAGCGATCCGCCGGCCAGCGATCCAGCGCGTAGCGGAAGACGGGGATGGAGCAGGCCTGCGCCCCGACCAGCAGGAGCAGGGCGGCAGCGATGGAGGAAAGAATCGTTTTCACAGCGATGGAATAGCTCGGGAAGGGGCGGACTGGACTCTACGCAGGCCGATTTCGGCGACAAAATAAACTTCGCCGGGCCGGAGTTGACCGAGCCTGCCACCCGGGGCCTGATACCTTTCTATGAAAACAAATCCCGTCGGCTGGTTTGAAATTTATGTGCAGGACATGAACCGGGCGAAGGCCTTCTATGAGACGGTCCTGGCCGGGAAACTGGAGAAACTCGAAGCGCCCGATGACTCGCTCGAGATGTGGAATTTCCCCATGGACATGACCACCGTCGGCGCGCCCGGCGCGCTCGTGAAGATGGACGGTTGCAAGTCCGGCGGTGGCGGCACGCTGGTGTATTTTTCGTGCGAAGACTGCGCCGTGGAGGCTGCCCGTGTCACGAAGGCCGGCGGCTCGGTGATGAAAGAAAAATTCTCCATCGGCGAATACGGCTTCATCGCGCTGGTCACCGACACCGAGGGCAATGTGGTCGGGCTGCACTCGATGAAGTAAGCGCCGCCGCCGCGACCTTCGCGCCTCACCCGCGAAACAGCGCCAGATACGGCTCGAAGGCGAAGACGCGACCAGGTCGCGCACCGATGATTTCGACGAAGATTCCACATCCAAGTGAGGGATCGATCCGGGGATGGTTGCCACGGTGCGGAAGAGCGGCGTATTCATGCCGGCAATGCTCGCGGAATCCGTTCTCAATACTTGCCGATCTTGGGCGGACTATCAGCAGCGGGTGGGAGATCTCGCCGAGCGAGAAAAGGGGGACGTCTTCGAGTTGCTGGTCGCCCTCGCGCTCGAACTGCATCCGCTCTACGCGACGAAATTGGAGAAAGTGTGGCTCCAATCGGGAGTGCCCTTCGAAGTGCGCGAACATTTAGGAATCCCGCTGCGGGACTACGGCATCGACATCGTCGCGCAGACCTTCGAGGGCGACTACTGGGCGGTGCAGGCGAAGTATCGGAGCGAACGGGACAGTTCGCTCAAGCACGAGGAACTCGCCACGTTCATGTCGCTCACCTTCGGCGTGTCCGCGCGGTTCGCTTACGGCCTCGTCTGCACTACGACCGATCGCGTGACGCACCTGCTGGAAGCCAATGCCCGCGTCGGTTTCTGCAAGGCCGACTTCTGGGCGAGCCTCGATGAGGAGTTCTTCTCGCGCCTGCGCGCTCGTCTCGCAGGTCGTCGGGAGATCCCACTCGCAAAGACACCGCGCAGTGACCAGCACGATGCCGTGGCTGCCGCAGTGCTGCATTTCGTCGATGCTGGCGAGTCCCGTGGGAAGTTTATCAGCCCGTGTGGTTCGGGCAAAACTCTCACGGCTTGGTGGATGGCGGGCGCATTGAATGCGCGACGCATCATCATCGCCGTACCGAGTCTGTTCCTCTTCGGCCAGACGCTGAGTGTATGGCTGCGCGAAGCACTCGCGGCCGGCCTCTCCGTGAACTGGCTTTGCGTGTGCAGCGACGAGTCGGCCGGCAAGGCGGAGCGCGATGAACTCGTCACCCATGTCCACGATCTCGGCATCCCGTGCGTCACCGATCCGGCGCGAATCATGGGCGAAATGCGAAAGATGAACGCGGCGCGCGAAATCATCCTCACGACTTATCAAAGCTCGCCCTCACTCGCGCAGGCCGCGAAGGCACTCGACTGGCGGTGCGATCTCGCCGTCTTCGACGAAGCGCACAAGACCGTCAGCACGCGCCGCAGCCGATTTACGCATCTGTTGTTCGACGATCATCTGCCCATAGCCCGACGCCTGTTCATGACTGCCACAGAGCGCCGCTTCAAAGGCATCACCGACGAAGTCGTCTCGATGGACGACCCAACGCTCTATGGCACCACGTTTCATCTCCTCTCGTTCAAGGCGGCGCTCGAGAGCGAGCCCCCGATTCTCTGCGACTACGAAATCCTCACCATCGGCGTGCGCGAAGGTGAAGTTCGCAAGCTGATCGAGGAGCGCCGCTTCATCACGCCGAGCCGCGGCGAGTTCGATGCGCTCACGGCCAATGCCTTCGCCAGCCTCATCGCGCTCCGACGCGCGGTGGAAAAATTCGGTGTCACTCGCGCAGTTTCGTTTCACACCAGCATCCGGCGCGCAGCCGACTTCCAGCAGCTTTCGCAGGAGTACAATCAAGCCTTCCCCGAACAACCCGCCGTCCGCTCCTTCCACATCGCCGGCACGATGCGCAGCACCGAGCGCGATTCCATCCTGCGCGATTTCGCCGCGCGCCCGCCCTCGCTCGTCACGAATGCGCGCTGCCTCACCGAAGGCGTGGACGTGCCGGGCATCGACTGCGTGATGTTCGTGGACCCGAAGGCGAGCACCGTGGACATCGTGCAAGCCGCCGGTCGCGCGATGCGCCGCGCCGAAGGCAAAACCAAGGCGTACATCGTCCTCCCCTTTGTCGTGCGCGAAGGCGCCTCCATCGACGACGCGGCGAAGAGCGCCCACTTCGGTTTCGTCGTCGCCGTGCTCCGCGCGCTCGCATCGCAGGACGAACGCATCATCGACGAACTCCGCGCCATCCAGCGAGGTCAGCCACGGCGCTCCGGGCACGTGCTCAACTTCGACATGAGCGCGATTGTCCCGGCGGAGGTGGAAGCGGACACGTTCGTGCAGGGCATCGAATTGCAGTGCTGGGGGAAGCTCGCAAGAATCGCGTGGGCACCCTACGAAACTGCACGTGCGTTCGTGCAGGAGCTGGGACTAAGGAGGCAGGACGAATGGCAGGCGTGGCGCGCGGGCCGGATGCCCGAATTGCCGCCTCGCCCGCCGGATATTCCGAGCAGTCCCGACCAGATCTATGCAGGACGCGGCTGGACAGGTTGGGGTGACTTCTTCGGAACAGGCAGAAAGGGTTTTGCTCGAAGGGGGATGACCTTTCTTCCCTACGTTGAAGCGCGCGAAATCATTCGCCCGTTGGGCATCCAGAATCCGAACGATTGGTCGCTCTACAGCGCCGGAAGACTTCCGGGTAGAGGCAAACGCTCTGATAACATCCCGTCGCGACCGCACGAAATGTATGGAGAACAATGGGTTAGCTGGCCGGATTTTCTGGGATACGAACCGAGACTCAATCGTCGCTGGCTTCCATTTGAGGATGCGCGTGCTTTTGCGCGGAGCTTGAAACTCTCCGGCCAAAGGGCTTGGAAGCAGTACACCTCCGGACGCATCCCCGGCTTGCCGCCGCGGTCCGAGGACATTCCCACAGCACCGGACAGCGTCTATCAAAGCGAAGGATGGAGCAGCTGGGGCGACTGGCTTGCCACTGGCAATACGCCGTATCGCAATGTCACGCCTCGTGACTTTCGCGCGGCCCGGGACTTTGCACGTTCCCTCGGCCTATCCAAACCGAGCGACTGGAGGCTGTTCAGTTCGGGCAAACTTCCCGCCTTGCCGCCGCGTCCGCGCGACATTCCTACCGAGCCGCAGAAAACCTACGCGAACCAAGGTTGGGTCAGTTGGGACGACTGGCTTGGGCGGGCGTGAGCCGGTTTGTTGCTCCGATCCGCGGTCGGTCGTCAAAGCGCACAATGTGATAGGTCAGTAGTCGTACGCGTGAGCATGGCGCTCCCGCGCTGCTTCGCATTGCATGTCACTTGCCGCAGCCGGGTGATCAGCCTTTCGTGCTGGCGGCAGGTTTCGCGGGTTTTCGGGGCCGGCTGCGGGCGATCGATCGCGTGGCTTCGATCATTTCTTCGAGCAGTCGCAGCTTCTCGCCGACGGGCAGCGCGGCCAGCTCTTTGCGCCGCGCGCGCTTTGCCTGGAGGATGCTTTGCATGAGGTCGGTCATGGCTGATCGGAGCAGTATCTTTGCTGAAACTCGCGCCACTTTTCCAGCAGATCGTGGCGCGTGAGGATCGCCTCGAACCGCGCGATGTCCAAGGCGTCCTGCTCCAGGAAACGCGAGACGCGGTCGTGGTCCCGGGCGCGCCCGACTTGGAGGGCGATGGCGGCGAGATGCTCGGCAGTGAAGACGCGCGTGGCGACGCCATTGACATCCCGCTCGACGGCTTCGGCGAGCGCCTCCTCCACGAGCGGCGTTGCCGGCGGGACGAATTCGACGGCCCATCCTTCGATGACGACGTGCTGGCCCTGCGGCTGAAACCCTCGCGCCACGAGATATTCGTAGATCGGACCCAGCGTGAGGAGCGAACCGCCCGGACTCGTCGGCAGTGAGACGAATACGTCCACGTCCTTGGTCGTGACGGGCTCGATCCAGAATATCGAACCGATCGCCCCACCGATGGCATAGCGACCGATGACGCCGTCGGCTTCCATCTGTTTGATGACGGCGAAGATTTTTTCCACGGGGGAAAGTTGGTGCGACTGGTGCGCGCGCTCATGCGCCCTTTTCGGCTTGGGAACGGCGCGCTACGGCTTCCCGTAGCACGTCACCTTGCCATCGACGCTGGCGACGTAGAGGCGGCCTTGGGCGATGGCGAGGCCGTCCCAGACGGGCGGGCTGTCGAGCTTCACGTCGCTGCTCACTTCGCCTTTGGCGGTGTTCACGGCGAGGAGGCTGCCGCCTTTTTTGCCGTCGAGCGCGGCGTCCTGCTCGGCGAGGTCTTTGTAGATCGCGGGGTCTTTCTGCGCCATGCGCTCGAAGGCGTATTCTTCGTCGATCATGTCGGGCGGGCCGCTGATGAAGATGGTGTCTTTCGCCATCGCCATGGCGCGGGCGAAGACGGGGCTCTTAGCGGTCCACTGGTGCTCGACGAAGCTGCCGGCGGCTTTGCCAGCGGGCGCGGCGGGGGCGCCGCCTTTCTGCGCGGGATCGGCGAGGACGCTCGGGGCGCCGCCGGGTTTCTTGAACCAGAGCGCGGCGCCGAGTTTGCCTTTGCCGGTCTCGGCTCCGCTCACGGCGCCGAGCAGGGTGCCGCCGGCGTCGTCGCGGGCGTCGCCGTTGTCGAAGGTGCAGGCAACCATCGCGGCGAGTCCGCGCTGGATGAAGTTGGCGCCGCTCGCGTGCTCATTGATTTCCGCCGGGGTGAGCGCGCGACCGAAGAGGGCGAATTGATCGAGCAGACCGGTGTAGGGCGCGTTCTTGCCGTAGTCGCTGACGCCCGACACGCCGGCACTGCCGAGGCTCAGACCCTGATTCGGTTTGCGAGTGACGAAGCTCGGCGCCTTCGTCTCCGCGGCGACCTGGCCATCGACGTACAAGATGAGGCGTTTGTCTTCGGTGAGCACACCGGCGAGGTGGTGCCAGCCTTGGTCCAGCGCGCGCTGGGCTTGCACGGTGGTCGTCGCTTTATCCGCGCGGATGGAGAATCCAGGACGGCCTTCCTCCAGAGCGAGCGCGTAGCCGGTGACGCCGCCGCCGTGTTGGGCGATGACGCCATTGGGGCCGTCGGGTAGGACCCAGGCTTCGACGGTCAGCGGTTTGTTCGAGGGGTCGAGTTTGTCGGCGTCGAATCTCACACTCGCACCGGCGGCCTGCGCAGCCGCGGCGGGTTTGGCGCCGGCTTTCGCGGCCTGGCGTTTCTTCGGTCCACTCTCGTTGGCGGCGATGGCCTTGAGATCCACATTGGGCGCGTCGATCGACGCGGAGAAAAGCTGATGCTCCATCGTCGTCGTCCACTTGTAGTACTGCGGCATGCGCGAGTAGCCGAAGACGTTCTTGTCGTCATGCACGAGGATGCGGCCCTCGGGCGTGAACTTCCCGGCCTGGAAATATCCGCTGTGTCCGCCGGCGAAATTCTTGCCGTAGATCCAGTAGCTGCGGTGGAACCAGGAGTCGTCGAGGAAACCCATCGGCGCGAAGAGATGGCGGCCCTCGCCTTTCTGCGTGCCGGCCTGCTCGGCGACATTCGCGCTGATCGGGCCGATCTCGATGCGGTTGCCGTCGGGGAGGATTTTCTGCGAGCGCAGATACATCATTTTGCCGTCGCTGGAGAGGATGTCGTTCAAACCGACGGGCATTTGCAGGGTCTTGTGACGGTCCTGAAAATCGCCACCGGTCTCGGGGTCTTTGTCGTCGTACACGACTTCGGCGAGCTTCCGGCCGGTGGCGGCGTCGAGGCGGAGGAAGCGGAGGCCGCCATCGAGGAAAACGGAGCGTCCGGCGACGCAGTTCACCGTGCCATTTTCCACGAGCACGCTGCCATGCACCGGCCACGCGCTTTCGATCTGCTCGAACGCTCCGTGGCGGCGGGAATTCGGCGCGGCCTGGAAACGCCAGACGAGCGCGCCGTCGGTGGCGCGCAGGCAATAGACGAAGCCATCCTTGCCGCCGAAGAAGACGCGGCCTTGCGCGAAAGTAGGCGGTGAATCGACGCGCGCGCCGGCGATGAAGTGCCAGAGTTTTTTGCCCGTCGCGGCGTCGAAGGCGTGCAGGGTGTGGGCATCGACTTGCGAGACGAAGGTGCGGCCGTCGGCGATGGTCAGCGCGCTGAGCGGGCCGCTGAGTTGTACCTCCCAGGCCTTGCCGAGATCGGCGACGAGCGGCTGCGGATTCGAGCCGCTGCGGGCGTTGTTCTGGCGGTAAGTGGGCCAGTCGGCGGCATCGGCGGCACGCTCTTCGATCGGCTGGCTGAAAGCGGGGCCGCGCTCGAGACGCTGGTCGTCGCTGGGCAGCGCGGGCCACGGCGAAGTCGCGGCGGAGAGCGCGTTGAGACCGTCGAGTTTCGCCTCGGGGTAGCAGGCGCAATTGTGCGGGCCGGCGTAGGTCAGGCCATTGGCGGGGAGCACGCCGTAGAGGCACGCGCCGCGCACCCAGTGATTGAGATCCCAGTGCGACTTATTGATATCGACGTATTCGATGCCGGTGCGCGATGGGATGAGGAAATTTTCGGTCCCCTTCGCGATGTAGCAGCGGTGATGGAACCAATAAGTTCCGTCCGGCACATCGGGCGAGAATTGTTTCTTCGCTTCGCCGGTGCGCGGATCGCGCCCGATGAATTCGCCGGTCTGATTCCCCTGCGTCGTGCCCGCATTCCAGACGAGCCCATTCGCGACGAGGAGATCTTCCGGCGAGCGGTAGCCCGACTTCTCGTGTGGCGCGGTCCAGAGTTCCTTGCCGCTCTCGGCGTCAAGCCCCTTCTGCGAGCCATCGCCGCCCGCGTAGAGCACGGTCTCGCCGGTGAGCACGATGCGCGGGCCGAAATTATACTCGAGCAGCTTGCGCTTCGGCGCGGGGCCGCTCGCCCACTTCTGCACGCCGGTCTTGCCGTCGAGGCACACGAGCTGATCGCCATCGTAAAAGACCACGCGCTTCTCATCCGCCGAGAGCGTGATCGGCGCGACCTTCGTCCCCTCTTTTTTCCAAAGCACCGCGCCGGAATTCGCATCGAGCGCGACGAGCGAGCGCGGTTGCTTGTCCCATTCATATTCGTCGGCGATGCGCTTTTGATCTTGCTGGAGCTTCGGAGCGAAGTCGGCGATGGCCCACTCCTTCGGATTCACGAGCGTGTAGATCACGCCACCGACGTGCAGGATTTCCTCCGCGCCCTTCGTCTCCGGGAAAGTGCGCACGACCTTCCCGGTGGCACCGTCCACGACGCTGATCGGCTCGCCGATGCCGAGCGTGGTGAAGATGCGGTCGCCATCCGCGACGAGCCGGCGCGTGAGCTGCGTCGGGCCGGACTTGAGCGGCCACATGTGCTCGCTCCATTTCTCGATCGGCTTCTTCCAGAGGATCGTGCCGTTGAAGGCGTCACGCGCGATCAGGTTCCACTTCGACGGCATGAGGATCGAGATGCGCGAGCCTTCATCCATGATGTAGTAGAGCCGCCCCGCGCTGGTGACCTGCGCGCTGACCGACGACATGCGGTCATGATGCCGCGACCACCGCGGCGAGCCCACCCACTGGAGGCGCGAAGGCGGTCCGACCTGTTTGTCCTTCGAAACCGCATTGCCCTTTGCGGAGTAGTAATAGTGCGTCCACTCGTCGAGCTGATCGGACCACGTCTTGGTCGTCTTCTTCCACGCGCCGCCCTCTTTCACCAGCGCCACGCCGAGCGGAACGAGCACCCGCTTCACCTCCTCCATCGGCACGCCGCCGAGATCCTCGGCGACGATCAGGTTCACGAGATTGTCGATGTAGGGCAGCGTCTTGCCGTCAAAGCGATCCACGCTCACCGGCCCGTAGGCACCCTTCGCGGAGATGGCCTCGCGCGCCGCCGCCACCTTCGCGGCATCCGTGTCGAGGCCCTGAACCTGGTAGCTGTCATTGGCGCGCAGCGCCGCGGTGAGCGAGCCGTCGCCGATGCCGAGTTGCACGACGATGCCGCCTTTCACGCCGGAGGTGGCGAGGAGGCTCGCGGCATCGTCCGCCGCGTGGGCAGTGCAAATGAGGAGCGTGAGAGCGAGCGAGCGGAGTGGCGGGAGGGGGCGCATACGGGTAAAAAATCAATAGCGGAGCCGAGGCCCATTGGGACAGGGGAAACACCGTGGCCGTCCTGCGGAGCGTCCGGGACGTAGATGTGCGCCGCCATGTCACACTACAATAGGGTAAAGTGGGACAAAACACGCCACATGTCTCAGTTGCCGCATTTTTGAGAGAATACACAAGATGCTGTTGCCGTGGGTCTTAAAATATTTTCGAGGGATGGGTCCGCGCCGTGCTAAGTCGTTGTTCCCGCACAATTTCGCGCTCTCCTAACACGCGCGTCCGCTAATTACCTACAATCCATATGGCTAAAATCCTCGGCATCGACCTCGGCACGACGAACTCCTGCATGGCCGTCATGGAAGGCAGCGAACCCTCCGTCCTCGAAAATTCTGAAGGCGCACGCACCACGCCCTCGATCGTGGCTTTCTCCAAAACCGGCGAACGCCTCGTTGGCCAAGCCGCCAAACGGCAGGGCATCACGAATCCGCAGAACACCGTTTTCTCCGTGAAGCGCTTCATGGGGCGGAAGTTTGACGAGGTGCAGGACGAACTGCATCGCGTGCCTTATAAGGTCGTGAAGGCAGCGAATGGAGATGCCCACATCCAGGTGCAGGTCGGTGGTGAGACGAAGACCTTCAGCCCGCCGGAAGTCAGCGCGATGATCCTCGCAAAGCTCAAGGCCGACGCGGAAGCGAAGCTCGGCGAGAAGATCACGCAGGCCGTCATCACGGTGCCGGCTTACTTTAATGACTCCCAGCGCACTGCGACCAAGGACGCTGGGAAGATTGCCGGCCTCGAAGTGCTCCGAATCATCAACGAACCGACCGCAGCGTCGCTGGCTTACGGCCTCGACAAGAAGAAGGACGAAAAGATCGCCGTGTATGATCTTGGCGGCGGCACCTTTGATATCTCGGTGCTCGAGATTGGCGATGGGGTCTTTGAAGTGAAAGCGACCAATGGCGATACCCATCTCGGCGGCGACGATTGGGATCACGCGATCATGGATTGGATCCTCACCGACTTTAAGAGCGAGAGCGGTCTCGACCTCAGCAAACAGCCCGACGCCATCCAGCGCATCAAGGAAGAATCCGAGAAGGCCAAAATCGCCCTCAGCTCCGCGCAGGAGTACGATATCAATCTGCCCTTCGTGACCGCTGACCAGACCGGTCCGAAGCACATCCAGAAGAAAGTCACGCGCGCGAAACTTGAGCAACTGACCGACAAACTTTTCGAGCGGACGCTCAAGCCTACGCAGCAGTGTCTCAAGGACGCCGGCCTCAGTGAGAAAGAGATCAATGAACTCGTGCTCGTCGGCGGCATGACCCGGATGCCAAAGGTCGTCGAGACCGCGCGCAAGCTCGTCGGCAAGGAGCCCCACAAGGGTGTGAACCCTGATGAAGTTGTGGCCATCGGAGCAGCGATCCAGGGCGGCGTGCTCAAGGGCGACGTGAAGGATGTGCTCTTGCTGGACGTGGCTCCGCTGACGCTGGCCATCGAGACCGCCGGCGGAGTCGCCACCGGGATGATCACCCGGAATACGACGATCCCCACCCGGAAGTCCCAGATCTTCTCCACTTACAGCGACAACCAGCCTGGCGTGGAGATCAAGGTCCTGCAAGGGGAGCGCCCACTGAGCCGGGATAACAAGAACCTCGGCACCTTCCACCTCGACGGCATCCCGCCGGCCCCGCGCGGCGTCCCGCAGATCGAAGTGACTTTCGACATCGACGCGAACGGCATCCTGCACGTCAGCGCCAAGGATCTTGGCACCGGCAAGGAGCAGAAAATCAGCATCACCGGCAGCTCCGGTCTCTCCAAGGAAGAGGTCGAAAAGATGCAGAAGGAAGCCGAACTGCACGCCGACGAAGACAAGAAAGCCAAGGAAGCCATCGAAATCCGGAATAACGCCGATAACCTCGCCTACCAATGTGAGAAGCAGATCAAGGATCTCGGCGAGAAGATCCCCGGCGACAAGAAGACGGAGATCGAGAAAGACATCGAGACCGTGCGCGAAGCACTCAAAGGAAACGACGTCGAAGCGATCAAGACGGCCTACACCGAACTGCAGAACAAGTTTCAGAGCGTCAGTGAAGAGCTCTACAAAACGGCCGCCGCCAGCGGTGCCGGCGGCCCGACCCCGCCTCCACCTCCAGGCCCCGAGTCCGCCGGCAAGAAGCCGGAAGGCGACGTGGTGGACGCGGAGTTCGAGGTCGTGGAGGACGATAAGAAAAAGTAACTCACCAAACCCTTTACCGGCCGCAGTCACGGCTGGCCTTCGATGGCCTCGCAGTCATCGAAAGCTAACCGTGGCGGGTCAGTAGAAACCAAACCAACAAACAACTAGAAACCAAAAGACCACCATGGCATTCAACGTAAGACCCCTCGCGGATCGCGTGATCGTGAAGCCGATCGAGGAAACTGAAGTCAAGAAAGGCGGAATCATCATTCCCGATAACGCCAAAGAAAAGCCGACGGAAGGCGAAGTCATCGCCCTCGGTACCGGCAAGCGTGACGACGATGGCAAACTCATCGCCTTCACCGTCAAAAAGGGCGACAAAGTCCTCATCAGCAAGTACGGCGGCACCGAGATCAAGATCGCCGGCCAGCAATACCTGATCATGCGCGAAGACGACATCCTCGGCATCCTCGGTTAATCAACCACAACCCACCCTCGTGACGCCCGCGCCCAGGCCCGGCCCGTCCGTTTAGAAATCAAGACAACTAACTTATCCACTAACTCACATGGCAGCTAAACAACTCCAATTCGACGAAGCCGCACGCCACGCACTCCTGCGCGGCGTCGAGAAGCTCGCGAGAGCAGTAAAGGCCACGCTCGGACCGAGCGGCCGCAACGTCATCCTCGACAAGAAATTCGGCAGCCCGACCATCACCAAGGACGGCGTTACCGTCGCCAAGGAAATCGAGCTCGAAGATCCTTACGAAAACATGGGCGCCCAGCTCGTCCGCGAAGTGGCCTCCAAGACCAGCGACATCGCTGGTGACGGAACCACGACCGCGACCGTGCTTGCCGAGTCCATCTACAAGGAAGGTCTCCGCAATGTCACCGCCGGCGCCAACCCGACCTCGCTCCAGCGTGGTATCGGCAAAGCCGTCGAAGCGATCGTCGCGGAACTCGCGAAGATCTCCAAGAAGGTCAAGGACCGCACCGAAATCGCGCAGGTTGCGACCGTCTCCGCCAACTGGGACACCGCGATCGGCAACATCATTGCTGACGCGATGGACAAGGTCGGCAAGGACGGCACCATTACCGTGGAAGAAGCCAAGTCGATCGAAACCACCCTCGACGTTGTCGAAGGTATGCAGTTCGACAAGGGCTACATCTCTCCTTACTTCGTGACCAACGCTGAGTCCATGGAAGCGATCCTCGAGAACGCTTACATCCTCATCCACGAAAAGAAGATCACGAGCCTCAAGGATCTGCTCCCCGTGCTTGAGAAGGTCGCCAAGACCGGCAAGCCCCTCCTCATCATCGCGGAAGACGTCGAAGGCGAAGCCCTCGCGACTCTCGTGGTGAACAAGCTCCGCGGCACGATCAACGTCGCTGCCGTGAAGGCTCCTGGCTTCGGCGATCGCCGCAAAGCCATGATGGAAGACATCGCCATCCTCACCGGTGGCCGTTGCATCACCGAAGACCTCGGCATCAAGCTCGAGAACATCACCCTCGATGACCTCGGCAAGACCAAGCGCATCACCATCGACAAGGAGAACACCACCATCGTCGAAGGTTCCGGATCCCAGAAGGACATCCAGGGCCGCGTGAATCAGATCCGCCGTCAGATCGAAGAAACGACCAGCGATTACGACCGCGAGAAGCTCCAGGAGCGCCTCGCCAAGCTCGCCGGCGGTGTCGCCGTCATCAATGTCGGTGCAGCCACCGAGACTGAGATGAAGGAAAAGAAGGCCCGCGTCGAAGACGCCCTGCACGCGACCCGTGCAGCCGTCGAAGAAGGCATCGTCCCCGGCGGCGGGGTCGCGCTCATCCGCGCGCAGAAGGCCCTCGACACCCTCAAGCTTACCGGCGACGAAGCCGTGGGCGCGAGCATCGTGCGTCGCGCGATCGAAGAGCCCCTCCGCTGCCTCGCCGATAACGCGGGCCTCGAAGGCGCGCTCATCGTCAGCGAATGCAAGCGCCGCAAGGGCAACGAAGGTCTGAACATCGCCACCAACGAATGGGTGGACCTTGTGAAGGCCGGCGTCGTCGATCCGACCAAGGTGACCCGGAGCGCGTTGCAGAACGCCGCTTCCATCTCCGGTCTGCTCCTCACCACTGAGGCGTGCATCACCGAGATCCCTGAGAAGAAGGCGCCTGCCGCTGGCGGCGACCATCATCCTCCGGGCGGCGGTATGGACTACTAAGTCCAGACCACCAGTCTCGAGTAAAACTCACAGACCGCCGGGTTCCGAAAGGGGCCCGGCGGTTTTGTTTTTTGTCCGGCGAGCATCCGCGACACCCGGCTGCGCCCCGGAATCTCTCGCTGCGCGGCTATGACACAAAGTTCGGTTGGCGCGAGGAAGGCGGGTGCGCTATCCTGCGCGCCCTTTTGGAAGTCATGAAAAGCAGCGAACTCATCTACCTCGACAACAATGCAACCACGCGCGTGGACCCGGCGGTTGTCGAAGAAATGCTGCCTTTCCTCACGGAGCACTACGGTAATCCCTCGAGTGGCTATCGTTTTGGGAAGCGGGTGAATGAAGCGCTGGAGACGGCGCGGGCGCGGGTGGCGGCGTTGCTCGGGTGTGAGCCGGGGGAGATTGTTTTTACAAGTTGTGGGACGGAATCGACGAACGCGGCGATCCACTCCGCGCTTCAAATCGATCGCGACCGGCAGCACATCGTGACGACGCGCGTGGAGCACAGCGCGACTTTGAAACACTGCGAGACGCTCGCGAAACGTGGCTGGGAAGTGACGTGGCTCGGCGTGGATGAACGCGGGCAGATCGATCTCGGGGAACTTGAGAAGGCGATTCGGCCCGACACGGCCATCGTCACGGCGATGTGGGCAAATAACGAAACGGGCGTGCTCTTTCCGATCCATGAAATCGCGGAGATCGTGCGGCACAAGCGCACCCTCTTTCACACCGACGCGGTGCAGGCGGTCGGCAAGATCCCGCTGAACATGGCGGAATCGAAGATCAATTTTCTCTCCGTCTCGGGGCACAAGCTGCACTGCCCAAAAGGCGTCGGCGTGCTCTACGTGAACCGGCGAACGAAGTTTGTGCCTTACCTGATCGGCGGCGGGCAGGAGCAGGGGAAACGCGCGGGCACGGAGAACGTGGCCTCGATCGTGGCGCTCGGAAAAGCGTGTGCAGTCGCGGGGCAATTCATGGAGCACGAGGCGACTGAGGTGCGGGCGTTTCGGGATGAGTTTGAAGCCGGGGTACTCGCGCAGGTCGAGGGTTCAAAGGTGAACGGTGATCGCGAGCAGCGGCTGCCGAATACGTCGAACCTCGCCTTCGAGGGCGTGGATTCCGAGGGCGCGCTGATGCTCCTCGATCAGCACGGGATTTGTTGTTCCAGCGGGTCGGCCTGCACCACGGGGTCCGTGCATGCTTCGCACGTGCTGAAGGCGATGGGGTACGACGACGAACGCGCACGGGCCAGCCTGCGCTTCTCGTTCAGCCGGTTTAATACGCGGGCGGAAGTGGCGAAGGCGCTGGAGATCGTGCCGAAGGTGATCGGCAAGTTGCGGCGGGTGGCGGCGGCGGCTTAGCAGCCTGTTGAAAAACGCATCCTCGGTGGATGGCGTCGCGGCGCGCGCCCAGGCCAAAGCGCGCCCCCCGCCCCAAGATAAGAGTGGGGGGGGGCGCGGAGCCAGGGGAGGGGCGCGGGGCGCCAACC
>JANNXQ010000103.1:0-60500 GCA_031409655.1 Chthoniobacteraceae bacterium | reverse complement strand
AAAATATTTTTTTTCGGAACGCGACGTTGTTTGTGCGTGGGCCACCCCGGGGCCCGGTAATGGTGGCGGGGGGGGGCCGCCGCGACCCACCCGCGAGACGCGTATGCTCCCCGGAAACTACTGCACCGAGGGCGCCCAGTGGGTCCGGACGTACTCCTCCACCGCGTCCTGCCATGACCTTGGCTTTGCCCCGGTGATCTGCGCGAGCTTATCGGCCCCCATCGCGGTGTAGATCGGGCGCTTGGCAATGAAGGCCGTGAGATCGGCCATCTTCAGCGGCGCAACTTTGCGTCCTTTCAGCGGCACCCCAGCGGCGACGGCGCAGTCGATGGCGTGCTGGCCGTATTCCTGCCAAGTGCATTGGCCGTCGTTGCAGAGGTGCAAGAGACCGCCGACCTCGTTCGTGAGGAATGGTCGCAGCAGGTTCGCGGCGTCGAGGGTGTAGGTCGGGACGGCGATCTTGTCGCCGATGGCATCCACGTGCTCCTCAGTCAGCGCGCGCTTGAGGATGCCGTCGATGAAGCTCGGGCGGTCCGGACCGAAAACCCACGAGACGCGCACCACCAGATTCTTCTCCGAGATGGCGAGCAGCCGCTTCTCGCCTTCCCGTTTCGAGTGACCATAGACGCTGATCGGCTCCGCGGGATCTTCTTCGGTGTAAGGCGTCGTCTTTGCGCCATCGAAGACATAGTCCGTGCTGATGTGAATGACGCGTGCGCCTTTCTTTGCGGCGATCTCGCCGAGCACTTGCACGGCGCAGGCATTGGCTTGAAAGGCTTCGTCGGGGTGCGTCTCACAGCGATCGACATTGGTCTGCGCGGCGCAGTTCACGAGCACGTCAAAGCCAACGGGATCGAGCCGGGCGTGGACCAGCGCTTCATTCGCGATATCCATGTCGCGGCGCTCAAAGCCGCTCACCTCGACGGAAGCCGCCCGCCATTCACGGAGCAGCGCCGTCCCGAGACGACCACCACTTCCCACGATCAGGACCCGCGGTTGATCGCTCACGCCTTCTTCAGCAGGGGCTCCCACCAGGCGCGGTTCTTCACGTACCAGTCGATCGTCGCGCGGATGCCTTCCTTGTGCTGATGCAGCGGCTTCCACTTCAGCGCGGTATGCGCCTTCGACGAATCGATGGCATAGCGCCGATCATGGCCGAGCCGGTCGGGCACATATTTGATGAGGCTCTCGGGCTTGCCGAGGTGCTCGAGGATCATCTTCACCACGTCGATGTTCCGCATCTCGCCGTCGCTGCCCACATTGTACACCTCGCCCGGCTTGCCATGGAGCATCGCGGCGAAGACGGCCGCACAGTGATCCTCCACGTGGATCCAATCACGCACATTCAGACCGTCGCCATAGACCGGCAGCGGCTTGTCGCTGAGCGCATTCAGGATCATTAGCGGGATCAGTTTCTCGGGATATTGGTAGGGGCCGTAGTTATTCGAGCAGCGCGTGATCACGACCTCCTGGCCATAGGTGTGATGATGCGCGAGCGCGAGCAGATCGGCGGAAGCCTTGCTCGCGGAATACGGGGAACTCGGGACGATCGGTGACATCTCCGTGAAGCGACCCTCGGGTCCGAGCGAGCCGTACACTTCATCCGTGGAGACTTGGAGAAAACGGCGCACTCCGTGGCGGCGGGCGCAGTCGAGCATCACGGCAGTGCCGAGCACATTCGCGTGAATGAAAGCCTGCGGGCCGCTGATGCTGCGATCGACATGCGATTCGGCGGCAAAATTCACAACCGCGAAGAACTGATGCTTCTCCATGAGTGCGTTCATCTTCGCCGCGTCGGCGATGTCCGCGTGGTAAAACTCGTACTGATCACCGTACTTTTCCGCGATGCCTTCGAGATTCGCCAGATTCCCGGCGTAGGTCAGGGCGTCCACGTTGGTGATCATCGCCTGACTGTAGTGAGCGAGGACGTGTCGGATGAAATTGCTGCCGATAAAGCCGCAGCCGCCGGTAACTAGGAGTCGCATGGGCGGCGTATGTAACAGCGGGATAAGTGCCACGCAACGGTTTCAGAACTTCAGCGGCCCGGGAGTTCACCGGAAATCATGCGACGCCGGGGTGGCCAGGGCACCGACGTGCAATGGCTCGATATGCCGGGCTTTGACGTGAATGACTCCATCCGCGTGCTGCACCAGGCCCTCGATGATCAGGAAGGGCTCCTCAGTCACGAGCAGCCGCGTCTTCTCGAAAAAGTCCGGATCGAGGATCGCATTGGCCACGCCGCTTTCGTCTTCGAGGCTCACGAAGACGAAGCCCTTCGCGGTGCCCGGACGCTGCCGGCAGATGACGTGGCCGCCGATCCGCACCCGGAGCCCAGTGCGGGCCTGAGCCAGATCGGCGGCGCGCCAGAGATCCGGCACCTGCGGGCGGATCAGGGCCATCGGGTGCGGGCCGGTGGTCAGGCCGGTGCCGCGGTAGTCGGCCTGGTTGCGCTCCAGCGGGTTCATCGGGCGCAGCGGCAGCGTGGCGCGATCTTCGGTGCGCGCGAAAAGATCATCGGGCGCGCGTGTGACCTCCACCTTCCACTGGGCGTCGCGACGGTGGGCGGCGAGACCGTTGAGCGCGCCGATTTTCGCCAGCGTGCGCTGCTCGGTTTTGCTGAGCTGGGTGCGGAGTTGAAAGTCGGCCAGTGAGCTGAATGGCCGCGCGGCCGCGATGCGCTCGCCGTGCTCGTGCTTGAGACCATGCACCACGCAGAGCCCGAGCCGGATGGAATCGTCCGCGGCGATCGTGCAGCGCCAGTCTGACTCGATCACCGAAACCGGCCGCACCTGCACACCGCGGCGCTTCGCGTCTTTCACGAGCGTCGCCGAGGAGTAGAAACCCATCGGCATATTGTTCAGCAGGCTAGCGTAAAATTCCGGCGCGCGATGCACCTTCATCCAGGTGCTGGCGTAGGCGATGAGGGCAAAGCTGATCGCGTGCGACTCCGGGAACCCATAGACGGCGAAGGACTGCACGGCCTTCGTGATCTGCTCGATGATCTCCGGTGCCACGCCTTTCCGCGCCATGCCATCGCGCAGCTTCACGCACACCTTGTTCATCTTTTCCTGCGAGCGATGGAAGCTGAGCGCGCGCCGCAACTCCTCGGCCTCGCTGCCGCTGAAGTCCGCCATGACCATCGCTATTTTTAGGAGCTGCTCCTGAAAAAGCGGGACGCCGAGGGTGCGCTCGAGCACGGGTTTCAGCCGCTCATCGAAATAGATCACCGGTTGCCGTCCGGCGCGGCGCTCGAGATAAGGATGCAACATTCCGCCCTGAATCGGCCCCGGCCGGATGATCGCGACCTCGACGACCACGTCGTAAAAACAGCGCGGTTTCAGGCGCGGCAGCGTGGCCATCTGCGCGCGGCTCTCGATCTGGAAGACGCCGATGGTGTCCGCCGCGCACATCAGATCGTAGGTCGCGACATCGTCAGCGGGAATCGCGGCGAGGTAATCGGAAGACGTGGTCGCACGGTCTTCTGGCGACGCCGCGCAGGCGCGCAGGGTAGTAGCGCAGGCATCCTTGCCTGTAGGGGTCACGCAGGCTTCCAGCCTGCGGCGGGCAGGCATGGATGCCTGCCTCACTCCCACAGGCTGGAAGCCTGCGCTACTACCCTGCGAGCCTGCGCTCCTACGACGCTCCTGGCACAGCTCGATGGCGTCTTGCATCGCGGCCATCATGCCGAGGCCGAGCAGGTCCACTTTGATGATGCCGAGATCGGAGCAGTCGTCCTTGTCCCACTGCGCGACCACGCGGCCCGGCATCGCCGCATGCTCCAGCGGCACCACGGAGTCGAGCATTCCCTGGCAGATGATCATGCCGCCCGAGTGCTGCCCGAGGTGCCGCGGCAGGCCGTAGATCTGCCGGTAAAGTGCGATCGCCGCCGCGGTGCGCGGATGCTCCGGCGGGATGCCGGCCTCGCGGAGCTGCGCGTCGAGCTCGATGGTGTGAGGAAAATCGCCATGGCCGAAGAGGCTCGAAAAACGACCGATGGTGTCGGGCGGAAAGTTCAGCGCCTTGCCGATTTCACGCATCGCGCTGCGTCCGCGAAAGGTGATGACATTTGCCGTCATCGCCGCGCCGCGCGGGCCGTAGCGTTGATAGACTTCCTGGATCACGCGCTCGCGCCGCTCGCCGCTCGGCAGATCGAGATCGATGTCCGGCCACGAGGTGCGGCCTTCGCTGAGGAAGCGCTCGAAGAGCAGCTTGTAAGCGATGGGATCGCACGCGGTGATGCCGAGGCAGTAGCAGACCACGCTATTCGCCGCGCTGCCGCGGCCCTGCACGAGGATGCCCTGAGCGGTGCAGAAATTCACGAGATCCCAGACGATCAGAAAGTAGCCGGAGAAACCGAGCCGCCCGATGAGACCGAGCTCGTGGTCGAGCTGGGCGAGCACCCGCGGCGTGAGTTGCGCATAGCGTTTGCGCGCGCCGGCCAGGGTCATCTTGCGCAGCCAGGTGTCCATGGACTCGCCGGGCGGCACGTCGTAGCGGGGAAATTCGTAGCCGAGATCGTCGAGGGAAAAGGTGAGCCGCTCGGCAAGGCGTGCGGTATTCGCGACGGCCTCGGGGAGATCGGCGAAAAGGCGCCGCATCTGCGCGGCGGATTTCAGATGGCGCTCGTCATTCGCGCTGAGCAGGCGGCCGGCGGCGTCGAGATGCGTGTGATGCTGCGCGCAGGTGAAAACGTCGAGCACCGCGCGCTGCTCACGCGTGGCGTGGAGCGGGCCATTCGTCGCGAGCAGCGGGAGGTGCTCGGTGCGCGCGAGTTCGACGAGGCGGTCGATTTCCAGTTCCTCGCCACGGCGCAGATGGCGCTGCACTTCCATGTGGACATTCCCGTCGCCGAAAGCCGCGCGCAGCCGCGTCACGCACTCGCGCGCGCCGGCAAAATCATCGCGCGCCAGACAGCGCCGCACCGGGCCTTCCTCGTCCCCGGTGAGCGCGACGAGGCCGGCGGAAAATTCCACCAGCTCGCTCCATTGCACTGGCGTGCCGGCTTTCGTCGGACGGGAAACATCGAACATTGAACGTCGAACATCGAACTTCGAACGAGGACTGGGCCGCACGCCAGGATCGTTCGACGTTCGATGTTCGATGTTCGATGTTCGATGTTCCTGCCCGCGCAGCTTCGCCCGCGTGATAAGGGTCGCGAGATTTTTATACCCCTCACGCGTCGCGACGAGCACCGGCAGCACCGCGCCATCTTCCAGCGTCAACTCCGCGCCGACGATCGCCCGCGTGCCATGCTCTTTCCCCGCGGTGCGCAGGCGCGGCGCGCCATACAGGCCATCGCGATCACACAGCGCCAGCGCCGGCAGATCGAGCTGCGCCGCGCGTTCCGCGAGCTGCTCCGGATGCGAGGCGCCGCGCAGAAAGCTCAGGGCGCTGCGCGCGTGGAGTTCAAAATACGGCTCCATCGTAGCTCCCTTCCACAAACCAACTGTCGCCGCGTTTCGCGAGGCGGATGAGCGCGCCATCCGCCATCTCGACGTCCCACTCCTCCGCACTCCAGCGTTCGCTTTCCCACCAATCTCCCGAGAGCCGATACGGCCCCGCGACTTCGACAATCTCCCCGTGAATTTTCTCCGAGAAAACGAAAGCCGGCGTGTGTCGCACGAGCTGCACCTGGGCAGGAAAGGCCGGGCGGTAGCGCCGCAGCGGCAGGCCCACGGCCAGATCGAGCGCGCCACCTTTCTCCTCGCCCGCCGTGTGGAAGCGCGGCTCGACGATGCGGCAGCGATCCGGCCGATGCGTATCCTCCGGCTCCGGCACCCCCACGCGCTCCGCACCGACGAGCGCACTCAGCCGCGCGAGCGTTTCGCCGAAACGATTCGGATCGCGCAACGGACTTTCGAAGAGCCGGAGCTGCCGGTGGTCCGCACACACTGGCTCGATCGCGAGCTGCACCCCGGTCGGACATTGGTCCAGCGTGAGTCCATCGAGATGCGTGTGCAGGATGCGGAAGAGCACCTCCACATCGAGCGTCGGCGCCGGGATAGTGAAGGTGCGCGTGTAGTAGGGCAGGCATCCTTGCCTGTCGGAGTCCGACGGGCTTCCAGCCTGCCGGGTGGACAGGCAGGAATGCCTGTCCGACTGCCACAGGCTGGAAGCCTGCGCTACTACCAGCGTCATCCGCGCGGCCACGCGATACGCTCCGGCGAGCCGCAGCACGAGTTGCTCGAGGAAGCGGCGCAGGACGAAAAGCAGCGGCTCCACGGTCTCGATCTCGTGCTCGAAGTCGAAGGCCTCGACGAATTCCTCCACCGGCCGCACGAGCCGTAGCAGCCTTGATTTGCCGCCCATGGCGCGCTGCCAAAGCTCACCCGCGGCAGGGCCGAGACGATCGATGAGCGCATCCTTCGGCACTTGCGCGAGCTGGCCGAGATGGCCGATGCCCCAGTCGCGCAGGATGGAGACGAGCTCGGGCGAGGGATCGACTTCCGCGATGGCGATATCGGCGAGAAAGGTGGCGGCATTTTGCACGATGAGCACCGGCCCGGCGCGGCGCGCGGCGAGCAGGGCGAGATCGGGATTCACCGCGAGGCCGAGCTGCGCGCGGAGTTGCAGCGCCGCGAGACGCTCGACGACCGCCGCCGCCCAGCGCGGCCAATCGGAAATCTTCGCGCGGCTGACATCGACGGTCACGATGCCAGCCGCGGTGGCTTCGAAATCCGGCGAGAGCGAGCCCGCCACCTCGAGCAGCACGGCGGCGGCATTTTTCTCCTGCGCCACCGCCTGGGGCAGCAGGCGCAGCTCCGGACAGCGGGCCATGGCCTGCGGCGAAGTGAGGCCGGCGCTCACTCCGGCCGCAACAGCCGGCGGCGTGGCGTCGAGGATGAGCCCTTTGCCGGACTGTTCATCGACGAGCGCGATCGGCTGCGCCCACAGTTCCTCGCGGAAACGCAGCGCCGCCTGGAGACGGAAGTGGGGCAGGAAGAGCGCGGCGAACATGGCTCAGCGAAGTCATCGGAAAATTGCGCACGCAGCGCTTTGGAGTGCGTGCGCGTCCCCGCGCCGTTTTTTGCCGCGCCCGAAGCACAACAAGCGGTGGAGTTGAATCGGATCGCGTGAGAAAAGCGGCGCGGGGACGCGCCGCACTCCAAAGCGCTGCGTGCGAAATGCGCCGAGAGATTTCATGCGACATGGAGCTGTGCGCGATCCCGCGCGAAGGTCTGCATGTCGAGTCGCGCCAGCAGTTCCCGCCGACGCTGCCGCAAGTCGCGCAGGCTCCAGCGATTGCGCACCGCGAGGCGCGCCTTCGCACCTTCGATCATCGGCTGCGTGGTGAGGATGACGAAGGCGGCGGTGCTTTGCTCGGCGAGGCGATGAAAGCGGTGCCAGGTGCTCGCGGGGATGCGCTGGAGCGCACGCGGCGGCAGGGCCTGAAAGTCGAGCGCAAGGAGCGGGAGATTGCCGTCGCGCAGGAGGAGGTCCGCGGCTTTCACGGCTTGCTCCGCGCTCTCGCATTGCACCCACAGCAGGCGCGCCAGGGCGGCGGCGGCGTAGGAAGTGGGATCGAAAGTGCGCCCGGCATCGATGAGCGCGGCGAAGGTGTGCGATTCGCGCGCAGCGGCGAGCAGGGCGTGGAGGAAGAGCGCGCCATTGCCGGTGGAACTGGAGAATTCCGTGACGACACCGCGGCGCAACTCGCAGCCGGGTTTCAATGGGAAGATGCCGCCAGGCTTCGGCGCCACGGCGGGAAATTTTTCTGCGAGGAGACTTTGGAGTGCGCGAATTTGTGCGCGCTTTGTGGCGGGGTGGACCGGTCCATCGTGGTCGAGGGGGACGCTCCCCTCCACCGCGGACAAGTCCGCGCAGTCCAAAGCTTCGCTAGCGGCCATCGCGGATGAGCCCCCGGAAGACGCCCGCCACTTTCACCGTGGCGCCGGGCACGGTGAGGTCGGGATACTTGGGATTACTGGCGCGCAGGATGACTTTGTCGCCTTTGCGAAAGAGCCGCTTGAGCGTGGCCTCGTGCAGGTCGCCCACGAGCACCGCGGCGATCTCGCCATCGTGCGCATCGACTTGCGGACGCAGCAGCACTTTGTCGCCATCGAGGATGCCGTCGCCGATCATCGAATCGCCCTTCACGCGGAGTAAAAAGTCGCCCTCGCGGTAAGGGAGCAGCTCACGTTCATCGAGGATCGTCTCCGGGTCCGCGAGCGCCTCGCTGAGCGGACCGGCTGGGATGGAGCCGAGCAGCGGAATGCCACCAAGCGCGAGCGCCAGCCGACCCTTCGGCGTGAGCCGCACCAGGCGCGAGCGCCCCTGCGCCCCGCCGCCCTGGAGCAAGAGAAAACCATTGCGGACCATGATGCGCAGCGTGGGCGCGAGGCTGCTCTCCGCGGCGAGCCCGAGCGCCTTCACGAGATCGGGCACGAAGGCCGGCTCGTGTTTCTTTTCAAAGCGCGCCACCGCCCGCGCGATGCGCTGGTGGGTGGCGGAAAGTCCGGTGAGAGGTGAACGGCTCATACGTCGTGATATTTCACGATGAATGAGCGGACCGCAAGCGTGGACTGGCTTCGAAACTCAGCGACGTCCGCAGATCGCCGGGGGCCAGCTACTTGCCGTGGGAAGAAATGCTCAACCGTCTGTGCTGGCCCGGCGATGCCGGCGAGGCCGCTACTTTTCGAACGCAGAGAACGTCCGCCGGACCCGCGGAACGTAGGCGTGGTTTTTGTCGAAGGACGCCAGCACGCCTTCCGCGCGACCGACGATCTGCTTGCGGTCCACGGCGCCGAAGAAGCGAGAGTCCATACTGTTGTCGCGAGAGTCGCCCATCATGAAATATTTCCCCTCTGGCACCACGAGGCGCGGAAAACTCCGCAGCGCCGAACGCGAGGGCAGCGCCATCACCCAGTGCTGTCCCGTCGCGCCGGTTTCGTGTGCCAGCACGGGTTTCGCGTCCTCGTACACTTCCGGGGAAAACGGATGATTCTCCGCAATCTCGTAGTCCATCGGCCGGTCGTTGATGAAAAGCACATTGCCGCGCAACTCGACGGAATCGCCCGGACCCGCGACCACGCGCTTCACGAGGCGCATGCCATCCGCCGGCGAAAAGAAGACGACCACATCGCCCATTTTCGGATCATCCCACGCGGCGAGACGCGTGAGGGTGAGCGGGATTTTCAGGTCGTAGGCGAGCTTGTTCACGAAGACGAGATCGCCTTCGAGGATCGTCGGTTTCATCGAGCCGGTGGGCACCCAGTTCCATTCGGCGATGGCGGATTTGAAAGGGACGACGATGGCGGCGGCCACGGCGATCGGCTTGATCCAATCGCGCCAGAATTTGTGCAGTGCAGGCAGGATGCGATGACGAATAGGCATGGTGAAGTGCGCAATGAGACAGCGCGACCGCGCATCCGTTCACCAAGCCTGCGGGCAGCGGAGCTTACCGCACGAGCAGACCGCGCACTTTCATCCACTCTGCGGCGCGTGCGGGCCAGGTGGAGACGGCGTGTTCACTGGGTCGCAGGCCGTAGCCGTGACCGCCGGTAGGGTAGAGGTGCATCTCGGCGGGCACCTTCGCGTTCTTTAGCGAGAGGTAATAGAAGAGCGCGCACTCGACGCGCACGCCGTCGTCTTGCGTCATCACGAGGAAGGTCGGTGGCGTGTCCTTGGTGACGGGTAACTCGGGCGCGAGTTTTTCGCCCTCGTTTTTGACCGCGGGATAGGTGAGTCGAATCGGAGCGTCGTCCTGGAGAGCGACCTTGCCAGACTCGTTCTTGACCGTGAGATACGCGGGGTAAATGAGCAGCGCGAAGTCCGGGCGACAGCTCACTTTGTCCGCGTCGTCCACTGGCGGGTAGGTGCGCTCGGTGAAGTTGTTACTCGCGGCGGCGGAGAGATGGCCGCCGGCGGAGAAGCCCATGATGCCGACGCGCTCTGGATTGATGCCGAATTCCTTCGCCCGATGCCGCACGAGGCCGAGGGCGCGCTGCGCGTCCTGGAGCATCGGCGCGTGTTTTTCGAGGCCGGCGCGTTTCGGCACGCGATACTTCAAGAGCACGCCGGTGACGCCGATGGAGTTCAGCCACTCGCAGATTTCGGTGCCTTCTTTATTCCAGGCGAGAATGTTGTAACCGCCGCCAGGGCAGACGATCACCGCGGTGCCGGTGGCTTTGTTGGCAGGCGCGGGGAAAAGGGTGATCGTTGGCTTGGTCACATTGGTGAGGCGCGTCACGCCGTCGGGCTTCTGCGGTTGATCAGTCTCCGGGCCGATGTCGCCTTTCTCTCCAGGCGCGGTGCCGGGCCAGAGGGCGATGGGCTCGGCGGCGGCGCGGACGCTGGCGGGCAGCGTGACGAGGAGAAAGAGTAGGGCAGGGAGGAGGAGTTTCATGCGGCGAGATGTGTAGCGGTGGCGCTCTGCGATACAAGCAGCGCGCGCGGGTCAGAGATCCGGGGAGCATACGCGTCCCGCGTGTGGGTCGCGGCGTCCCGCCGCGACGAACTTCGTCTGGCGATCTACTAGGCAAGAGTTCCGCGCCATGAAGACCAGCCAGCATGGCCGGTGGGCGCGGAGCTTTTGTCGGGAGTGGGCGACTCAGGAAGTCCGTTTCGGCGGGACGCCGAAACCAACACGCGAGACGCGTATGCTCCCCGGATTTACCCCGTATGCTAATATTTTAGCAGAAAGTTCTTGCCTCCTCCGCCGGGGATGCTAATTCCTTAGCACATGCCCGTGAAGCATCACCAACTCAGCCGCCGCGAACGCCAGATCATGGATGTGATCTTCGCCCGCGGCGAAGCCACCGCCGCCGATGTCACCGCCGCGCTGCCGGAGCCGCCGAGTTATTCCGCGGTGCGCGCGATGCTCCGCATCCTGGAGGAAAAGGGCGTGCTGCGGCACCGCGAAGATGGGCCGCGCTACATGTATCTCCCCACCGAATCGCGCGACAAGGCGAGCCGCTCGGCGCTCCAGCGCGTGGTGCAGACTTTCTTCGACGGTTCACTCGCGAGTGCTGTGGCCGCGCTCGTGGATGCGAAGGACGGCGCGCTGCCACCCGAGGAACTCATCCGTCTCGAAGCCATCATCAAGAAAGCCAAAGCCAAGTAACCCTCAAGCACCCCCATGACTCTCGCATCCTCCTTTCCTCTGCTGCTCGATCTTTTTCTCAAGAGCGCGGCCATCCTGTTGCTCGCCGGTGTCGCGGCCTCCGTGTGGCGGCGCGCTTCGGCGGCGAATCGCCACATGATCTGGCTCGCGGCGCTCCTCGTCCTCCTGCTGCTGCCACTCACGAAGCTCGCCGATCCGCAATGGATCTACGTCTGGGCGCCGAATGCGCAGCGCGTGTCTGCGGCACCTGCGGTCGTGACGCGCGTCGCGTCGCCGATCTCGATCAGCACGGCAGCGACTGACGTGGCGCCGCCGAGCGCGCGCACTTCCGTGACGGTGAATTGGGCCGCGGTGGGCATGCTCACCTGGCTGGCGGGAATGGGCGTCGTGCTGCTGCATCGCGCCGGGGTGCGCTGGCGGCTCGCGCGGCTGGCGGCACGGAGCCATCCGATAGCGGCGGAGCGCTGGCTCGGGCTCGTGGAGGACTGGCCGGCGGGTGTGGAGATCCGCGAATCCACGGAGTGCCGCGTGCCGCTGGCGGCGGGCGTGTGGCGGCCCATCGTACTGCTGCCTACGGCGGCGCTGGACTGGAGCGAGGCGCGGTTGACCGCGGCGCTGAGGCATGAGTTCGGCCACATTTGCCGGCGCGATTGTCTGAGCCGGCTGCTGCTCGATCTGGCCTGCGCCATTTACTGGATGAATCCGCTGATCTGGGCGGCGGCGCGGTCGATGCGCGTGGCCCAGGAGCAGTCCTGCGACGATCTCGTGCTGCGCAGCGGAGCGAGTGCCGCAGATTACGCCACGCAACTCGTGGACGTGGTGCGCGCGCTGGGCACGGAGCGATTCACCGCGCGCCATGCCCTCGCGATGGCACAGCCTTCCACGCTGGAGACTCGAGTGCGGGCCATCGTGGACGCGGACCGCGACCGGCGGACGCTGAGCGGCACGACGATGACGTGCGGTGTCCTCGGCGCAGCGCTCACGCTCACTCTTTGCAGCATCGCGCAACTTCAGGGTGCGGAGAAAAAGGCGCAGCCGAAAAGTGAGGGCGCCGACGCGGACGTTCTGCAGATCAAGGTGGAGACCAAGTTTTTCCAGATCGCATCGGATGCTTCAGATGCGTTTTCAGCGCTGCCGGGGATGAAAGATTTCGCCAGCAACAAGGCTGGAATCCCAACGGTAGTGAGAGTCTTCACGAAAGAGCAGGAAGCCACCCTTCTGAAAGCTTTGCGTCCCACCAAAGGCGTCGATCTTCTCTCAGCGCCGAGCGTGACCACGAGGTCGGGGCAGCACGCCACCATCGAGATCGAGCGCGAGTTCCGCTACCCGACGGATTGGAAGAAGGACCCAAAGACCGGTGGATTGGAGCCGAAGGCCTACGAGACGAAATACGTTGGCGTCACCTTCGGAATTCTGGCCGACGTGAAGAAAGAAGGCTCCCTAGCCCTGATGCTCGAGCCCAAGGTCGTCGAGTTCATGGGCTTTCGCGATCTCGATGCGCCAGGAAAGCCGATGACATCCGTGCCCGACCCTGCCAAGCCGCTCGCGGATCCCACCATCACGGCAGGCTCCGGGAAATCGCTGCCCGCAGGTCATCGCGGAGAGGCAGTCTTCTCCACGCACAAGATGAACACCGAAGTCACCGTGTGGCCCGGCCAATCCGTGCTCCTCGAACTCGGAGCGGCAGAAGGGGCTGCGGCTCCGAAGCGCCGGCTCTTCGTGCTCGCGAGCGCGGAAGTCCTGAAGCCGCAGGTCGAGGCGAGCGCGGTCACGATCACCGCAGACACCATCACCGTGGGCAAGGCCACCGGCGCCGTCACCGCGAGCGACGACGTAAAGGTGGAAACTGCGAACGCGACCATCCTCGCGCAGAACGCCGAAGTGCAGCCGAAGAAAGCGACGCCCGCGCCAGCAAAGCTCTCGGCAATGGAGAAAGCGGAGAAGATCATCCTCCCGAAGATCGAATTCGTGGACGCCACCGTGACGGAGGCCGTCACCTTCCTCACGGCGAAAAGCCGCGCCCTCGATCCGGAAAAGACCGGCGTGAACATCGTGCTGAAGCTGCCCGAGGGCGACACCACCAAGCTGTCGCTGAGCCTGGAGGATATCCCGCTTTCCGAAGCGCTGAAGTACCTCACCGGGCTCGCCAATCTCAAGATCGGCACCACGCCTGACGCGATCCTGCTCCAACCAGTAGAAGGACAGGCAGCCCTTGCGGAACCAGCCGCCGGAACGCCCGAGGCCGCGCTGCTCAAGCGGGCCCGCAGCATCGTCCTGCCCAGCGTGGAGTTCAAAGACGCGACGGTCACGGAGTGCGTGGATTTTCTCCGGGCCAAGAGTCGCGATCTCGATCCGCAAAAGAAGTCCGTGAACATCCTCGTGATGCCATCGAAGACGAGTGGGGACGTGAAGATCACCCTGAATCTGACGAACGTCTCAGTCGTGGATGTCCTCAACTACGTCGCGGAACTCTCGGGCCTGAAACTCGAAGTCAACGCCAGCGCCTTCGCCCTCCATCCACGCGCGGAGTGACGCCGGGAGCGCCGCCGTCCCGTGCGGCAGTCCCACGGTTCGCGCGCAGCGCCACTGCTCTCCCACCCGCCGAAGATTCAGGCGCTGCGCACTTTGCTTTGGATGGCCGCACGGGACGGCGGCGCTCCCGGGTGGCACCGCCGGTGCTCCAGAGCCACGGGTGCGCCATCTCTTCCGCCTCGTTCTCCTCGCCGCAGTCGCCTGGATGGGCACTTCCTTTTGGAATTCGCGCCCACTCCGCCACGAACCCGGCGTGCTCATTCCGATGGAGCCCATGCAGCAGGAGAGCACCCCGACTCCGCTTCCGGAGATCGAGGGATTCCGGCTCACGGGCGTCGCGAGCTACACGGTTTGCGCCCGCGTGCTTGGCACGAAACGCTACTGGGACGGGCCGCCGAGCCATCTCGCGCCGGTGGATGTCGCGCTCGGCTGGGGGCCCATGTCGGACCAGGCAGTGCTCGATCAACTCGGTTTCTCCTTGGGCAATCGCTTCTTTTTCTACCGCTGGGAAAACGTACCGCCGATCCCTCCAGACCAGATCATGCGGAGCGCCGCGAACAATCACGTCATCTCCGCCAGCGCCTCGGTAAAGAAGGCGATCAAGAACCTGCGCAAGGGCGAAGTGGTGCTGCTGCGCGGGATGCTCGTGGATGTCGCCGGACCCGATGGCTACGCGTGGAATACTTCGCGGCAGCGCGGCGACACCGGGAAGGGCGCGTGCGAGATCTTCTATGTGCAAGCCGTCGCGACCCTGCCAGCGGAGAAAGTCGCGGACTTGCGCGGGCGGTCCGCAGCGATGGCGGCAGTCTCGACGATGGCGCGGTAGCGGAGCAGCAGCAGGGGGGTGTCCTCGGTTAGCGTTTGAAATTTGGCGTTGATCCCAGCCCAGCGGAGGCACCACCACTTCGAGCACGACGAGAGATTTTCGCGATGGGGAAAACGCCAAACTTCAAACGCTAAACTTCAAACGCCAAACGACGGCTCACCAACCACCGCTGCTACTCCCACTTCACGCCGCCTTCCATCTTCAGGAATTCCCTCACGACCGTCTGCGCACCCGCGCCTTCCACGGTATTCCTTTGAAAGACGACGCCCGTCGGTGCGGTATCCTGCTTCTTCTTGTCGTCATGCATTTCACCGAGGACGAAGACCGCGCCCTTGGGATTCGTGATCATGTTCCCTTCGATGAGCGCATCCCGGACGGGCGCGTGGCCGGTCTCTTTGATTTTCGAGTTACCCGCCGGCAGCGCGATGGCGAAAGCGCCGGTGCGCTCGATCACATTTCCGCGCACGACGTGGCCCGCGCCGTGGATCCGGATCCCGCCTGACCTTTCACGCCCCTGCCCGTCGATGCGATTACCTTCGACGACATTGCGATCGCCGTGCCGCAGGACGATCGCCGCGCCGTCGCATCCGGCAAAGACGTTGCCCCGAATCGTGTTCGCGCTGGATTTCACCGAGACCACCTCGGCATCGCCACGACAGTCTTCAAAGCGGTTCTCCTCCACGATGGTGTGCGCGTCGATGTGCTGAAAGCTGGAGTCGCCCACCCGGATCGCTTCCATCCCATTGCGCACCGCTTTAACGACGCCGCGGAAGCTGTTGTGATCGATCCGCGTGCGGAGCGTGAGTTTCCCTTCATCGCCATCGACCACCAGCATCACGCCATCGGTGCGCTTGTCCTCAAAGGTGCAGTGGTCCACACGATTGTCCGCGCTGCGGCTGCCTCCGAGTCGGAGATAGTGAAGGCGCACGCCTGGCGGATTGCAGGCACGCACGGTGCAGGCCGTGACGCGGCAATGCTCCGCGTCCTTGAGCATGATCGGGTCGATGGTCGTGGCCTCAAAGGTCAGCCCTTCGATCACGAGCCACGCGCCGCGCGCTTCGAGCTGGCTGGCGCCGGTGAAGATCACGGTGCCTGTCTTCTCCGCGCGCACGGTGATCGGCGCCGCCTCGGTGCCCTGCATTTTCATCCGCATCGTCACATTCGTGTAGCGGCCCGTCGCCCACACGATTGAGTCGCCCGGCTGAGCCGCGACCGCCGCAAATTCCGCGGCGGAGGCGACCCGCCATTCGCGAGCAGAGGCGGAGACCGAGACGGCGAGGAAAGCCAGGAGGATGCGGAGCGATGGATGCATGAAGCGGAGATCCTAGGCCACGGCGGTCACTTAGGTCTGCGACAAAACGCGCGACACGCGGCTTGCCCTGCGCCGAGACGCCACTCCTACATAGTCGATGCCCAGCGCGCTCTTCCAACTTTGGCCGCTCGATCCCGAAGTCACCTTCCTGAATCACGGTTCCTTCGGAGCCTGTCCGCACGCCATCGTCGAGCGGCAGAGCGAACTGCGCGCACAGATGGAACGCGAACCCGTCGCCTTCCTCTGGCGCGATCTCGAAGGCCCGCTTGATGCCGCACGCGCCGAGGTCGCACGGCTCGTGCAGGCTCCGGAGGAAACGATCGCCTTCGTGCCCAACGCGACCAGCGCGGTGAACGCCGTGCTCCGCTCGCTCGACTTCGCGCCGGGCGATGAGTTGCTCACGACCGATCACGCTTACAATGCGTGCCGCAACGTCCTCGTCGAAGTCGCGCGCCGCAGCGGAGCGCGTGCCGTCGTGGCACCGATCCCCTTCCCCATCGCCAGCCCGGAAGAAGCCGTCGCCGCAATACTCGCCTGCGTGACGCCACGCACCCGTCTTGCCCTGCTCGATCACGTCACCAGCCCCACGGCGCTCATCCTGCCGATCGCGGAAATCGTCCGCGAACTCACCGTGCGCGGCGTCGAGTCCCTCGTCGATGGCGCACACGCGCCCGGCATGTTGCCGCTCGATGTGCCCGCACTCGGCGCCGCCTACTACACGGGCAATCTGCACAAATGGATCTGCGCCCCACGCGGCACGGGCTTCCTCTACGTGCGCGCAAATAGACAGGAAGCCATTCAGCCCGCGGTCATCAGTCACGGCTACAATACGCGCCGCATTGGACGCAGCGCCTTTCACGACCGCTTCGATTGGCAAGGCACTGGCGACGTCACGGCATGGCTCTGCGCGGGCGACGCCATCCGCTGGTGCGCATCGCTTTTCCCCGGTGGCCTCGACGAACTCATGCAGCACAACCACGACCTCGCCGTAACTGCGCGCCGCATGCTTTGCGAACAGCTCGCCCTCGAAGCGCCGTGTCCCGAGACCATGCTCGGATCCATGGTCACCCTCCCCTTGCCCGCGCGCTTCCAGACGGGCGGCGGGACTTCGAGCGCCGTCATCGAACGCTTCGACCCAGACCAAACGCGCCTCTTCCGCGAACATCACGTCGAGGTCCCTTTCATCCGCTGGGGCACCCCGCCGCGCCGCTGGTTCCGCATCTCCACGCAAGCCTACAACTCCCTCGAAGACTACGAGCATCTGGCCACCGCACTCACGGCGTTGTGACGGCAAGCAACCACGTTTGGCGTTTAGTGTTTGGCGTTTAACCCAGCGTCACGAAAACGCTCCGGACCGCGCCGATGGACGCTGCAGCCAGAACACCAAACTTCAAACGCTAGACTTCAAACACCAAACGAAGCACCGCCCACCCCTCCACCGGAACGCCGCTCGACTTCCCCCGCGTTCATTCCTATCAACTTCGCCCCCTGCCAAACCATGAGCACCCCTGATCCCACCGCCGCACCTGCGCCTTCCGATTTCATCCGCGACATCGTCGCGGCGCATGTCGCGGAGGGGAAGTATCCGCAGATCGTCACCCGCTTTCCGCCCGAGCCGAATGGCTACCTGCACATCGGCCACGCGAAATCCATCTGCCTGAACTTCGGCATCGCGCGGGAGTTTGGCGGCGTCTGCCATCTGCGCATGGACGACACGAATCCGGCCAAGGAGGAGGTGGAATACGTGGACGCCATCATCGCCGATGTGCGCTGGCTGATCGCTGGCTGGGCAGATCAGGTGCTGCGCGTAAAACGCATCGGAGATACGACCGCACAGCGCGTCGCGCTCGGCGAAGGCATCGAGCCTTTCTACGCCAGCGACTACTTTCAGCAGCTCCATGATTACGCGGTGATGCTCATCGATGCCGGCAAGGCCTTCGTTTGCGACCTCACGCCGGAGGAGACCGATGCCCTGCGGATCGAGGGCAAGCCATCGCCCTTTCGCGAGCGCAGCGTGGCGGAAAATCGCGACCTCTTTGCGCGGATGAAGTCGGGCGAGTTTCCCGATGGCGCCCGCACGCTGCGCGCAAAGATCGAAGCGGATGCGCCGAACGTGTGGCTGCGCGATCCGCTGCTCTATCGCATCCGGCACGTCGCGCATCATCACACCGGCGACGCGTGGTGCATTTATCCGCTCTACGACTACGCGCACTGCCTGAGCGATGCCATCGAAGGCATCACCCACTCCGTCTGCACGCTGGAGTTTGAGGTGCATCGCCCACTTTACGATTGGATCCTCGACAATCTTCCGGTGCCGCAGCCGCGCCCGCGTCAGTATGAATTTGCGAAGCTCATCCCGAGTCACGTCGTGGTCTCAAAGCGCAAGCTCCTCACCTTCGTGACCGAGAAGATCGTCTCCGGGTGGGACGATCCGCGCCTGCCCACGATCAGCGGCATGCGCCGGCGCGGCATCACTGCGGCCGCGTTGCGGCGCTTCGCCATCGGCGTCGGCGTCACCAAGTTCATCAGCCTCACGGATGCTGCGGTCTTCGAGCATGTGGTCCGCGATGAACTGAATACCTCCGCGCAGCGCCGGCTCGCGGTGCTGCGACCGATCAAAGTCACGATCACCAACTACCCCGAAGGACAGACCGAACAACTCACGGCGACGAACAATCCTGCCGACGAAAACTCCGGCACCCGCCCAGTGCCCTTCAGCCGCGAAGTCTGGATCGAGCAGGAAGACTTTGCGGAAGTGCCGCCGCCGAAATATTTCCGGCTCAAGCCCGGCGGCGAAGTGCGGCTCAAATACGCCTTCATCATCAAGTGCGACGAGATCGTCAAAGATGCCGCCGGTCACGTGATCGAACTGCGCTGCACCGCGGATTTCGAGTCCAAGTCTGGCGGCGCAAACTCCGCCCGGAAAGTGAAAGGCACGATCCACTGGGTGAGCGCCGCGCACGCGGTCGAGGCCGAGGTGCGGCTTTACGATCGGCTCTTCACCGTCGCCGAGCCGGAAGCCGACGGCGATTTCCGGAAGCATCTCAACCATCGATCCCTCGAAGTCGTGACCGCCAAGCTCGAGCCCTCCCTCGCCGAAGCGAAGCCGGAGGAGCGCTTCCAATTTGAGCGGCTCGCCTACTTCTGTCTCGATCCGGACTCGCGCCCCGGAGCGCTCGTCTTCAATCGCACCATCACGCTCAAGGACGCGTGGGCGAAAGAAGCGGGGAAGGCGTGACGCCCCGTTGACCCGCCTGGTCCCCGGAGTTGCGCTCCGGGCCATTTCCGCCGAGAGACGCGGTGCCTATGATTACGCTCCGCACGCTGTTCGCCCTCTCGGTCCTTTCCTTCCAGACACTCCACGCCGAGTCAGTGCCGGCCGCAAAGACCGGCTTCGTCCGCAGCGCCGAGCGGGCGGATAAGACGACGGCCTGCGAGACGCTGAGCGGGGAGTATCTTCCCGCAAAAGGCGAGGGTCCGGCGGTCTGGCTGGTCGGTGTCGCCCACATCGGCACGCCGGAATATTTCGCTGCGATCCAGCAGCAGCTCGATCGGCACAGCGTCGTGCTCTTTGAAGGGGTCGGACTCGGCGAAGCCTTGAAGAAGGGTCCGGGCGCAGCGACGCGTGACGCTGGGGTTCAGGCGGGATTGGCCAAGGCGCTTGGCCTCGCCTTCCAGCTCGACGCGATTGATTACCGCCGCCCGCACTTTCTCAATAGCGACGTGCAACCGGAGCAACTCGCCAGCGAGGTCAAGGGACGGACTCCGAACGATGCCAAGGAGAAGAGCGAGGATCTGCTCGGCCCCTTGATGGATGCCCTGCACGGCACCGGTGCCCTCGGCGCGATGATGAAAAACCTCATCTCCGTGCTCGGCCAGACCCCGGCGATGCAGGAAATGACGAAAGCCGTGCTCGTTGAAGCGCTCGGCCGTGCGGACGAACTCATCGGCCTCGCGCGCACCGCATCGCCTGCCATGAAGGATCTCTTCGATGTCCTGCTCACCGAGCGAAACGCCATCGTCATCACCGACCTCCGCACCCAACTCGCACAACGCCAACCCGGCGAGACGATCGCCATCTTCTACGGCGCCGCGCACATGGACGAGATCGCCACCCGCCTCCGTGATGAGCTCCACTACATCCCCGCGAAACAAGTGTGGCTGACCGCCTTCACCGCCGACCCGGCCAAAGGGGGGATCAATCCCGTGCAGATGCGCTTCATGATCGAGATGGCGAAGATGCAGCTCAAAGCGCTGCAGGTTGGGGAAAAGTGAATCGTGACGGGTGATGAGTGGATCGAGGGCGAACAGCGCGGCTGCCTGACCCTTCACCATTCACCGATCACCATTCACTTCCCCGGTCCCTCACCAACCGCCCTTCGCAGGGCGAATTGCGCGCGGTTGTGCTCGGTGATCGTGGTCAGGTAGTCGAGGCGGGCGCGGGTGAGATCTTGCGCGGACTGGATGTTTTCGAGGACTTCGCCGACGCCGAATTGCTGGCGCTGACGGGTAAGCTTGAGCGACTGCTCGGCGGCGTCGAGGGCTTTGCGGGAATACTCGATCTGATCCGCGAAGGATCGCAGGCGGGCGTGGGCTTCGACGACCTGGCGGGTGATCTCGTCGCGGAGCCGGGATTGTTCGAGGGCGCTGATTTGCACGCGGGCCTCGCCAGTGTGGATGCGACTTTGATCGAAAAGGCCACCGGGACCGACCCGCCAGGAGAGGCCGATGCCGTAGTCGGTGCTGTCGTTGAAACGCCGCGCGACGCTGTCGTCGTAGAGACCGCCACCGAGGCCGCCATAGGAGAAGTCGCCGCGGATGGTGGGAATGAGCGGGCCGTATTTCGCACCGTCGCGCGCTTTCTCCGCGGCGGCGAGTTGGGCGTCGCTCTGGCGGAGTTCGGGACGATGCGCGAGCGCGCTGGCGACGAGGGATTCGAGTGAACCGCGCGCGTCGGAGAGTTGCAGGGGCGCGGGGTCGCCGCCTTCGGGGAGGAGTTCGACGAGGGGGGAAATGTGGAGGGTCTGGGCGAGGCGGGCGGCGGCGATGCGCTGGCGCTCCTGCATCTGGCGCAAGGTGAGCCGATCGCGTTCGGCTTGGGCGATGGCGCGGAAGGCGTCGCCTTTGAAAGCGATGCCGGCTTCGACGGCGCGTCCGAGTTCGCCGGCGTAGCTGTCGGCGATGCGCAGGGACTCGCGCTCGACGCCGCGCGCCGCTTTCGCCTGCACCAGATCGAAGAAGGCGGAGACCGCCAGATACACGCTCTCCTGGCGCTGGGCCTCGGCACCATACTGGGCGGCGGCGACGAGCCGTTTGGCGACCATGGACTTGTAGATGGCGTCGCCGAGTTCGAGTTGCGCGACGACGCTGGCGCCGACTCCGAGGCTCTGTTTATTCGCCTGGATGATCTGGCCATCGACGGTCTGGATATTTCCTTCGTGGCGCTTGAAGGCGACGGCGGGCGAGAGATACGGGAAGAACTGCAGGATGGCGCTCTCATGCGCCGCCTGGGCCTCGGCGAGGCGCTGCTCGGCGAGCTTGATGTCCAGCGAGTCCGCCCCGGCGAGGCGCATGACGGCGGCGAGATTGATGGATTGGGTCTGAGCCGGGCCATCGCCGGCGAGGGCGGTGACGGCGGCACCGATGAGGACGACTAGAAAACGAACATCGAACGTCGAACGTCGAACATTGAACATCGAACGAAAGCGGTGAGAGCCAGCGTGGTTCGGGAAGGTCTTCATTCGATGTTCAGTGTTCGGTGTTCGGTGTTCGATGTTTCCTGCTCACTTGCCGTCAGTAACCGCCACGGGCTGTCCGTCCGTAAAAGTGACTTTCCCCACGAGGATCACTGCCTCCCCTTCCACGAGCCCAGTCAGCACTTCCGCTTTCGCTCCATCATTGAAGCCCAGCGTCACCGGCGCCTTCTTCGCCTTGCCCTCAGCGATTTTGAAGACGAAGGCGGCGGTCTTTTCCATGGCCAGCGCCTCCACGGGGACGAAGAGCGTCGCGGCATGGCGCTCGACCCCGACCTTGATCGTGGCGTAGCTGCCGGCCCGAAGAGCGCCTTCGGCATTCGGCACATCGGCTTCGACGATCATCGTGCGGGTGGCTTCGTCGATCGCACCGGCGAGGCGCGAGACGCTAGCCTCGATGGTTTTTCCGGGCTGCGATTCGAGGCTGATTTTCACGGGCTGGCCTTTCGCGACGAGCGCGGCGTCGAGTTCCGGGAGGGCGACCTGCGCGCGCAGCACGGTGGTGTCCATGATGGTCAAAAGCGCGGCGGTCTCGGCGGCGCTGCCACTGGTGGCGCTGGGGACAAAGGCTCCGCTATCGACGAAGCGCTGGGTGATGAGGCCGCCGAAAGGCGCGACGATCTTCGCGAAATCGAGGAGCGTTTGCGTGCGCTGCATATTCGCGCGGGCGACTTCGGCAGCGCCGCGCGCTTTGTCGAGCATCTGCGGCATCACGAGATCGGCGGCTTTCTTCTGCGCCTCCTGCAAACGCCCGAGATCGGTCTCGGCGACTTTGGCGTCGGCCTCGTACTTCTTCATGTCGGCGATGAGTTCGGGGACTTCGATGACCGCCAGGACTTGATCCGCCTTCACCATGTCGCCTTTGTCCACGGCGACGTTCGTGAGGTAGCCGGCGACCTTGGCGTAGAGGGTGGCTTGCTGGTTGGCCTTGAGGGTGCCGGGGAGGGTAACGTAGCGGATGACGTCGCCGCGCGCGACTTGGGCGGTTTTCACCGGGGTCGGGTCGGCGGCGTGGGCGGTGGCGTAGAAAAAGAGAACGCTGAACATCGAACATCGAACATCGAACATCGAACGGAAGAGGCTTAAGCCAGTGCGGGTGGGGAGCGGGTTCATTCGATGTTCAATGTTCGACGTTCGATGTTGGATGTTCTCTTCCCAGCATTGCCGATTGAAAGTGGGTGCTCGCTGCGTCATCGGGGTCGAGCGAGGGAGACTGCACGTTCTTCGTGGTGAGCAGAGCAAAGACGCTCGGCAGGATGAAGAGCGTCGCCAGCGTGGCAAAGGCCAGGCCGCCGATCACGGCGCGCCCGAGCGGCGCTATCTGCTGGCCGCCTTCACCGAGACCGAGGGCCATCGGGATCATCCCGGCGATCATCGCGCAGCTCGTCATCAGGATCGGCCGCAGGCGGCTCGCGGCGCCTTCGATGGCGGCGTCGCGCGGGCTCATCCCACCGCGGCGGGCGCGCTCGGCGAAGGTCACGAGCAGGATGGCGTTCGCGACGGCAACGCCCACGGCCATGATCGCGCCGATGGCGGATTGGATATTCAATGTCGTGCGCGTGAGCCAGAGCGTGAGGACGACGCCGGCGAGCACGGCGGGAACCGTGGAGATGACGGCGAGCGCGAGGCGGAAGGATTGGAAATTCGCGGCGAGCAAAAGGAAGACGACGATGATGGCGATGACGAGGCCGCTGCGAAAGCCGTCCAGCAACTCCGTGAGTGGAAGGATCTGGCCGCGGATGGCGACGCTGGTCTTGGCCGGTGGGGCGCCGACTTCAGCGATGATCTTCTCGATCTTCTGCGCCATGGAGCCGAGGTCGGCGCGATACAAATTGGCGGTGATGCTGACCACGCGCGCCATGTTGTAGCGCTCGTATTGGCCGACGGCGGTGCCTTGCGTGATGGTCGCTACGTTGCGTAGGAGCACCGGTTTTTCGCCGGCCTCGACGGGCACGTTGCGCAAGTCCTCGAGCGACTTGGTGAGGGTCTGCGGGATTTGCACCTGCACGCTGAGGCTCACGCCGGTCTTCGGATCATTCCAGTAGAGCGGCGTGGTGAAGCGGCTCGAGGTCGTCGCGGCGACCAGGGCGCGCGTGACGTCGGTGACATTCACGCCGAGCAGGCCGGCGCGCTCGCGGTTCACGTCCACATTGACCGCAGGGTAGTCGAGCGTCTGGGCAAACTGCACGTCGCGCAGGCCGGGCAGCTCTTTCATCTTCGCGGAGATCTTCTCGGCGAAAGCGCGACTCGCGGCGAGGTCCGCACCGTTCACCGCGACTTCGATGGGCGTGGGCGAACCGAAGCTCATCACGCGGCTGACGATGTCGCTCGGCTCGAAGGCGACAGTCGCTCCCGTCAGTTCCCTGGCGAAGACACCGCGCAGCTTTTCCTGGAGCGCTTCGATCTTCACCCCCGCGCCTTTTTTGAATTGCACCGCGAGCCACGCTTCCTCGGGACCGCCGTTCCAGAGATGGATGAGGTTCACCGGATAATTCGCGGCATGGACTCCGGCGAGGCCCATGGTCAGCGCGATTTTGTCCGCACCGGCTTCGCGCTTCACGAGGTCGAGGGCGCGATAGGCGAGTTGTTCGGTGAGTTCGACGCGCGTGCCCGTCGGACCTTTTACGCGGAAGGCCATCTGCCCCGCATCGGCGCGCGGGAAGATCTCGATGCCGAGCAGGCGGCCAAAGACGAACAGGACGAAGACCGCAGCCGCGAGATACGCGGGGACGAGAATCCAGCGGGTGGCGACAAACAAGGAGAAGGGGCGCCCTCGCCCCGAGTTTGTGACAGGGGGCGAGGGCGCCCCTACTCCTTGGCGCAGCAGCCACACGCAGAGGATCGGCACGAGCGTGCTGGAGAGGAAATACGACGCCACCATCGCAAAGCCGACGGCCAGCGCGAGCGGAGTGAAGAGCGCCTTGGCCGCGCCGGTCATGAAGAGCGCGGGCGTGAAGACGGCGAGCACGCAGAGCATTGCGAGCAAGCGCGGCCCGGCGGTCTCGACCGTGGCGTCGAGCGCGGCGCGGGCGATGGGCACGCCACGGGCGAGATGCGCGTGGATGTTTTCGATCGCGACGGTGGCTTCATCCACGAGGATGCCGACGGCCAGCGCGAGTCCGCCGAGCGTCATCAGGTGAATGCTCTGCCCACTCACCCACAGGGCAAAGGCCGCGGCGAGCAGCGCGATCGGGATATTCAGCACGACAATGAAGGCGCTCCGCCAATCGCGCAGGAAGAGCAGCACCATCAGGCCCGTGAGGACGGCACCGAGCGCGCCTTCCTTGACGAGATTGCCGATCGCGCGCTGCACCACCGGCGTCTGGTCGAACTCAAAGGTCACCTTCACATCCTCCGGCACCGCGCCCTGAAATTTCGCGATGTTCGCCTTCACCAGATCGACCACCGCGAGCGTCGAGGCGTCGCTGCGTTTCGTGACCGGCATGTACACGGTGCGGCGTCCATTCACGAAAGCGTAGCTCGTCACGAGGTCGCTCTGGTCATCGACCGTGGCCACGTCGCGCACAAAGACCGCGCCGTCTTTCGTGCGCCGCAGGGCGACGCCCTCGAGTTCCTTCACGTTCTTCACCACCGCATTCACCGGCACGATCGGATACTGATCGCCGAGCTGCATGTTCCCGCTCGGGCTAATCACATTCGACTGTGCGATAGCCTTGACGATTTCGTCCGGCGACAAATTGAGCGCGCGCATCCGATCCGGCTTCACATTCACGACGACAGTACGCGCGCTGCCACCAAAGGGCGGCGGCGCCGACACCCCCGGCAGCGTGGCGAAAAGCGGGCGCACCGAATTCAGCGCCGCGTCCTGCATCTGCCCCACGGTGCGCGCCGGATTCTCCGTCGAGAAGACGAGATAGCCCACGGCCACACTGCCCGCATCGAAGCGCGTGATGAACGGCCCCGGCGTGCCCGGCGGCATGAAGGCGCGCGAGCGATTCACATAGGCCACCGTCTCCGACATCGCCGCCGACATGTCCGTGCCCGGATGGAATTGCAGCTTCATGATCGAAGCGCCCTGGATGTTCTTCGACTCCACATGCTCGATGCCGGCGATGTAGAGGAAGTGATACTCGTAGTAGTACGTGAGGTAGCCCTCGACCTGCGCCGGGTCCATGCCGCCAAAGGGCTGCGCCACATAGATCGTCGGGATGCCGAGCGGCGGAAAAATATCGCGCGCCATCCGCTGCACGCCCAGCCACCCCGCGAGGCACACGGCGAGCACGAGCACCAGCACGGTGAGCGGTCGGCGGAGGGACGAGGAGACGAGGTTCAAAGTGGTGGAAAAAGTGAGGGAGGAGCGACCACCCGCAAGGCCGGGAAAGTCACGTGTCGCGAGGAACAGCACGGAGAGCACGTTTTGCCCAAGCGGCTGGCATCTTCGCCACGAGGCCGGACAACACAAGCCGACGCTGAAACGGAAAGCGAACGGATGTTCCCTACCCGCCGGCGACGATGCGGACGATCTCGATCCTGTCGCCCTCGGCGATCTGGCGCGTGGGCCATTCCTCGCGACGCAGGGCTTCGCCATTGTGTTCGACGAGCATCGCGGGAGCAGGCAGGCCGAGCACAGTGATCAAGGTGGCCACATCCGCGGCGTCGGCGATCTCCCGCACGTCGCCATTGAGGAAAAGCTTCACGAGGCCAGGATGGCGGCGTCCCAGTCTTTCCACACGGCTTCGAAGCCCTGGGTGCGGAGGAGGGTGGCGATCTCGCCGGCAGAGCGTTCGTCGGCGATCTGGAACTGGCCGGTAGCGCCATCCGCCGCGGTGTGCGGATCGAGCGCGACTTCGCGGCCGCGCACGGTGTGGTGCAATTGCTCCCTCCCCTGCCCCGTGTAACCGCCGGGCTCGGTGTGGCTGCCGGCGCTCATCATGGTGATGCCGAGCGGCAGGATGGCATCGCGCAACGCCGCCGGCTCCCGGGTGCTGAGCACGAGCCCCACTTGCGGGAAGCAGATGCGCAGCGCGCAGAGGAGCTGGATGAATTCGCGATCGGGCAGCGAGTGCTGCGGCTCGAATTCCCCGGCGCACGGACGCAGTCGCGGCAGGCTCACGGTGAATTGCGCCCGCCAGCAGTGGCGCAGCAGGTATTCCAGATGGGCCGCGAGCGCGAGCGCCTCGGTGCGCCAATCCGTGAGGCCGAAGAGCGCGCCGACGCCGATCCGCCGGAAGCCGCCCGCATAGGCGCGCTCAGGACAAGCCAGCCGCCAGTCGAAATCCTTTTTCGGCCCAGCGGTGTGCAGCTCCGCGTAAGCCGCGCGATCATACGTTTCCTGATAGACCACGAGCCCCTCCGCTCCCGCCGCGACGAGCCGCGCATACTCCGGAGCCTCCATCGGCGCGACCTCGAGCGCGACACTCGGCACCTCCGCCGCGAGCGCGCGCACACAGGCATCGAGGTAACCGTTCGAGACAAATTTCGGATGTTCGCCCGCGACGAGCAGGATATTGCGAAAGCCTTCCTTCGCGAGATGCCGCGCCTCTTTCACCACGGAGGCCACGTCCAGAGTCACGCGCAGGATGGCGTTGTCGCGCGAGAAGCCGCAGTAGGCGCAGTTGTTGATGCACTCATTGGAAAGATAGAGCGGGGCGAAGAGGCGGATCGCTTTGCCAAAATGGCGCCGGGTGATGGCGGCCGAATCGCTCGCGAGCACCCCGAGCCGGGCATCGGAGATCGGCTCCAGGAGCGCCGCGAGCCGCCGGATGAGCGGGGAGCGAGTGGGCGAAGCGATGAGGTCGGTGAGAGACATGGAGATACGGAGAGGGCGACTTATAAGAGTGGTGCGGCGGCTTGGCAACGCGGGGTGCCAGCGCAGCCACGGTGCGGAGAGAACGTCGAACATCGAACTTTGAACATCGAACATCGAACGGCAGGGTGCTCCTGCCGTGCTCGTCCTCCACTTTGTCATCCTCGCGCTCCTCGTCCTCTCCCTCCTCGGGGTGCTCGCTAATCTTGCCTGCTTCGATGGGCTCCGGCCCGCTCCGCCGCCGGCGGACGCGCCGCTCGTCTCCATCCTCGTTCCGGCCCGCAATGAGGCGCTGAATATCGACGCCTGCGTCCGCTCGCTCCTCGCTCAGGATTATCCGCGATACCAGCTCATCGTCCTCGACGATCACAGCGACGACGGCACCGGCGAGATCGTCCGCGCCCTCGGGCTGAGCCCCGCGAGCAGCGATCGCACCCTGCTGTCCGGCGAAGCGCTGCCGACCGGTTGGGGTGGGAAGAATTGGGCGTGCCATCAGCTCGCCCGGCAGGCCCGCGGCGAGTTCCTTTTCTTTACCGATGCGGATACCATTCACGCCCCCGGCACGGTCAGCGCGGCCGTCGCTTATGCGCGGGAAAAGCGCGCGGATCTCGTCTCCGCCTGGCCGCGCCTCCTCACCGTCACCCTCGGCGAGCAACTCATCATCCCGATGATCCTCCTCCTCGGCATGGTCTGCTATCCGCACTGGCTCGTCCTCTGGCTGCAGGAGCACCCCCGGCTCGCCGCACGGCTGCCCGCCCGACTCCGCCGCTCCCTCGGCGCGGCCAATGGCCAGTTCCTCTTCTTCACCCGCAACGCCTACGACCGCATTGGCGGGCACGAGGCCCTGCGCGGTCATCTCGTGGAAGATGTCGCCCTCGGTCGCGCCATCGCCGCGCGGATGGGCGAAGGCCTGCGCCTCTTCAATTGCGAATCCCTGCGCTTCACGACCTGCCGGATGTATCGCTCCCTCGGAGAAGTGTGGGAGGGATTTACCAAAAACATGCGCCCCGCTTTCGAGCGCAATCTCCCGGCCTTCCTCGTCCTCGGCGCCGTGCAGTTCGCGTGTTTCCTCTGGCCCTTCGCCGCGATCTTCCTTGGCCCGCCTGCCGTCCGACCACTCGTGCTTACCGAGATCGCGCTCATTTACACCATCCGCATCGTCCTCACCGTGCGCTTCCAGACCTCCTGGCTTGGCAGCCTGCTGCACCCCATCGGCCACGCCCTCGCGCTGGCCATCGGGCTCAATAGCTGGCGACGCAGTGCCGGGGGCGGCGTCCGCTGGAAAGGGCGCACCTACCAGCCCGGCTGACGATCGCCCGCGCGGCCTTGCTTTTCCTCCAAAGTTCCGCAGTGTCTGTGGCTCATGAAGAAAGACCTCATCCGGTATGAAATCGGCTCGCCTTCGCCGGATCGTCCGCACTTTTAAGCATCTCCTCACGTGAAAACCGATCTCCTGCTCCAGCCCTTTGCCCTTGGATTCTACTTCGGCTGCATCTTTCTCATCCTCGCGCTCTATCAATACGTGCGGCTCAAGGGCGAATTCCGCCGCTACAAAAACTACCTCAGCGACAAACTGCAAATCGAGGCCGAGACCATGCAGCGGATCAAAGGCGAACAAGAAACCCTGCGGAAAGAGAACGAAAACCTCCGCGTGAAAGTGAACTCCCTGAACGACACCTCCGACCGCAAACTCCAGCGCGACCTCGAGATTTTCGCCCGCGCCGAAAAGCGCATGCTCATCGCCGCCCCTGGCTTTGCCCCGGCCTGGGAAACCGCCAAGTCCGACGCCCACCACGAACTCAGCGAAGAGGAAAGCGGCAAGGCCCAGCCCAAGCGAATCTTCGCCCGCCTCTTCGGCGGCGGCACGACCACTGCCACCCACGCCCTTCCCGCCAAGGAAGAAGCCAAACCCGACGGCGACAACGGCCACAAGCCGTAAGCCTGAAAGCGTTGTTCACTGGGGGCGCGCCGGAGGATTCAGGCAAGATGCCCAAACCCGCGGGCCGCATACCCACCCGACCCGAGGCCCGCTCGACGTTCGGTCAAAGGTTCCTTGATTCTGACGAAGGAATTTGAGTGCTGGCAGCAGAAGAATCTCCAAGGAAAGCGACTGGTTCCACAGCCCCGCATCGAGTCTTGGGAAGTGAGGCCGCCTCCTTTGGCGTTTAGCGTTTGGAGTTTGGAGTTTGGCCCGCCGCAGGCGCCGTCGCTCCGGACGAAGGGTGAACCATCGCGAGGCTGCAGCACGGCAGGATCCGTCGGCCATCGAGCGGCCGTCGGATGTTCCGGTTGAGCCTCCAACTTACGGCACAAACCGTTTCGTATTAATCACCCGGAACCGATACGCCTTCTCCACAGGTTCACTATCGACATCGATTCGATCGACGTCCGCGATCCCCGTGCTCCGAGGATCAAACCGTGCATCTTCAGGATCGATATAACGCTCCACGGTGGACGAACCCCGGTATTCGCCAATCAAACGATCCTTCTTTTCGTCCCACACTCCCGCTGCGGCGGACTGCACAGTCTGCCGGAGGGCCTGGGCGCGGACATGCACCGTGTAGGTGTTCGATTTCGTGGTGACCCGGGGATAAAGATCACTGTACGGCTTCTCCCGCATGTTATCACCGGTCAGAGAGTTACTCCCCCAGAAGGTGGTCTTGAGGTAGAAGTCTGGATCTTTATTGAAGGACGGAGCCGTGTACTTGATGCCAGCCGCGCCACGAATGACGTTTCCTTGCACTTGTTTCGGATAGAGCGCGCGATCACAAATCTCGGATGCCGATTTGAAAATCCCCAAATTCTGATCGGTCTTAAACAGGTCGAAGATGTCCTTGAAAGCGCGGATCGTCATGTCGCGGTCCACCGGCGACCGATAATTCGTATCTCGACCTCCACCGCCTTGGGCCGCAGGATTCGCACTCTTGTAAATGCCGACATCTTCTTTCGGGAAAGCGGACACCCGGACCGAGTGGAAGGCAGCCCGCAAGGCGGTGCTCCGCTCGATATGACCGAAAGGCATCATCGCAAAGTTAAGGTTCACCTTCCCGGCGGTCGAGAATGGCTCACTGATCGCGTAAGGTTCGACGATCGGCATATTAAACAGGTCGAGCAGCAAATGATCACGGGCAAAACCTTTCTCCCGGCCTGGGTGCAGATACCGGCCACTCGGATCGGACGTCTCGGCCGCCGATACCGGAGAGAAACACAACGTCGTCCAGTGCCCGTTCCTGCCAATCGGGAGTGAACCGAAGACCACCGCGGAAGGAGTCTGCCGATTTGGCGTGAAGAACGTATCGAACGTCTCCTCATAGGCCCAATCGAAATAGGGGTGTGGGTACCGCCAATACCACTGCGGCTTATCGTTAGCATCTCTGTAGTTCACCCTGATCCGAAACACCGGGTTTCCTTCATCCGACTTACCTGTATAAGCCCCGTCAGGAAGGTTTCCCAGACCGGTGTCAAAGTCGCCCGGCTTGCCGGTGCTGCCCTTGACAGGTGCGCCAAACCCAATTTTGACGCCATTGATAGTGCTCGGAAGGTCCGCTCCATTATTGGCCGCATAATTTCCGGCCAGGTTTGAGCCAATTTTCCCAAACGTCGTGTTCGTGAAATACTTCGTGGTATTCGTGGCGATCGCCGGTGGCCCCGCGGCCGTCCTCAAGATCTGAGCATGCCGTTTATCCGACTTATCGTAGTCAGGGTGCGGTGCGTAATTATCCTTGCTCGCATCATCGTTGATCGCCGCAATCCGCGGGTCGTCGCCATTGGCACCGAAAACAATGCTCTTAATCACATCCCCAGGTTGGAAAAGCTGACGCCAGCGGTTCGTATGGTTGAACCCCGGTGGCTTGTTATCGGCCTGGTTATCCGAAGTCGCGCTGAACACACCGCCAGAGGTCCGGCCCTGGATGTTTGAGTTATCAAGGACGGCATTCGTGTTAGTACTTTGCTCCCTTGGTGGGGAAAGCAAACGCCCCCCAAAAGTCTTCACCCCTTCCTCGTTCACGAGCAATGCGCCGTTACCATCCTTTCGATCAGATGCCAATAGGGCTGTGGGAACTTCATTGGGATTCTTGCCATCCGGCGTTCGGTCCAGCGCAAACCCACCTGGATCGTCCCAAGTGTGATCCGTAGGAACCGGCACCTCGGCTGACGGAAAACTGATCCGCAGCTTACGAACGTCGATCTCCTTCCCTTCGAATCCAAATTTTACCACAACATCGAGATCTGCCCCGGTGAGCTGAAGTTTCTGCCAGGAAGCAGGCTCCTTGAGGTAATCGTAGTACTCCTGTTGCTTCCCCGCATTCACGGAAGGCGCGAGCTCCGGAGTCGGCGGTGCTTCGACGCAGATCCCATGAGGCTGCGCTTGGAATTCATACCAATGGGGAAAAGTCTTTCCAGTTTGGTCAGGGGGCGTCGTGCCCCATTTGTTCGGAGCAAGCTTGGCCGGCGGTGTGCCCGCAACAGGGGTGGCCTGCCAAAACCACGATCCTCTCAACATACTGAGCCAACCTTCGGAGCCTCCAAGATTCCGACCGTGATAAGACCCCCCGGAGGAATGGGCAAAAATGTTCGTCGCCGTCTTTGGGAACCTCAAACCGCCAAAGCCACGGCCAACCCCAGGGTCGAGAACCGTGCTCAGCCCACTCGCCGGACTCGCGATACCCGTTATTGCGAATTTATCGAGGCCGGTCACCTCGACGATCGTCCGTACCCGATCGGCAGAGAAATTACTCGGCGTCCGAGTCGGGGCATATCCCATCATCGGGTTGAAGGACTCAAAAATGAGGAATGCACTGATGAAATTATGCGTCACCCCTTCTTTACCATCCCAATCCTTATCATTTGGATCGTTGGGATTTGGTGGTGCCTTCCCTTTGAACCGGGAGTCGCTATTTAGGCGGTTGTTAAGCGCGCTCAAAGACAGGAACGGCGTGTTCGCAGATAAATTCTTATTGCGGTACCCGGTGTGATAGAGAACCAAGGCAGCTTCTGAAAAAATGGGGAACCGCCCGAATCCCTTGGTGTCCGATGGACTATTGATTTTGATGGGCACAACGATACCCAGTGGCGCGAATTTGTACTTTTCGATTTCCTGGTAGTCCACCGCCTTCTTGGGTGCCTTCGGCGTCGTGCCAAAACCCCTCTCGTCGGCAATTTGCTTGTCCCGCGTCGAGTCCCGCATGTTCACACACCGCATGTAATCAAAGATACTTGTGAGGATCTGGTCTCGATCGACACTTTTGTACTTGGCCAAAAAGCTGCCGCCACCGAAACCGGGCACGGATTCCTTCGTCATTTCCTGAAGATACTCATACATCACCTGATTCCTGGTCTTGCCGTTCTTCTTCGGATAGTCGCCGTATTTGGGATTGCTCTTGTTGGTCCCATCGAAATCAAACGTCGCGCTATAGGGGTCGCTTCGTTGAAATTCAAAGAGCTTGATATCCGCCGGGGCGACAGCCGTTCCATCGGCCTGAGTTTTGGGGCCAATGATGGAGCAGAAATTGAGCAGTCGATCCGAGGCGTTTAACCGGGCGGCATCGGGGTAGGAGGGCCAGATCGTTACCCGGGGGCGTCCGAAAAGATTGAGTTCAGGAGCGCGGCTATGGGCGGTGAGGAAGAAGCGCAGCCGCTCAATCAGTTCCGGCGTGATCCCTTCGCTCATGGTGAATTTTTCCTTGCGCTTGAGATAGCCGTCATTCGTTTCCCGATATTCTGATTGCTCAGTCTCCCGGCGCTTGAAAAGGAATTCGTCCACTGAGGCGAAGAGGCGTTCGCGCTTCGGGGACAGCGGCGTCGTCACCTCGTCTTCATCTTCTCCTTCCGCCAATTCGATTTGCGACTTGTCGCTATAGAATCGAGTCGTGCCATTTTTCGATCCACCCTTCGTGAGGCGCGGCAGGAGCGAGTACATTTGCTCGGAGTTGAGCAGGTTCTTAAAGACAAGGTTCAGCGAAGTCGTCGCTGGATGCCCGGGATAACGCTGATACTCCTTGGCCACGGGCTGGGTAATCGACAAACCGCCCATGACGATTGATCCATCCTCTCCGTTTTTTCCATCATCGTTTCCTTCGCCGAAATCAAATCTCGTGTAGGTGCGCGGCTGGTCCCAATAGGAGCCAGCGTAAGTTGATTCCGAGTATTGGCCGGCATCCATGTCTTTGGTATTAAAGCCGCCGGCAGTGTTGATGTTCACCTTGCAGGTGTCGTCATCCGTCCAGAAGGCCATCCGTCCGACGATGGGATTTTCCTTGGTGGGCCGGACGATTGCCGACTCGTCCCACTTGGCCCGCGTGCCGAGTTTCGTGGCTGGGTCGGGCTCCGATCCTGTCGGGGCCGTCATGCTCCCATCACGGAGCACGTAGAGCCACTTGACCGGCATCGGCACGGGGTTGTTGTCGGAACTGAGCCGGCCACCCTTGTATTTCGGAACATAGGCGGGATCGACGCCGAAGCCCTCGATGTCGGGCTTTTTGTCCGGCACCGAAGCGCCTCTCTCCGAGGTCGCATCGTAGGTGAGCACGGTCTTCCCCTTTTCCGTCCGCGGCACGGCGGGGATATCTGGAAGGGTGATCGTCTGCAGGTCGTGGCCGTCAATGATCGGAAACTTGACCCGGTACTTGTCGTCTTCCGTAGCGCCTTTCGCCGGAGGTTCAGCGACAATGATCGGGCTGTTCAGATCGGTGTAGAGCGCAGGCAAGCTATCCCAACCTTCGTTTGGCTTGGTGCCACCGACGCCCTCAAAGGGAATCTCACCCGTCGTGCTATAAATCTTCTGAAAAGCGCTCATCTCACTGCGACCGATGATCATATCGTCGGAGGAGTAGAGTTTGAAGAAGGCGTCCGCCTTGTCCGAGATGACTTCCTTACCGGTCTTGGTGGTGTCGCCATAGGTGCGAAGCATCCCGGGTTGGGAAGCCCACGCCACGTACTCGCGGGTGGTGGCTTCGCGGATCTGGCCCATGACGACGGAGGTCGCAGTTTCGGCAAGTTGCTGCGCGCTGATTTCACCGGAGAAACTCTGGGCGGCCGTGAGTTCATTCTGGGAGTTGGTGAAGAAACTCAGGATGAACACGGAGAGCAGGACGACGAAGACGAGGACGATGACGAGGGCGACGCCACGCTTCTGGAGGGAGGGGTTTGCTTTCATGGTGGAGTAGGTTTTTTGGGGGGTTCAGGCTACTTCTGCGCGCGGCTCCATTTGGCGCCGCGAATGGTGACATTGGAGGTATAGACTCGATAATTGATCTTTTTCGCGAGTAACTGCTGCTCAAGTTTGTAGATGTCGCCGTCGCCGGACTGATCGTCCCCTTTGGTGGTCGGGTCATCTTCGAGCTTCTTTGCGTCTTCAAAAAGGCCCTCCCACTTCAGGCCCAGCGTTAGGTCGTCCTTGGTGGCCTTGTCCTTGAGCCGTTCGGCGGCCATTTCATCGATGGCCACCATGGCGATGGTGACGACAGGCGGCAGTTGATTCTTGGGATTGACGGCTTCCGGCCCGTCTTTGGCATCGCCCTTGATCTTTGGGTTGAGCGGGTCGGCGATGGCCGTGGCGCGGTTGCTATTGCGCTTGGAATCGTAGTCGTAAAAGGGAGTCAGGACCGAGAGATTCTTCTTGAGCCGGGCAGCTTCATCCTGCTGGGACAGTCGCGGGAGAATGACGAGGGCGATGATGTTTTCCGAGAGCACCCGGACTGGTATATCATCCTTGCGCTTGAGCGGCGCAGTGAACCAGCCATTCCACGGGAGGTCCCAATTTTCGTTCTTCACCAACAAAAACTTACCGCTGTCATCCGGCGTCGCGCTCGGGTCGTCGATTTGCACACGTTCGGTCGGCTCCATGAACTGCATCAGTCGGGAGCGGATGCGGGGCGGAACGACGTCTTTTAAGAAACGAGGGATGATCTTCTCATCCGTGCCAACTTCGATGAAGTAACCCCAGGAATTGAGCAAATCGCCCAGCGGCTTCAGGCGGCGCCGCTCAAACTCCAGCACATCGTCGTCGTCCACCAAACCGAGGGGAGCCTGAAAGAAGACCCCGTGCGTTGGGCGAAAAACGCCTTCCTCGGGCGCGAGCTTTTCCATGGGACCACTGCGAAAGCGCAACTCGGACTGCCGGGAGTAACTAAGCGGCGGCTTGGACACATCCAGTTTTCTGGTTTTGCCGCTGCCAGAAATCTCGTAGTCGTAGTCGAAATAGGTATTGAGCGTCGCCTGACTCATCCGGCGCGTCATGGATTCGAAGCCGCGGCGCGCACCTTGGAATTGCTCGACCTTCGCGGCCCCGCGACGCCAGACCTCGGCGGTTTGATTCGTCGTGACAGCGAGGATCAAGAGAAGGCCGGAGAAAACCACCGTGGCGACGAGAAGTTCAATGATGGTGAAGGCTGCCGGGGCAGTTCCGGCGCGATGGGAGCGGAGGTTCATTAGTTTCTGGCGATGTAAGCCGAATAGGTAAAGACATCGACCCCGTCCCGGGGCAGCCACAGATTGCGAGTGGGTGCTTTGGAGTCGTCGGCATCGGCCTCGCTCAGTTTGAGCGATACGCCGCTCGGGTTATGCGCGATTTGCACGGTCATCAGGGCCAGATTACCGAGTTCCCTGGCCGCCCGAGGCAATGGGTACCCATCGGCCCCAGACGAACCACCCGTCGGGACGGTGACCCGGGGGACGATCCGGACATTGACGTTGTACACCACCCGCAACTGCTCGTCGGCGGACAAGTCCGCCCACTTCGTCGCCGCCTTTCCGTCTTTAGGCACCCCCACCACCTCATTCCCCTGCTCGTCGAAGAAGCGCACGCCGGGTTCGAGGACTTTCGGCGCGCGGAAGGAGAAGTCATTTCCTTTGGAATAAGCAGGAAGATTGTCGCGATCCATGACCACATCGTAGTCCGCGCCTTGCGCATCCGAGACGATCCGCTGGGCGATCTGGGTGCAGATGGAGATGTCCAGCGCGCGGCGGAAGGTGGTGAGACCGGCGGGGAGGAGGGCGAGGAGGGCGACGAAAGCAAAGGCGATCACCGCGATGGCGAGGGCGACTTCGACCAAGCTGAAGCCAGATTGGCGGGCAACGGGGGAACGGCGAAAGCGGAGCGGTGAGGTGGGGAATTTCACTGGGGGAATGATTGCCAATGTAAATACAATGCAGTCGCGGGCAGCCAAGCAAAAAAAGGATTTTCTCGTAAACAAGGTCGCCGGGAAACCACCAGCGAATCCCGGCATCTTTCCACTTCCCCTTTGCACCGCGTCTCCGCAGTCTGCCCAGACCATGCACGATCCCCGTTGCGATAAGCTCGCCCACCTGCTCGTCACCCACTCCACGCAGCTTGTCCGAGGCGACAAGGTGCTCATCGACAGCTTTGACATCCCGGAGCCGATGACCGTGGCCCTGATCCGCGCGGTGCGGAAGATCGGGGCGGTGCCTTTTGTCCAGATCCATCACGCCCGGGTGAGCCGCGAGATGGCGCTCGAAGCCAGTGAAGCCCAACTCGAGATCGCTGCCGCGCACTCGCTCTCGCAGATGAAGAAGATGGACGCCTACATCGCGCTCCGCGGCGGGCACAACATCACCGAGATGAGCGATGTGCCGGCCGAGAAGATGAAGCTGGTCTCGCGCAAGATGAAGGCGGTGCTGGATTGGCGGGTGAAAAGGACGCGGTGGTGTGTGCTGCGCTGGCCGACTCCGTCGATGGCGCAGTCCGCGGGCATGAGCACGGAGGCCTTTGAGGATTTCTACTTCCGCGTCTGCACGCTGGACTATCGGAAGATGGCCACCGGCATGAAGGCGCTCAGCGAGCTGATGATGAAGACAGATAAAGTGGAGATCGTCGGTCCCGGCACCCATCTGCTGTTTTCCATCAAGGGCATCCCGGCAGTGGCCTGCGGGGGCACCCACAATATCCCGGATGGCGAGGTCTTCACCGCGCCGGTGAAGCACTCCGTGCGCGGCCACATCACCTTCAATGCCCCGACGATCTATCAGGGGACGGCGTTCGATAATGTGCGGCTTGAGTTCAATGACGGGAAGATCATCGACGCCACCGCGAACCATCCCGAGAAGCTCAATGCCATCCTCGATAGCGACGCCGGGGCGCGCTACATCGGTGAATTTGCGATCGCCTTTAATCCGCACATCCTCCACCCGATGCGCGATATTCTCTTCGACGAGAAGATCAACGGCTCCTTCCACTTCACGCCTGGCCAGTGCTACGAGGAGACGGAGAATGGCAACCGCTCGCAGGTCCACTGGGATCTCGTGAATATCCAGCGGACGGACTACGGCGGCGGGCGGATGCTCTTCGATGGCCGCGTGATCCGCGAAGACGGCGTCTTTGTGCCGAAGGCGCTCCAGGCACTGAATCCCGAGCGGCTCGTGTAGCGGCCAGCGCACCCGCCTTTCTCGCTCCACCGAGGTCGCGGCAAGACGCCAGGCTGCGCCGGAAAATATCCGCCGAGTTCACTGCTCGGATGGGCACGGAAGCTGCAACTCTCAGCAAGGGAACACACCGCTTCCCTTATGAAATACTCTGCTCTTGCCCTTGGCGCTTCGCTCATTTTCACCTCCTGCGCCGGCGTGCGCATTCAAGAAACTCAGATCGCCAGCGGGGCGACGAATCCCGAGGCGATCTACATCCGGGCCTTCGACGTCAGTGACACCATCTTCAAGGGGGATCATCGCGGCCCCGGCGAGGAGCCGATCCGCCGCTCGCTCGCGCCCGCCGAGTGGTCGCTGGCGCTCAAGCATGAGCTCGAGAAAATCGCCCCGACGCACATCCTGCAGGAAGACGAAGCGCCGCCCACTGGCTGGGTCGTCGATGGCACGCTCGATGTCATCGATGCTGGCCAGCCGCTCAAGCGCCACTTTGGCGAACTCATCAAGCCAGCCAGCCTGGGTCGTTCGCAGGTCATGATCCACGTCCGGGTGAGCGATGTGAATGGCAAGCACGTCGATCGCGACGACAAAGACGGCAGCAAAGGCGGACGCCGCGGCAATACTCTTTACGAATTCGATCTCAATGGCGGCAGCCGCATGAGCGGTGGCGCCGGCTCGCTCCACGCGCCAGGCCTCGGCTACTCGGTGCCCTTCGATTTCAAAAATGCCGCCGAGCGCGTGCTGGTCGCACTTTCGCCGGATGCCTTTGGCTACGGCGAGCGCACCTCGCCCAGCATCCGCTAGCCTACACTTTTCGTGGGGTGGTATACGAGGGGGGCGGGGCTTTAGCCGGGACGAGGCGAACAGTGATTCGCCGCCCGGCGGAAGCCCCGCCCTCCTCTACTTTTTCCCCCAGTCCTCCTGGTTCTGAGGTTTGAAAGTGCGCAGCCGCAGGGCATTCAGCACGACGCTCACGGAAGAAAGCGCCATGGCCGCGGAGGCGACGATCGGGCTGAGCTGCCAACCAGTGAGCGGATAGAAAACGCCGGCGGCGAGCGGGATGCCGAGGACTTTGTAGAGGAAGGCGAAGAAGAGATTTTGCCGAATCGTGCGCACGGTCGCGCGGGAGAGCGCGATGGCCTCGGCGACGCTCGCGAGATCCCCCCGGACGAGCGTGATCGCAGCGGCTTCGAGCGCCACGTCCGTGCCCCGCCCCATCGCGATGCCCACGTCCGCGCGCGCCAGCGCCGGGGCGTCATTGATGCCGTCGCCGACCATGGCCACGATCGCGCCAGTCTTCTGCAATTCCTGGATTGCCGCGCTCTTTGCTTCCGGCAGCAACTCCGCGAACACTTTCTCAATCCCCACGGACTTCGCGATCGCCTCCGCCGCGGCACGCCGATCTCCCGTGAGCATCGCGACCTCCACTCTGGCTGCGCGCAACGTCCCGATCGCCGCGCGCGCCGAGCCTTTCACCGGATCAGCGATCTCCACACAGCCCGCGCTCTGGCCGTCGATCGCCACGAAAACCAGCGTCGCTCCCGCTGCCGTCTCCGGAGCTGCGTCCAGCGCCACACCATGCGCCTTGAGGAATCGCTCACCACGCCGCGATTTTATCCGCGAGCTGCTGGATCGGCGCCTTGCTGCCCTGCGCCTCCCGGACCAGCCGCACGATCCGCTGCAGCACCGTATCCGCGCCCACTTTCGTCGCGCGGAAACGAAACGCACCGGTCCCGTTCATCGTCCCGCCGATGACCGCGTCACCCGCCTTTTTCGCCACCGGCATCGGCTCACCGGTGAGCATCGATTCATCCACGCTCGACGCGCCGTCCTCCACCTGGCCACTCGCTCGCTCCACGCGCGCCATCTTCAGTTGCAGACCGATGAGCGCGCGAATGGCACCCCCTGCGCGAGCCCGGGCGCGAGCTTCGAGCACACGGCCCATGAGGATTAAAGTGACGATGCTTGCCGCTACCTCGAAGTACACCGCGTGCCCCGCGTGTCCGCCGCCGAGCGCCCCCGGTGCCACGATCACCGCGACGCTGTAGCTGTAGGCCGCGAGCGTCCCCACGGCGACCAGCGTATTCATATCCGCCGTCCGCCGCCACGTCGCGGACCACGCGCCGGTGAAAAACTCCCACCCCGCCCAAAGAAGCACCCCCATCGCCACCAGCACCACCGGCAAAGTGAGCACCGCCGCGATCACGAAACGCTGCCGTAGCGCCGCGTTCTCGGACGCCCGCGCCTCTGCCTCCGCGTCCCGCGTGGCACCTTCCACCACTGGCAGGAGCGCATCGAAGCCCTCCTTTCTCCCCGACTCGCGCAAGGCCTCCACATTCACCAGCCCGGCATCGAACCGCACCGCCGCCCGCGTCGTCGCAAAATTTACCCGCGCCTCCGCGCCTCCGGGCGTCGCCTGCAGCGCGCGCTCGATCCGCCCCGCGCAGCTCGCACAGTGCATCCCGAGCAGCGGTAGTTGCACGTTGGTCAGCATCGGCGGGAAGCTAAACGCTTTCCCCACGCTTGGAATCCCGACGCCGATCTTGTCATCCCGCCGCCCGCGCGATCATCCTCCCACCATGCTCCGTTCCCTCCTTTTCCTCACGATGCTCCCCGTCCTCACGCTCCAGGCCGCACCGGCCGATCCGGTGAAACTTTGGCCCGACGCGGCTCCCGGCGCCCTCGGCACTGCGGACAAGGACGTCCCCACTCTCACCCCTTTTCTCCCCGATCCCGGCAAAGCCACCGGTGCTGCCATCGTCATCTGTCCTGGCGGCGGCTACGGCGGACTCGCCCCGCACGAAGGCGCCGGCTACGCCAAGTGGCTCGCTGATCAAGGCGTTGCCGCTTTCGTCCTAAAGTATCGCCTGGCCTCCGGGGGCTATCGCCATCCGATCATGCTCGGCGACGCCGCCCGCGCCGTCCGCCTCACGCGCGCCAAAGCGGCCGAGTGGAAGATCGACCCCAAGCGCGTCGGCATCATGGGCTCCAGCGCGGGCGGCCACCTCGCCTCCACGCTCGTCACGCACTTCGACGCTGGCCAGGCCGACGCCCCTGATCCGACCGACCGCCAGAGCTCCCGTCCCGACCTCGGCATTCTCTGCTACCCCGTCGTCACGCTCGGAGAATTCACCCACGCCGGCTCGAAGAAAAACCTCCTCGGCGAAAACCCCGACCCCGCGCTCGTCGAACTCCTCTCCAACGAAAGACAGGTCACCAAAGACACCCCACCATGCTTCGTCTGGAGTACCCTGGAGGACAAAGCCGTGCCCGTGGAAAACTCCCTGCTTTTCGTCGCTGCCCTGCGCAAAGCCGGCGTCTCTTTTGACTTTCACATCTACGAGCGCGGCCCGCACGGCATCGGCCTGAGCAGCGGGAAAAATGGCGTCCCCGCCGACGATGTCCACCCGTGGGCCAAAGACCTGCTCTTCTGGCTCCAGCAGAGTGTCTGGGCAAAGTAGGCCCGGCCGCGCGGCAATCATCCGCAAAAAAACTGTTGCCCGCATGGTCCGAGTGCTGCATAAATGCGCACCCTCTTTTCGGGAATTCCTGAGTAGCTCAGTTGGTAGAGCGCTTGACTGTTAATCAGGTGGTCGTAGGTTCAAGTCCTACCTCAGGAGCCATTCCCAAAGTCCCTCATCGTTAGTGACTTATTCTGACAGCGAAGCCGTTTTTCAGGGAATTGTCAGCAAAACTGTCAGCAGAGTTTCAGGGAGCGCAAAACTCCCTCACCACTCCGCCACTGCTCGCTGGCTACCCGGTAACGGAAAAACTTGGGCGGGCTTAGCCTCACAACATGCAAAACGAAGTGAGAGCCAAATTCCAAATCTTCCAACGCCGCAACGGCGTTTTTTACTGGCAGGATAATCAGACCGGGCAGCAGGGCAGCCTCGGCACCAAGGACGAACACGCCGCGGGAAAGCTGCACCACGCGAAGAACGAAGCCCACGAGCAGCCAATCCTCAACCTCGCCCTCGCGCGGACCTATGCCTCGCCGCATGATCCAAAAATGCCCAGCCGCACCTGGCGCGAGGTCATTGCGGAAATGGCGAGCCACGGCAAAGCCTCCACACAGGAGCGCTGCACCCGAGCCGTGAACAGCAAGTCGCTTGATCCAATCCGCGACAAGACGTTGCTCGCGACGACCAGCGACGACCAGCGACGACCTGCTTGGCGTGCCGCGGGCCGGCGGCAATGCCACCCACCACTATCTGCGACGGCTCCACAATCTGGCAGTCAATCTCGGCTGGCTCGCGTGGCCGATCCTCGCCAACAAAGCATGGCCCAGGCTCGTCACGGCACGCCGCCGCGCCGTGACCGCCGACGAACATGCGCGCATCATCGCCTCGGAAAAAAACATCGAGCGCCGCGCCTACTGCGAATTGCTGTGGGAAACCGGCTGCTCACAGAGCGACGGCGCAAAACTGCGCGGCGAGGACATCGACCGCAATCAACGCGTGCTGATCTATCACCGCATGAAACTCGGCGAGGACAGCCAGCTGGCGCAATTGTCCATCGGCCACCGCCTGTGGGAACTCCTCTCGCACCTGCCGGTGTCGGGGAAACTGTTCGTCACCATCTCTAACACCTCCGCAAAAATGCGTGCCGCCGAGTTTCGGCGTCGCTGCAAGGTGGCCGGCATTTCGGGAATCAGCCTCCACTGTTACCGCCGCGCGTGGGCGCAGCGCGCCAAATCCGCTGGGTATCCCCAGCGCTTCGCCCAGGCCGCGCTCGGGCCCTCCAGCCGGGCGGTTCATGAAGCCTACGCGAGGGACTCGATTGTCGTCTGCCCTCCGCTTGAAGCCTAAGAGAACCGTGAGCCGAAAAACCTCGTCGCCATCCCGATGACGTCCGCGCTAGCCGAACATCTCCGCCAGGCCGCCGGCTAGGTCAGGCGGCCTGCAGCGCCTCGGCATCCACGGCAATTCCGTGGATGCCGGTCTTCTTTCGGTGATTTTTTCCCAACCAAAATTTTGCGAGCGCCTTCGTCGCTTGAGCCAGCCAATCACGACTCCGCGCCAGCTCTTCCAATTCCACCGCCGCAAAATACTTTGGGGCGTTGGGAGCGGGTTTTCCCAGCGGGGCCAAGAGTCGCGCCGCCACCAGCGTCGCAACATCGTGCTCCTGAAACCCGAGCAGCAACGCCGTCTCCGCGGGTTTGAGCCTGCCGGGCAGCCTGCGGCAATTGAGCAGCGCCACGGCCTCCTGGACGCCGCACTGGTGCCGTGCGTTCAGCATATTCTGCTCTTGTGATTCCCTGCCAACGCGAGTGTCCAGCCCGCGACGAAAATCGATTTCTGTGGTGACGGTGAGTTCATGAGTTCTGCTGTCTTCAGTCACGCGCCGAGCCGAAAAGCGAACAGCCGATTTTCTTTTGGTCACAGGGGAAGCAGGGGGCGTTGGCGGTGCGATCGTCGCGGAATTTTTCCACCTCGCCGCTCGGCGAGTCGGGAAATCTCGTTGGCCCGCCGGGGTGAATCTGATTACCTTGCCCAGGGCACCACGCTCTCCCCAATGAAACATGTCCTCGCCCTGATTTTTTTTTCATTCGCCATTCGTTATTCCGCAAATGCGGCGCTCTTCGGCACCCGCACCGTCGGCCCAAGCGGCGACTACCCTTCCCTCACCGGGGCCATCGCGGAGGTGCAGGCGCAGTCGCTGGGAGGGGCGCTCGTGCTGGAGTTGCAGGCTACCTACATTGGCACCGTCGAAACCTTCCCGCTCACCATCCCGGCGCTGAATGGCGCGAGCGCGGTGAACACCCTCACCATCCGCCCGGCCAGCGGCGCGACGGCACTCGCCATCTCCAGTGCGAACACCACCGCGGCGACGATAGATCTGAATGGCGCGAAGTTTGTAACCATTGACGGGCGGCCCGGCGGCGTGGGCAGCAATGCCGGGAGCGGCGGCGGCGCGGCCTCGCAACTTACGATCGCAAATACCAGCACCAGCGGAGTGGCGGTGCGCTTCATCAATGAGGCGAGCAGCAACACCCTTCGCTACACCACATTCCGGGGTGTGAACACTAGCGCGACCAGCGGCACGGTCCTTTTCAGCACGACCACCGGCGCGAATGGTAACGACAACAACACCCTGGAGCACTGCGATGTCCGGGACGGCGCGAGCACACCGGCCAACAGCCTCTACTCGGTCGGCTCTACTGGCACCCCAGCGCAGAACAACAGCGGCAACACCATTTCCAACTGCAACATCTTCAATTTCTACGCCGCCACAGCGGTCGATGCGGCAGGCGCGCGACTCGATGGCGGCAACACCGATTGGACCATCACCGGCAACAGCTTTTACCAAACGGCTAGCCGTGCGGCGGTGGCTGCGAACATTCGACCCATCTTCGTCAACAACACTTCCGGCAACAACTTTACGGTAACTGGCAACTCCATCGGCGGCAGCGCGCCGAATGCGATCGGCACGGCGTGGACCACGACCGGCACCACGGTGGCATATTGGTTCCAAGGTATCCGGCTCAATGTCGGGACCACCACGCCGAGCAGCGTGAATGGCAATACCATCGCGAACATCGTCTGGACGGGTTCCAGCGTCTTCAACACATCGCCCGGCATCTGGAGCGGAATTTATGTTACGGCGGGTGCGGCGAACATCGGCACAACCACCGGCAATACCATCGGCAGCGGCTCCGGCACGGGTTCCATTTCTGTCACATCGGGGGGCCCCGAAGGGATGACCTTTGGCATCGGCTCGACGAGCAGCGGGGCGGTGGCCATCGCCAACAACACCATCGGCTCGATGACCACGAATGGTTTGGGCGAACCATCGCTCATCGGGGTGCAGGTGACTGGCGGCGCGAATACCATTTCCAACAATCTTGTCGGCAGTCTCATCACGCCCAACAGCCTCAACGCCGCCGCTGCGTCCACCGCCGGCAACAGCGGGCCGCGAGTCGTCGGCATCGAAAGCGCCAGCAGCAGCGGTGCGAGCATCACAAGCAACACCGTGGCCAATCTCAACAACAACTATGCCGGCACTTACCCCAGTCAACAGATTCGCGGCATCGCGACTTCCGCCGGCGTGAACACCGTCACCGGCAATACCGTCCGCAACCTGTCCACGACGAGCCCAAACTCCAGCGCGGACACCTCGGCGTCGGTGGTGGGCATCAGCCAGTCCGCGTTTGCGGCGGGGCAGACCGTTTCCCAAAACGTGGTGCATTCGCTGTCGAACACTGCGGCCTCGGCAGGCGTGCATGTCTATGGGATCTACTATTCGGCGAGTGCCACCGCCGGAAATGTCGTCGCGCGTAATTTTGTCCACAGCCTTTCCATCGCCTCCACCAGCACGATTTCATCGCTGCGCGGGATGCACTTCGATGCAGGTTCTTTCACCGCGCAGAATAACATGGTGCGCGTGGGCCTCGCCGCGAGTGGAGCGAACACGGCTGGCGGTTCGGCGTTATCCGGCATCCTCGACAACGGCACCAGTGCGGGCCGGAATTTCTACCACAACTCCGTTTTTGTCGGCGGCACGCAAACTATTGTCTCCAACTTCACCCATGCCTTCAGCAGCGCCGGCTCAGCCAACACCCGCGACTTCCGCAATAACATCTTCGTGAACACTCGCACCGGTGGCACTCACTTCGCCGTGTACTTCAGCGTCAGCAACTCACTCACCGGACTGCGCGCGGACAACAACCTCTTCTTCGCTGCCGGCACCGGCGCCGTGCTCGGCAATTACAACTTTGCTGATCGCACCACGCTCGCCGCATGGCAGACTGCGACCGGCTTGGACGCCGCCAGTATCGTCGCCGATCCGCTTTTTATAAATCCGACCGGCAACGCAGCGACTGGGAATCTGCACGTCCAGTCCTCGAGCCCCACCAGCGGCCTGGGAGCCCCCCTCGCTGCGGTCACTGATGATTTCGACGGCCAGCCGAGGAGCCCCGTGTCCCCGGACATCGGAAGCGATGAATTCGCCGCCGCCGCCATCGGGGTGGAACAGCCCGCGGGAACCAGCCTGCTGGACGGAAATTCGACTGTTTCATTTGGCTGGGTGCCAAACGGCACGCCACTGGCAAAGACATTCATCATCCGAAATACTGGCGAAGCCAGCCTCACGGTCGGGGCAATAAATAAGGACGGCACGGATGCGGGCCTCTTCACGATGGATGCCACAGGCGTCGGCAGCACTCTGGCTCCAGGCGGCACCTTCACCTTCACCGTGACCTTCACACCCAACGTCACGGGCAATAAGACTGCGGCCTTGCACATCGCCAGTAGCGACCCAAATCGAAACCCGTTTGACATCGCGCTCGCGGGCATCGGCTTCACCGGGTTGCCGCTTTCGGGGACAAAGACCATCGGCCCCACGGGCTACTATTCGAACATCGGCAATGCCATCCTGGATGTCCAAGGATCGGGATTCGGCGGGCCGCTGGTGCTGGAACTCCAGCCCGGCTATTCCAGCACCGTCGAAAATTTCCCGCTCACGTTCACGGACCTCACCGGCACCACCGTGAACACGCTCACGCTGCGCCCGCAGACCGGGGCCACGGGGCTCGCCATCACCAGCGCGAACACCACGGCAGCCACGGTAGATTTGAATGGAGCGAAGTTTGTCATCATTGATGGCCGGCCTGGAGGCACGGGGACGGCGAAGCAACTGACCATCGCCAACACCGCCACGGGCGGTGTGGCGGTGCGCTTCATCAATGAGGCCAGCAACAACACCCTGAGCTATCTTACGCTGCAAAGCGTGAACACCAGCGCCACCAGCGGCACTGTCGTCTTCCATACCACCACCGGCGCGAACGGCAACGACAACAATACGATCGACCACTGCGATATCCGCGCCGGTTCGACTACGCCTGCCAAAGCGATCTATTCACTCGGCTCGATCGACACCCCCGCAATGCAGAACAGCGGCAACTCCGTTTCGAACTGTAACATCCTCAACTTCTATTCCACCTCCTCGGAATCCGCGGGCGTGTGGCTTGGTTCCGGAAACACCGAATGGACGATCAGCGGCAATAGCTTTTACCAGACGGCCAGCCGCGCACCCGTGCAATTTGAAGGGGCCTTCCCCATCTCCATCGTGAACACCGCGGGCAATAACTTCACCGTCAGCGGCAACTTCATCGGTGGCAGCGCGCCAAACGCGGGTGGCACGCCTTGGACGCTCGGCACGACGAACTCGTATGAGTTCACGGGCATCTATCTCCGCGTCGGCACCATCACGCCGAGCAACATTCAGGGCAATGTCATTCGGAATATCAATTGGCTCCGCAGTTCGGCATGGACGGGGATTGGTGTGGGGGATGGTTCGGTGAATGTGGGCACTGTCACTGGAAACACCATCGGCAGCGCGACCGGCACGGGTTCCATTGCCGTGACGGCCGCGCTCACGCCGCACACGACCATTGGCATTGCCGCAGAAACCACCGGCACGGTGGCCATCGCCAACAATACCATCGGTTCCCTTACCGCGAGCGGCTTCAGCGACTCCTCGCTCATTGGTATTCAAGTTGGCCTCGGAACCTACACGATTGCCAACAACACAGTCGGCAGCAACACCACGGCCAACAGCCTCAACGCCGCCTCCTCGGTCAACGCCGCGCAGCAAGTCATCGGCATCAACGTCGTCGAGGTCTTAAGCGGCAGCGGCAGCGCGAACATCACGGGGAATACGGTGGCCAATCTCAATAACAATGTGACCGGCACCGTCACCGGCGCACAGATTTCCGGGATCGCGACTGCCGATGGCGTGAACACGATTAGTGGCAACATCGTCCGCAACCTGTCCACGACGAGCCAGAACTCGTTTTCGGCGTCGGCGCTGGGCATCAGTCTGTCCTCGAGCGAGGCGGGCCAGACCATTTCCCAAAATATCGTGCATTCGCTCGCTAACACCGCCGCCTCGGCGAATGTGACGGTCACGGGGATTTCCTACGCGGGTGGCGCCACGACGCGCCCGAATCTCATTGAGCGCAATCTGGTGCATAGCCTCGCGGTTTCCTCCACCGGCACAGGCTCGCAGGTGAATGGAATGCAGTTCGCCGCCGGAACCTTCACGGCGCAGAACAATATGGTGCGGGTGGGGTTGAAGGCGGACGCTGCCAGCACGGCGAACGCGGGCACCGTGCGCGGCATCTACGACAACGGCGGGACGGCGGGCCGCAACTTCTACCACAATTCCATCATCGTCGGCGGCACGCAGACTTCCGGCGGGAACAACACGCAGGCCTTCCTCAGCATTGGCACGACTAATTTGCGCGACTTCCGCAATAACATCTTCGTCAATGCCCGCAGCAACAGCGGCGGCACCGGCAAGCACTATGCCGTGGCCTATGGCGGCACGACGGGAAACCCCGCCGGGCTGACCGCCAATAACGACATCTTCTTTGTCAGTGGCACTGGTGGCGTGCTTGGCAGCTACAACGGCGCGGACCGCACCACCCTGGCCGCTTGGCAGACCGCGACAGGGGTGGACACCGCGAGCCTCAACGGCAACCCGCTCTACCTGAATTCCTCCGGCACCTTCGCCACGGTGGACTTGCACGTGCAGGCTGGCAGCCTCGTCGAGAGCGCGGGCACGCCTGTCGCCAGCGCCATGGATGATTTCGACGGACAGGCCCGCAGCGCCCTCTCGCCCGTGGACATCGGGGCGGATGCGGGCGACTTCGGGTTTGGCATCAGCTACCCGCTGCTCGGCATCGGTACCACCGCGAACCGCATGCTGAGCGGCTGGGCAGGCATCATCAGCGCCTCCGGCATCTCCGGCGGTGCGAATGCGCCGCGTTTCTACTTTAAGAAGAGCACGGATGCCGATGTCTTTGGGGCGGCCAATGACTCGACCGGCAATGGTTGGAAGTACGTGGCCGCCAACAATGGAAGCAGCCCTTATAGCTTTACGGTCGATCACTCTTTGCTCACCGGCGGCGGCGTGAGCGTGGGTGATACGATCCAATACTTTGTGGTCGCGCAGGATACGGCCGGCAATTTCAAATCGAATCCGATTGGCGCGGTGACGACAGGCAACTCGGTGCAAAACCTGAGCGCGAAGCCCACCACCGGCGTGAACAGTTATACCATCGTGAACACGATCGGCGGCACGGTGACAGTCGGCCCGGGTGGCACCTTCACGAGCCTCAGCGGCGCAGGCGGACTTTTTGCCGCGCTCAATTCGCGCATGCTCACCGGCAACCTCACCGTGAACCTCACGGGCAACCCCGCCGAGAACGGCAGCACGGTGCTGAATGCGCTGACCTCTAACAACGGCTACCCACTCGCCAATGCCTTCGCTGTGACCATTCAGCCGGACAGCGCGACGATGCGGACGATCTCCGGCGCGGCCGCGAGCGGACTCATCCGGCTGAACGGAGTGCAGCGCGTAACATTCGACGGCAGCTTCGGCGGCGCCGGGCGCTATTTGACCTTTCGCAATACGAACACCGGCGGCGCGACCGTCGTGTTCATCAACGACGCCTCGAACAACACCGTGCGAAACTGCGTAATCGAAGGTGCGGCAACCGACGCGAACGTGGGCGCAGTGCTGTTCAGCACGGGCGCGATCACCGGTAATGACAACAACACGGTAACAGGCTGCCAGATCCGCAACCGCAGCGATGCCACAGGCGTGCCTGCTTCTCTGGTGGTTTCATTTGGCAGTTGGGACACCTTGTCGAACAGCAACAACACGATTTCCAACAACGAGCTGTTCAACTTCACGGCGAATGGCGTGAACGTGGCGTCTGCCAGCGATTCATGGACCATCGCCGGCAACACGATTTTCCAGACCGCCTCGCGCACGACCAATCTCCACGGCATCGCTTTCAACGCTGTCGGGACGAACACGATTCGCGGTAACTTCGTCCACGACTTGCCGACGAGCGGCACTGCCTTCGGCATCGATCTGTCCGCCCAGACCGGCGCAATGACGGTGGCAGGCAACCGCATCTACCTAGGCAATCCGGGTGGCGCCGGTGGCATCGTCTTCAGCCCGGGTGTGGGCCAGAGCGTCACCGTGCTGAACAACATGGTCACGCTCAGTCCTGCGGGCGACACGCCGTATCGTCTCTGGGGCATCCAGGATTCGGGGGCCAGTGGCAGCACGATTCTGATCGTCCACAACACCGTGCTCATCACCGGCGCCAACACCGATCCCATCCAGAGCACCCGGGCCTTCAGCCGCGTCGGCACCTCCACCGCCACGGTGAAGAACAATATCTTTCTCAACCTGCGCACCAGGACCGGTGCCGGCAGCGGCGATAATTTTCCTGCAAACCACTACACTTTGAGCACCGGCACGCTGGACATGGACTACAATATCTATACCGGCACCGGTCTGAATGAGACCCTGGACTTCTTCGACGGCGGGGACGGCACTGATAACCTCACCCATCCCATAACCTATGCGCAATGGCAGATCAACGTCCCCAGCGATCGGCACTCCAGCGCGGGCCCGCCCGGCGGCAACTTCACCAGCGCCATGTTCGTGAACGCCGCCACCGGCGATCTGCGCCTCGTCCCCGGCGGCAACGTCTTGGTCAACAACACCGGCACGCCGGTGCCCGGAGTGACGACGGATTACGACGGCCAGACGAGAAGCGGCACCACTCCTGACATTGGCGCAGACGAGTTGATCACCAACGCCAACCTGAGCGGGTTGGCGCTGAGCAGTGGCACGCTGTCGCCAGCTTTCAACCCGGGGACGGTGAACTATACGGCTGTGGTTTCCAACGCGACCACCACGCTGATCGTGATGCCCACCGTGGCCGACCCCGATGCTACCGTCACCGTCCACAGCACCAGCCCCGCCACACCCGTCGCACTGAACGTCGCCGCGAATCCGATCCCCATTCTCGTGACCGCCCAGGACGGCACCACGACTAAGCCCTACACGGTGGTCATCACGCGGCAGACGGCGTTTCAGGATTGGGCCGGGGCGAATGGCGTGGCGAGTGATCCGAACGCGACCGGGGCGAACGGCCTCGCGAACCTGCTCAATTTCGCCTTCGGCATCCACCCCGTGACCGGCGGAAGCGGCGAGCTGCAATACGCGGGAACGCTGGCCGGCGGGGGGACGATCGCGGCCACGGGCCTGCCGCGAAGGTGGATGGAGCCGAGTGGGATCGGCGTGGATTTCCGCGCGCTGTTTGTGCGGCGCAAAAATTACGTCGCGGCAGGACTGACCTACACGCCGCAGTTCAGCGCCGACCTGATAACGTGGGTGAACAGCACAGTGATGCCCGCGGTGCTCGCCGACGACGGCGTGAACCAGATCGTGAGCGTGCCGTATCCCGCATTCCTCGCTGGCAAAAAGGCGCGCTTTTTCCGCATCAGTGCGACGCTCGCGCCATGAGGAACCAACCTCCATTTCACCAATCACCACACATGACGACCCGACTCCTCCATTCCACTCTGTTCGCTCTCGCGATGGACTGCGCCAGCCACGCGAGCATCATCTGGTCCGGCCCGATGAATGTGCCTGTGCCGTCCACCTTCGACGGCGTCTACTTCAACCCTTTCACCGGCGCGACCGCCGCCACGCAGCCGGCGGACTGGAACGCCGCGCCGTGGCTGAATCCGTTCTTCGGCGGCGTGAATATCGGGAGCGATACGCTGCTGCGCCCGGTCATCACCGGCGCGGATCAGGTGATGAACCTGGGCGCGGGCGTAACGATCAGCGCGGCGAGCATATTCGCCGCAGGCGAAAGCGGGAGCATCACGCATGTCGGGCCGGCGTCGAATCAGTTTCAAATCGGCACGCCGGGCTACTTCGGTTTCGCCTTTGAGCCCGCCCTCGCCGGCGCGACGTACTACGGCTGGGCGCAGATCACGATAAGCAACACCGGCGAGGGAACCCTCCACGGCTGGGCATATGAAGACGCGGCGGGTAAAGCAATGCCCGTCGGAGCCGTGCCCGAACCAGGCACCGCGCTACTCTTGGGACTTGGAGCCATGTCGTGGGCGGCACGGCGGCGATAGAATGGTCGCGGTAAGAACTAGCGCTTATTGCCGTGCGAAACGAACAGCAGTATAGTCCCGCAATCCGCTTCATTTTCGACACTTCAAGTGCCACTCGGCCTTGTACTTCCTTCCGTCGGACAAGCTACCAGAACAAGCTCCGTAAGCGCTTTCCCGACCCTCGCTGACGCTGGCAAAAACTCCCTCCAACCTCCGCTTCAAGTTCTCGCGCGTCGAAGGATATGAGTGGGAAAGCCCCAATTTCCCCCCACTCTCCGCACAACGGCCTCCCATGAAACGCACTCCTCGCAAAGTCACCCGTCGCATCTTCCTCGCAGATTCTGCCGCCACCGCTGCGGCTTCGATCGTCGCGGGCCATGTCACTTCCCTCCTCGCACACGCCGAGGTAGATCTGAACGTGCCGCAGGCGATGGGCACGAAAGTGGGCGAAGTGACGGATACGACGGCGCGGGTGTGGACGCGGCTCACGGCAAAGGACCAGCGGAATCACTCCGGCATCGTGCTCAGCGGCAAGGTCAAAAAGGGCGAACAGCCGGCGGTGACCGTACCGGTCGCGGATCTCGAAGGTGCGTGTCCCGGCGCGCCGGGTCGGATCCGAGTGCATTACAGCACAGCGCACGATATGCGCGACGCCCAGACTACCGCGTGGGTGGATGTCTCGGCGGAGACGGATTTTTCGCACCAGTTTGCGCTCGCGGGACTGAAGCCTGCCACCGTCTATCATTACGCCACGGAGACGAGCGGTCCCGGCGGCACTCCGGTGCATGGCGCCTTTCACGGCCGCTTCAGCACCGCACCAGCGCCGAGCGCGCCAAGTGACGTGCGCTTCTGCGTGATGACGTGCCAGGGCTACCCGGATCGCGATCACCCGGATGGCCATCCGATCTACCCCGCGATGCTCCTCACCGCGCCGCATTTCGTCGCCTTCACGGGGGACAATGTCTATTACGACAATGACGCCCCGCGCGCGGATAGCATCGAACTCGCGCGTTACCACTGGCAGCGCATGTTCAGTCTCCCGCGGCAGGTGGAGTTGCTGCGCAATGTCTCGAGTTCCTTCGAAAAGGACGATCACGACACCCAGCGCAATGACTCGTGGCCGGAGACAAAGATGGGCGCGCTCACTTTTGCCGAAGGCCAGGACATCTACCGCCAGCAAGTCCCGCTCGGGGATTCAATTTACCGGACCTTTCGCTGGGGACGCGATTTGCAGATCTGGCTGACTGACGGCGGCGACTTCCGCTCGCCAAATACGATGACCGATGGGCCGCAAAAGACGATCTGGGGCGCGGAACAGAAGGCGTGGTTCAAGCGGACGGTGGCCGAGAGCAACGCGACTTGGAAGGTCCTGATCAGCCCGACACCACTCGTCGGTCCCGACCGCGGAAACAAAAACGACAACCACGCAAACGTCGGTTTCCAAACCGAAGGCGACGAACTCCGCGCCTGGCTGCAAGCGCACGTGCCGGAGAATTTCTTCGTCATCTGCGGGGATCGTCACTGGCAATATCACTCCGTGCATCCGCAAACCGGCGTGCGCGAATTTTCCTGCGGCCCGGCCAGCGACAGCCACGCCAGCGGTTCACCGGGCGAGGATCCCACCTATCACCGTTACCATCGGGTGAAAGGCGGCTTCGTGGCGGTCACCCTGAAGCTCGAGGCGGGTAAAAGCGTGATCGTGTGCGAACATCGCGACGTGAACGGCGCCGTGCAGCATGAATGGCGCGGCGAGCGCGCTGTGTGACCTGCATCGCCGGAACGATGGATCACGCAACTTCAAGACTAAGATCCGACTACCCCATTAACTCCTACCACGAAATCATGCACTACTACTCCATCCCCAAATCCCTCCTTGCTGCCGCACTGCTTGCCTTTTGCGCAGCTTCCTCGGACAGCATCGCCGCTGAACACTCGAATACCACGGACCGGAAGCCACTCATCGCGCCCGACTTTGCCAACGTCGTCGCGCAAGGGAAGTGGGTGATCGAAGACGGCGCGATGGTCGCGAAAGATCACGACACGCTCTGGACGAAAGATTCCTACAGCAACTTCATCCTCGATCTCGAATTTAAGGTGGCCAAGGAGTCCAACAGCGGCGTCTTCCTGCGGTGCGGAAACATGAAGGATGTGCTCTCGGCGCTGGAGATCCAGGTGCATGAATCCGCGGACGGCAGTAAGTATGGGATGGTCGCGGCAATTTATGATGCCATGCCTCCGAGCAAGGAAATGGCGAAGCCCGTGGGCGAATGGAACCACTTCACCATTACCTGCCGCGACAGTCTCGTCTCGGTGATCTTCAATGGCGAGGAAGTCATCCACGCCGACCTGAATAACTGGCCCGAAGTCGGCAAAAATCCCGACGGCACGCCGAATAAGTTCAAGGTCGCCTTGAAAGACTTTGCCCGCTCCGGCCCGATCGGATTTCAGGGCTTGCACGGCAAGGCCCAGGCTCCCGTGTGGTATCGGAACGTGAAGATCAAGACGCTCGACTGAGCGCCGTCTCGACCTTCCCGTCGCCTCCACATTACTCACTGCCTATGACTCGAATCCCTCTCCGCATCACGTGTCTGACGATCATCGTCGCCTGGCTCGCCACCCATTCTTCGCAGGCCGAAGATTTGAAGAAGATCGCCGCCGCCATCGATGGCTATCGCTACGAGTTTCCCTGCAAGGATCCGATGCCGGAAAACCCCAAGCCGGGTGCGGATGGCATCTCCGCCCGGGCGACCGACGACCCAGCGACCAATGATCGCTTCACCGACGTGAAGAAATTCGGCGGCGAACCTGGCAAGCGTTACAAAGTCACGCTCCGCGTGCGCGGCTTGGCCGAGCCGATGATGTACAAGGACGGCCAGCAAGTCGGCGAATACTTCTACATCGGCGGTGCCCCGAACAACGCGACCTACAACATCTACCAGCTCACCGTCTCCGCGCCGGCGTCGCACTTTTTCTTCAACCGCCAGGACAAAGTCGCCCACCACATCTTCACTATCGACTACACCCAGACCATCGAGATCGAAGGCGGCGCTACGCTGACGTTCCACGGCAACGGCCAAAACGGCCGGATGATCACCAACTTCAGCAAACTCGTCGTCCCCGAAGTGCCTCCGGCCCCGCTACCGTTCAACGGTCAATTCATCCAGTTCAACGTCACCGACGTCGCGGAAGCGAAGTAGCCGGGATCTTCCCCCAGTTTTCAAGGGTCGTGATCCGCGGCGGCGACGAAGCACTGGGCATTTGCGGAACCGCCGGACTTCAAGCAAACGGAGCCGGCCTGGATCGGCGAAGGAGCAGGCGTGAACGGGAGGACTTTCAATCGCGCCTCTCTGGGATTCGGAAGGCGAGGAACAAGGTGTTTTTCCCGCCGCCGTCTTTCGGCGTAAGCTGCGCCCATGATTACTATCCGAAAATCCAATGACCGAGGCCACGCTGAACATGGATGGCTCGACTCGTATCACACCTTCAGCTTCGCCGAATACTACGATCCGGAATGGATGGGCTTCCGCAGCCTGCGCGTCATCAATGACGACCTCGTGATGCCGCGCATGGGCTTCGGCATGCACCCGCACCGCGACATGGAGATCATCACCTACATCCTCAGCGGCCAGCTCACGCACCAGGATTCCATGGGCAATGGGCGCACCATCACGCCCGGCGAATTCCAATACATGAGCGCCGGCACTGGCGTGCAGCACAGCGAACAGAATCCCAGCGGCACCGAACCGGTGCGCCTGCTCCAGATCTGGATTCAACCGGACGAAAAAGGCGTGGCGCCGAGCTACGCGGAAACATCCATGAAGGACGCCGCGTCCGGCAGGCTCCACCTCATCACCAGCAAGAGCGGGCGCGATGGCTCGATGGCGATCCATCAGGACGCCGACCTCTACCTCGCCAAGCTCGAAGCTGAGCAAACCGTGACCCACGCCCTCGGGGCGGATCGCCACGCCTGGCTGCACGTGGCCGAGGGAGAAGTGACGCTCCATGGGCAGACGCTCGTCGGCGGCGACGCCGTCGCGGTGAGCGGCGAAAGCGCGCTCGAGATCCGCGGCAGCAAGCCGTCGCAGATCCTCCTTTTCGACCTCAACTGATTCGGCGCGCTTACTTCCGACCGAAGAGCCGCTTCATGTTCGCCAGACCCTTCACGGCGATGTCGTCGCGCTTGGGTTCCATCTTGCGCCAGATGGCCGCGGCGCGGGCGATCACTTTCACGTCGGTGGTGAAGCTCTCGATGACGACGTCGCCTTTGTATTTGATCTTCTTGAGCGCTTTGACGATCGGCACCCAGTCGATGTGATCGCCACCGGGCGTGCCGCGGTCGCTGCCGCAGGCGTGGAAGTGCGCGAGGTACTTGCCGGCCTTCACGATCGCGGCGGCCTGGTTCTTTTCCTCGATGTTCATGTGGAAGGTATCGAGGTGCAGCTTCACCGCTTTGCTGCCGACGGCTTTGACGAGCTTGAGGCCCTGGTCGCAGGTGTTGAGGAAGTCGGTCTCGAAGCGGTTCAGCGGTTCGATGCACAGGGTCACGCCTTTTTTCTCCGCGTATGCGGCGAGTGGTTTGAGGTTCTTCACCACGAGATTGAACTGCGCCTTCTTCTCCGCGTCATCGTGCGCGTCGGCCATGCCGACGACGGAATAGATCGGCCCGATGACCGAAGGGCAACCCATCGCGGCGGCTTGGTCGATGAGGCCGCGCACGTAGTCGGTCGCGGTCTTCTGATCGGCGGCGCTGCCGCGGAAATCGCGACCCGGGCCCATGCAGGCGCAGAGGGTGCCGATCTTGATCCCGGCTTTGGCGGCGGCGGCTTTGACGACAGCAGGGTCGATGTGCTCGAGGGCTTCGACGGGGATCTCGACAGTTTCAAAGCCCCACTTCTTGAGCTTGGGGAAGAGCTTCACGCTCTCGTTGGTGAAGGGGCTGGCGTAGAGGAAGGTATTGAGGCCGAATCGCATGGTCGTGGGGTGGTGGAGTGGTGGGGTTAAAAGTCGGCGCGCATTTGGCCCGGCGGGCTGAGGGGAGTCAAGAATGTGTCTGAGGCGTGTGGTGGTGCAAACAAAGGCGGACGATTGGTGTGCGATCAGAGGAGGACGGAGCGCTAGATCCCAGGCGGCTTTCGGGGTGGAGCGCAGTTCGCGGTGGCGTTCGCGGGAGTGGTTGTGGAGGCGGAGGTTTTCGGGCAGCGCGTTGGCCTCGGGGAGCGTGGCGATGTGCTCGGCGACGCAGAGCTGCCCGGACCGAAAGCGCTGCAGGACATCGCGCACAAACGGGGCGGCGTGCCGCCCGTGGAGTTGCTGGTCGTTTTCATCCGCACAAGATGGGCCACCCCGAGGCGCAGACGCAGCGCGACAGAAGAGGACTGAAGAGCAGGAGATTGGCGCCCTCTTCTAACAAACCCCTGCATCGTCCGTCTTACCCACCAACGATGTCGTCCCCGACTCGCCACCAAACAGCTCTCCGCGATGCCCCCACCGACCTGCTCACGATGGCCGTAACCCGCCCGGACGAAAGCGCCGCACCTTCCCCGCCGTGGCAGACGATCGAACAAGTCTTTGCCGCCCTCGAGTCGCCGCTGCTCGCGTATGCCCGGCGGTTGCTCGGCGATTTCCAGGTCGCCGAGGACATCGTCCAGGACGCCTTTATGAAACTTCACTCCCAATTCCAGCAGGTCCGCACTCCGCAGCCGTGGCTCTATCGCACGGTCCACAATCTCGCCGTCGATCATCAGCGTCGCACCAAACGCATCGTCCTCGTCGGCGACTCCGGGCCCGACGGCGAAACGCCGGCCAACGAGGCCATCGACTCGCAGCCGATGCCGGACGAACAGATCGCCCGCTGGGAAGGCATCGGGCTGGTCCGCCTCGTCCTCGAAACCCTCGACCCGCGCAGCCGCGAGCTGATCCGTCTGCGCTTCAACGAAGACCTTTCATACAAGGAGATCAGCGACCGCACCGGCCTCACCGTCGGGCACGTCGGCTATCTCCTGCATCACGCGCTGAAAGCCATGGCCCTGGAACTGGTCAAAACCGACGTCGCACCATGAATCCCGAAACGCCACGCACCCCGCGCGAGGAAACCGAGATCCGCCTGACCGCCCTGCTCATGGGCGAACTGCCGCCCGCCGAAGCCGCCGCGCTGCGGGCGCAGATGGCCACCGATCCCGGGCTCGCGAAGCTGCACGCACGCCTCCAGCAGGCGATCGAGTTGCTCCGCGAAGCGAGCGCCATCCCCGAACCTCCGGCCGCGCCCCTGCCCGCGCGACTTTCCGCCGAACGCCGCGAACGCCTGCTCGCCCATTTCCGCGCACCCGCACCGGCACCCGCGCCTGTCGTGGTCATCCCGCGGCGCGATTGGAAATGGGTCGTGCCCCTCGGACTCGCCGCGTCCTTGATCGCGCTGCTCGGAGGGACCTTGTTGATGAGCGGTTTCTCGCCGCGGAATGCGAGTGTGCGGTCAATGGTCGCCGCAGTGGACAGCACCGGCGCCGCGTGGGGATCGCAACCGGGAATGGTCCGCGTCTGGGGGGGAGGTAGTCGCGATGGGCGTGAAATGGAGGGGATGAAACTCGACAAGGCTTTCACCGAAGGAATCGCCCCTTCATCGGAAATCACGAGCGAATCCAGATTTATCGTCCCGTCCGAGAAGGCCGAAAACTACGACCTCTACGCGCAGCCGAATGCCGGGACTTCCACCCTGACGAAGTCTGGCGCGGGGACCTTGGTCCTCACGTCTCCCACCGGCAGCGTATCTCCGCCCGCCAGCGCGCCGGCACCGACTCCTCTCGCACTAGGAGCACCTGCTCATAGCTTTCGCCGATTCGCGACCGGTGATTTGAGCGTGACAACTTCCGGGGCGGCCACTTCCGGCCCTGCCAGTGGCAAGGAACTCGCCGATACCGAGCGGGTCAGCGGATTCAAATCCGCAGGAGAAACGCCGCCCCTGCCCTCCCTGATGCCCTCGGACGCTCCGCTCACGCTGGGCGGTGTCTTCATCACTTCCACCACTCCTACCCCGCCCAGCGCACCGGAGACGAGCCAGAATTTTTTCGCAAAAGGGACCACCGTCCTCGGGTCTGCTCCCGCGCCGAAACCCATCGCGGCTTATCGCTTAGAAAACCGCGGTGAGGAGGTCGAGCCGAGACCGGCGCTGGGGCTCGCCACGTTGGGAGAGGATCGCGAAAAAGCGGCAAACCAGGAAAACAACCGCTCCTGGATGCTGAACTCACCGAACACCTACACGGGCGCGACGACGATTAGCGGCGGAACCGTCAGAGGCGTTGAGGAGGAGAAACCGTCCCTGAAGTTCACCGACAGCGTGGGCTTCGGCACCGTCTCCACGGAACAACCGGTCGACAAACAGAAGGCGCTCGCCGCGGCCATAGATCAGAAAAACGCAGCGGGCTTGTGGTTTGAATCCAACGTCGGCCAATTGAGCGACGGCATTGTGGGGAGCACCGGCGCTGTGGCGAAGAAGGAGATGGCAGAGAGTCCGACCGACCCCAGCAAACGGAACCTCCTTGGCTTCGCGGGATCGAATGAGCCTCTCGCAGATGCGGACGGCCTCAAACGATCGGGCCGCGATGACTTTGCGTCGAAATCTCGGGCGCAAGGCCTCGCTCGCGAACCGGAGGATGTCGTGGGACTCCAGATTCAGGGGAAACTCGATGATTCGCTCGATCAGTCTCGGGGGACCGCATCCGTCGCAACGCGTTTCCGGGGAAGTGAGACATTGGACGTCTCGGGAGTAAGTTCGTTCCGCCGTTCCGACACACCGGTGGCGGATCCATACGCGACCAGCGAACCGCTCACGACCGCCGGAAAGGTCAATCTTCCAGCGAACATTGATATGGGACTCGTGCCGGAGGTCGCCGAGTTCGAAGGCTTCATCAACCAGCCGATCGTGAGGACACCCACGGCGAAGACGGACGTGAGCCCCTCCGACGCAGAAAAGACGGCGAAGGATGACGCGTTGGGCGACATCCCGCTTGCCGGGCGTCTGTTCCGTTCGAGTGGCGGGAAGGCAACGCCGCAACCGCAGAATCGCCTGGCAGAGGCGACCCGGGCGCCCGTCAGCGAAGTGAAAGAACTGGCCAAGCTGGAGCAGGTGAGAGAGCAGGTTGCGCTCAAGGAATCCGACGACAAACCCACTGCACCGAAACCCGCCGAGCCCACGCCCGTGCCGCAGCCGGAGATCGCAACGAGTGCGAATGCGTTCTCCACGTTCTCGCTCAATGTCAGCGACGTCGCCTTCAAGCTCGCCGGGGCGAGTCTGGAAAAGGGGCAGATGCCGGAGCTGGCGACGGTGCGCAGCGAGGAGTTCATCAATGCCTTCGACTACCGCGATCCGGAACCCGCTGCGGGTGCGGCGCTGGCCTGCACCACGGAACGGGCGCGTTATCCCTTCGCGCAAAACCGCGATCTCGTGCGCCTCTCAGTGAAGACGGCGGCGGCGGGCCGGCAGCCGGGGCGCGCGCTGAATCTCGTGCTGCTGCTCGACAATTCCGGCTCGATGGAACGCGCGGATCGCGTGCGCATCCTGCACGAATCGCTGCGCGTGCTCGCCACACAATTGCAGCCACAGGACAAGCTGAGCGTCGTCACTTTCGCCCGCACTCCGCGGCTCTGGGCCGATGGCGTGGCGGGCGACAAGGCCGGCGAAACGTGTGCGCGCGTCGGCGAGATCACGCCGCAGGGCGGCACGAACCTCGGCGCCGCGCTCGACCTCGGCTACGCGACCGCGCTCCGGCATTACCAGCCCGGCAGCATCAATCGCGTCGTGCTGCTCACCGACGGCGCGGCGAATCTCGGCGATGTGAACCCGGACGCGCTCAAGCAAAAGGTCGAGGCGCATCGCAAGCAGGGCGTCGCGCTCGATTGCTTCGGCATCGGCTGGGAAGGCTACGACGACACCGTGCTCGA
>JANNXQ010000102.1:0-67408 GCA_031409655.1 Chthoniobacteraceae bacterium | reverse complement strand
GACAAGGCCAACCTGCTCGGCAGCCTGCTCACCACGCAGTTCCAGCTCGGCGCGATGGCCCGCGTGAACCAGCCCGAGTCCGAGCGCCGCGACTTCTTTCTCTTCATCGACGAATTTCACAATTTCACCACCGATGCCTTCGCCGCGATCCTCTCCGAAGCGAGGAAATATCGCCTCTGCCTCGCGCTCTCGCACCAATACATCGAGCAGGTGCCGCCGTCCGTGCGCGGCGCGGTCTTTGGCAATGTCGGCTCGCTCGTGTCCTTCCGCATCGGCCACTCCAATGCCGAGGAGTTGCACAAGGAATTCGGGAACACCTACCCGCTGGAAACCTTCACCGGCCTCGACCGCTACGAAGTCATCGCGCGCCTCGCCGAGAACGGCCGAACGCGCGAACCCTTCCGGGCAAGAACGCTCCCGCCCATCGAACACCGTGTGGGCCGCCGCGAAAAGCTCATCGCCCGCTCGCGCGAAAAATACGCCGCTCCCCGCGCGGAGGTGGAGGCAAAGATCAATCGCTGGCTCGCCGGACGAGAAGAACCATGTCCGCGCGTGCAAAAAGGCCGCATCCCGTTCCTCCCGGTGAGGCTGTAACCCAGCTCCGCAAGCAGCGCGGCCTACCAGCGATCCTGCGGCTCCGACTCCGCATCCGGCACCTTCGCGAACATGTCGGCTTTTTCATCGTAGAGTGATATGCCCTCGCACGGCTCTCAAAGAATGCGCGCCCGATTTCCTCACTGCCCGGACTCAATAGACCCACGGGATGAAGCGGCGGACGCGTTGCGCATAGGCCGCGTAATCCGCGAACATCTCCCGCAGCCATCGCTCTTCCCGGCGGGCTTTGGCGTCCAACAGGATGATGATCGCCACCGTTGCAACGCATGCCGGCGCGCTGCGCCAGAGAAAGCACCACGCAGCCGCGAGCAGGATCACGCTCGCGTAGAGAGGATGGCGCACGAGGCCATAAATTCCGCTTTGGACGAGCCTGGACCCAGCCCGGGGTTTTGGAAACGCCGTGCGATTTGTGCTCAGCGCCAGCACACCGGCGATGCCGAACCACGCGCCCGCAGCCGCGAGGAACGCACCGACCCAACCGCTCGTTGCTCCCGCCCAATGACCTCGAAACGCGACGCCAAGGGCAAGAACCGCGAGCATGAGGATGGATTGGCCGAGCACCCAAAGGCCGCCGCGCGCGGTGAAGGAATCACTCATCGGCGGCGGCGCATGGGGAGCACGCGGTCAACTGCGCCAATCCTGAGGGCGGATGAGGCGGATGTTCTCCGGCCACTCGGCACCGTCGCGTATCCACTTTTCCAGGATCTTAAGCCGAGCGTCCCAGATCTTATCGGGCGCGGGAGGCATGCTGATGGGGTGGGCAACGTCGAGTAAGAGCGCCTGAATGAAGAGACTATTCTTCGGGTCGCCAGCGCGGATGACGGGCGACTGGCGACCGCTGGTCATGGCGAGTTTGCGTGTTTCGAGATTAAGACCGGCGTTACGAGGGGCGTCCTTGCTGTTGTGGCACTCAAGACACTGGCTTTCGATGATGGGCCTGACGTCACGGGCAAAGTCGATTTTCCCGGGGACGCGGGTCGGGTAGAGGCGATCCTGCGGATAGTTATGCGCACCGGGTTGACTGGTGGTGCAGTTGGAGAGGAGAACGGCAGCAAGGACAGGCAAGGTGGTGAGAACGAAAGGCCGAGCGCGCATACGGGAACAATGCCTCGCCATGCCATTGAGGCAACGCGTCGCTTGTCGCATCGTGTGCGAATCTTGTCAGAAACGGCTAACGAAAACAAAGTTTTCCCGCCGCCCCGCGACCGCCGGCTTCGTTGCGGCTGGCAGAATTGAAGGCCAATTTAAGCGGTAAAGAGCGGGTGGCGGGCGTGCATTGTTCTGCAACTGGCGCGGGTCGGCAACCCCGGATGGCCTCCTCTCTTTTTGTCCCCGCCTTTCAATCGCGTCCGCATGGTAGAATGTGCGGATGGCATCAGTTCGGCATCCGCGCTTTCGGCGCGTGGATAAATTTGCTCCGATGGAAATGACCGCGCGCGACACGGAGATTCTTCGCATGGTGAATCGCCACCGCTTTTTGCGCTCGCATCAAATCGCTGATCTCGTGGGCGGCAGTCGTCAGCAGGTGCTCCGCCGTCTGCAACGGCTCTACCATCACGGGTATCTGGAGCGTCCTGCTTGTCAGATCGACTACTACCAAAAAGGCGGCTCACGCAGCATCGCCTACGGGCTCGCCAGCCGCGGAGCCGCGCACCTTCGCCGCGTGGACGACACGCCCTTCGCCCGGCTCGATTGGACTTCGCGCAACCGCTCCGTCAAACGCCTCTTCCTGGAACACGCGTTGATGGTTTCCGACATCATGGTGGCGCTGGAGATCGCCTGCCGGCAGCGCGGAGACGTGCGCCTGCTCATCGAACACGAAATCCCACTCCCCGCCGCCACGCGCAATGAGCGTGCGCCCTTTCAATGGACGGTGACGGGTTCGGGAAAAGAAAAGCTCGGCGTCATTCCTGATCGGGTCTTCGCTCTGGAGTCTGGCGACAAAAGCGAACGCATCCTCTGTTTCCTGGAGGCCGACCGCGGGACGATGCCAGTGGAGCGAGCAAGGCGCGACGCGAGCTCCATCGCACGAAAACTCCACGCCTACGCCCTCACCTGGAAGGCCGGCATCCATCGCACCCGATTCGGCGTGTCGCGCGTTCGCGTGCTCACCGTCACGACGAGTGAAAGCCGATGCGAAAACATCCGCACCGCAGCCTCCGCAGTTACCGGTGGGCACGGCATCTATTTGCAGACTTACACCGCTTCTTGCTTCTCAGCAGAGACCTGCCTGCGCTCGGTTTGGCGAAGCACGTCAAACAAACTCGTGAGCCTATTGGATTAGGGCCTGGCCCTTGTTGCTGTCGCGCGTTCCTCATTCATATCTCAGCGAGCACACCGACCTCGACCCGCATTCTCTTTGAATCGAACACCGAAACCCATGTCGATCCATCGGCGCTCTCGTGAATGGATAAAAGATCACGCCAGTCAGGATTTGCTCTCAGTGCCTTGGAAACATCCATCCACGTTTTTCCGCGGTCTGCCGAGACGGACAGATACGGCAGCCCGTCAGTTGCTTTATCGAAGCCGCCGGCCCATATCCAGTCGGGCCGGGAAGCTGAGAAGGAGATGTGTTGGAAGTATGGGTAGCTCCCTTCGCCCGATTCAAACCTCTGCGAGAAGCGCCAGGAACTGCCGCCATCGTCGCTTTCCAGCAATCCGCCTTCGACACCAGCCAACAACGCCTTCCCGTCGGGATGCGCTTCAATGAATTGAACGTTCCTGTTCTCTATTCCTTCCGGCGCAACGAACTCAGGCTCCTTTTTCCACGTCGCCGCATCACCCGCCAGTTCGCCCTTATTCAGATAGGCGAAATCCAGTGGCGCTTCACCGCCCAGGAGCACGTCAGCGCCACCCACTAAAAACTCACCAGCGGACGCCGGTTGCATTCCCCAGCTTCCGGCCAGCAAGGCCCAATGCTTCCCGCCATCCCGCGATGACATGAAGTTGCGCCCGCCGCCCGCGTTCAGGAATACGACACCATTCTGCCACGCCATGCGCGTTGGGACCATGCGGGACTTCCTTCCACCCCATTCCACCTCCAGCCCGTCATCCCAGGGTTGCCAGGATTTTCCCTCGTCGTCGGACCGCAAGAAGACGCGTCCGTCATTGCCATGCTCTTTCAAAAGAAACCACGCATCGTCGGCCAGGTAAAAGTTTTCGATCGCGCCGGCTGGGAGTTTCAATGGCACCAATCGCACATCGGGCGCCAATATCGCGGGACCGCGCCAGACACCTTCCGGTGCCACAAAGTAAGAACTCGTTTCGTCCAGCCTCAGCCGAAACCGATCGCTGGAGTCCAGCTGGGTCTTAGAAGGAAGTGAAAGAATGGAGTCAAATCTGAGCTTCATGGTGCCTTCGTTCGTTGCGTGGAGATGCGGTGGAGGAGCTTTTCTGCGGGTTCGTCGTTCGGGTCTTGGGGGACGAGTTCGCCGCGGAAGGCTTTGGCGAGGAGGGATTGCGTGAGCTTGTCCACGTGCGCCTGCGCCTTGGCGAAGCGGGCTTCGAGCTGGTCGGCGAAGGTGAGCAACTGCTCCACGCGGCGGACGATTTCGTGTTGTTCGGCGAGCGGGGGAAGGGCCAGTTGCACACTCCGAATGTTGTCCAAATTCAGGCCGGGTTTCCCCTGGCCGTATGTTGCTTCGGTAAGCTGCTTTCTTCCGTGAGCCGGGCTGATTAGCGCAAAGAAAACGAACCGCGAAAGCGCCGGTTCTTTCAGCCGAACCAAGGCTACGTGTTGGCTAACGTAGGCTTCGTTGAGTTCGGTTTCGACTCGCGCGGATTTTGTCACGTTTGCGCCCGTGATCGTGATGAGCAAATCGTCGCGCTTCACCCGCGTGCGAAGACCCTCAGCCTTGTTCGGCAGCGTCACGTGAGCAATGCCGGAAAGATCGAGGGTGTCTCCGCTGATGTCTTGGGCACGAATGAAGATCGCGCCGGTATCGGAGTAATATTCGGCCCAACCGCGAGAGCCGCTTGTCACCAGCGATGTTAGAGCACCGAGCGTCGTAGCTTGCCACTTGTCCGGCAAATCCTCAGCGTTCTCTGCGGTTCCGCGTGAGTCATCAATGTCGCGCGGAGGCGCGGAGGACGCGGAGTTTTGGCCGCGCCAGTCGGCTGTGAGGCGGCCAGAGCAGGCGGCGGCGAGGACGGATTGGCGGAAGCGTTTGAGCAGGCGCGGAATCTTCGCCAGTCGCCGCTGGCAGGCGTCCACTTTGCCCAGCAGCGTTTCCAGCTTCGCCACAATCCGCCGCTGCTCGTTTGAGGGCGGAACCGGAATCTCCAGCTCTTCCATGAAGCTCATCGGCACTCGTGCCTGGCCTGCCGAGCCGGTGAAGTTTTCCTTGGCCGCCTTGCGGACGGAACGCTGCGCGAGGAACCGATAGAGGTAGTGCGGATAAATCGCGGTGTGTGGACGGACGACGTGCAATTCCGTCGTCCCGCAACCGAGCCCGTTGCGCAGGCCGGTGGCGACGGCGCCTTTCCCGTTCTCCATGCAAGGCGTGATCTTCGCGAACAGCACATCGCCTTCAGCAAAGTGCGTGTATCCGGTGCGAACGGATTCCAAAGCGCGCTCCTGCGACGTGTCGAGCAGCGGGCTGGTTTCGCTGACCGCCGGCATCGGAATGAAGGTCACCGACTGCTTGCCGTCGAGGTCGCGCTGGTGCCGGGGATTCAACGCAGCGATTTCATCGAGGCGAGCCGTCGCCCACCCAGCCGGCAGCGCGTCGCTCATACGCGCCGTCGCCAGTGCCGATCATGTCGGGCCGCGTGCAATACGGCATGGACGATGACAGTGCTTTCGGCTTCGTCGATCTCGTAGATGACGCGGTAGGGGAATCGCTCCGGGTAACGCCAGCGGACGTTTTTGCGCAGCGTCCGGCGTGAATTCAGCCGGGGATTCTGCGCGAGGGCGTCCCACACCCGGAAAACTTCCTCGATGAATTCGGCGCCGAGCCCAGGCTGCTGGTCTTCATACCATGTCGCGCCTTCGGCCACGTCCCCATCCACCTCGGGCCGCGCGACGACTCGCCAGCTCATCGAGCGAAGCGCGCACGCAAGCCGGCCTTCATTTCCTCGATCGGAATGGCGGACGCGGGATCGGCCTTGTGCTCGGCGATACGCTGGTCGATCAACGCCCATTCCTCCGGGGTCAGCGAGTCGTCGAGTTCGTCCAGTCGCGCGCGAATCTCCTCCCGCTCCTCGGGCGTGAGCTTCGGAATTTCGTCAAGAATCTCGGCTTTGCTCATGGGGGAAGCTGGCTCAGGCGCGCGGATTTGTCAGGCCGAATCTCATACCTCGACCGCCTCCTCCTTCTCCACAAGCGCGACGATTTCGCGCAGGTCGTCCACGACGGCTTCGAGTTCGGTGATGGCTTCGGCGGCGAGGTCTTGCGGCTCGGGGAGGTCGTCGCTGTCTTCGAGCGAGTCGTCTTTGATCCAGGTCACGTCGAGCTTGTAGCCGCGCGCCTCGATGTCGCTGCGGGAGAAGGGGCGGAAGCGGCCCGTCTCGCCGAGGTCGTTGCGTTTGCTCAGCCCGTTCGGGTCGGCGCCGTAGCACTGCTCGAACTCGGCGAAGTGCTGCGCGGTGAGCGGGCGATCTTTCTTGGTGATGCCGGGAACGTTCGAGCGCGCGTCGAAAATCCAGACGTGCTCGGTGGGCCGGCCTTTTTGCAGGAAGATGACGTTTGCTTTCACGCCCTGGCTGTAAGGCGTGAAGGTGCCGCGCGGCAGGCGCAGGACGGTGTGCAGCGCGCAGTCCTGCATCATTATCTCGAAGACCTCACCGGCCTTGCCCTCGAAGAGGCAATTGTCGGGCAGCACGATCGCGGCGCGTCCGCCGGGCCGGAGCGTGGTGAGGACGTGCTGGACGAAGTTGAGCTGCTTGTTGCTCGTCTCGATGGTGAAGTCGTCGCGATCGGGCGCTTGGTTCGCGCCCTTGGTGCCGAAAGGCGGGTTGGTGAGGATGCAATCGAAGCGGTCGCCGCGATCCGGCTCGTAGATCGTATCGCCCAGCGCGATGTGCGGCTCGACGCCGTGGAGGAAGAGATTCATCAGCGCGAGCCGGCGCGGGCGCGCGACGAGGTCCTGGCCGAAGTAGGTCTTGGTCTTGATGCGCTTCGCATCAGCGCGGTCGAAGACGCCCTTGGATTCCGCGACGAGCCATTCGTAAGCGCAGACGAGGAAGCCGCCGGTGCCGCACGCAGGATCGGCGATTTTGAAGTCGGGCTTGCCGCGCGGGTCGGGCTTCATCACGCGGCAGATGGTCTGGATGAGTGGGCGCGGCGTGAAGTATTGGCCCGCGCCTTTCTTGCCCTCGCTCGCCGCCCTTTCCAGCAAGCCCTCGAAGGCCGCGCCCTTCACATCCACGTCCATCGAAGACCAGTCCTCCTCGTCGATCATCGCGATGATGCGCTTGAGATTAACCGGGTTGTTAAAGCGCGGCGTGGCCTGTGCGAAGATGTCGGCAAGCAGTCCGCCGGCCTCGCGCAGCTTGCGCAGGATGTCGGCGTAATGGTCGGTGAGCGCGGTGCCGGATTGGTCCTTTAGGCTCGGCCAGTCGCAACCCTTCGGCACGTCCGCGCCCCGCTCCTCGGCCATCTTCAAAAAGAGCAGATAGGTGAGCTGCTCGATGTAGTCGCCGTAGTCCACGCCATCGTGGCGCAGCGTGTGGCAGAAGCCCCAGAGTTTTTGGACGATGTCGGACATGCGCTACCGTTTTGCCTTAGAAGTGCCAACCGCGCGAAGGACGTTCTTGAACCAATCGAGATCCTTTTCTTTCGAGTTCGCCAAATTGGTTGCGACAAGGCATAAGGCCCCAGCGTCGATAGACAGGTCACCAACCGTGGCTACATTTCGTAGGCGCATCCGAGCCAGCAGTGCCACCGTCTTTTTTCGAAAGTAGCACCAGACGCTTCTGCGGAAGCCTTCCACCTTTTGTCCAGACTCGTATCCAGCCCAGAGGATGATGCGCTCGGCATTCCCTCCGATTTGCTCAACCAAATCGCGGTAAAGGCCAGATGTCTTTTCGCTTTCCCGCGGGCACGTTAGATAGGCACCCACGTTGAAGTGGCCTTCCTCGGGGGTTTCCGCTCGTATGCGCCACGAACGTGCTGGGAATTTGCAAACGTCTTCACCGCCGAGCGCATTCAACACTTGCCAGGCATTTGCCGCTGAATCGAAGCTGCCTGCGACTGTGATACTTTTGGTGGCGTTCATGCGAAATGTTGGGAGGCCAAGGTTTCCAAGTGTGTGAAAAAGATCGGCCGTCAGGCTGTCCTTTAGCGGAGCATCTTCTCGAAGATCACCCCAGCGTCGTGCGTGCCAGTGAATTTTCAGGCTACCGATTTCGCCATGGCCCTCGGGAAGAGTTCGGGAACCAAGAACCACGTAACGCAAGTCGGCTTTGCGACTGGCCTCAGAGGAACGGAACAAAGCGCCGTATCCTGTTCCGGGTTCGCAGAATGAGTCGGGGACGGTTGGATTTTGTTTTTTGGCGAGATCGGAATCGAGCTTGAACTCAACGACCCAAATTGTTCGACGATGAGACGCTTGGCCGATCAGCCGAAGGTCGGCCCATCGCGGTGGTTCGAGCGCAATACTAAGCGCCGGCATTATTGAAGGGTCAGCATCCGCACGACAGATGCGTTTCCAAAAGTGCATTCGGAACTCTGGGCTGTGTTTGAGGACGAACCCGACGGCGGCTGCGGCAAAGCGTTCTCGCTCGGAGCGCGCGTCGTTTTCCTCATCGGTCTCATTATTATCCTCGGAAATCTGAGGAGTGCGATAGCCACTGCGCCGAAAGAGGCGAAATAGGGTCGGCTCAGACGCATTCATGCCGCGAGCGTGTAGTTGAGCCGCTCTATCAGGGACCCTAGTTGATCACCGAAGACTTTGCGCGCGCGTCCAAGGCCGCCCTTGCTCGTGAAGACTGGCTGCGTCTCTAGGTCGCTCGTGTCCACGCAGAGGTTTTCGACGAGGTGACGTGCAATGTGGCCGAGCCATTGTTCCTGCTCGGGAGTGAAAGTGTGAAATGCACGCAACTCCGTGAGTCCGGCCTGCACACGTTCCTCGGCCGTGAGTAAGGGTGCCGCAGAGTTCGCCGCGTGCTTCACCATCGATATAAGGTCGGTGAGCGCTTTGCGATAAACACGCTCGTGCGCGCGGCGAAGGGTCTTTTCGTCGTAGCCGTTCTCCGTGAGTTTTATCCTCAAGGCAAAGAGCGCGTCAGGGTTCCAACCCTCCGGCTTGCTGATGAGGATGCGCAGGGCCTCGATTTCATCGGCCTTGTTTTGCACGAAGGCGGAGAAGGCCGCGAGGTAGTCTTCGGCGGAAGGTTGCTGGCCATAACGCTCCTCGACGCGAGAGGTCACGGTGTCCTGCGTCTCGTGTGCGATGATGAATTGGCGCTTCGCGCGTTCGTAATTGAGGAGCAAATCCTGGAACTCGGGATTGTGCAGGAGCTTCATCGCGTCGGTGAACTTTTCCCGCAGGTTCTTCGTCAGCTCACCGGCGAAGCGGCCCACGTCGCCGTCGCGAATCCATCGTGCGAACTGCTCGCGGGCGGAGCCGCTCATGTCGCGCTCGATCCGGCGGAATCGCTTCACGAGCAGGCGGACGTGATAATCGCGGTCGATATTCTGCCAGATGTTTTCGACGAGTTGCGGGATCGTGAGGGGATCAGCGCGCGGCTCCTCGATCTGGAAATTCGACACGTCGCGGAAGTAGCGGAGCAGCGTGCCGTCGAAGCAATCGAAGACGACGAACTTTGATTTGTTGATCTCGTCGCAGCGTCGCGTGCCGCGACCGAGCATCTGCTCCCAAAGGATGCGCGATTTCACGGGGCGCAGGAAAACGATGAACTCCAGCGCCGGGATGTCCACGCCGGTCGTGAGCATGTCCACGCTCACGACGATCTTCGGGTTCGGGCGATTCCGAAACTCGCGGATGCGTTGGAGCGGTCGGTCCACGTTCGGGTTGCCGGTGATCTTCTTTACGAAATCGTCGCCCTGCGCGAAAACCTCGCGGCAAATGCGCACGAGTTGGTCGGCGTGCGAGGTGTGAGGCAAGTCGTTGACGGCGAAGAAGAGGATCTTTGGGAAGCGCCCGGTTTCTTGCTCGTGCTTGTAGGCGTGCTTCGCGATCTCCTGAATGATCTTTCGATTGCAGTCCGGCGCGGTGATGTCGTGCTCGACGGTCGTGGCATCGAACGTCCGCTCGTCCTCCATCTGATCGAGCGCCTCGGTGCCGGTCTGCGTGTCCACTTTGCCGACCTGCTCACCCTCGCGCAGGAATACGCCGTTCATCTTCACTTGCGACGTGATGACGACCGGCTCGTAGTCCACGAGCCAGCCATCGCGAATCGCCTGCTCGACGCCGTAGCGAAACACCGGCTCGCCAAACAACGCGACGGTATGCGCGGCGGGAGTGGCGGTGAGGCCCATGCGGATCGCGTCGAAATGCTGAAGCGTATCGCGCCAGATGCTGGTCTCCTGCGCGGTGTAGCCGCGGTGGCACTCGTCCGCGATGATGAGATCGAAGGCGTCGATGGGAATGTCGAGCGCATCAGCGTCGTCCTCGCCTTCGCCATCGCCACCGGTTTGCGCGAACGCTCCCTGTGCGCCGAAAAGATTCCGCGCCATGCGCTGAATCGTGGAGACATAGACGAAGGTGTGACTCGGCTTCGGCGCGGTCAGGTATTCGTTCGGCAGCACCTTCGGATCGAACGGATCGTCGTCGCCGAAGTCCTCGCGCTGGAACCGCTGGCTATACACTTCGTATTCCTGCGTGAACTTATTGCCCTTGGGCGTGTTGAAGGCATTGAACTCGCGCACGGCTTGCGCGGCGAGTGCTTTTCGGTCCACAAGAAAAAGGATGCGCCGGACGAGCTTCGATTCGAGCAGCCGGTAGATTTGCGCGACGGTGAGGAACGTTTTGCCGGTGCCGGTTGCCATCGCGACCATGAGATCGCGCTTTCCGCCGACGATGGTGCTCTCGACAGCAACGATGCAGTCGCGCTGGTAGGGGCGCAGCCGCCCGATTTGCTCCGGCGCCGTGGCGAGCAGCCAATCGTGTGCGGGCTGCGCGTTGTCGTTGAACCGGCCAGCGAGAGCTTCGGGTGTGTGAAAGTCGCTGATCGGTCGCGAGACTCGTTTCGATGGCCGTGTGTCCAAGTGCCAGATGATCGTCCCGTTGCTCGCGTAGAGAAACGGCACGCGCAGTCCATCCCACTCGCCGACCGCCGCAAACACGCCCTCGGCGTAACGCTTCGCTTGCTCCAGGACGTTCTGCGGATTCACCGTCACCTTCTTCGCCTCGATGATGCCGAGCAGCTTGCCACCCACGAAAAGGGCGTAGTCAGCCGGCCCATTCGCTGTCGGCAATTCTTCCACGGCGATCTTGTCCAGCGATCCGAGGTCCAGTGCGTTGGAAAACGGCACGACCTTCCATCCCAGCTTTTTCAGCCGCGCGTCGATTCGCTGTTTCCGCGTTTGCCACTCGCTCTCATTGGGCATAAGGATTTGGAAGCGTATGCAGTGGGCGCAATCAGTGGAAGCGGAATGGCGGGACACACGCACTCGCGGCGTGACCTTAACAAAAAAAACGATCCGGGGTACAATGCGCCATGGGAATCAGCCGGGCACATTCGCGCGGCCACCCATAGAACCTTCACAGGAGGAAAACGCCATGTCCCGATTCGTGGACTTCAAAGCGGTGAAGGCTGCCGTCACCATGCTCCAGGTGCTCGAACACTACGGCCTTGCCGAATCGTTCAAGCGCACGGGGAACAGCCTCAGCGGGCCTTGCCCGCTTCATGGGGGAGAGAACCGGACGCAGTTTCGCGTCTCGCTGGAAAAGAACTGCTGGAATTGTTTCGGCACCTGCAAGGGTGGCGGAAACGTTCTGGACTTCGTCGCGCGCAAGGAGGGGTGTTCCCTCCGCGAAGCGGCGCTCGCGTTGTGCGACTGGTTTGAGTTGCCGATGCAGGAGAAGCCGGCGCGGCCCGCGAGGGACGCCGGAGAACCGCCCACGCCGGAGGCACCGCCGAAAGCGGAGCCCCGACCGAAGGCAGCGAAGGCGAAAGCGCCCAGTCCCGAGGAGGACGGGCCGAACAAGCCGCTCGGCTTCGCGTTGCAGAATCTCGACACCGAGCATCCGTATCTTGCGGAGCGCGGGTTGAGCGCGGAGACCATCGCGGAATTCGGCCTCGGCTATTGCCAGAAAGGCAGCATGACGGGGCGCATCGTCGTCCCGATTCACAATGCCGAAGGCCAGCTTGTCGCTTACGCGGGACGCTGGCCCGGCACGCCGCCAGATGAGGACACGCCGAAATACAAGTTGCCGCCGGGCTTTCGCAAAGCGCAGGAGGTTTTCAATCTCCACCGCGCGATGCGTGAGCCGCAAACGGCACCGCTGTATGTCGTCGAGGGTTTCTTCGATTGCATCTGGCTGTGGCAGCACGGCATTCGCCGGGTCGTTGCGTTGATGGGCAGCACGTTGTCGCCGAATCAGGCCGCGCTGATTCAGAAGGCGGTGACGCCCGATGGACGCATCGTCGTGATGCTCGATGAGGATGACGCCGGCATGACGGCTCGGGATGAAATCGCGGCGCGTCTGTCGAAGCATTGTTTCCTCAAGACGTTCGTCTTCCCTGAACCGGAGATGCAGCCGGAAAATCTGAGTGCTGCGGAGTTGGATGAAATCCGAGGAGGCACGCCATGAGCACCGACGCCGATCAAGCGGAGTTGCCCATCTGGAAGCCGCCTCTTCGCTATCCGTTCAAGCTGCGCGTGAATGACTACGTTCGGATCGAAGGCAAGCTCGGCAGAGTCATCCGGGTCACGGAGTCTGCCGCCGTCGTGCTCGTGAATCAGCCGCCGAGGGAGTTCACGACGCTGTTCGACAAACGCGTCCGCTTCCGCCCGTCCCCCAAGACGATCCGCATCGCGGCCAACTCCGAGATTGAGATCCTCAATCGCAGAGTTGGGCAGACAAGGCGATGCGGGCACCGCGAAAGGAGGCGGCGATGAAGACCTATCAAGGTCGGCGCTGTGGACACGCGGTCGATGTCACGGTCAATGGCCGTCCACTCAATCCCCGGTTCGACTTGTGGAATCACAGTCCGACCGGGTTTGAGTGGGGCTACATCGGCAGCGGTCCTGCACAACTGGCCTTGGCCCTGTTGGCCGATCACCTGGCCGACGATGAAGAAGCGCTGGAGTTCTACCAACGCTTTAAGTTTGCGGTCATCGCTGGATGGCGCGGCAACTGGACACTGACCAGTCGGGAGATTGATCAAGCGTTGCAGGCGATCCGCGAACCGGAGGACGCTGGCAAGCGGCTTCGGCCATGCTGAAGGACTCCCAACTCGACTTGTTCTCGTGGCGACCGCAGCGAAGAAGACCGGCGCGACCCAAAGGCGCACGGGAATGGAAGATCGTCGCGGTGCGGGAGTCCGCACCCGACACATCGCTCTATTGCGTGAAGCCGGAGGACGCCGTGGAGTATTGGCGGGCGCACATCGCGACCGCGCCACACTTCAATTCCGAAGTGGAGTGCTTCGCCGTCATCCTGGTGAACATCAAGCGCCGGATTCGCGGCCATCATCTCGTCTCCATCGGAGGCTTGAATGAGACCGTCGCGCATCCTCGCGAGGTGTTCCGAGCCGCGGTGATCGGGGCCGCTTGGGGCGTCGTGCTCATGCACAACCATCCCAGCGGCGATCCGAGTCCCTCGAATGCTGACTTGCAGGTCACGAAGCGGCTCCAGGATTCCGGACGCATCCTCCAAATCGAAGTCGTCGATCATGTGATCGTCGGCGATCCGCAACATTGTTCCTTCGTCGCAGCGGGCCTGATGTAGGCCGCGCGCGCAAAACCCAAGACCCCGAACCGTTTACACCGGTCGGGGTCTATTTTTATTGGGCGCCGTGCAAGTGCGCGGACAACGGATGTGCGCTTCTCGACTCGTGGGGTGGCGGCGGCTGAGGATTTCAACCTCACCCGGATTCGTCTCGGGTTTCAGCGGATTTGCACCGCTGCCGCCGGTAGTGACTCCCAGGAAGTCAGACGTGAATGCGATCCGCCTTGTTCAAATGGCCGAAGGTTCAGCGGACAAACATTGCCCACGCATCGATTCGAGGAACCGGTTCTTCGCGCTTCGAGCGGATGGAGTCCTTGGAGATGCGAACGGCTTCGGAAAGAACATCAGGCGTGTCGGCTTTCAGCCCGTGCGGTTGAAGATTGACCTCTTCGCCCGGAACGCCGTCAATCCGCGGCAGGATTCAACGCAACGATTCCATGACTTCCCCTCAGTCAGATGCGCGGTTGGTTTACGCCGTGGCTCCGGCCATCGGCCTGCTGGCGTGGCCTGTGGCTGCGCTCTTCAAATCGGGCATTTTCAGCCTCATTCCCGGACCGGCGGCCACCATTGTCCCGATCCTCGTCGCTTCCTCTTTGACTGGTCTCGTCGTGGGTGCGGTCGCTTCCGCGAACGCGGAACCAGGGAGCGAGCAGGGTTTTAAGGAAACGGCGACGCGCGCGGGTTTCGTCACAGCGCTGGTCGCTGCGGCGATTCTCGTGATCCGGACGACGGTGCTTCACGCCGTGCCTGGTCAGGTCACCGGACTCGCGCTGCTCACTCTTTTTCACGCCGTCGTGACGCTGCTGCCCGCGACGCTCTTCGCGATGTTCACGGGCGGGCTCAGCGGTGCCGGAAGCATCGCGTTTCGCGGTAATCCAGATCTCGGTCGGCCGGCCTTCACCTTTCAGCCGATCCACGCCCTGTATATCGGCTGTGCGCTGGCGTTCCTCGCGCCGTTTGCACCGAGCTTTGTCTCCAGGCCCGAACCGCCCCGGATCGTGGTTTCTACCCCCAGGCCAACGCCACGGCCCGCAGTTTCCGCGGAGCCTCTTGTCACTTCCCCGCCCGAGCCGCCTTTCGCTTACAAAATTCCAGCGGGCTTTGGTTTGGCCGAAGGAGCGCGGGTGCAGGTTCTCACCCAGAAGGCGCTGAGTGATATTGACTCCGCCTCGCCGGTGCTGCTGTCGCCCAACGGGCGCCTCCTGGCCTTTCGCAGTGAATCTGCCCAACCACCGCGATTGGTTATTTTCGATCTCGACGCTTTTTCGGAAAAGGCGCGGATCAACCTACCCGGATCACCGAGCGCGCTCGCCTGGTCACCTGATGGCGAACGACTCGCGGCCATCCTGCGCGGCGACGATGGCCGCATGGTTGCGATCGCGGTGCCGGCGGAGCAAAGGATCATCCCACTGCCCCGACCGGAGAGTAGCGCGATTCTCGATGGCGGCATCTCCTGGCCGGTCACCGATGAAGTCGTGCTCCATCCGCCGGGGCAGCCCGCGCTCGCGCTGAATCTCGACCGACTGGAATTGCGTCCGCTCAGTAGCGCCGGGTTTTTCACGACGTTGGCGGATGCGAAGAAGAAAGAGGTGAGCGTTCTTCCCGGCGCGACCGTCGGCCAGACCGCGAAGTGGTCGTTCGGGCTGGCGTGGGCGGTTACTGCCGCTGGTTCCCATTTCGTCGAGGGAAAGCCGGAGTTTCAGAGCGCCGCGGCGCCCGGACTTGCCGTCACCGATCGGACCAATGGGGCACGCACTCACCTCCGCGAGGTGGCCATCGCCGGAGAGCAACGGGCAATCTTTGCGCCGGATGGCACCAAGGCCGTCGTCGTCCAAGGTTCGGATGCCACGGTCTATTACTTCGGCTTGCGCGACCTTCCGTCGGCGGTGCGCCGGTTCGATACGAAACTGAAGATCGAAGATTTTCCACAAAAGGAGGAGATCCGAAAGCAACTCGAAGGCAAACAACTGTGCGCCTTTGTTTCTGCGCCATTGCTCAATCCGCTGAATAACAAAGTTGTGGGTGCAATGGGTTCGCAGGTGAAAGGAATCGTGCGTTTCCTTTCGTGGGAAGGCTCCGCCGCGACGGTGGTGATGCAGGAAGAGTTTGCTCCAATCGGATCGGGGGATGTGGCGTCGGTGCTGCACACTTGGGAGAAGAGCGAACTGAAAGTCTTGGCCGACAAAGCCGCTCCCGATTGGTGGGCTGGGCTGGGAGCGCAGGTGGATGCATCGGGAGAAGCAGCCGCGCTCGCGAATGGCTATCCGCACTTGGAGATCGGGCCGAGTCTTTCATCGCGATCCGGCACCTACGGACACTGGATGCCCTCGGAGCCATGGAGCCACGGGAGTGAGGTGCGTTCGTCGCAACCTTCGCGCAGCACGTTCCGTCCAGCGGAACAACCGCCGCTTCCACCGGCCACCATACCGGCGCCGCAGAACTACGCCGCGATCATTGGTCAGTTCATCGTTCGGCATCACGAGAAATCCACCGCGGGAAACTTAGACAGTCTCATGCGCGACTACGGAGACCGGGTGGAGCACTATCAGGCTGGCGTGATCTCTCGCGATGCGGTTCGCGCGGAGGAAATCAAGTATCACGCGCCGGGCTACCGTGTCACCGAACGGGTGCGCGGACGGGTTCAGTTTCGCCGGTTGTCCCCGTCGCGCACGGAGGCAAAATATGAGCTGATCTTCCTGCGGGTGAAGCCGGATGGCTCGTGGGCGACCGGTGCCGCGGATGTGATGTTGGAGATTGAAATGACCACAGCAGGTCCACTGATCGTGAAGCAAAACTCCGTGTCACGGGAGAGCGAGAAGCAGCGGGGCGAAAGCAATCCACCGAACTTCTGACGTGATACCTTACCTCGGCACGTTCGGATTTTGGCGGAAGAAGAGCCCGGAGCTTCTGGAACCGGTGAAAGGCCTCATCCTTGAGGATTATTCCATTTCTACCGATGACTTCTACCGCGCGATCGAAGAGGAACTCGCCGCGAAGGAGATTCCCGATCTGACCATCACGCGCGAACTCTTTGCCGAAGGGGGATTACTTTCCTCCAAGCGCGAGTATCTGCGCATGCGGCGCGAATCCTACGTCTTCGACATCTGCGCCGCGCCTTTTGGAACATCGTTCTTCTTCTCGACGCGCTTCGCGGTCATCCCCGTCCTCCTCTATATCTGGCAGCTCATCCTCGTCTTGCTCCTGCTGGCCGGAGTTGCGGCCGTGTATTGGAGCCTCTTGGGCGTCGTGTGGGGTGCCACGATGTTTCTGCTCAATGTGATGGCGCTGTTCGTCCTGCTCCGCAATCTCGCGGCCTTGAAACTGAACCGGCTCGACGACTTTCTCATTCAGGTGCCGGTGTTCGGCATCGTGTATGAAACGTTTTTTCGACCGGAGACTTATTACCGGATCGACACGCGCACGATGTATATCGAGACGGTCAAGCGGATCGTCGAACGGAAGATCGACGAGGTCACGGGCAGCCAGGGCATCCAAATGGTGGAAATCGACAGCTTGAAGCCGCGGGCCATCGGCAATCTCGCGGCGATGCTCAAACGCTGGTCCGGCTGACGCATGAGCAAGCTGGACGAATGGATCAGCCGGCAGTTTCTCGAATGGGAGATGCGTGGACGCGGCGGACGGCTCTTCGACCGGCCCGTGTCCTTGGAGCCGCCCTTCCTGCCCTTCCCCGGCTACGATCTTTCGCAGCCAGCCGTGGATGACGGTCGCCGCTCCACCGTCTTGAGTCGGTTCTGGAGTGGCTTGACCGCGCCACCGCCCGCACCGCGCCCCGAGAAGCCAAAGATCGAGGAGGAGGGGCCGTTCTATCGCGACCCCGAGGAATACGCGGAGCTGCAACTCACGTTGCCGGAGGTGAAGCCTTTCCCGGATGCCGCCTACGAGCCGTTCTTTCATCAAGTCCTCCGACTCAACGAGCCGCTTATTTTTGAATTGCTCGGCACGTCCCGCGAGATCGTGCCGCAGTTTGTGGCGTCGGCGGATTCTCTGGAGCGCATCGAACGGGCGCTCCCGCAGTTCTTCCCAGGCATCACGGCGCTACCCGCGACGAAGAATTTGCACCGGGAGTGGTCGGAGAGTGCGCCGCATTTTGCGGCCATCGAACTCGCGCTCGGACAGGAATTCATGCTGCCGCTCGGAGAAACGAGCGCTTCCATCTTGAACGGCGTCGTGAACGCGCTCGAAGGGCTACGCGACGGCGAGCTTGGCCTGTATCAAGTGCTCATCGAGCCGGCGCAAAACCCGTGGGAAGAGAACCTCGCACCAGCGCTGCAATACGCAGACGGCAAACCTATTTTCATCAACCGTCCGGAACTCATCGCCGGGACCGAACGCAAATTGACCTCCGCTTTTCTTGCCGTGGTCGTGAGGCTCGTGGCGAGCGCCGAAGATCTCCGGCGGTGCTGGGACATCGTTCGGGAGTTGGCCGCGCCCTTCAGTGCGTTGGCCAAGCGCGGGTCGAACTACTTCATCCCGTTGTCCAACGAAGGCTACGACGCGGGAGATCATGAGGAAGACATCCTTCTGCGCGCCTCGCGGCGCACTGGGATGCTGCTCAATGCCGCGGAGCTGACTTCCCTGCTGGCCTTCCCCACCGCGGCCGTCTCGCGCCGCCTGCGTCGCGACACGGCCCGATCCCATCCCGTGCCGGAGGAACTGCGGCATCGAGGTTCACTCCTGCTCGGAGCAAACCTCCATGCCGGACGCATGGAACCCGTATGGCTCACCCCAGAACACCGCGTGCGCCACATGCACCTCGTCGGTGCGTCCGGCACCGGAAAGAGCACGCTGCTCTTCAATCTGATCCGCCAGGACATCGACCAAGGCCAGGGTGTCGCGGTGCTCGATCCGCACGGAGACCTCGTGGACCGCGTGCTCGGCATCATTCCGCCGGAACGACGCGACGATGTGGTGCTCGTCGATCCGTCCGACGAAGCGCACGTCGTGGGATTCAACATCCTTGCCGCGCATTCCGACTTTGAGCGCAACCTGCTCGCCTCCGATCTCGTGTCGGTGTTTCGACGGCTCTCGACCAGTTGGGGCGAGCAGATGAATTCGGTGCTGCGCAATGCGATCCTCGCTTTTCTTGAAAGCTCACGCGGCGGCACGCTCGCCGATCTCCGCTATTTCCTGCTCGATCCCGCGTATCGGAAGGAATTCCTGACCACCGTCACCGATCCGGATGTGGTCTTCTATTGGGAGCGCGCGTTTCCCCAACTCACTGGCAACAAATCCATTGGTCCCGTCCAGACACGGCTCGATGAATTTCTCAGCCGAAAGCCGATCCGCTACATGGTCTCGCAGCAGGAGAATCGGCTCGATTTTGGCGAAATCCTCGACCGTGGAAAAATCCTGCTCGTGAAGCTGGCGCAGGGACAACTCGGACGGGAGAACGCGAATCTTCTCGGCTCCGTGATCGTGTCGAAGATCCAGCAGATGGCGATGAGCCGGCAGCGGATACAGGAATCCGAGCGGCGGGATTTCTGGGTCTATCTGGACGAGTTCCACTACTTCATCACGCCGTCGATGGCGGAGATCCTGACCGGTGCCCGCAAGTATCGCGTGGGCCTGGTCCTCGCCCATCAGGAGCTTCATCAACTCGACGCCGACCGCGACGTGGCGAGTGCCGTGCTTGCGAACTGCTGCACGCGCGTCGTCTTCCGCGTCAGTGATCGCGATGCCCGCGAACTGGAATCCGGCTTCGCGCACTTCGCCGCAGCGGATCTCCAAAATCTCGGCGTCGGCGAGGCCATCTGCCGGGTGGGTCGCAGCGAAGCGGATTTCAATCTCGGCGTGCCAGAGTCTGACGCCTACGGCGAAGTCGAAATCCCCGGCGCTCGCGAAGCGGCGATCCGCGCATCTCATGCTCGCTACGCGCGACCGAGAAGCGAGGTCGAGGCGGAACTGCTGGCCAGAATGCGACGGCAAGAGCCCGAGCCCACGACGCGAAAGGCCGCACCTGTCGCGCGCGAAATGGCGGAGCCACGGACGGTTGCGGAAACGGCGCCTCCGCAACCTCCCGAAGCAGCCGCTGATGCCGGAGCCGCAATGCCAGCGAATGCACCGCCACCGCTTGCTGTGGAAGAGCTGCCTGCGATTCCGAAATCGCGACTCGGATTCGGGCGCGGCGGGCCTGAACACACCGCGATTCAGCAAGACATCAAGGAGTCTGCCGAAAAACTTGGCTTCCGCGCAGAGACTGAAAAGGAAGTTCTCGGCGGCGCGGGTATCGTGGACGTTTCGCTCGAACGCGACGGGCAGAAAATTGCCTGCGAAATTTCGGTGACAACCCAAGCCGACTACGAAGCGGCGAAGTTCCGGATGTGCTTTGCCGCCGGCTACGAAGCGGTTATCGCCGTTGGAACGACGAAGGACTCCGTCGTGGAGATGGCGCGGGCGATTCAGGCCAATCTGAGCGCCGAGGAGGTGGCTCGCATTCACGTCTGCCTGCCAGGCCGCTTCAGCTCGGTGCTCAAGCGGCTGACGCGCCACGCGCAGGGCTCCGATTCCACCGGTCCGCGCAGTGGTGGTTACAAAATCAAACGCAAGTATTCGGAGCCCGCCGCGGACGACCGGGCACCGGCCGCGGAGGACGAAATTCTCCATGCCATCCGCCGGGCGCTCCGGGGCGAATGAACCGATGAGGCATCCCGGCCAGGCTCCCTTTGGGTTTGAGTGGAAAGAGGATGCGCTCTGTGTCGTGGAAGTGGAGGCGCGAATCCGGCGGCTCGCGTTCGAGCTGTTCGCTGATCTTCAGAACAAAGCGACCGTCGCCAAGCGCCTCAACGCACTCGGTTACCGGACACGGCGTGAGAGCGAGTGGCGCGATGTGACGGTGGCCCGGCTTTTGTCGTGCCCATCAGCCAATGGGCTCTACGCGGTCAACAAGACGGTCCTCAACAGCACTGGCGAGCGGATCGAGAAGCCGCAGGACGAGTGGGAGTTCATTCCGTGTCCACGGATCGTCACCGAGGAACTTTGGAAAAAGGTGCAAGCGGCGCTTGCGAGCGAGGCCCCATCTGCGCCGTCAGCCGCGACCGGATCTCACGCCTTCACGGGCCTTCTTTTTTGCGGCTGCGGAGCGCGGATGAATGCCGCGAGTTCGTCCGCCAAATATGTCTGCGCGCAATGCGGCAATCGCATTCCGATGGCCGATCTCGAAACCGCGTTCCTCGATGAGGTCACGAGTTTCCTGCATACGCGCAGGCACACTGCGGCGGAGATCATCTCGGGTGACCCCGATCTCGCAGCGCAACGCCAGATCTTGCTGCGCACGGAAGAAAAAGCCCGAGTCATCGACGAGGAAATCGCGAAGACCGAGCGCCTCTACATGGACAATCGGATATCCGTCGAGCGCTTCGAGCAACTCCACCGGCCCCTCGAAGACCAGCGCCGAACCGTCCAGCGTGAACTCGGAACCATCAAAGCCCGGCTGACGCGACTGCAAGCAAAGCCAGCGGCTGAGCAAAGCGAGACCCCGTTCGATCCAACTGCGCTGCGGAAGCGCTGGCCTGACATGCCGGCGAAAATCCGAAGTGAGATCGCCCGCTCATTCGTTGGCCGAATTGTCGTCGCGCAAGACGAAATCGAGTTCTCCTACAAATTCAGAGATCCCTCTGAAAGAAGAGCGAAGGCCCAACATTCTCCGGGGCCAACAAATTCGCGATCGCCGAGTGAAGCGGCAGGCGACGAGCCTCTCTACCTGCGCCTCCCGAAGGCCGGTCAGCGTTGTTCCCGCACCGGGATGACGCGCTCCGCGCTCAACGAATTAATCCTTCCGACAGAGCGAAATTCGTATCGTCCACCGGTGGAAAGCAAGTGCCTGCGCAAGCGCGAAGGCGGCAAAGGCACCCGGCTGATCGTCTGGCAAAGCCTCAAAGAATACCTCGATCGCCAGCAGTGAGGAGATTTCGACGTTGGTGCTTATGTTGTCACTATCTAAATTCCGCGTTGCGCCATTTCCTGCATATCCTTCATTTTCAGCGTATTGTGAAAATGGCGGAAGGGGTGGGATTCGAACCCACGGTGCCTTTTACAGCACGCTCGATTTCGAGTCGAGTGCCTTAGACCGGACTCAGCCACCCTTCCTATTCATTTATAAAGACTCAAGTATGAGGCGGGCACTTGCGTTTGGCGTTTTTATGATCCGCCTGCAAGCCCCGCAAACGACCGTTAAAAAACAGACTGTCTGGAGTCCGACGAGTGTTCAAATTCTCAATAAGCATCGAAACGAGCGCTACTATGTGCGGACGTTCGCGACGGGCAAGGAGAAATAGACTGGCCGGGGTGCCGTGCGCGGCAAGCAAGTCTGGCCGCAGGAGTTTGGGGATTGGAAGGGGCGCGATCTGCGGAGCCAGGCCTGCGTCTTCGGGGGGGCCGACGGCATCTATTCCAACGGGCGCTGCGAGGATGCCCGGCGATACCTCCCGGTCCTGATCGGCACGCTGGCCGCAGGGTATCATGGAACTCGCTGCCTCTGCGTCGAGAAAGTGCAGGACAGTCTCTAATACTGCGCCCGTGTGAACGGTCTCGACATCCGACCCTCCGCGTTATTCCGTCTTCGTCCCTCGCATGATTGCCCTCCGACCTTTGCTCTCGCTCTTTGTCCTCCTGCCGATCGCGGTGCTCGAGGCGGCGGAGGCGCCGATCTTTCAGGAGAGCTTTGACTCCGCGGAGGTGGATAAGGAGCCGGCGGGGATGCTGATCACGGCTGGGGATTTTAAGGTGAAGCAGGAGAAGGACGGCAGAGTGCTCGAACTGCCGGGCGACCCACTCGACACGTATGGCCTGCTCTTCGGCACTTCGCAGAAGGCCGGGGTCTCGGCGAGTGCGCGCTTTTTCGGGACGAAAGTGGGGCGCAAGTATCCGAGCTTCGGGGTGAGCCTCGGCGGGGTGGGGGGCTATCGTCTGCAAGTCAGTGGGGCCAAGAAGGCGCTGGAAATTTTCCAGGGCGACGAAGGCCGGCAGAGCGTGCCTTTTGCCTGGACCGATGGCTCCTGGACGAGCCTGCGCATCCAGACGCGCAAAGCGGGCGAGGGGTGGGTGGTGGAGGGGAAAGCCTGGCCTGCTGGCTCGCCTGAGCCGACGGCATGGACGATCACTTTTGCGGTGAAAGAGGAGCCGCCTGCGGGCCGCGCGGGGATCTGGGGCAGCCCGTTTTCCGGCACGCTCATCCGCTTCGACGAGCTGCTGCTCATCCCGGCTTCCTGAGTTTTCATCCTCCTCCTCTTCATCATCCCATGACCACCCCTCGCATCCTCGCCGCCTGCATCCTCACCACCGTCACCGCCCAAGCTCTCGAATGGCCGCAATATCGCGGAACGCTGACCAACGGCGTGACCGCCGAGAAGATCGGCAAGCCCTGGAGTAGCGGGGCACCGAAGCAGGTCTGGAAAGTGCCGAGCGAGGGTGGCTACAGCTCCTTTGCGGTCGCGGGCAATCGTGCTTTTACGCTGAGCCTGAAGGAGATCGACGGTGCGAAGCAGGAGAGTGTGGTGGCGCATGAGGCCGCCACGGGCAAGGAACTGTGGGCAGCGCCGCTGGCCTTCGGGAAGTACGACGGCGGTGGCGACGCGGGCACGGCGGATAACAAGGGCGGCGACGGCCCGCGCAGCACGCCGACGATCGTGGGCGACAAGGTCTATGTGATGTCCTCGCAGCTCGCGCTCACCTGCCTGAATGCAGCGGATGGCAAAGTGGTCTGGAAGCGCGACCTGATGAAGGAGCACGCGGGACGGAATATCAAATGGCAGAATGCGGCCTCGCCGCTTTTCGCGGGCGGCCTGCTCTATGTGGCCGGCGGCGGTGCGGGCGAGAGCGTGCTCGCGCTCGACCCGAAGGATGGGAAGGTCGTGTGGAAGGCCTTTGATGAGCAGATCACCCACGCGACGCCCATCGCCACGAATATCCTCGGCCAGCCGCAGATCGTTTTTTTCCTCCAGAGCGGCCTCCTTGCCGTGGAGCCAAAGACCGGCAAGGAACTCTGGCGTTACGTCTTCCCTTTCAAAATCTCGTCCGCCGCATCGCCGGTCGTCTCGGGGGACATCGTCTATTGCTCCGCGGGTTACGACGTGGGCGCGGGGGCGGTGAAAATCACCAAGGAAGGCAGCGGCTTCAAAGCGACGGAGATCTATCGTTTCCGCGGGAACAAGCCGCTCGCGAACCACTGGAGCACGCCCGTCCTGAAGGACGGGATGATGTATGGGCTCTTTCAATTTAAGGAATACGGCAATGGCCCGATGAAGTGCGTGGACATCAAGGACGGCACGGTGAAGTGGGAGCGCGAAGGCTTCGGCCCGGGCCACGTCATCCTCGTGGGCGAACAACTTCTCGCCCTGAGTGACGCGGGCGAACTCGTGCTCATCGACCCGCAGCCCGGAGCGTACAAGGAAGTGGCGCGTGCGAAGGTCCTCGATGGGAAATGCTGGACGACGCCGGTTTTGGCGAATGGCCGCATCTACGTCCGCAGCACCAAGGAAGCGGCGTGCTTTGATGTGAAGTAGGCGCGGCTTGACGCCGAGGCGGGCGGTGGCGCGAAATCGCCCGTGCCCAATGAATCAGGATCCGCCTCCGAAAACTCCGCGCTCGGCTGCACGCCGGAGCCGCGGCTCGTCGTCGGGGAGCAGGCGGCGCGCGCGCTCGGGGCGGCCTTTGCGGAAAGTGATGCCGCCGGGGTTCTGCATCTTGCGACGGTCGCGCTGAAGGAGGAACTCGACGCGCCGCTGGCCTGGGCGCGGGAGTGGGGGCGGCAGTTTTTTGCCCGGCTCTGCCAGACGCGTGATCCGGCCACGGTGGAGCCGCCGCCCGCGGAGGCCCGTCTGGCCTTGATCGCCGAGGCACCGCCGATGCGCGGTGCGGAGTACTTGAGCGAGGCGCTGCTCCTGCGGCTCTGGGAGGAAATGCGCGTGCTGGTCGCGGCGGAAGCGGCCGCGGGCGGGCTCGAAGGGTGGCTCCGCGCGCGGAGTCCGCTCTGGCATCTCGTCGGGCGCGTCACCTTCCATCTCGCGGAGAACAAGCGGAACGAGCAGGTGCCCTTCGCCTTTCTCGCCACCTACACGGATCAGCTCTCGGCCACCGGCACGCTCCAGCACACACCGCTCGGGCGGGCGCTCCAGGTGCAGCAATCGCGCAAGGATCAGGTGGCGCTCGATGCGCTGCTCGCGCCGGTGCGCGCGGCGGCGGAGCGGAGCGCGCTGGTGCGCGAGTTGCTCGAGACGCGCCGGCTTTTCCAAGCTCTCGCCTGGACGCCGCAGGAGGCGTATCACTTCATCCGCGAGATCCCGCAGCTCGAGGAAAGTGGACTCGTGGTGAAGTTGCCGGACTGGTGGAAAAGCCGGCGACCCTCGCGGCCACAGGTCTCCGTGACCGTGGATGCGGCGAAGGCCGGCGGGGTGGGCGTGAATGCGCTGCTGGCCTTCCAGGCGAATGTGACGCTCGATGGCACGAAGCTCACGGATGCTGAGTGGAAGCTGATCCGCGCGTCGCCCACGGGGCTGGTGAATCTGCGCGGGCAGTGGGTGGAGGTGGATCGCGAGCGGCTCGATCAGGTGCTCGATCACTGGACGAAAGTGCAGACGGCGCACAGCGCGGGCGGGCTGTCTTTTCACGAAGGGATGCGCTGGCTCGCGGGCTTTCCGGCGCTCGGCGCGGAGGGTGGGCCAGCGCTCGATCTCGAGACGGGGCGCGATTGGACGGAAGTGATCGCGGGAAAAAATCTGCGCGCGCTGCTCGATCAACTTCGCGAGCCGGCGGATGTGGAGAAGATCCCGGGACTCGAAGCAAAGCTGCGCCCGTATCAGAAGCGCGGCGCAGGCTGGCTGCATTTCGTGAGCCGGCTCGGGCTCGGCGCGTGTCTCGCGGATGACATGGGCCTCGGCAAGACCGCGCAGGTGATCGCGCTGCTCTGCCTGCGCCACGCCGAGGCGACCGAAGCGCCGCCGAGCATCCTCGTCGTCCCGGCGTCGCTCATCGGTAACTGGCTCGCGGAGTTCGCGAAATTTGCGCCGCATCTGAGCATCCTCGCCGCGCATCCCTCCGCGATCCCTCGCGAAAAACTCGATGCCCTCGCCGCCAATCCCGCGACCGCGCTCCGCGGCTACGATGCGCTGCTCACGACGTACGGATTGCTCCAGCGCAGCGAACTTTTGCAGGAGCACACGTGGGATCTGGCGGTGCTCGATGAAGCGCAGGCGATCAAAAATCCCGCGACCGCGCAGGCCCGCGCCGTGAAGAAACTTCAGGCCCGCGCGCGCCTCGCGCTCACCGGCACACCGGTCGAAAATCGTCTCGGCGATCTCTGGAGTCTCTTCGATTTCCTGAATCCCGGCCTGCTCGGCAAGGCGCCGGACTTTGCCCGGGTGACGAAGCAACTCGGTGAGCCGAACCATCCGCACGGCTACGCGCCGCTGCGCCGCCTCATCGCCCCGTATCTGCTGCGTCGGCTAAAGACGGACCGCCGCATCATCGCCGATCTGCCGGAGAAAACCGAAGTGACCGCACACTGCCCACTGACCAAAAAACAAGCCGTGCTCTACGGCCGGATGGTCGAGCAACTGAAGGCCGATCTCGCCAATGACGACCTCGACCCAAACGTGCGCCGCGGGCTCGTCCTCGGCTATCTCGTGAAGTTCAAGCAAGTGTGCAATCACCCCAGCCACTGGAGCGGCGACGGACGTTATGCGCCGGAGGACAGCGGAAAATTTGCGCGCCTCACCGAGCTCGCCACCGAGCTGGCCGAGCGGCAGGAGCGCTGCCTCGTCTTCACGCAATTCCGCGAGATCACCGCGCCGATCGCCGCGCATCTCGCCACCGTCTTCGGACGACCCGGCCTCGTGCTCCACGGCGGCACGCCGGTGAAACAGCGCGCGCGACTCGTCGAGGATTTCCAGCGCGCGGATGGTCCGCCCTTCTTCGTCCTCACCGTGAAAGCGGGCGGCACCGGGCTCACCCTCACGGCCGCGAGCCAGGTCCTGCATTTTGATCGGTGGTGGAATCCCGCCGTCGAAAATCAGGCGACGGACCGCGCCTTTCGGATCGGGCAAAAAAAGAACGTGCTCGTCCACAAATTCGTCTGCCCCGGAACGATCGAGGAGAAAGTGGACGCGCTCATCGCCGGCAAACGCGCGCTTGCGGATGACGTGCTCGGCGGCCAGAGCGGCGCGGAGAAAGCGCTCACCGACATGAGTAACGAAGAGCTGCTCGATTTCGTGCGACTCGACCTGAACGCCGCCGCGCCTTAAACAACCGAACTCATGTCCTGGTATTACTACGAAGACACCCGCGAAATAAAAGCGCAGCTCCAGCGCGACCTCGAAAAGCGCCGGAAGCGCGGCGAGAAATACGAGGCGCTGATCACTCCGCAGGGCAGTCGCAAGCTCGCGCAAACCTTTTGGGGCAAGGCGTGGTGTGACCATCTCGAGAGTCACTCGAATTACGCCTACCGTCTGCCGCGCGGTCGCAGCTACCTCCGGCAGGGCAACGTCTATAACCTCGCGATCGAGCCCGGGGTCATCACCGCCGAGGTCGCCGGCTCCGCGCTCTACGAAGTGTGCGTCACCATCCAGCCGCTCGCCAAAGCGGCGTGGAAATGCCTCAAGCAAGACTGCGCCGGCCAGGTCGCCAGCCTGCTCGATCTGCTCGCCGGCAAGCTTGGCGACGGGATGCTGCGCGCCATCGCCGATCCGGCGCGCGGTCTTTTCCCCAAGCCAAAGGAGATCCACCTCTCCTGCTCCTGCCCGGACTACGCTGATATGTGCAAGCACGTCGCCGCGGTGCTCTACGGAGTCGGCGTGAAACTCGACAGTGCACCCGATCTTTTCTTCGTCCTGCGCAGCGTCGATCCTTCCGAACTTCTCTCCACCGCTGCTCGCGACACCCTCGACCGCGCACAGGGTACGGACACCGCGCTCGCCGGCGAAGACCTCAGCGCCCTCTTCGGCATCGATCTCGGCACGCCTGAACCAGCGCCGAAGAAAGCGCCCGCGAAGAAGCCGAAAGCGCGCAAGCCCGCGGCGAAGAAGCCCGGGAAAACGGCGGCGAAGAAGGCTCCGGCAAAGAAGACGCGTCGCTAAGCGCGGGCCCCGTTCATTTCGCTCGATCCGACGCCGCGGCGCAGGAATCGGCGACGGTTTCTAGTTCCTGGAGGAAGCGGGTGCGGCTGCTTTCCGGGAGGGCGGCGAGGATTTGGTCCTGGAGCTCCATCGCGATGATGCGCGCCATTTCAAAAAGGCTCCGCCCGGCGGGCTGCATCCGCACCCGGTGCGCGCGCCGATCGTGCTCGTGCGGTTGGCGCGTGATGAGGCCGTTCTTTTCCATCCGCGAAAGCGTGGAGGTGATCGTGTTTGGATCGCTGGCCATGAGATCGGTGATGGCGCGCTGCGTCAGTCCTGCGGGATCACCTTCGCTGAGCCAGCGCAGGATGCTGAATTGGTCGGGGGTGATCTTCAGATGGGCGACGCGTTGGCGGAATGCTTGATTCAGACCATACCAGGAGCGTCGGAGGAGAACGGGCAGACGCTTGCGCGGGGCGGGCGGAGACGGAAGGCTTGGGTCATCAGGCATGAACGCGGGAGGATGCGGCACGGGCGAATCCAGTCCAACCCCGAACTTGCGCCCGCCAGCCGCCGAGGGGGATTCACTCTGCGAAGAGCGCGCTTGCTTGATCCGTGTAGGGGTCGAAGGGGTCGGACATCGCGAGGCTGCTCGAATTCTCCACGGCGATGGAATCCCAGTTGATCACGTAGGGGAGCTGGCCTTTTTGGAAAAGTGCCACGGCCTGGCCGCGACCATGGGCGCGGGTGTCGGCGGGAGCAATGCGGCACGCTTCGGGGCGCCGCACGCTGTCATTGAACTCGCCAATGACCTTGCCCGGCGTCAGCGCAAAGAAGAGGCCCTTGGCTGGATCGATCTTGTGATATTCGAGGTCGAGGCTTTGCAGCCACGGATCATTCCAGGCGAGCCCCTCGGCTTCGCGGAAGGTGTCGAGCAGGTACTTCTTTGAGATCCAATCGACGCCGCCAATCAGTAACTCAGGCTTCGTGCGCAGGGCTTCGAGGGTAAAGGCCCATTGCTGGAGCACCCAATCCGTTTCCTCATCGGTGCCGCCGAGATGCTGCTGCGCGTGGGCCAGGAAGGTCTCCTGGATATCGAGCGCCGAGCGGGTGCGTCCGTCCTCGAGCGGCACGACGGCGTGGCCCGTGCCTTCGTGGGAGATCTGGCGCGTGGCGATCACGGCATCCTGCAGGAGCACGTCGTCGGGAAGTTCGCCTTCCTCGAGCAGCGTGAGGATGAGTGCCGTGGTACCAGTTTTGAGCGCTGTGGCGAAAGGGCTCATATTCGAGTCGCCGATGAGCAGGTGCAGCCGCCGATAGCGCCGGTAGTCGGCCAGCGGTTCGTCGCGTGCATTGATGATCGCGCGGTTAAATTGCACCCACTGGTAGATGTCGTTGACGATGTGATCCGCGCGCTGGCTGAGCTGAAAGGGGACCTGATCCGTCGCGGCTGCGGGCTCGAAATCAAAGGTCAGGGGACTGGCCTGGCCTACGCGACCGGCCCCGGTGAAGAGCTGGCGGGTGGCGAGGAAGGAGAGGAGCGTGCCGAGGATCTGCGCGTTGAATTGCAGATCGCGCCGCATCAGATAGTTCTCGTGGCAGCCAAAGGTCGCACCGGTGTGGTGGTCGATGTTGTTTTTGATGAAGGCGACCTCCTCGGTGGCGCCGAGGGCTTCGAGCGCGCTCTGGATCAGGGCGTCTCCGGCGAGATCGTAGCTCGCGATGTCGCGCACCGTGAGGCACTCCGGCGACGAGTACTCGAGGTGCCCCATGTCGATGTAGAGCCGCCCACCATTCAGGAGAAATCCGCCATTGCCCGGCGGCTCCTCATAGTCGCGATAGTGGAGATCAATCGCGCCAGCCTGCGCTTTCCGGAAGAGGTAATTTTTCACCCGCGCGGGCCACGAATCCGTCCCGTGCTGCGGGTCATTGGCGACCAGGCAGCCGTACTCAGTTTCGATGCCGACGATGCGGGTCACGGGAAAAAAAGCCGGTTTACCGTCGAAGGCCAGGCGCGCCGGGCGAGATTCCGTCGTTTGGCGTTTGAAGTTTGGCGTTTGAAGTTTGAAGTTTGGCGTTTGAAGTTTGGCGTTAGCCAGCACCCGCAGAAAAGTTCAACGCCAAACCCCAAACGCCAAACGCCAAACTTCAAACGAGAATTCATGAAGCGTCCATCAACCCTCAAATCTCCGCATAGAGGATCCGCCCGCACTGCTCGCAGTGCGTGACTTCCTTCCGGGCGCGGACGTTGGCCGAAGTCTGCGGGATGACCTTCATGTGGCAGCCAGTGCAGACTTCGTGATCGAGCGCGACGACGGCCTCGCCCTTGTTTTGAAAGAGCCGCGAATAGGTGTCGAAGAGATCTTCCTCAATGTCCGCGCCGAGTTTCGTCCGCTCGGCATCGAGCTCCTTGAGCTGTCCTTCAACGGTTGCGATCTTTGCGTTCAGGTCCGCGATCTGCCGTTCCACCAGCGCCTTCACGGCCTGCGCGTCCTTGTCCGCTGCCGTCACGGTCACCTTCATCTTCTCCGCCTCCTCCATGAGTTCGAGTTCGCGATCTTCGATCGTCCGCACGTCGCCTTCGAAGCGCTCGATCTCGTGATTGAAAGCCGCGAACTCTTCGTTCTTTCGCGTCTGAAATTTCTGCGTCTGCAACTTCGCGATCTGCTCGCGCTTCGCCTGCGCTTCCACTTCCAGCCGCTTGCGCTCCACCTCGAGCTCCTTGCCCTTCAGCTTCACCGCCTCGTAGTGCTTCGTCGTTGAGGAAAGTTTCTCGTCGAGTTCCTTCCGCTGCTGCGGCGCAAACTTCAACTCCTGCTTGAGCGCCCGAATCTTTCGGTCGCGATCCTGGATGATGAGAAGCTGTTCGACGACTTTGAGCATCCCGGCACTGTGGGTGAGCGTGTGGGAGGCGTCAATGCGGCGGCAAGGGCTCGCGGGCGTCCGGATGGGCGTCGGGCGCAGGCGCTACGTCCACTCGCAGAGCGACTCGACATAGCCAGCCGAGCCGTCGCGGAGCCAGCCGTCGAGCTGCGCCTGTTCCTTGAGTTGCTGCCCGCGCAGGCGCGGCACGACGACGAAGCGGCTCTGGATTTCGGGCAGCGCGCTGAGGTCGCCCCAGAGCTTTTCAAATTGCGCGACAGGGAAGATGTCTTCCTGTCCATGGCCCCAGCGCTTCTTCACGTCTTTGAGCGTGATGTAGGTCGGCACCTTTGCGGCGAGGGTGCGGATGGCGGCGAGGATGCGCTCTTCGGCGGCGGGCTCGGGATCGAGAATGTCCGCGCGCGTCAGGCCGAGCGCGGCAAGCAGGCCGTCGATGTCGATCCACGTCGTGAGCGTGTTGTAGTAAGTGAGGCCGAACTCGAGTTCTTCGCGCGGCATGGCGAGACCTTCCACCAGCCGCACCCGGCCATCGACGCGGGCGAGGCCGCCGCCGCGATCTTCGAGCCGGCGATTGATGACTTCGAAGGTGAGCGTCGCGCCGCTTTCGAGATGCTGTCCGAGCAAGGCGGGATCGAGGTCCGCGCCGACGGTGTCGATATTGTGCAGGAGCAGCGTCGTGAGTTGCGGGCGCTCGCGGAGGAGCGCGGCCAGGGTGCCATTGCGGAGGAGATTCGGGATCTCGTAGAAGTGCCCGACGGGGTGCATGCACTGGAGCGGGAGATTGTCCGTGTAGTTGGTCGCTTCGCCTGCGCCCTCGGCCCAGCCGATCAGCGCCTTGCGGCCCGAATCGCGCACCTTTTGCTGCTGCTCGTCGAGCACCTGCTGCGGCATTTCTTCCCACGCAAAACGGAGGTCGCGCGCGGTCGGCACGAGTCGCAAGCCGACACTCTTGCCGCGGGAAAGAACGAGCGGGCCTTCGTAGCCGTAGTTTCCGCGCGCTGAGAGGATCGCGGAGATCGGGCCGTGCGTGAGGTAGCTCGTGGTGAAAATGTGCGGCACCGCAGTGCCCGCGAGGTGCGAGATGCGTCGCGATTTTGCGAGATGCGTCTCGAGGAAAGTGCGATGTCGTCCGCCGAGTTTGCAGAAGGGATGCAGCGATTTCACGACGCCCGCGCCTTGCGTCCAGCGCGATGCGGCACCTGCGGCGAGCGTCACGACGGCGGCTTCGCCAGCCTGCAAGGCGGCGAGGCCGCGCTCGTAGTAGCGCAGGCTTCCAGCCTGTAGGAGTGTCGCAGGCATCCTTGCCTGCCCCTCTTTCCGAGCTTCCGCGCCACTCCCCAACCGATACTTCCCCTCACTTAGCCGCGCATTCCGAGGGTTCTCCGCGATGTAGCGTTCGATCGCCAGCAACTCGTGCTCGTGCCGCACGATGTGATCGAAGCTTTCCCGCTGCCAAAGCGGTCCGTCTCGATCGAGGAGTTCATTGATCTTGTTGGCCGAATACGATTTCCACGAATGGAGGATCTTCGAGAGTTCCTCTTCATCCTGCGGAATGACGAGGACGTGGACGTGATTCGGCATGACGACGTAGCTGCCGAGCACGTAGCGCTCGCCGTCGAAGTGGCACATCGCGGCTTCGATGATTTCGGCGACGCGCGGGTCGGCAAGCACGGCAGCGCCCTGTCCTTTGTCGAGCTGCTCTTCGATGGCTTCGTGGAAGCGGCGGTAGTATTCCTCCGTGACTTTGGGTGTCCATGGACGCGGATGCGTGCGCAGCCAGGCATCACGTTCGGTGCGCCACGAGACGATGGCCTCCTTCGGCAGCGAGTCGGCCAGGCGAAAGGTGACGAAATAGGTGGCTCCGTCCTGCTCCCAGTGAGGGAGGCGGCGGGCGCGGACGGCGGCGGGGGTTTCCTCTTCGAAAGGGTGGAACGGATCTGGTGCTGACGCCCCGGCAGGCAGGGATGCCTGCGGCACTCCCACAGGCTGGAAGCCTGCGCTACTACTGACGTCCTCCGGCCGCACGTCTTCGATCACGGCATTCGCGGGCAGGCGATTTTGCGCGAGGCCGATGCGGCCGGCGCGGAGATCGCCGCGGATTTGCTCGTGGGCTTCGCGGTCGAAGCCATTTTGCGTGAGCAATTCTTCCAGTGTGCCCTGGCCTTCGTTGCGGTCGGCCTTGGTGCGCGGGAGCAGGTTGTCGAAGAGTTCCTGCACGACGCCGCTGAGTTCGGGCCGGGTGCGGCAGGCGGCGGCAAATTTATCGAGATCGGCCCGGCGCAGCGCGGAGAGCTGGCGGCGATCGGTGCGGATGAGCGCGGGAGCGGTGAGCAGGTAGTAGCCTTTCGGCATCAGCGCGGCATCGCCCGTGAGCAGGTCGGCGAAGGTGCCGCGTTCGTTGATTTTGAAATCGTAAACGACCGGCTCCATGGCGAAGGGCAGCGAGGCGGAAAGTTCGCGTTTCGTCGCCGACATGATGGCGGCGAGTCGCTCCTGGGCTTCGGCTTTGCGCTGCGGGGCGAAGATGAAGCCCATGCCGCCGCCGCTCATCCCACCGAGCATCCAGAAGCCCCAGAAGTCGGGGCCAAATTCCGCGCGCACCTGCTCGATGAGCCGCTCGGTGTAATGGGTGGAAGCCCACGGGATGATCGTCTGGATCGGGCCGCTGAAATTGCGCGTGGTGACTTCGCCGACGCGCGCGATATCGCCGACGCGCAGGGCGTCGAGGATCTCTTGGAGAAAGCCGAGCGCTTCCTGACGACCCTCCCATTCTGCGCCGCTGCGCAGGAGATATTTTTCCGTCACCATCTCGAGGATTGGGCCGACATTCTGGGCCATGCCGCCATGCACGAGAACGAGCGACTGCTGGAGTTTTTCGCGGGCGGACTCGGGGATTTCGTCGCGGGAAAAGACGTGGTGCTTCGGCATCAGCCGACCCCGCGAAATGCCGTGCTCCGGATCGCCGACGAGCGACGCCACCCCTTCGATCACCTTGATCCCTGGCCAGACGCCACCCGAGTCCTGCCAGCCGCCGCCGCTGCCGCCGAGCCATTCGCCGAGCAGCGCCCGCGCGAGCACGAGCCGGCGCTCTTCTTCCCGCAGCGGACCGGTGAGCGACTCGGCCTGGCCAGTGGCGCGCATGAGCACGCTGACGAGCGCGGCGAGCAGGTTCGTACTCACGGCGAGGCGCGAGCCTTTCGGGATGTCGTTCACGCTGGAGACGAGTTCGAGACCGCGACCGGGGCCGAGCATCTGCGCGAGCAGATCGCCGAGGGACTGGCCCGAGCCTTCGATCCCCGGCGGCACGACGCCGCTCGCGATCACCGCGGCTTTGAGCAGTCCGAGGTAGTCTTTGGCAAAGTCGAAAACCTCCGCCAGCGACGAGATCTCTGCACTTGCCGCGAGATCCACGGAGACGAGTCGCAGCACGGGCTCCTCGATCACGCGCAGCCAGGCGCTCACCGGCGGCTGCGGATCGGCGTCGCGGCCATGCACGCCGAGATCCACGGAGATGTTCAGCACCTTCGCGCCCTCGGGGTAGTCCATGCCGAGGAAAAAGATGTCGCTCCACGCGGAGTGGGTGAGATCCATCCGCACTGGCGTCAGCTCGCGGAGGATCGGATACGAGCCATCCGCTGAACGCTGCAAGAGATTTGGACGGAAGCGCAGCGGTTGATCTTTCGGATGGCCCATGCGGAACATCCATTGATTGCCGCGCACGCTACGCACGCTGCGCCGCACCTGATCGGCGAGGGTCTGAAAGGCCAGCCGATGATACGCCGCCGCCAGGGCTGAAGAGAGCGCGTCACTCGCGCCTTCGGCTTTCTGCGTTTGCGAAAAGACTTCGATCGCCTCGGCAAACCGTCGCTCCAGCAGATGCTCGAAACCTTGAAATGGGATGAGCCCGCTGGTCCGCAGCCCTTCGCGCGTTGGCAAATGGAAACGATGGAGCGCGTAGAGAAAAAAGAGCGCGCGGACCCGCTCGTAGAGATTCGGAGATTGTCGGCGGAAGGCGTCGAGCGCCTCGCATTCGGCGAGCAGTTCTTCGAGCGAAGCAGCCGCCACGAGATCATCGAGCGAGCGATCCCGGATTGCCGGATTGGGGCTGGTGATGAGGCCGAGCAAGTTCATGGTCTTCGGACCTGCGGGGCCGCTCACTTCGCGACCTGTTTGCTGGTGGCCATCAGCTCCACCAAGCCGCGCAGGACTTCATCGCGATCGGTGCCATCGAGGGCGAGGGCGAGCTGCGCGGTGAGCAGGCCGTATTTCACACCGAAGTCGTAGCGGCGGCCTTCGAGTTCGCAGGCGAGGTAGCGCTCCTGGCGGGCGAGTTCGGCGAGCATGGAGCGGAAGTTCACCGTGGCGCCAGCTTTGGAAAAAGCCTCGCCAAGCATCCGCTGCACGGCCGGGGTGAGGACGTGCATACCGAAGAAACACAGGTAGTAGCCGGCCCGCAGGCCCGGCACGTCGATCTTCTGCTCGGCTTCCGTGGGCGTGGGTTTTTCGAGGACGGTATCGACCTGATAGAGTCGGCGAGCCGCGTCCACGAGCTGGCCACCGATGGCGCCGTAGTAGGGCAGCTTGCTCTCGTGGGTCGATTGCACCGCGGAGACGGCGCACTTTTCTGCGCGCGCGATTTCCACGAGTTGCTGGGCGCAGCCAGTGCGCGTGCTGCTCAGGTAAAGATGATCACCGACGAGAAGCAGGAAGGGATCGTTTCCGCAGAAAGCCGCCGCGCAATGAATGGCGTGCGCGTAACCGAGCGGCGCACTTTGCTCGATGAAAGTCAGCCGCCCCGCGTGCTGGCCGGCGGCAGCGCGATAGGCCGGTTCGTCGCCGCGGGCAATGACGAGGCCGATCGTCTCGATGCCTGCTCCGAGCACTTCCTCGATGATGATCGCGAGAGCGGTCTTGGTGACGCCGTCCCGGTCCACGAGCGTCTGGAGCGGGAGGGAATGCTGATTCTTGCCGGCAGCAGTGATGAGGGCTTTGCGAATTTCCATGCAGGGTGCGGGAGCTTGGCGGAAGCAGGGAGCGGGATCAATGCCCGCGCACCTTCACTTTGCGCCCCAGCCAAAGAGCACGACGGGCACGGTCTTGAAGAGGATCTTGAGGTCGAGCAGGAGCGACCAGTTGTCGATGTAGTTGAGGTCGAGCTTCACCCACTGGTCGAAGTTCTTCACGTCGTTCCGACCGCTGACCTGCCAGAGACAGGTGAGGCCGGGCTTCATCGAAAGCCGCCGCCGCTGGGCCGGACTCTCAAATTTCTCCACCTCGTAAATGGGCAGCGGACGAGGTCCGACGAGGCTCATATCGCCGCGCAGGACGTTCAGGAGTTGGGGCAGTTCGTCGATGCTGGTCTTGCGGATGAGGCGGCCGATCGGGGTGACCCTGGGGTCCTTGTCGATCTTGAAGACCGGGCCGCTCATCTGATTGTACGCCGCGAGTTCGCTGTGCAGCATCTCGGCATTCGTCTGCATGGAGCGGAACTTGTACATCGTGAAGGGATGGCCATTTTTTCCAGCGCGCTTTTGGCGGAAGACGATCGGTCCCGGTGAGGAAAGGCGGATGGCGATGGCCGTGAGGACCATGATCCAGGAGGCGAGCACCAGGAGGATGAGCGCGCCGGTGCGGTCGATGAGGCTCTTCACGGCGAGGGCGACGGAGAGTTCTGGGGTCGTCCGGAAGACCAGCACGGGACGCGTCCCGAAGACATCGAAGTCCGGGCGGGCGATCGAGGTCCGGATGAAGTCCGCGATCAGCCAGGCCTCGACGCCTTCGATCTCGCACGCGCCGATGGCTTCCTGGAGCCGATCCAGATGGCTGTGACCTCCGGCGAAGATGACCCGCGAGACGCTGTGTTTGTGGAGGGCTTCGACGAGTTCGCCGACGTCCTTCGTCTCGATATCGAAATCCTCCACCACGACCAATTCCATGAGCTGCTCGGCCGGGATGCTCTGGCGGAGCGTCTGCAAGTCCGCTGGGGTGCCGACCATGAGCACGCGTTCGCGCAGGTCTTCGCGTTTCGCCAGCGCCCGGAAGCGCGCGATGGTGAACCTTTCCCGCGCGATGAGGAAGGCGCCGCCGATGACGGCAAAGAGCGGCATGACCGCGCGGCTGGGCACGTCGAGTTTGAGAAAATACGAGGTGGTCGCGATGACGAGGCCGAGCCAGAAGGCGGCGTGCCCGAGTTGCTCGAAGGTCTTGCGCACATTCTTGTGCATCGGGTGCGCGTAGAAGCCCTGCTGATCGAGGAAGATCGGGCCAAACGGGAGGATGATGAAGAGCAGCCACTGGAAGTCGGCGAAGGGGCCGATGGGCTTTTGAAAGACGAACCAATTGGCGCCGAGAAAGCGCAGGGTGTGGGCAAGCCAGAAGGCCACGGCGAGCAGGATCCCGTCGGCAATCTGGAGGAGTTGCAGGCTGAGTTCTTGTTTGCGACCGATCATTGGTGCTCGCGGCTGGGCGCCCATTCTTCAGACACTAGCAGGCCTGAAGCCTCCGGGCACGCGGTGATGAGGGACGATTTAGAGAGCCTGATCGCGGGATTTCGAGATTGTCATCGAGCAGAGGGTTGAGCATCGGTGCGGAGTGCGCTGGCATATGAGTATGGCCGAACGGCACAATTCGAGACTTTTACTGATAAAACGATGATCGTCGGGACCATTCACTCTTCAGGTTCGCTGGCCGCCGCGCTCCGACTCCGCCCCGGCGAACTCGATCTCGTCGAACTCCGCATTGACGCCTTCGCCGACGGCCTCGCGCCGCTGCTCCGCGCCGCCCCGCGCCTGAAGGTGCCCAGCGTCGTCACCGTGCGCCATCCGGCGGAAGGCGGTGCCCACGACCTCGGCTTTGCGCGTCGGCGCGCGCTCTACCTGCAGTTTCTCCCGCACGCTGCCTACCTCGACGTGGAGCTGCGCTCGGTCCCAAAGTTCGGCGCGCTGCTCGCGACCGCGCGCGCTGCGGGAGTGAAGGTCATCCTTTCCTCCCACGACTTCCGCCGCACGCCGAGCGCCGCCTATCTTCAGCAGCGCATCCGTCTCGCGCACCGCGCCGGGGCCGATGTCTGCAAGCTGGCGGCGCACGTTCACACGGCCGCGGACCTCGGTCGTCTGCTCGCGCTTTTCGCCACGCGCCCACCGCTGCCCCTCAGCGTCATGGGCATGGGACCATACGGGAAAATGTCGCGCCTGCTTTTTGCGCGGGTCGGTTCCGTGCTGAACTACGGCTATCTCCATCGCCCAAATGCCAGCGGGCAGTGGGAAGCCCGGCTTTTGAAGGCGCGGGTCTCGGAGTTGAGTTCCGAGGAGAGCTGAGACGCGCCGGACGCGTTCTCGATCAGGCTGCGGCGTGCTGCTGAGCCTGCTGCGGCTGGATCACCCGCATCAGCGCGGAGTAGATCTCGGAAGGTCCGAGGCCCTTGCTCACGTAGCCATTGGCGCCGGCCTTGCGCGCGGCTTGCATCGCGTCCTCATCATAGCCGAGCCCAGTGAACATCACGATTGGAAGATTGGTGTGCTTGGTGCGGAGCAGGGTGATCAGGGTGAGTCCGTCGATCTTCGGCATGCCGATATCGAGGATCAGACCGTCGCAGGGGTTCAGCTCCAGCCAGGGCTCGACTTTCGAGCTGTCCGTGAGCGAGTGGGCGGAGTGGCCTTTGCCGCGCAGGTAGGTGGTGAGGAAGCGATTGAGAAGCCGATTATCATCAACAACGAGGAAGTTCATTTGGGTGGTTTTTTTGGAATCCGACATCCGAAAATTAGCAATGCGTGTGCCACGGAACGCGGTCAAATGAGGGGAGGATTCCGGCCACCGCCACGGCCGCACTTTCCTCTTCCACTTTCCTCCGCACTTCCCACTCTCCTGCCATGTCCAAGCTCGATCCCCTCCGCCAGGCCGTCGCCGTCTCCCCGGCGAATGTCCCGCTGCTGCTCCTGCTCGCGCAGGCCTGCCTCGACGAATGGTCGCTCGATGAAGCGCGCGGAGTCTTCGAGCGCGTGCTCGCCACCGAGCCCTTGCGGCCGGAGCCCAAGGTCGGCATCGCCCACGTCCTCCTCCTCACCGGGCGCACCAGCGAAGCCTTTGTCCGCGTGGAGTCCGCCATCGCCCAGCATCCCGCGCACGCTCCGGCGCACCTGCTCCTCGCTCGCCTCCACGCCGGCGAAGGTGCGCGTGCGGCCGCCGAGGCCAGCTACGCGCGAGCCTTGGAGCTTGATCCGACCCTCCGCGATCCGGCTTTGGAAAAAGGCCTCGGCGCGCCGGTGGCTTCTGAGACTTCCCAGGCCGAGCCGGAGAAAGTAACCGCATCCGGTCCGGGTTGGGTGCCGGAATCCGAAACCGCGGAAAACCCGCCCGGCGGGGCGACCGAGATTGAGCGCCCGATTCTGGCCTTCGCTGAAGTCGGCGGGATGGACGCGGTCAAGGACGAGATCCGGATGAAGATCATCCACCCGCTGAAGAACCCGCAGCTCTTCCAAGCCTACGGCAAAAAGATCGGCGGCGGCGTGCTGCTCTACGGCCCGCCCGGTTGCGGCAAGACCCTGCTCAGCCGGGCCACCGCTGGCGAGATCAAGGCCAATTTCCTCTCCATCGGCATCCACCAGATCCTCGACCTCTATCTCGGCAATTCGGAGAAAAATCTCCACGCGATCTTCGAACTCGCCCGCAGCCACGCGCCCGCGGTGCTTTTCTTCGACGAAGTGGACGCCCTCGCCGCCGACCGCAACGATCTCAAGCGCAGCGCCGGGCGCACGCTCATCAATCAATTCCTGGCCGAGATGGACGGCAACGTCGGCAACAATGACGGCCTGCTCATCCTCGGCGCGACAAACGCCCCGTGGCATCTCGATCCTGCCTTTCGCCGTCCGGGCCGTTTCGATCGCATCCTTTTCGTCCCGCCGCCCGACGAGCCCGCGCGCCGCTCGATCCTCGAAGTGATGGCACGCAACAAACCCGTCCACGACCTCGACATCGCCGGCATCGCCAAGCGCACCAAGGATTTCTCCGGCGCGGATTTGAAGGCCGTCTTCGACATCGCCATCGAGCGTTCGCTGGCTCGCGCGATGCAGGAAGGGCGCGTCATCCCGCTGGGCACCGATGATCTGCTGAAAGCCGCGAAGGACGTGAAGCCTTCGAGCCGCGCGTGGTTTGAGAGCGCGAAAAACTACGCGATCTACTCGAATCAGAGCGGCTTTTACGACGACGTGCTCACCTTCATGGGAATCAAGAAGTGAGCGGGCTCGGGCCGACGCCACAGCTTCTCCGCGCCTTGCAGCTCAAGGAATTGGGCCGCTATGCCGATGCGCTGAAGGCCTTTGAGGAAGCGCTCGCCGCCGATCCGGATGATGCCTTCGCGCTCCACCATCTCGCAGGCTGCCAGTTTCAGATCCCCGAGCGCCGCCGGGATGCCCTGCCGACCATCCGGCAGGCCATCGCCATCGAGCCCAATGAGGCCGATCACCATGTGCTCCAAAGTTTCATCCTCAGCGCGCTCGATCGTCCGAGGGAAGCTTTCGCCTCCGCGCAGTCCGCGCTGAATCTCGACCCGCATTGCAGCGCCGCATTTTCCGCCGAAGCGCAGGCGCATCTGCAATCATCCCGCTGGCCGGATGCCGAACGCTCCGCCCGCGCAGCCCTGGCCCTGGACGCCGACAATGGCGCCGCCGCCAATCAACTTGCCCAGGCGTTGCGCTTGCAGAACAAAATGGACGAGAACGCCGGGCATCTCGCCGCGATGCTCGCCCGCGATCCCGAAGACGCTTTCACGCACGCGAATGCCGGTTGGTCCGCTCTCCAGAGCAACAAGTACCGCGATGCCGAGCCGCATTTCCGCGAGGCCCTGCGTCTCGATCCCGACATGGAATCGGCGCGCGAAGGGCTGCTCACCAGCTTCCGTGCTCGCTCGCCGTTTTACCGCGGTTACCTCCAGTACTGCTTTTTCATGCAGCGCCTCAGCTCCGGCTCGCGCTGGGCGCTGATCATCGGCCTCTACGCCGCAGCGCAGTTTGCCAAATATCTCAAGGGCGGCCTCGGGCTCGCCATCATCGTCCTCTATTTCCTCTTCGTGCTTTGGGTCTGGGTCGCCAAACCAGTCGGAAATCTCCTGCTCCTCTTCGACCGCTTCGCCCGCCATGCGCTGCGCCGGCGGGAGAAAATGGAAGCGGCGGCGGTGGGCGGCGGCATCATCGTCGGCGTGGCCCTTTTCGGCGCGAGCTTCTTCGTGAACTCGGGCGCCCTCGGCGCGCTCGGTCTCGGGCTCATCGCCGCCAGTTTCCCGCTGGCGCTCACTTTCACGAATGGCTCGCGAGTGGGGGCCTGGCTCTTCGGTTCCATTGCCGTCGTCACGCTCCTCGGCGCGTTGCTGTCCGCGCTCCCATTCGTTTCGAAGGAAGCGGCGGACAGTGTTTTCACGCTCGGCGGCATTGGCTGCCTCGCTTCGACGTGGCTGGGTAACGTGTCTGCACTGCGCAAGCCGCTCCCTCACTGAGCGCCGCGGCAGCGCGGGCTTGCCGCGACTCGGCGCCGACGAAACACTCAGGGCATGAACCCCTCGCGATTTTTGCGCGTGCTCGCGCTCACTGTTTCCGCCACCTCGAGCGTGCTCGTGGTGTCGGCGGAAGTACCGCTCCCGGATCAAGCCCAGGCGGCCCTGCGCCAGGCAGCGACTTTTTACCGCAGCAAGGCCGCAGTGCGGGGCGGCTACGTCTATTACTACTCGCCCGATCTCGCGCGCCGCTTCGGCGAGGGCAAGGCCGGGCCTCAGGAGATCTGGGTGCAAGCGCCGGGAACGCCAGCTGTCGGACTCGCTTATCTGCGGGCCCATGCCGCGACGGGCGACGCCTTTTACCTCGACGCCGCCCGCGAAGCCGCCGAGGCCCTGGTCCACGGACAACTCGCCTCGGGCGGTTGGACGGCGTCCATCGACTTCGACCCGCAAGGTCCGCGCGTGCAGCGCTACCGCAATGGAAAGGGCAGGGGCGACCGCAATAACTCCACGCTCGACGACGGCATCACCCAGCAGGCCCTGCGTTTCCTGATGCACGCGGATCGGGCGCTGGGCTTTCAGCACCGTGAAATTCACGACGCGGTGGAAGTCGCGCGCGCGGCGCTGCTCGCCGCGCAGTTTCCATCCGGCGGCTTCCCGCAAGTCTGGACCGGGCCGGTGCGCGCGCACCCGCCGGTGCCGGCCAGCTATCCCGACTACGACTGGCGCACCGAGAATCGCCTCAAGGAATACTGGGACCTGCCGACGCTGAACGACGGCCTCGCGGGAAATGTGGCGCGCACGCTTTTGGACGCGGCGGAAATCTATCGGGATCAGAAGTGCCGCACCGCGCTCGTGAAGCTCGGCGACTTTCTCCTCCTCGCTCAAATGCCCGAGCCGCAACCCGCCTGGGCTCAGCAATACGACACCAGGATGCGGCCGATTTGGGCGCGGAAATTTGAGCCGCCAGCCATCGCCGGGCGCGAGACGCAGGACGCCCTCGAAACATTGCTCCGCGTCCACGCGCTCACCGGCGACGCGAAATACCTCGCCCCATTTCCGCCCGCTCTCGCCTGGCTCCGCCGCTCCCTCCTGCCGGACGGCCGCCTCGCTCGCTACTATGAGCTGCGGACAAATGTGCCCCTCTACATGACCGAGGACTATCAGCTCACCAACGACGACTCGCACGTCCCGGCACACTACGGCTGGAAGACCGAGGCCGGGATCGAAAAGCTCGCGACCGCACTCGCCGCGGCCAAGGCGCGAAAGCCGGTCGCCGTTCCGCCGCCCGTTTCCGACGCGGAAGTCCGCCAGCTCGTGCGCGACTTGGACGCGGAAGGTCGCTGGCTCAGTGCCTTCGACGGCGCGATGATCGTCGGTCAGCCGAAGTTTGCCGTCGGCGAAAAGTACCTCGCCAGTGCCGTCTTCGCGCAGAATCTGGAGACGCTGAGCGCCTATCTCGCCAGGGTCCGGCTCAGCCCGGCTCCAGGTGGAAAGGCGCGGTAGCGGCAGGCTTTTGAAAAACCTCCCAGCGCTCGGTGGATGGCGCGCTCCGTCGCGCCATGAGAACCTCCGCGCGCAGCGCCACGCTCAGAAGATGGGCCCGCAGCGTGCGTTTGGCATCGCGCGGCGGAGCGCGCCATCCACCGAGCGCCGGGGATTTCAAAAGGCTGCTAGCGCTCCACGAGATCTTCCGCGGGGTCAAAGGCCCGGCGGACGATCGAGAGCAGCTTCATCGCCGGATACGGTTTCGGCAGGTAGTTCACCCCTTCCTCGATCTGCATCTCCCCGGTGAAAAGCTCGGCACTATAGCCAGTCGTATAGACGATCTTCAGCGTCGGGTTTTCTGCGGAAAGAGTGCGGGCCAGTTCCAGGCCATCCATCTCGCCCGGCATCACCACATCGGTCAGCAGGAGTTCGATCTCGTCGCGGTGCGCCCGCGAGACTTCCAGCGCATCCCGCGCGTCTTCGGCCTCCAGCACGCTGTAGCCTTGGTCGGCGAGGACATCGCGGACCATCGAGCGCACCGCCCGATCATCTTCGACGACGAGGACGGTGTGTTGGGAATTGGTGAACTCGCAGTCGAACGGCTCGGGCACAACTTGCTCGGCCACGCGATCCGTGACGGGCAGGAAGACGGAGAACGTCGAGCCCACGCCGGGGGCTGTGTCCACATCGATCCAGCCCTCATGCTGCGAGACGATGCCATAGACCGTGGCCAGCCCCATCCCAGTGCCTTTGTTCACATCCTTCGTCGTGAAGAAGGGCTCAAAAATATGCGCGCGCGTTTCCGCATTCATCCCGCTGCCGGTGTCGCGGACGCGGAGGACGACGTGCTGGCCGCTTCGTTTCCCGGCGGCGCAGGCTGCTTCCGTGGCCCGCACGGCGACGGTCTCGGTGCTGATCGTGATCCGCCCGCCGCGGGCCATCGCGTCGCGCGCATTCAGGGTGAGATTCATGAGCACCTGTTCGAGCCCGGTGCTGTCCGCCCAGACCGGCGGCAGGCCCTCGGCGAAGGCGCACTTCAGCTCGATGTTCTCCCCGATCAGTCGGCGCAACATCGTCGTCAGGTCCCGCAGGAGTTCATTGAGCACGAGCACGCGCGGTTGCAGGATTTGCCGTCGGCTGAAGGCGAGGAGCTGTCGCGTCAGATTCGCCGCGCGGTCGGCCGCGAGGGTGATTTGCTCCAGCGATTCCGTCGTGTCCTTGCTCAGTCCCGAAGACGAGAGCTGGAGACTCGCGTGACCCTGGATAATCGTGAGCATGTTGTTAAAGTCATGCGCCACGCCGGCGGCGAGCTGGCCGATGGCTTCCATCTTCTGCGCCTGCCGGAGTTGATTTTCGAGATGCAGCCGCTCCGAGATGTCCTGCACCAGCAGCAAGGTGTGCGGCTCATTGGAAAAGGTGATCCGCTCGAGCGAGATCAGCGCGTCGAGCAGGCGGCCATCATGAGTGCTGATTTGTCCCGCGACTTCGCGGATCGGCTCTCCGCCGAGCGCCCGCTGGCGGAAGCGCGTTTCGTAATCAATACAGAGCCGCAGTTCGAGCGGCGTGCTGCCGACCAACTCCCGACGCGGATATCCGGTGAGCGCGAGGAAGGCATCGTTCACCTCCACAAAGCGCTGGCCGATGATCGTCTGGATGGCCTGTGGGATGGGGCTCGAGCGGAAGGCGCGGGCGAAGCGCTCCTCGGACGTGAGCAGTTGAGCGTGGGAAGTCTCGAGTTCCGCCGCGCGTCGGGCTGCCCGACGATCCAGCACCGCGAGCCGCTCCCCGGCCTCGCGCGCCGTTTGCCATTTCCGCGTCAGCGTATGCGCGAGTTGCAGCACCTCCATCTGCGCAAAAGGTTTTTGCAGGATCAGGAAGTTCTCGTTCACCCCCAGCTTCGCGGTGATCTGCGACCACGAGTAATCCGCGGCGCTCGCGCAAATCACGACTTGGAGCGTCGGGTCGATCTTCCAAAGCCGGGTGATCGTCTCCAAGCCGTCCCAAGCCAGACCCGTGCGCACTTCCACAAAGGCGAGGGCAAACGGCTGCCCGGAGTGGAGGCCGTCGTGGGCGATCTTCACCGCCAGTCCGCACTCCAGCGCCTCCGTCAGATCAAAGGCGGCCCCCAAGTGCGCGCGGAATTCCTGGATCGCGGCGCTGCTGTCTTCGACGACGAGGACGCGCGGATTCCCACCGGAATTGTCGCGTGGGCTGGGGCAGATGTTGGAAAGTGGGTTCGCTGCCATGCGTGGCGGAGGGCTAGAGCGCGAATGAGAGAGCACGCCACATGCCGCTGCGCTCGCCCGATCCGGGGCGGGCTTTTCTCTTGTGCAGGTGTCGCCCTCGCCGAAGGTTCTGAGCTTATGAGATCCCGTCTGTGGTTGTCTTTTCTCTCCGTGTTGCTGATTGCCGGAGTCGTGTCTGCCGCGCCCGCGAGCGATGTCGGACCCGTGATCGTTGTCCCCCTGCGCAGTGAAGTTTCCAACGCCCAATTTTTCCTCCTCCGCCGCGCCCTCAAGGAAGCCGAGCGCAGCGGAGCGAGCGCCTTCGTCATCGACATGCAGACCAACGGTGGGGCCGTCGATGCCGCGACGCGCAACATGGAGGCGCTCGAAAAGACCAAGATCCCCACCTTCACCTACATCAATGACCGCGCCATCTCCGCAGGTGCTCTGATCGCCCTTTCGACTAAGAAGATTTTCATGTCACCAACGGCCGTCATCGGCGCGGCGGCACCCGTCATGGCGGGCGGCGAGGATCTCTCGAAAACGATGGGCGAGAAAACCATCTCCATGCTCTCCGCCAGAGCCCGCGCTTCCGCGCAGAAAAATGGGCACAACTCCGATGTCGCCGAAGCCTTCATCAACAAAGCGAAGGAAGTGAAAATCGGCGAGACCGTGATCCACAAAGGCGACTCGCTGCTCACCCTCAGCGCCGCCGAAGCCACCCGCCTCTACGACGGCAAGTCCCTGCTCTCGACTGGCACCGTGGCGACGCTCGAGGAAATGCTGACGACTGCCGGTCTCCCCGGCGCCGTGCGGCGGATCGAACCCTCGGGCTTCGAGCAACTCGCCCTCTGGATCACCGCGCTCGCCCCGCTTTTCATGCTCGGCGGAATTGTCGGCGCCTATCTGGAATTCAAGACACCCGGCTTCGGTCTGCCCGGTTTCGCCGCCCTCTGCTGCTTTGCCATTTTCTTCCTCGGGCACTATCTCGCCGGGCTCGCGGGCTGGGAAGTAGTCGCCATCTTTGCCCTCGGCGTGCTCCTCGTGATTGGGGAGGTCTTCCTCCATCCCGGCACCATCCTCCCCGGCCTGCTCGGCGCGCTCCTGATGATCGGCGGCCTCATCTGGGCGATGATCGACCGCTATCCCGGCGACTCCTGGTGGCCGACGGATGAGATGGTCACCCGTCCCCTGATCAATCTCGGCCTCGCCTTCCTTGGCGGCACTCTCGCGATCTACCTCCTGGCCAAATTCCTCCCCAAGACCGCCCTCTACAGCCACATCGTCCTCGGCGCCGCCAGCGGCTCCGCCTCCGTCTCCCGCGTGCCCACGGTGAAGAGCCACCTCGCCCTCGGCACCACCGGCGTCGCGCAGACGATGCTGCGTCCGAGCGGCAAAGCCGAATTCGAAGGCCAGCGCTGCGACGTCATCACCGGCGGCGAATTGATCGAAGCCGGAGCCCGCGTCCGCGTCGTTGCCGTGGACGGCACCGGCGTGGTCGTGGCCGCTGCGTAACAGCCTGTTGAAAAACTGACACGGTGGATGGCGCGCTCCGCCGCGCCATGGCAAAACGCTCGCCAAAGGCGCACTTCCCCAAAGTGGCGCCGTCGCGCAGAACCAGGCATGGCGCAGCGGAGTGCGCCATCCACCAAGGCAGTTTTTCAACAGACTGCTCAGAGGACGTCTGAAAAGCCCCCGCTTACGCCGCAGGCCGTTGATCAGGCGGAAGGCGCGGTAGGGGTCAGAGCTTACTATTGATGGTCTTCGAAGCTGCGGTCGTCGCTCCGGCTCACACGTCGAGCGTGTCGAGGGTGCGAGCGATTTTTTCGTGAAATCGCGGGGAGCAGGGCAGGGGTCCGTGCATACGTGCAGAGTTCGGCGCCCGTTCATCGTCGATTTCGCGTTCTGCGGTTTGCGTACAATGGGACAGGTCAATAGTCGCCGGCGCGCCCGTAGCCGAGAGCCCAGGAGCCTGCTGGCCAACACCCGCGCTTTCACCATCGAGCCGGAAGCGGGCACCTTCCCCGCAGCCTTCCGTGACATCCACTGGGAAGGCGGCCTCGTCTTCTTCGAGATCGGGCCGGGCTGAGGTCGCCCGCACGATCAGCGCTCTATCCCGACGGGGTAGAGGAGGAAGCGGTCGTCGGCGAATTTCGTACGCGTGTAGAACCACTGCAGGCGCGCGGCGGGATCGGCGGCGAAGGCTGGCTCGGCGGCGAGCTTTGCCTCGAACTCGGCTTTCAGCGCGGGATTGTCGGCGAGCATCTTTTCCGCGAGCGGGGCGATGACGTAGCCTTCGATGTATTCGGTGCGCTGGAGGATTTCGTGGAAGAAGCCCCACGCGAAGAGCGAGTCCGCGCCCTGCGGATCGAGCATCATGATGGCGAGATTAGCGAGTGGTTGATCGGTGGGCACGCGCACGGAACCGGCGGGGAAGGTCTCGCGGCGCGTCTCCGATTTCACGCCGGCGAGCTTGAGCAGGTGGCGTGACTCGAAGGGCTGGCCCGGAGTGAGCGGCTGCGGATCGACGAGGCGCAGCATTTCGACTTCGACCGTGTGCGGTGCGGCGAGCGGCTCGACGCGGATGCCGTGGAGCTTCAGTCGGTCGATCACTTCGGGCTTGGACGCAGGCACCCAGTAGGCGGTGGGGCGTTTCACGGAAAGGCCGGGGCGATCGGTGAAGACGGGGAACTTCGGATAAGTCTTCGGACGACCGAGCCAGCGCACTTCCTTCGTGCCGGAGGCGGGCGAGTCGTAGGTCTCGTAGTCGATGCCGAGGAAATCCATCTCGCGCCGCGGGCCGCCGTCGATCCACGAGAGCGTGACCGCCGGCGTGCGCGCGGCCTGGTCGGCGGCGATGGCGGCTTGCAGCGCGGGTCCGTCGCGACCGAGCACTTCGAGCGTCGCGGCGAGGAGCACATAAGTGCCGAGCACGCGCTGGCGGTAAGTCTTCAGCGAGTGCGTCTCGACGAGCACCGTCGGCAGATGGCGGAGATCGCCGTAGCCATGCGAGAAGCGCGGCGCGGCATGACGGTTTTCAAGGCCGCGGGTGAAGTCCCCTTTGTCGCGAGCGTTGATGTAAAAGTTGAGCGGCACATGGCCCTGCGCCGTGAGCGCCGCATCCACTGCGGGGCTGAATACGCCGTCCAGCCAAGCGCCGATCTGCGGCGACCACGCGGCCTCGCCGGCGTGTCCGTGATGGGTGTAAGTAATGTCGTATTGGTAATCGAGGCCGTCGGTGACGTGGATGTCGAAGTAGAGCGAAGGCGACCACATGTTAAGCACCGCGAGCAGCGCGCGCATCTCGGGGGAGTCGGCCTTCACGTAGTCGCGGTTGAGGTTCAGATTTTGCGCGGTGGTGCGCCACCCCTGGCGCACGGGGCCGCGCTGGTTGGGCCGATTCCACTCGGAGGTGCGCTCGTGGCCATCGGCGTTGAGCACGGGGATGAAGAGAAAGTTCGCGCGGTCGAGCAACGCGCTCTTTCCGCCGAAGGCGAGATCGCGGAGCAGCATGAGTCCGGCGTCCTTGCCATCGATCTCGCCGGAGTGGATGCCGGCCTGCGCGAGCAGCGTGGGTTTTCCGCCCGCCCGGAGAGCTTCGGCGGTGTGCGCCTTTTCCCGCGTGGCGATAACGAGATAGAGCGCCCGCCCCTGCGCCGTGCGGCCACACTCGACCATCGAAACGAGCGGCGTGGCGGCGCAGAGTTTCCCCAGCCACGCGACGGTCTCGTCGTAACCCGGCGAATCGGTGAGGCCGCTTTTCTCCGCAGGCGTGATCCACGGGTGATCGGCCGCGACGACGAGCGACTCACTCGCGCCGTGCCACGGCGGGACCGGCGGGAGAAAATCCTGCGGGCCGAGTTCAGCAGCGAGGGCCGCGATCCCGAGCGACGAGGTGAGCACGAAGAAACGAGCAGAGGGGCGCATAACGGAGAGATGATACTATCGCGTGCGCCGTGGCGATAATGGCCGCAGATCGCCATGAGCGACTGAGTGCGGAGCGCCGGACGGGTGAGTTGGCTGATTCTACGGCAGTTTGCGACGGAGGAAGCCAAGACCGCTTCCACGTTCCGGGATTGCGTGAGTGATGTCTCTGTGTTGATGAAACGACAGCCCTCTATTCCCAAGCCCATGACGCGCTCCATCCTGCTCTCCCTGCTCGCCGCGACGACCCTGCACGCGCAGGCTCCTACTCCTGGCATCGACCGCGCGATCGCCTTTGCGAAGCAAGTGGAGGGGAAAGTCTTCCGCGCGAAAGTCGAACCGCACTGGCTGCCGGATGGGCAGCGGTTTTGGTATCGTGTGCAGACCGGGCCGAAGACTTGGGAATACGTGCGCGTCGAAGCGGAGACGGGGAAGATCACCCGAGCTGCGGAAGCGGCGACGCTGGACCTGCCGAAGCCCGCGCTCACTCCGTCCTCGGGCACGACGCTGGAGATTCGGCGGACCCAGCGGACCGGAGACGAGACGCAGGTCGCGTTCACCAACGGCACCGCGGGGCCCATCGAACTCTTCTGGGTCGATCAACAGGGACAGCGGAAATCCTACGGCAAGATCGCGCCCGCCGGGACGCGAACCATGCACAGCTTCGACGGGCATGTCTGGCTGGTGGCCGATGCCAAGGGCGATCCGCTCGCGGTGATCGAAGCAAAAGCCGAGGCGCTCGAACTCACGATCGACGGCAAGGGGCAGCCCGTAAAACCACGGAAGACTCCGTCGCGGGACACGTCACCGGATGGCCGCTGGCAGGTGCGCTTCGAGAAAAATCAGGTGGTGCTGCGCGACAAGACGACTGGAGAAACGACGACGCTCACCGCGGACGCCACCGCAGCGCAGCCGTATCGCGGCCCGAGCGCGTGGTCGCCGGATGGGCAGAGCTTCGTGGTGCTTTCGGTGAAGGACGCGCCGGTACGGAAGGTGACGATCGTCGAGGCGAAGCCCGCGGATCAGACGCAGCCGAAGACCCACACCTTCGACTACGCGAAGCCCGGCGACGAACTGCCTCATCCGCGCCTGGTGCTCTTCCGCCTCGCGGATCGCCAGCCGCTGCGCATCGCCGATGAGCTGTTTCCAAATCCCTTCACGCCCGGCGGCACGCTCGACCTCCGCTGGTCGCCACGCGGCGACGAGTTTTTCTTCGACTACAATCAGCGCGGGCATCAGCTCTGGCGCATCCTCGCGGTGAACGGACAGACCGGCGCGGTGCGCACCATCGTCGAGGAAACGGCGCGCACGTTCATCGACTACACGAACAAGACGTGGCGCCACTGGCTCGACGACGCGCGCGAGCTGCTCTGGATGAGCGAGCGCGATGGCTGGTGCCACCTGTGGCTCTACGACTCGGCGACGGGTGCGGTGAAAAATCAGGTCACGCGCGGTGCGTGGATCGTGCGGAAAGTTGAGCGCGTGGATGAAGCGAAGCGGCAGGTGTGGTTCCTCGCGAGCGGCCTGCGCGCGGCTGAAGACCCCTATCACCGCCAACTTTGCCGCGTGAACTTCGACGGCAGCGGCTTCGTGCAACTCACCGCGGGCGACGGCGATCATGCGGTCGCGTTTTCGCCGGATCACCGCTTCTTCACCGACTCGTGGTCGCGCGCCGATCACCCGCCCGTGACCGAACTGCGCCGCAGCGACGACGGCCAGATGATCTGCGAACTCGAACGCGCCGACGCCACCGCGCTGCTCGCCACGGGCTGGACGTTGCCCGAGCGCTTCGTCGCGAAAGGGCGCGACGGCGTGACGGACATTCACGGCGTCCTCATCAAGCCCTCGCACTTCGATCCGGCGAAAAAGTATCCCGTGCTCGAGGAAGTGTATGCCGGCCCGCACGGTGCGTTTTCGCCGAAGACCTTTGGCACGCTCGCGCTCCAGCACTCCTACGCCGAGCTCGGCTTCATCGTCGTGAAAGCCGACGGCATGGGCACGAACCATCGCGGCAAAGCCTTCCACGATGTCGCGTGGAAAAACCTGCAGGACGCCGGCTTCCCCGACCGCATCGCATGGATCAAAACCGCTGCCGCCACGCGTCCCTGGCTGGACCGCGCACGCGTCGGCATCTACGGCGGCAGCGCTGGCGGACAGAGCGCGATGCGCGCACTGCTCGACCACGCCGACTTCTACCAAGCCGCCTTCGCCGACTGCGGCTGCCACGACAATCGCATGGACAAGATCTGGTGGAACGAACAGTGGCTCGGCTGGCCCGTGGACGACTCCTACGTGCGCGCGTCGAACGTCACCGACGCCGCGAAGCTGCGCGGCGCGCTGATGCTCTGCGTCGGTGAACTCGACCGCAACGTCGATCCCGCCTCGACCATGCAAGTCGTCCACGCGCTGCAAAAGGCGGGCCAGCCGTTCGACCTGCTCGTGGTCGCCGGCGCCGGCCACGGCGCGGCGGAGACTCCCTATGCGAACCGTCGGCGCATGGAGTTTTTCGCACGGCACTGGGCTGGTGACGCTCCGCTCTCCTCAGCACCGTCCGCCGCTCCGCACACTGAATAGCTGGCCGGGTGGCGGCGGCTTCAGCCCGATTTTGCGAAACCCGAAAATCCCCTGCCTGCTCGGGGCCGACCCTCGCTACAGCATCTGTTCGACGAAGGATCGGCTTTCGAAGAAGGCGAAGTTCTCCAGCTTCTCGCCAGTGCCGATGAAGCGCGTGGGGAGGCCGAGTTCGTTTTTGATCGCGACGACGACGCCGCCTTTGCCGCTGCCATCGAGCTTCGTGACGATGACGCCGGTGAGCTTCGCGGCGAGGTCGAATTCCTTCGCTTGCCGCACGGCGTTGGAGCCGGTGGTGGCATCGACGACGAGCAGGCTTTCGTGCGGGGCATCGGGGTCGCACTTGCTGAGCGCGCGTTTGATCTTATCCAGTTCGCTCATGAGGTTTGCCTTCGTGTGCAGGCGGCCAGCGGTGTCGCAGATGACAAACTCAATGTTCCGACTCTCGGCCGCGCGGTAGGCGTCGTGGCAGATGGCGGCGGGGTCGGCGTGGTATTGGCCCTTGATGATCTCGCACCCGATCCGGTCTGCCCACACGCCAAGTTGCTCGATGGCGGCGGCGCGGAAGGTATCGGCAGCGGCGAGGAGGACGCTGTGGCCGCGGCTTTTCAGAAAGTAGGCGAGCTTGGCGGTGCTGGTGGTTTTGCCGGTGCCGTTCACGCCGACGACGAGGACGACCTTGGGTTTGGAGGGGAAAGGGCGGAGCTGGAGATTGTCGCGCGGGAGCACTTTGAGGACTTCTTCGCGGGCGATGGTCGCCGCTGTTTCCGCGGTGAGCTTTTCCGGTCGCTCGCGGCAGGCGGCGAGGATGCGGGTGGCCATGGGCACGCCGAGATCGGCGCGGATGAGCATTTCCTCCAGTTCCTCCCAATCGACGGGACGGCCGGTGAACTTTTGGATGATGGATTTTAAGAAGCCGAAGGCCATTGGGTGAGACGGCAGTGATTAGTGATTGGTGATAGGTGATGGGTCGTTCGAGACGAGCGATTCGCTCGTTTCGAATTCGGGCTTTTGTCCTCGCGCCTCAGAACCAGCGTTTCCGTTTGAAGAAGAGGAGCATGCCGATCGCGACCGTGGCCATGACGGTGAGGACGCCGATGTACCCGTAGGGCATGTAGAGTTCGGGCATGTTCAGCGGATGATCGGTTTCGCCGCCGGCGAAGTTCATCCCATAGACTCCGGCGAGGAAGGTGAGGGGGATAAAGATGGACGACATCACGGTGAGCACACGCATGATCTCATTCGTGCGCTGGCCGACGGCGGAGAGGTAGAGTTCCATCATCCCGCCGGTGACGTCGCGATAGCTCTCGATGAGGTCCATGATCTGCACGGTGTGATCGTAGCAGTCGCGGAGGAAAACTTTGGTCTGCTTCGAGACGAGGCCGCTGTCGTCGTGGAGGAGGCTGTTCACCACGTCGCGCTCGGGCCAGACGAGGCGGCGCATCTGCATGAGGGTGCGGCGGTAGTTGTGCAGGGTGGCGACGGTGGCGTGCGAAGGGCGGTCCAGGAGTTCGTCTTCCATGTCTTCGAGGGCGTCGCCGAGCGCTTCGAGGATGGGGAAGCAGTGGTCGATGATGGAATCGAGCAGGGCGTAGGCGAGGTAGTCCGGGCCGAGCTTGCGGATGTAACCACGCCCGCTGCGCAAGCGCGCGCGGACGGGCTCGAAGACATCCGCCTCGGCATCTTCCTGGATGGTGATGAGCAGATTGTGGGAGAGAAACATCGAGACCTGCTCGCCACACATGTGCTCCTCTTCGTCGCGGTAGAGCATCTGGGCGACGATGAAGAGCCTGTGCTCATACTGCTCCACCTTCGGTCGTTGGCCAGTGTGCAGCACGTCTTCGAGCGCGAGCGGATGCAGGTGATATTTTTCGCCCAGCGCGCGCAGCATTTCGACGTCGCCGGTGCCGTTCATTTCGATCCAATACATGCGGCCGTCCGCCGTGCACTCGGGCAACTCTGCGACCGAGCCGACGGTCCGTTCCTGAAGATCGCCCTCGTGATACTCCACCACTTTCAGGATCGGTTTGCGGGATGGGTCACTCGAAGTGCTCGGGATGAGCGTGCCTGGCGGCGTGCCGGGGATCGAGTGGCGGGTCTTAAACATGTGGGATGAGGCTAGTGGGCGCGGTCCTGCGAGAGAAGCACCAAGGCTTGCGAGAAGGAGTCGGGGCGCGCCCGCGCAATGATCAACTCGGGGCGAGGGCGCCCCTACTCCTTGAGGGGGCGGATCGCTACTGTGGAAGCGCGATGCGGCGGACGATTTCGCCGGCGGCGGCGAATCCGAAGGCGCCGGTGACGAAGCTCGCGGTGCCGAAGCCGGTCGCGCAGTCGAGCGTGAGCGTGCTTTCCGGTTCGGGCTCGGAGCGGCAGGCGCCGTCCGCCCAGGGATACACCGGTGGCTCCGGCGTAAAGACGCAGGGCACGCCGAAGTCCGCCTGCGGCTCGCGGGGAAAGCCAAAGTCGCGGCGCAATTTCCGCCGCACTTGCCGGAGCAGTTCATCCATCTCGGAGTGGGCGAGATCGCAGACGCGCACCGCGGTGCCGTCGCGCCGTCCGCCAGCCCCGCCGACGGTCAGCACCGGGATGGCGCGTTGACGGCAGCCGGTGATGATCAGGCATTTGTTCGTGAGCTTGTCAGTCGCATCGACCACGAAATCGGAATTCGTCGCGAGCAGGCGATCGGCGGTGGCGGCGGTGAAAAATTCGGCCCGCCGTTCCACGCGGCAATCGGGATTGATGAGTCGTATGCGATCCGCGAGGACATCGATTTTCGCGCGGCCGATCTCGCCATCGAGTGCCGGGAGCTGGCGGTTCACATTCGTCACGCAGACATCATCGAGGTCGATGAGCGTGAGCGCGCCGATGCCGGAGCGCGCGAGCGCCTCGACGGTCCACGAACCCACGCCGCCCACGCCGATCACACAGACGTGCGCGGCCTGTAGTCGCGGGAGCGCCTCGCTTCCGTAGAGCCGGGCGAGGCCGCCAAAGCGGGACGCGTAATCACTCATCAGCCAACGAAAGCGCGCCCCGGCTCCGCACTACGGAGCGAAGATGGAATCGAGGAGCGCAGCGAGCCGGTAGCCGGCGAGCGCGACGCGACCGCGGGCAATGGGCAGCGAGGTCTGGACAAACTCGGGCGTGAGCTTGCGCACGCCCGTATCCGCCGGATCGTCGCCGGGCGGATAGGCGGATTTGCAGCCGAGTCGGTGCGTTTCCTGGGCCATCGTCGCAGCGGACGCGGGGGTCTGGAGTTCGGGAAAAAGGGACGCCGGAAAATCCGCGATGAGCTTCGTCGCTTGGGCCGCGATCACCCCTTCATCGGGCGCCGTCGGGCGCTCGTGGAGTTCGGGTGCCGGCCATAATTCGGCGATGGTGCCGTCCTTTCCGGTGAAGCGAAACGCCTTGTCCCAATAGGTGTGCAGATTGTGGCCGCGCTTGGATTTCAGATCGGAGAAGGGGATGCCATCGATGAGGAGCGCATTGCCGCCGCGGTCGCCATTGCGATCGGTGGCGTGGAGCGGCTGGTGGATGTCGCCGACGAAATGCAGGAGCATGCCGACGGCTTCGACGCGCTGATCGAAGCTGGATTGCGGATCGCGCAGCGTGACGAGATTGGCGTCGATGGCGGTGACGATGTTGGGCGCAGGTGGGATCTCCGCGGGCTCGCCACTTTCGGTCCACGGGATCGTGACGTAGTGCAGCGGGCCCCACTGGTAGTCGCGTCCGAGCGAGCGCATGTCGTCCATCCAGCAGCCAGCGGTGATGAAATTGTACGGCTGCATTTCGTTGAAGCGGTTGTCGAGGTGCTGGACGAGTTCCGCGACCTTTTCGCGGGTGGCGGGCTTGGCGTGCGTCCACGCGATTTGCCCCACGAGCATGTGTCCGGCGGGATCCCAGGCGTGGGCGGCGACGGGCGCGAGCGCCAAAAGGAGCAGGCGTTTCACAGACGGCGGAGTTTGATGTCCCGCAGCGCGCCGCGGGTGCGGAAGGTCGCGATGCCAAAGGGTTTCGAGAGCTCGATCTCCCCAGCGCGCATTTCGATCTTCTTATCCTTCAGATCCACCTTCGCCATCTGCTCGTCGTCGATCCACGTCTCGATGCGCTCCGGGGTCACCCGCACGCGCACCTTATACCAGCGCCCAGCGTCAAACTTCATGATCTGCGTGGTCTCGTTCTCCGAGGCGTCATTGCCATCGATGTTCGAGATGCCCACGAGCCCGCCACCCCAGCCACCGACGACGAGCGTCGCGTGGGATTCGCCGACGGGAAAAGTCAGGGCGCAGAAGAAATCCGAGCCTTGGATGCGCCGCGCTTCGAGCGCGACTTCGTAGTTCGTCTTCGGCGTTTCGCCGGTGAAATTCACGCCGGTGATATCGCCGCCCATGTCTAGGATCATGGCGCCGTCTTCCACCTTCACCTCGCCCTGGCCGCTGAATTCCGTGAGCTTCCACCCAGTGAGCGTCTGGCCGTCAAAGAGCGGCGTCCACTCCGACTTCTGCGCCACCGGCGCACCGCCGTCGATCGCCTGCTTGAGCGCTGCGAGATGCCGGGGCACCGCTGCCCAGGGATCTTCCTTCGCCTCATACTCCAGCGCCACCCAGCCCTGGTATTTGGCGTCGCGCAGGATTTTTACCAGCCGCGGGAGGTCCGCCGCTTCCCGTGCTGCGGTGCCGCGCTTCATCTCCACTTTTACCTGCACATTCACCGCGTAGGGGGCGCAGAGGGCGAGGTCGGCATACGGGTCGGGGCCGTGGAAATTTCCGGTGTCGAGATTCACCCCGACCCACGGGCTCTGCACGGCTTTCACGATCGCGAGCAATCCCGCGGGCTCCGCCACGATCCCGCCGTGATTTTCGATGCCGAGGAAGACGCCCTGCTGGCCCGCGTAGGCCCCACACTCCTCCAGTGCGGCGATGCAATTTTTCACCGCCTGCTCGTTGCTCATCCCTTTCTGCGCCGCGCCGGCAAAGACCCGCACATGCGAGGTGCCGAGGAGCGCCGCGTTATCCACCCACTGCTTTACGAGTGCGATCTGCTCTGCGCGTTGCGGCCCGGCGTCGTGGGTGAAAGTATTGCCGACCGAGGTGCCGCTGATCGCCACGCCGCGCAGCCACGCGTGCCGCCGCACCTTCAGCAGATCCTCGCGCGTCCCATCTTTCGGAAAGTAATAGCTGGTCAGTTCCGCGCCGGCGCAGCCTTGCTTTGCGCAGTAGTCGATGAACGCGGGCATCTCGAGCGTGCCATTGGCGATCGGCTTGCCTTTCTCTTCCTTAAAAAACTGGCGGAAGGAATACGCGGCGAGGCTGAGTTGCAGCCGTGGCGGGCCGGTGCGGGGAAAGGGTTCGATGGCGGAGACGGCGCGACCTGCGAGGAGGCTGAGTCCGGTGACGTGGAGGAAACGACGACGGGAGAAGGGAGTCATGGTGGGGAAGTGTGAGTGATCCAGGGAGGGACGGGAAGCAGGAGATTCCGAGCGTGGGGGCGCCGGGCTGATGGAGTACAGAGCCGGGATGGTTGTGAAGTCGCACGCAGCTAAACGCCAAACTTCAAACGCCAAACGCAGGCTCGCGCCAGGCGGGCAGTCCTTTGGCGTTTGGCGTTTGAAGTTTGAAGTTTGGCGTTTAGCACCGCACGCACCTCGCGTTGCCCCCAAAAACCGCAACCCCTTTACACCCCCACGAAGAGCCCGATCAGCGCGGCTATCCGCCGCCCGGAGCGAGCTCTGCGTGGCCGCTGGAATCCGTCCCGAGGAAGTAGCCGAAGCCGCGTCCTTGCTTCTGCAAGAGCACGCCGTAGTAGCGCCGCACCGCTTTCGTCGTGGGATCGGCGAAGCTGCCCGAAAAACGGCCGGTGGAGGCGGTGATCGTGGTGGCGAAGCCCTTCAAGAGTGGCGTGGGGATCGTCACGCGATTGTTCGTCGCGAGCGTCGCGGGCTGGGCTACGGGGGACTCCAGATTTCCGCCCGTCACCGTCACGATGAGATTGTTCGCGCTGGACGAAACCGGGAGCACGGTCTGCCCCGAAACCGGTGCCGTGTAGCGGCTGCCGATGAACGATTTGGCCGCGCTGAAAGCACCCGGAAAAGTCCGGCTGGTGGGGCGCTCGGGCTTTGTCCACAGGTAGGTGCCGTCGAGGTCGCTGCCGTTTCCTGCGCGGAAAAGGATCTTGCCGGCGATGGAACCAGCGGGCGCGAAGAGCACTCGGTAGATCGGCAACACGCCGTCTTTTGAAACGGTCGCGCTCGCGGAAATCGCGGAGCCATCGGCCAGCGCGCCAACCAGCGAGGCGACACCGCTGGCCGAGACGGTAAGCGTGGCCCAGCCCGCGCCATTCGGCATGTTCCCATCCTCTGGATCAGGGGGCAGCACCACGGTGTAGCGGCCCGCATAGGCGCTCGGTTCGCTGCCAGGCTGCCAGGCACGATCGCTGGAAAATTCCGACGTGAAAGAGCCGTCGCTCACGGTGCCGGTGATGCGCTCCGAGCCGCCCGTCGTGTCGAGGTCCAGAGTCAGCGTCAGCGGCGTCAGTTTTCCGCGGCTGACCGCGATCGTCGCGTTGCCCTCGACGTTCAGCTTCCCAGTGAATGAATACGTCAGCCCGCCCACCGTGACTTTGCCGCTGACCGCACCCGTGGTGGCCAAAGTCACGCGCACCAGACCGGCCGTGTCATGGTCGGAAGTTGCGGATTCCAGCAGCCCATTGTAGCCGCCTTTCAAGGTGAGAAAGGGATTTGCGACGAAACGCGCGGTGAGCGTGAGGCCCTCCGCCATGCGCATCGTCAACGCGGGGGTGGTCACGCTAGAGCCACCGGCCCACCCGGCGAAAATCGAGCCCGCAGCGGGGGTCGCGGTGACGGTGAAATTCACGCCGACTTCGCGGGTGGACGTTCCGGCGAAACCTTTCGTCACCGCGCCGTCGCCCTCGATCGCGACGGTCAAAGGCGTGGTGACGATGAGCCGCACTTCCCGCGCCAGGGTCAGCAGGACGTTGCCGCCGCTGCCGATGCTGCGCACGCGGATCGTATTTTTTCCCTGGATGAGGCCCGACACCGTGGCGCTCCAACCCGTGGTCCCGGTCGCGGTGGCGAAGGCGCCAGTGCCAGCGGCATTCTCCAACTGCACCTCCACGCGCGCCGCCAGCGGAAGGCCGCCCATGGTCCCGGTGACTTCCACTTCCGAACTCGTCAGTGCGGCACCCGCCGCGGGGCTGGCGATGGTCAGCTTCGGGGCGCTCGCCGGCGCGGTGAGGATCACCCAATAGTAGCGATACGGGGCGTCGCTCTTTTGATAAAAGCCGACGCCGAGCGAGGTCTGCGCGGCGAAAAAAGTGCTCTTCCCGAGGATGTGCGTCTTGTGCGATGGCGAATCCATCCAGCCTTCCCAGACATCGGCGACCGTCGCGTAGCCGGCGGCGAGGGACTCGATGTTATTGGCCGCGGGTGAGGTCGAGTAGTCCGCGGGCAGCGTGTAGCCAGCTTGGCGGACGAGGAAATTCGCGCCGTGGCCGTCGGGATCGGTGTGGGCAAAATATTCGCGGTTCGCCATGTCGGCGGCTTTTGCGCGGGCCACGGTGGAGAGGATGGGATCGATCGAGACCGAGGCGCGCGACTGGCCGGCGTCGTTGATCACGCGGTTCGCGAGTTCCTGCTCCTGCGCATTCAGCGCCGCCTGAGCCGGGCCAGCCGCCGCGATCGTCCAAGCCGTGAGGAGGAGCCACCAGGAGCGGCGGGAAAAGAGCGAAAGTGAGGACATGAGTGCTTGGATGGAGTTGTTCGTAAGCCCGGATGAAAGGACCGGTCAATCTCTCAAGCCTAGAATGTGCCACCGAAGGGTCCCACTAGGGGCTGTGGTGTGTGGTCATTTTGCGGCGGGTCTCATACTAAATGTGCCCGCCTGCCATTCTCCTCGTTATCAAAAATGCGGCGAGCGAACCGCTTGCGATTGGCGCTTTGCGGAGGCTCGCCACCGCTCCCTCGCGCCCCTAAAAGAAGCCGCGATGCGCCCCTTCCTTCTGCTCGCACTCGTGCTGCTCGCCAGTTGCTCCCGCCATCCCGGCGTCCAGTTCACGCTTGAGCGGGAAGCTTTCGTCACCTTTGAACTGCGCAATGCGGGTGGCAAGCGGCACCGGGTGCTCGACGGCGAAAAGCTCACGGCCGCCGAGCACGTCGTCGCAGCGCGTGAGGGGAAGCTGTTCGTGGATGGTGAGCCGCGGGGTGAATTCCCGGCAGGCGCGTGGCAATGGACTGCGGGAGCGCACGGAGAGCTCCGGTCCGCACCGCGAGGCGCAGGTTTTTCCGGCTTCACGGGCGGGCCGACTGACGTGGTGCTCGGTGGCGACGATGGCACTCCGAGTGCCGTGGCCGCGGACGCAGCGCAAGTGTACCTCGGCTGGAGCGGTGCGCTGGCCGGCACGCCGCTCGTGGCCGTGGACCCAGACGGCACCGTTCAGTGGACCCATCGCGAGACCGGGCCGTGCGGAGTGCGCGCCCTTGCGGCGGAGAAAGGCACGGTCTTCGTGCTTGGCCACGGCGGCGCTGCATCGACGCCCGGCAGCGTGCTCTACAAGCTCGACGCAAAGTCCGGCGCGCCGCTGCCCTGGGAGGGAAAGGGCGAACGCTTTCTCCGCATCGCCAGCCTCTGGCCTGCGGATGCCGACCTGCAGCCGATCTCCGCCGACGCCCTCGCCGTGGGCAATGACCGTCTCTATCTCAGCTTCACGCAGCCCGGCTTCATCGCCGTGCTCGATGCGCGCGCTGGCCATTACGTCACCACGCTCTCCGCACCGGAGCCCGGCCCGATGGCCCTCTCGACCACGCCGCTGCAAGCGCCCGACACCGGCGCCATGGAAGTTGCGGACTTCGGAGTTGCCGTGCTCATGGGCCGCGCGGCGAGTTACTTTGTGATGCCGCACGATCCGCCATGGGTGGCGATGAATACCACGCGGCGCCTCGCGGAAGACGAGCGCATCACCGCCTTCACCATGCGCGCCGAGACGATGAAGAGCGGTGACGTGCAGCTCTTCTTCGGTCTCGCTGCGCCGCAATCGCAAGTGCAGGTGCGCCCCGCGGCGGACCCGAGCGGCTATACCTTCAGCGTCGGCAAGCCCGGTGGCCGCGAAGAACTCGGTGCCTGGGAAGCGCGTGCCCTCCGCGACATTCGCAGCCTGGCCATCGATGCGCGCGGCCAACTCTGGGTGGCCGAAGGCGGTGCGTGGCCAAAGCGTTTCAGCGTGTGGACGACCTCGGGAAAAGAAGCGCAACTCGTGCGCGAGCACTTCGGCCCGCTTGACCAGCGAAACACCGGCGCCGCGGTTTTCCCAGGTGATCCGGGGATCTTGATTGCGCAGGGTTGCGAATGGCGGATTGATCGCGCGACGGGTGAGTCGGCGTGTGTCGGAGTAATCACGCGAGAAGGCATGGAGGACGCGCGGTTCATCGAAGAAAGTGGGCGTCAGATCCTCGCCGTCAGCACGACGGCAGCGGACGGTACCTCTGTGCGGCGTTTCTTTGAAAGACGCACGCCCGGCGACTGGCAGACAGTCGATGCGCCAACGTCCGTGCTGCCGCCGAAAAATGAATGGATGCTCAGCGTGGCGGGAATTGGTCAGGTGAAAATTACCGCCTCGCCGGATTCGCTGACTCTTGCCGCCGTGAATCTGCCGATCGCGTTGACTGTCCCGACCGGTCCTCAGCCGCGCGGCCTCGCCCAAACTCAGAATGGCCGCGTCTTCTTCGTCACCGGCACGGCCGATCCGCACGTCGCCGAGATCGAGGGTCTCACCACCCTGCGCCTGCTCGGCTCAGGCGAGTGGCCGGAGTAGCCGACGCTTAGCCGCGCACGCTCGCGAGATATTTTGCCACCGCACCGCGGATTTCGTCCGCGACGTGCGCTTGCGGCTTGGCAAATTTCGGCGTGAACCACGGGAAGAGGCCGATGAGATCGTGGATCACGAGCACCTGTCCGTCGCAGTCCGGGCCGGCGCCGATGCCGATCGTCGGGATCGGGATCGACGCCGTGATCTGCGCGGCGACATCCGCTTTCACCAGCTCCAGCAGCAGACCAAAGGCGCCCGCCTCCGTGACCGTGGCAGCATCGGCGAGCAGCCGATCGGCTTCCTCCGGCGTCTTCCCTTTCACGCGATAGCCGCCCTCGATCCGCACGCGCTGCGGCTGCATGCCGATGTGCGCCATCACTTCGATGCCCGCCGCGCGCAGGGCGCGGATCTGCGCCTCGTGCGAAGCGCCGCCTTCCAGCTTCACCGCGTGCGCGCCGGCTTCGATGAACCGCCGCGCATTGGCCACCGCCTGCTCCGGCGTGTCGTAGCTCGCGATGGGCAGATCGGCGAGAATGCACGCCCGCTGAATCCCGCGCGCCACGGCTCGCGTGTGGTGGAGCATTTCCTCCATCGTCACCAAAGTGGTGTCCGGATACCCCAGCACGACCATGCCCACGGAGTCGCCCACGAGCACCATGTCGATGCCGCTCTCGTCGAGCAGTCGCGCCGTGGGATAATCGTACGCCGTGAGCACCGCGATTTTCTCACGGCGCTCTTTCATGGCACGGAGTTGGGAAATGGGGACGCTCATGCAGGCCAGGTGAGGCGCGAGAGTTTCACACCCGCAGGATCGTGCAAGCCCGCGAGCAACGCGGCCACGGATTGCGTCTGCCCCGGTAACACCAAGTTTGGGCGGAGATCGGCGAGCGGGCTGAGGACGAAGCGGCGCAGGTGCAAGCGAGGATGAGGGATGGCGATTTCGTCGCGCGCGAGAACAAGGTCGCCGCAGTAGAGGATATCGAGGTCGATCGTGCGCGGAGCATTGCGCGGATGTTTCGACGCGCGCCCGAGTCGTTGCTCGATGCCTTGCAACTCAGCGAGCAACGCGATCGGCGGGCCGTTGTATTCCACCTCGATCACCGCATTGAGAAACGGCTGCGCCTCCGGCTCCGTGTCCACCGGCTCGGTATCGTAGATCCGCGAAGACAGGTGTGGTGCGGAGACCCCGGGCAAAGCGAACACCGCCGCGCGCGCCGCGCACAAATTCCCCAGCCGGTCGCCGAGATTCGAGCCAAGTGCGAGCCCGGTGCGCATCTATGGAAGGATGAAGGATCAGGGCTGAAGAATGAAGCTGAGCAGCGCTCGACGCACCACTTCATCCTTCATTTCAGCCCCAGCACGTCCTGCATGTCGTAGAGCCCGGCGGGCTTGCCGTGCGCCCAGGCAGCGGCGTGGATGGCCCCGCGGGCAAAGGTCTCGCGACTTGAAGCTTTGTGCGTGAGTTCCACGCGCTCGCCATTCGCCGCGAAGATCACGGTGTGATCGCCCACGACATCGCCGCCGCGCACCGCGTGCATGCCGATCTCCGTTTTCGTGCGTTCGCCCACGATGCCGTGCCGGCCGTGCCGCGTGTCCTTCGCGTAATCCAGCTCGCGCGCTTCCGCGAGGATCTCCGCGAGACGCCGCGCCGTACCACTCGGGGAGTCTTTCTTCAGCCGGTGATGCATCTCGACGACTTCGAGATCAAAGTCCGGACCGAGAATCTCCGCCGCCTTCTGCGTGAGCCAAAAGAGGGCGTTCACCCCGATGCTGAAGTTCGGCGCGAAGACCACTGGGATCTGCGCGGCCGCGTGCCGGATCGCGGCGAGTTGTCCGTCGGTGTGCCCCGTCGTGCCGATGACCAGCGTCTTCCGATGTTCCAGACAGCGCGCGAGCACCGGTTCGACGACGGCATGGTGGCTGAAGTCGATGACCGCATCGCAGCCCGGCAAGGCCGCGGCGAAGTCGTCGCCATCATCGATCTGCGCGCTCACCTGAAAGGCGGCATCGGCGCGCGCACACTCGATGATCGTCTGACCCATGCGCCCTTTGGCGCCGTTCACGAGGAGGCGGAGTGGAGTGGTCATCGCTCCGAGATGAGTTGGAGTTGGCGCAGCGTTGCCTGGAGCTTTGCGGCCGTTGCGGGCGCCATTTCACAGAGCGGGAGACGCACCTCGCCGCTCATCCGGCCTTGGAGCGCCAGGGCGTGTTTGATGGGTGCGGGATTCGGCTCGATGAAGAGGTCCTTAAAAAGCGTGTAGAGCTGGAAGTGCAGCCCGCGCGCTTTTCCGAAATCCCCGGCGAGCGCCGCCTGCACCAGCGCCACCACCTGCTCGGGGATGATATTCGACGCGACGCTGATCACGCCCACCGCGCCCGCCGCCATGAAAGGCAGCGTCAGCGAATCGTCGCCGGACAAAATCTCAAACTGCGGAGGAGTCGCCGCGCGCAGCGCACTGACGCGCTCGACGGAGCCGCCGGCTTCCTTCATCGCGACGATATTGGGAAACTCCTGCGCCAGCCGCGCCGTGGTCTCCACTCCGATCTCGATGCCACAGCGGGCGGGGATGCTGTAGAGAATGAGCGGCAGCTTGGTGCTCGCCGCGATCTTCGCGAAGTGCCGGTAGAGCCCTTCCTGCGAAGGCTTGTTGTAATAAGGCGCCACGAGCAGCGCGCCGTCCGCGCCCAGTTGCTCCGCTTCCTCGGTCATCGCCACCGCCTCGCGCGTGGAGTTCGATCCCGTGCCCGCGATCACCTGCACGCGCTTCGCCGCATGTTTCACCCCGAGTTCGATGACTCGCATGTGTTCAGTGTGGGTGAGCGTGGGCGATTCGCCGGTCGTGCCCACGGGAACGATCCCGGTGACGCCGCCGGCGACCTGCGCCTCGATGAGTCGCGCATAGGCCGCCTCGTCCACGAGATCATTCGTGAAGGGCGTGACGAGCGCAGTGTGAGTGCCTTGGAACATAGGAGGGGCGGTTTTAAGCCAGAGCGGACGGCAGGGCAAGCGCCCCGCACTGCCCAGCCCCAAGAACGCCGGTGCGACCCGGTTGCATGGGAGCACCTTCGCTCCAGCGCTCTTGCATGCTCCTGCGGTCGGACTTCATCCGCAGCGTGCCGAAGCGATACCAGTGCCCGTCGTGCAAGACGATCTTCGGGTCCTTCCGGGTCACGGCAGGGGCGGCCGCGGCGCGCGGCGCCTTCCCGTCGATCAAAGGCCCACCCGACTTCCAGCGAAACTCAACCTTGCGCCAATCCGGCGACTCCGTAGCGATGCAAGCCGCCGCCATGGACGCCAGGAGCCCGCCGACTTGTCAGTCGAAATGGCCGCCACGCGCGCCCACTTCGCCTGCTCGCTCACTCCTTCGGCGGCCACTGTTTTCCCGCGAGTTCCGGCGGGAGTTGCGTCGGGTCCTCGGGGTAGAAGGGCGAGAGGTCCATCTGCGACTTCGAGCCTTGGAGGAATTCCAGTTCCTCCGGCGCGCCGACGATCAGCCAAAGCGTCTCGGAGTCCGTGTCGTTGAAGACCTGCCGCAATTGCTCCGGACCCACGAGCACCCCGCCGTGCTTCGGCACCGTCAGCGTCTCGCCGCCGACGCGCATCCGGCCCACGCCTTCGAGTACGAAGTAAAACTCCTCCTGCCGGATGTGCCGGTGCAGCGTATTCGCGCTCCCCGGCGGCAACCGCCACAGCCGTGCCCCGAGGTTCTCGCTCCCCGTCCGTTCCAGAAAATCGGCGTTCGGGATGCGCATCAAATTCGACGGACGCCACTGCAAGTCGTCCGGCCCGATAAGGTGATAACCGGTCACTGGTTTCATTCCGCAAATGTTTCCTCAATCGCCCCGGACTTCCATCCACAAAGGGCGAAGCAGCTATTCCCGACTCGATCACTCCGTGCTCGCGCAACGATTCCGTGAGGCTGCCGACCTTCGCGGCGATTCCGGCGCCGACGAACATGACCAGCGGCGCGTGGTCCTTGGCGCGTCCGGTTTGCAGCGCGATGGCTATCAAGTGCTCGGAGGTCATCAGGCGCTCGGAGGTCATGTCTGCGAATCCCAACGGGATTCCATCATCCAGCCCAGGGTTGCGAGGCACGAGCTACCCTGGGATATCGGTCCCACAGCGACCAACCCTGAAAGGGTTGAATCACGCCGCCAAAACCCGCACCCTCCCCCCATGGCGCAATCGCTCGCAAAGATCCTTTTGCATCTGGTCTTCTCGACCAAGGAACGGCGGCCATTTCTGAAAGACCAAGCGCTCCGCGAAGAACTCCACCGCTACCTCGGCGGCATCCTCACGAATCTCGAATGCCAGCCCCTCATCATCGGCGGGGTCGAGGATCACGTGCATGTGCTCTTCGCGCATTCCCGCACCGCCATGGTGGCGGACGTGGTGAAGGAATTGAAACGCGGATCGACCGTGTGGCTGAAACCCAAATCCCCCGCGCTCGCGGAGTTCGCGTGGCAGAATGGCTATGGCGTTTTTTCGATCGGACAATCGCAGCTCGAGGATGTGCGCGCCTACATCGCCGTGCAGGAGGAGCATCATCGGAAGATTCCGTTTCAGGAGGAATTCCGCCGGTTGTTGCAGCGTTACGAGATCGCGTTCGATGAGCGGTATGTTTGGGATTGATGCCGGCCCGGCGGTGGTGCGGGTCGCGGTTGTTCGTTGGCCGATGGATTCAACCCTTTCAGGGTTGGGGCGCGTTTGTGGGCGGGTTCCCAGGGTAGCCCGCGGCGGGCAACCCTGGGCTGGTTGATTCAATCCCGTTGGGATTGTGCCGTGGCTGCGTAGTGGAATGGCGCGGCGCGAAGTGCACGCGTGAACGCCAACGGCGTTCCATCATCCAGCCCAGGGTTGTTTCGTTCCAACGAAACTACCCTGGGTCCATCCCACCCCAACAAAACCGCCAACTCTGAAAGGGTTGTAGATACCGCGGAATGCTCCTCATCGGCCGTCGAGTCCGAAACGCTTTCGGCGCGCAGAAACGACAATGAAGCCGAGCACGGCGAGAATCGTGGTCGAAGGTTCCGGAATGGCTTGGGAATAGTCCACACCGGATGGCGACGTGATCGAAAGGCCGGGAAGCGCAACTCCCTCCGAGTCCACTGCGCCTGTGATTCCTCCCCAGTTTACGGTGTTGCCAAAGTAGGACGCGCCTCCAGCGGGGATCGTAAACTCATCTTCGGGCATCATGCCAATCTGCCCCGCCACTTCCACGTGAAGTCCAACCGAAAATCCTACTCTTCCACCCACATAGAAACCCCACTCGCTACCTATGGGATCGATCTCCTCAGGCGTGGGAGTATTGCCGTAAAACCCAATACCAAATTCCATTCTTCCAGATGCGCTCAGAGGGGGTTGGTCAACGCCGGCGGGAGCATATGCCACGTAAAACCAATCCACCGCCGCGAACGCGCCAAAATGAGCATTGGGTTGATCCGATACGAACTGAACGAGATGACCAGTAACAAAAAGCTGCAGCGAGAAGTGCGCTATGCTACCAAATCCTCGATCCGCAGTGATGACCATTTCATCGGAGAACGATGCTCCCGCCATCGCATCCCCGCCGATGGGCACGCCCTTTCCTTTGTGAAAAATCGCGACTGCCGTCGCACCAACCGAACCGAGTGATGCCCGAGCGCTCGCACGATGAAAGCCGGCGCCCACTTCGTCTTGGAGGGTTGCTCCACTGTTGCTGTATGCGCGAAAGGCGCCTGAGTTGCTGGACGAGCCGCTCATCGCAGTTTCCGCCCCAAGGACTGAGTGATTCATGCCGTATATAACGCAGACACCGAACACAGCCGTCCACCAGTGTGCTGAGGCCCAACCTCCGCGGGTGATTGATTCAAGATAATTTGTGCGAATCATAGGTATCACATACCGTTATTCATAACCGGCTAGGGGAAGTCACGAGATTTCTCTCGTTCCAAAGTTAGCGAAGCGCTTTTAGCAATGCACCGCCGCCTTGAATCTTCGTTCCAAGAGCGCACCCTCGCCCTAATCGTTCGACTTCTCCTCCATGCCTTTCTTCAACGCCTCTTCCTCGGAGATCCGCCTGTTCGGCGGCGTATTTGCGGGCGTCAGCGGTGATGTTGACGATGCTGCGTCCGGCGCAGCATCGCCCTCCGGGCAACGCTGGGCGTTGTCCTGTCTCCGCCGCTCCTTGCGGCTTCCGCTCATCGAACGCATGCGCATCACGCCGTCTTGTAGACCTCCGCCCCCGCCTTGACGAACTCTTTCGCTTTGTCCGCCATACCTTGGGTGAGTGCTTGTTCCTCGGCGATGCCTTGTTCCGCCGCATATCGCCGCACATCCTCCGTTATGCGCATGCTGCAGAAGTGCGGGCCGCACATGCTGCAGAAGTGCGCGGTCTTGGCGCCTTCCTGCGGGAGGGTTTCGTCGTGGAATTCGCGGGCGCGCTCGGGGTCGAGGCCGAGGTTGAACTGATCCTCCCAGCGGAACTCGAAGCGGGC
>JANNXQ010000101.1:0-13581 GCA_031409655.1 Chthoniobacteraceae bacterium | reverse complement strand
CTCTGAAAGTTGGGCCTTCGGCGAGCGTTTGGCATGGCGCGCGGAGCGACGCCATCCACCAAGGCCCGAAGGGTTTTCAACAGGCTGTTCGCGGCTAGGGTTCAAATTTGTAGCCAAACTCCCGCACGGTGCGGATGTGGTGCGGGGCGGAGGGCGCGGGTTCGATTTTGGTCCGGAGGGCGTTTACGAAGCGGTCGATGCTTCGCGGTGTGACCATGCAGCCATAGCCCCAGACGTTCGTCATGATGGTCTCGCGACTCAGGGCGCGACCGGCGTTTGCGACCAGATAGGCGAGCAGTTCAAACTCTTTCGGAGAAAGGGGCACGTCCCGTCCGGCGCGAGTGAGGGTGCGCGCGCCGGTGTCGATTTGGCAGTCGCCAAACTTCTGCACGATGGGCTGGACCAGGCGCCGCCGGCGCAGGAAAGCCTCCGCTCGGGCGAGCAGTTCTTTGATGCTGAAAGGCTTCGTCACGTAATCATCCGCGCCGATTTTCAGGCCGAGAATTTTGTCGGACTCCTGGCCTTTGGCAGTGAGCATGATGATTGGGGCGTCGAGCTTTTCGCTGCGCAAGTGGCGGCAGACTTCGTAGCCGTTCACCTTTGGTAACATGAGGTCGAGGACGATGAGATCCGGGCGGAGCCGCAACGCGAGATCGAGGCCGAGTTCGCCGTCGATCGCGGTCTGCACGCGGTAACCTTCAAACTCAAAGTTGTCCTTCAATCCGCGGAGCAGGACCGGATCGTCTTCGATGATGAGCACGGTTTCGTTCATCACGCCGGTAGGTCGGCAGGGGCGAGTGGGAGTCGCACCGTGAACGTACTGCCTTCGCCGGGTGCGCTCTCGACGGCGATCTCGCCATCGAGAGCGGCGACGAGGCGTTGCACGATGCTCAGGCCGAGTCCGCAGCCAGAGCTGGTGCGCGAGAGTTTGCGGTCGGCTTGGAAGAAAGGAACGAAGATGGCCTGTCTCTCTTCGGGCGAGAGGCCGACGCCATTATCGCGGACGGTGATCACGGCGTGGTTTGCGGTGGTCTGGGCGCGGAGGGCGATCTGTTTTTGCTCTGGAGTATATTTCAGGGCGTTGTCGATGAGGTTGGCGAGGATCGTGATCACGGCGTCGCGATTGGCAAGCAGCCGGGGTGGGGGAAGTGAGACTTCGAGCGTAAACTGACAGCCGGTTGCGGCAAGGCGCGGGCGGAAGGGACGGAGCGCGTCTTCGAGAAGACCGCCGATCTCGAGGGGCTCGGCGGCGAGCTTTTCGGTGGTGCGCTCGAGGCGCGCCAGGGTGAGAAAATTTTCCGTGAGCCGACTCAGGCGTTCGTTTTCGGAGCCGATGAGGGCGAGATATTCGCGGAGCTGCTGCTCATCCCGATAGCGTCCATCCCGGAGGGTATCCACGAGCATGCGCATCGAAGCGAGCGGGGTGCGCAGTTCGTGGGCGACGGTGGCGACGGCAGTCGTTTTCAACTCCTGCAAACGAAGCTGCCGGCTCATCGCGAGACCGGCGGCGATGGCGATGGCGAGGATCGCGGCGATCGCGCTCCCACCGATCCAGCGGTAGCGCTGCGCCTGCTCGCGCGCGGCGTCGTCGATCGGCGAGCGGTCGATGAGGTGGAGTTGCACCAGCCAGGGGAGATCGAATTCGGTCAGCGCGGTCTGCGCGATCTGCATTTCCTGCGGGAGCGTGAGCGCGGTGAGGGCGCGGCCGCGTTCATCGACGATGCGGATCGCCACCGTGCGATCGAGCAGCGCGCGGAAGAAGTTGTGCGCCTCTTGCGGGGTGATCTTCGTGACTCGCCCACTGAGCTGTTTCCCGAACGAGATGGCCGCCGTCTGGAGCGATTGCTGGTAAAGCGCGCGATTGCGCTCCAGGGCCGCGGTCCGTTCGCCGCTCAGCGCATCGGCCATGAAACGGAGCATCAGCGCCGTCGGGATGAGCGGCACCAGGACGAGGAGCAAGAGGAGCCCTCGGAGTTGCTTCGGGCGGATCTCGACGCTCACGGGGAAATCCAGAGCCTCTACGGTGCGGGCGCTAAACCGAGATCCCGCAGCGCGCTCAGGAATTCCGGCTTGGCGGCACTGGCTTCCGTGAGGTGGCCCCGCGCCTCGGTGTCGCGATGGAGGTTGAGCAGGTAGATGCCGAGGTACCACTTCCGATCGGCGATTTGCTCCGGCGTGAGAGCGCGGCGAAAAAAAGACTCCGCGACCGCGACAAGAATTGGCGGGGAGAGCTCGCGCCACGGACGCGGGATCGTGCCGAATTTTGTACTGATGATCGCGGTCGATTCGGTGGCTTTCCATTGCCCGAGGTTGGCTTTCCCGTCAGGACTCTTCAAAAACTCGCCGGTGTAACCGTAGAGATTGATGTCCGAGACCAAGTTGTTTTTGAAGGCCGTGAGCCAGCCGATCTTCCGCCGGATCAGCTCCACCTCAGGCTGCGCTTTTCCGCCGTTGAGCTTCAGACCTTCGAGCATGGCGCGAGCGTCTTCGAGGCTGAGTTTCTGACAGTGGCTCTCGATCAGCGGCCGCAACGGAGCGAGCATCCGCTCATCGCTGACGTCCATCTCCGCCGTACTCTTCGCCACGGCTGCGATTTCGGCGGCGAGTTGCGTCTCCAAGGCAGCGAGCTGTCCGGGGAGTGGGCCCTGGAGCGTGAGTTGACCTTGCGCGGTGCGCACGGCCGCGAGCGCAGCCGTCATCTTTTCCGGCGCGCCATTGGCGGAGGCCGCGGCGTCTGCGGCGGTTTTGAAAGTGACATATTCGGCGAGCAGACGAGCGGCGAGCGGTCCGTATTCGGCCATCCAAAGCACGTGCCCCGGCGGGGTCGCGCTCTGGAAGCGTTCTAGAAATGGCACGGCCTGGGTGGACTCGCCGAGCTGCCAGTTTTTGACGCCGTGAACGAGCAGGGCCATCGCTTCGTGAGTTGCGGGATCGAGTTGCGGCGCGGCGGTCGGCGAGATTCGTTGATTGTCCGCGGCGGCGGTGCCCGCCTCGACAAAAAATTTCGCGATCCTTTCGTCCTCCGGGGCTGTGGAGAAAGGCCCGCGCTCGGCGATCTTTCGAAAGGCGGCGCTCGCTCCGGTCCCATTTCCGGCGAGCAGTTGGGCAAGCCCTTCCTGCCAGTCAATCCAGTTGAGCAAAGGCTGGGTGCGCACGGTGGGACTCAAGGCTTGCAAGGACTCCGCCGCGCGCTGGGCCGCTGCCGGGTCTGCGGTGAGCAGGAGTTTGCGAGCGTCCGCGATCTTTTGCTCGATGGCCACGAGATCGACGGCAGCAGTATTCTCGGCCGGGGGTGGGGCGGGTGTCTCTGATTTCTCCTTCCGGTTTGGCAGGAAAAAAAGCCCGCCGATGAGCACGACGAGCGCGACCATGCTCAGGGTCGCCCAGAGCGACGATTTTCCCGCCGTCTGCGGCTTTCCGGTCAGCGGTTGCCGGTGCGCTCGGGTCAACTCCGCGCGGGCAAAGCGCAGGTGTTCGAGGAGGTCGTCGTAGCTCTGGTAGCGCTGATTCGGCTGCTTGAGGAGCATGCGATCGATCACGAATGCGGTCGCGTTCGAGATTTCGGGCGCGAAGGACTGGACCTTCACCGGACGACTCTTCAGGACCTTTAAGACGACGATGGAGGCGTCATTCGCGTCGTACGGCGGACGTCCCGTGAGGGCGTGGAAAAGTGACGACCCGAGGGAATACATGTCGCTGCGGAAGTCTTCCGCCGGTGGCGAGTCCAGCTTTTCGGGCGCGACGTAGTAAGGCGTGCCCCAGACTTCTCCGCCCACCTCGCCAGCGTGCTTGGAAGGTGTGGCGAGGCCGAAATCGACGAGCTTTGCGGTATGGGCGTCGGAGAAAAGGATATTGCCTGGCTTCACGTCGCGGTGAATCAGACCAGCCTTGAGCGCCGCTTGCAGCCCCTGCGTGATTTGGATACCAACGTCCAGCACGTGTGCTTCTCCCACCCGGCGCAGGGTCGTGATCTGATCGTCGAGCGAGCCTTTGTCCACCAACTCCATGGCGATGTAAAAGATCCCGTGATCCAAGCCCGTGGAATAAACCCTCACGACGTGCGGATGGTTGATCGAAGCGGTGATCGACGCCTCCCGTTCAAACTGGGCGACGATTGCCGGCGCTCCCATGTGCTCCGTCCGCAAGAGCTTCAAGGCGACCATCCGATTCAGGCTTTCATCGAGCGCCTGATAGACCGAGCCCACGCCGCCTGAACCGAGAACCTTGATCAGCTTGAAATGATGAAATTGCGTGCGGCCGATCATCGCCCGGCCGCAGGTCGGGCAATTTACCTCCGCGAGTGGCTCGGCATCCGCAGTATCGACGAGCGTGGCGCAGCCTGCGCACGGTTGAATATTGGGGTTTCCAGAGCTTTCCGACATGGATCTCGGCGGACTTTAACCACCGTTCAGTGACGGGGCAAGAAATGCCGGTCTGCGGACCGCCTGTTCGGCCCACAGTCTGCCTCCCGGCGGTGATCTAGGCCTGCGTCTGGAGCAGTACGGTGAAGGTGGAACCTTTGCCCACTTCGGTGCGAATCATAATGCCGCCCTGCGCTTCACGGACGAGTCGTTTGACGATCGAAAGACCCAGGCCGGTGCCGCGTTCCGCAGACTTCGTCGTGAAGCGCTCCTCAAACATTTTGGCAAGCACCGGTGCCGGGATCCCCGGCCCGTCGTCGATGATCGAGATGGCGAGGATCGGGGTGCGATTGGAGAAACTCTCCCGGTTGATGAAACGCTGGCTCGGGCCGTCGGGATAGTTCAGCACGTCGATGGGATTCGGGTGCAAAATGCAATGCACATCGACCCGGTGCGGAGTCTCGCAGGCCTGGAGCGCGTTGATCGTGAGATTGAGCAGGATCTGGAGGAAGTCGGTGCCGTTGATGTCGGCGATGACATCCTGCTCGAGCCGGTGGACGGTGAGTTCGTTTCCTTTCGCACAAGGGTGCCGGGCGAGGAGTTCGCGGACGTCGGAGAGGATCTGATTCGCCGCCACGGAGAACTTCTCCGAGGGCGAATTGCGGAGGAAGCTGAGGTAACGCCGGGAAATTTCGAAGCAGCGGCTGATCTGGCCGGTGAGCTTGCTGAGGTCACCTTTGATCGTATCGAGTTGCGGCCCTTCCAGCTTTCGCGCGTCCTGCATCGAGCGGGTGATGATCTCGATGAATCCACTGATCACGGTGAGCGGCCCATTGAGATCGTGCAGCACGCTGGCGTAGATCTCGCCGTTGTTCTTGGCCATCTCCTCGCGCACGCTCCGGTCTTGGATCTCCATTTGCAGGGAGTGGAGTTGTTCACCGCCGCGCTGGAAGTCGAGGGCAGCCGTATTTTTCTGCGCGGCCCGGGCGACGGCGGCACGCATGGTCTGAATGTCGAAGGGCTTATTGAGGTAGTCACTGGCCCCGTGGCGCAAGGCGACCCGCGCGGTCTCGAGGGTTTCGAAGGCGGTGAGCATCACGACCTCGATCGCCGGGTCGATGTCTTTGAGTTCCTTCAAGAGCTCCACTCCCGACATCCCAAACATCATGATGTCGAGCACCGCGACATTGATCGGCTGTTCTCGTGCGAGTTGGATCGCATCGATCCCATTCGTCGCGGTGACGACGTTGTAATCGTTTTTGAAAACGATCTTCAGCGACTGCCGAGGCCCCTCCTCATCATCGACGATGAGCAGGGTCGGCTTCGTGGTCGCCGCAACGGGCGGCGCCTCAGAATTTGTATCCGAGGCTGAGCGTGAGGGCGTGGCTATCAAAGCTGTATTCGCCATCGGCGGCGGTTCCGTTGTCAATCTGTCGTTTTGGACCGTGGGCATATTGGTAGGCTAAATCCCAAGTAACGTGGGTGAGCGACTGGCCAATGCCGACGCTGTAGATGTGGCGGTTCGAGTCTGGTACGATCGGGTTGAAAGTCGCGTTTGGAGACGAGTTCTCGCTGTAGATGTAGCCAGCGCTGACCCGCAGACCCTGGCCGAATTTCCGGGTCACGCCAAACTCGTAGAAGGCGCTCGATTTCCAACCGAACGGCAGGATCACATCGCCGGACTTCTGACTCAGGATGACGCTGTTCAGCGTGTTCCAGTCGGTCCAGTCATAGTTAAACTCGAAGTTCCAGTTTTCCGTGGGGCGGAAGGAATAGCCGACGACGACGTTTTGCGGGAAGTCGAAGTCGATACTGGCGTCCTGTTTCTGATCAACGCCGGCGACGGGGAAGGGGCCAAATGGAGTGGGCACGGTGAAGTCGCGAAAGAAGAGACGCGAGCGACCGTCGAACTCGATGTTCGACGCGCTGCGGTAGTTCACCCCGAAGGAGTGCATCCGGTGAGGCTTCCAGAGCAGGCCGGCGTTAAAGCCGATGGAGGTGCCTTCGCCTTTGAATTTGAACTCGTCGCCGACCGCCAGAACGCCGCGCTCCAGCGAGGTGCGCGCGTAGTTGATGGTCGCACCGACGGCGACCGAGAGTTGGTCGGTGATCTGCCACGCGATGACCGGATTGAAGGCCACGTATTCGATGCGTCCCTTGTGGGCGAGGGTGCGGAATGGGGTATCGTCCGGATACTCCAGCGCAAAACCGAATGGTGAGTAGATGCCGAGGCCGAGAGCCACGGGATAGTTGGCGGGTTTCCACGCGGTGAAAAACTGCGGGGCAAACTGGAACTCATCGTTCGTATTGCCAAACGAGCCTTTGCCGGGCGCGTCGAGCTTCACGTCCACATCGAGGGAGATCGCATAGGAACCGAGGAGCACGCTCGTGCCTTCCAGTTGGGTGAGGCCGGCGGGATTGTAGTAGATCGCGGAAGCGTTGTTCGCAGTCGCCGCAAAGGCATTGCCGCGGGCGGTCGCTTCAGGATTCTGGTCGGGGATTCGGACGCCGAGGCCGTAAGCGAACGCGGGAGCGCAGCTTACCGCCGCGGCGAGGGCGGTGAAACGTTTCATGGGCGAGGAAGGACAAAGCAAAGATCACGCCTTGGCGAGCGACAAATCTTGCCGGGCGGACTGGCAAAGACCGAGAGGATTTTAGTGAGACCTTGGGCCTACCCACCCATTTTGAAAATGAGGTCGGCATTTTTCCACTTGTGGGCGCGAACCCCCGTCACCGCCGCTCCCAACTCTGGAGTTCCCGAGGGGCGGCGGCGGGACGCGCGCCGTGCGCAAATCTCTCACTCCACTACGGAGAGACTACTCGTCGTTGGTCGGGCCGACGCAGACGAGCCAGAGCTTGAAGAAGTTCATGACCTGGACCTTCGTCAGTTGATTAGCATTGAGGGCGTATTTCACTTTGCTCTGGCCCACCGTGGCCTTGTCGCCGCCGCCGCTCATTTGGTCTTCGTACGTGATGGTGCCGGTGAGGGACGGGATGGTGTTATCCACGGCGAAGAAGGCTTCTTCGTCGCTCTTGCCAGCAAAAGCATCGGCTTCGGTGGTGGCCTTGGTGACCTTGCCTTCGTTGAAGCGCAGGTTGAAATCGTACTGGCCTTTGCCGTTGCTCGCGCGATTCGCATCTTCCACCCACTTGATGCTCCCGGTGATGATGTCCTCAGTCTCCTTGCCGTTCTGCTGGTAGATGAAGCGGATGCCGTTGGTGTAGTAGTTTCCGGTCTCGTAGTCGTAGTCGAGGTTGCCGCTGACCACGGCGCGGGGGTAGTTCTGCGAGGGGCCTTGGGCGAGGGCGAGGGATTCAAAGCGCATCGGGTCGGTGTTTTTCACCTCCACTTTCACCTGCTTGCCGGCGAGCTGGCGCACGTAGGTCACGGCGTTTGCGGGCTTCTTGCCTTTGCCGACGAGGCGGCCGCCAAATTTATCCGTGAAGGCAGCCGCCTTGCCGATGGCATCCACCGCGATGCGATGCTGGCTGTCGGCGGCGCCGTCCACGGCATACACCCCGTCAGTGCCCATAGGCACTGTGCCCACCCATTTGCCCACGGCTTTCTTCTGCGCAAGATTCGCTGGGTTCAGGACGCTCAGATCCACGGAATATTGGATCTGCCCGCGCTGCCCGGAGCCGAGGAGTCCGCCAACCGTCGGGAGGCGCTGGATGCCGCCTTTGAATTCCGTGGTCTGCGCGACATTGAGATTCACGGAATACAGATCGGTGATGCCTTTTTGCGGGCGGCCTTTGTCGTCCATGTTTTTCCGGCTCCTGAAATCGATCTCCATGGTGCCAGCGATGGCGTTCGGGAGATTGAGCTTCTCAGGCTCCTGGGCGCGGAGCGCAGGAGCGAGGGCGACGAGACCACCGAGGATGAGGGCGCGAAGGGAAGGGGTGAGTTGCATGGGGCAGAGATTGCGCCGGGGGCGATGGGGCGCAAGCCAGAAAAAAATGCCGGGCCGCGCACGTCCCCACGTGGCGCGGCCCGGATTTCCCCCCTAACGGCGGTCTTCGACAGGATGCCGGGCGGCGCGTTCAAAATCATCCATGGGTGGCGCTTGACCGCGAGGGATGCATCCCTTACTCACTCGCCCTCCAACTCCAAAACCTTATGGGCCAGCAAACGAACAAGATTCAAAAGAAGCGCCGCCGTCTCGCCTACCTCGAGCGTCGGAAGATCAAAGCCAAAGCCGCGGCGGTGAAGCCGGTGAAGCGCAAACCTGCGACGAAGAAGAAGGCGGCCGAGGCGGCTGCTGAGGCTGCGGTCTCGGAGTAGCGGTCGGGTCGGGGGAGGGGGATCGGTGCTTCGTGGCTGGTGGCACTCGTCCATCGACTCATCACCCTCCAAATCATCCTGCCGCCGCGATGCGCTATCTGATCGTGGACGGTCACAGCGTGATTTTTGCGTGGCCAGAACTGCGGGCGATGCACGGTCGCCGCACCGTCGCGGCCCGGGAGACCGTGGCCCGTTTGCTCACCTCCTACCAGGACGCGAGCGGTGTGCGGGTCGTGGCGGTCTTTGATGGGAAAGGCGAGAAGGCCAGCGAGGCGAGTGAGCCAGGTGGGATCCAAATCTTCTACAGCAGTGCGGGGCAGACGGCGGATCAGATCGTCGAGCGGCTCGTGGCGAAATATGCGCAGCAGCACGATTTGCTGGTAGCCACCGACGATGGCCAGGAGCGGCAGACGGCGATCAGCTTCGGCGCGGATGTCGTTTCCACGGAAAATCTCCGCCACCTCCTCGCGGACGCGGAGACGGAACTCACGCGCCGCGTCCAGCAGCACCGGCGGAGGGCGTAGCGCTGGCGGCACTGCCTGGAAATGCGCAGCGCCACCACGGTGCTCGGTGTGGCGCTGCGCGCGGATTTGAAGATGCCGCACGAGGACGGCGGCGTTCCCAGAATTTTACTTCTTCAGCAAGTCGCGGATTTCACCCAGCAGCTTGACGTCTGCGGGCACTTCAGCGACCGGCGCGGGCTTCGCTTCTTCCTTCTTCTTCAAGTTGTTCATGGCCTTCACGAGCATGAAGATACAGAAGGCGAGGATCGCGAAGTTGATCGCGATGGTGAGGAAATTGCCGTAGGCGAAGACTGGGCCCAGCTTCTTCGCGTCCGCCAAGGCCATCCCAGTGGTGATCTTGTCGGAGAGCGGGAAATAGAGGTTCGAGAAGTCCACGTTGCCGATCGCCTTGCCGACGACAGGCATGATGAGGTCTTCGATGACGGAGTTGACGATTTTTCCGAAGGCGCCTCCGATGATGACACCGACCGCCAGGTCGATGACGTTGCCCTTAAGGGCGAACTCTTTGAATTCTGACATCATGCTCATAATAGGGTTTCTTTCTGTGGTGTTGCTGTGGTTGTGGTTGTCGTTTTTGCTAGGGTTGACTGCGTACAGCCACCTTTCTGATTTCCTGCCGCCCGTTTGGCAAGGCTCAGCGAAAGAATTTGCGACCCCTGCCTGACGGGCTACGCTCCCCGCCCCCATGTCCTTCCAAGCACGCATCGACAACGACATCAAAGAAGCCATGAAGGCCCGCGCAGCCGAACGCCTCGGCGTCCTCCGCATGCTCAAGGCCTCGCTCAAGAATGTGGCGATCGAAAAAGGGGGCATCACTTTCGAACTGAGTGATGGCGACGCGACCGCCGTCGTGCGCAGGGAACTCAAGAAGCGCCAGGATTCCATCGAGAGTTTCACCAAGGGCGGTCGCCCGGAACTCGCTGCCAAGGAGACCTCGGAAGCGGAGGTGCTCGCCGCTTATCTCCCGCAAGCACTCTCGACGGCGGAGCTGGAACAGCTCGTCAAGGATTGCATCTCGGAGACCGGCGCCACCTCGAAGGCGCAGATGGGTGCCGTGATGAAGCTGGCCGGAGAAAAAGCCGCCGGACGCGCCGATGGCCGGGCCTTGAGCGCCGCCGTGGGCGCGGCGTTGAAGTGACCATTGCTTTGAAAGATAAAGTGCTTTCCCCCACTACGACCGTCCCACTCCCCGCTACGGTCCACCTTCCTCCCTCCTTCCTCCGTCCTCCTTCCGAGAAATGGTAAGCGCTATCATCGTCGCCGCCGGCAGCAGCCGCCGCATGGGCTTTGACAAGCTCTTCGTCACCCTCGCTGGGCACCCCGTCCTCTGGCATTCCATCCGGGCCTTTCAGGAAACGAAGGAGATCGATGAAATCGTCATCGTGACCCGGGACGAGCGCATGGACGCGGTCGAGAAGCTCGTCGCCCAGGGCGCTTTTACCAAGGTCTCCCGGGTCGTCAGCGGCGGCGAAGAGAGGCACATCTCGGTGTGGAATGGCCTCCAGGCCGTGAATGACGACGGCGCGGAATACGTCGCCATCCACGACGGCGCGCGCCCCCTCACCACCCCGCGGCTCATCAAGGCCTGCATCGCCACCGCCCGCGAGCACGGCGCGGCCTGCTGCGCCTCGCCCATCCCGGATACGGTGAAGCGCGCCTCCATCGACCAGATGGTGAAAGAAAGCGTGGAGCGCACCGGCCTCTGGGCAATGCAGACGCCGCAGGTCTTCAGCACCAGCCTCATCCTCCAGGCCTACGCCCAGCTCATGGCCCGGCACGAGATGGTGACCGACGAAGTCTCCGCCGTGCAGAAGCTCGGGAAAAAGATCGCCCTGCTGAAAAACGAGGACTGGAACTTCAAGGTCACCTTTCCGCATGACCTCGAGCTGGCTGAGCACGTGCTCAGCTTGCGGTCGAAGAAGAAGCTCAAGGCGAAAGCGAAAGCCAGGCCCAAGCCAAAGGCCAAGCACGCCTCCTAACCACTGATGACCAACACCAAACTGCCAACGCCAAACTGCCAACGCCAAAGGTCCGGCGAGCCCTGCCGTCCTCTTCGTTTGGCGTTTGGCGTTTGGCGTTTGGCGTTTTCTCCCTGGCCTTTTGGGGGCGCGGCCCGCACCTAAATGGACCACCTCTACCGTCTCACTACGCTCCCCAACGGCGCCCGCATCGCCACCGTCGAGATGCCCTACATGCGCTCGACCGCCGTGGGTTTCTGGGCCGCGGTGGGCGGGCGGCACGAGCGGAGCGCGGAGACCGGCATCTCCCATTTCCTCGAGCATTTACTTTTCAAAGGAACCAAAAAGCGCAATGCCCGCCAGATCACCGAAAGCGTCGAAGGCCTCGGTGGCTACCTCAATGCCTTCACCACCGAGGACCACACTTGCTACTATGCAAAGGCCGCCGTGGCCCACTTTGGCGCGCTTTGTGAAGTGCTCTCGGATATGTATCTGCGCAGCCAGTTTCCCGTCGCCGAGATCGAGCGCGAGCGCGATGTGATCCGCGAGGAAATCCTGATGTACCGCGACCAGCCCTCGCAACACGTCCAGGAACTCCTCACCGAAACGATGTGGCCCGCCCACCCCCTCGGACGCCCGCTCACCGGCACCGTCGAGACCATCGCCAGCCTCCAGCGCGCCCATTTCCTCGACTACCGCCGGGCGAACTACAACGCCCGCACCACCATCGTCACCGTGGCCGGCCCACTCGCGCACGAACGCGTCGTCGCCGAACTCACCCCGCACTTGCGCCAGCTCCCCGCCGGCCGCAACCCGCGCTTCACCCGCGCCCGGCTGCCCCGGGAACCCGCGCGCGTCCGCATCCACACTCAGGATACCGAGCAGACGCACCTCGCCATGGGCTTCCACGCCTTTGGCCGCACGGATGAGCGCCGCTACGCGCTCAAGCTCCTCTCCGTGATCCTCGGCGAAAACATGAGCTCGCGCCTTTTCCAGAAACTGCGCGAGCAACGTGGCTACTGCTACCACGTCAACTCCAGCATGGTCGCGCTCGCGGATGCCGGCGCCATCTGTATTTCTGCCGGCCTCGACGTCTCCAAGCTCAAGAGCGCCCTGCAACTCATCCTCAAAGAACTCAAAGTCATCTGCGAAAAGAAGCCCAACGCCGACGAGCTGCGCAAAGCGCGCGACTACGCCATCGGCATCACCCTCATGGGCCTCGAATCCACCACGAATCAAATCATGTGGATGGGCGAGTCGCTCCTCGGCTACGGGAAAATCCAGGACCCGGGCGAAGCCGAGTGCGCCATCGCCGGAGTGACTGCCGAAGACATCCAGGCTGTCGCCTGCCATTGCCTGAATCGCGGACGACTCGGCGTGGCGATCGTCGGTCCGACCAAAGACACCGCGGCGATCGAGGGCTGGATCGCCGGCTGAGGCCTGGGGCCGCCCGCTGCCCCCACCGCCGGGACGGCTGAGCTCCGCCGCCGGTCCGCTACCACGTCAGTGCCGTGCAGAGCGTTTCCACGCAGCTGGCAAAGTCCTGCAACTCCGCCTGCTTCGGTGGATCGCTGAAAGGGCCGGGGTAAAGGCCCGCCCCATTCGGGATCGCCCTGCGGCCCAGCGGGGATGCTCCTGATTACGCTCCGGTTTGGTAGAGGTACTTCTGGAAGCCCGCAAAGGTTTTGCCGATTTCCTCGGGGTGTCCGAGGTCGGCGACGGCGTCTTGAATGGCGCCGTGATATTTGATGAGAAGCAGCGGCTTGAGCTTTGCCTGGTCGAGTTCTCCCACCCCGACGATGACGTAGTGCAAGAGGACAAACTCAAGGAAGGCCTGCTGCTTGGCGTTGAAGTGCGAATTGATATACACGCGCGCATGGTCGGCGCGAACGGCCCGCGTGACCGTCGGCATCGCGTAGGCCACGTAGGCGAGCACGTCGAAGAGGTCGCTCTTCTCGGCGTCGATGAGCTGCTGCATGGCCACCAGCTTGTCGTGGCCGAAATCTTTGTCGGCCAGGCCTTGCAGGAGTTTGGCCCGCGTGTCGGGGGCGCTCCAGAGGGCGCGGAGTTCGGCTTCGCTCTGGAAGAAGTCTGGCAGCTTACCGAAGAGCAGTTCCATGAACTGCTGCGCGGACATCGGCGTGCCGTCGGGATGCCAGAAGGTCGTCATCGTCATGTGCTGGATGGTGCGTTCCTTGCCGTCGGCCAGCTTCACTTTCACTTTCCGCTTCCTCTCGCAGATGCACGCCAGCTTGCCGCAGACCGGGCACGGCTCTTTCGGGCATTCGCATGGCGACTTGCCGCACTTGGCGCAAGGCTTGGGCGGTGTCACTTCACAGGCGCAGGGATTCTGCCCGCACTTGTTGCACGGCTCGTCGGGTTCTGGTGGACCGTCCCACTCCGGGTCTTGGAATTTGAGATGCGCCCTCACGAAATCGTAAATCGTGAAGTAATCC
>JANNXQ010000100.1:0-52228 GCA_031409655.1 Chthoniobacteraceae bacterium | reverse complement strand
CTTTGCGGCGCATCTCGATCGCGGCCGGAAGCTGGTCGAGGGTCACGAGCATCACGCCAAGATCATTCACGATCTGACACTCCGGAGTGAGTATCTCTACACGGCCAACGGTCCCGGGGGTTTCGAGATTTTCGACGTGGCGAACATCGACCAGAAGGGCTTTAGCGAGCGGATCGTGACGGCCCCTTTTTCGCCACTCGGACAGAAGACCTATGTGCGCACGCCCTTTGCCACGTCGGTGGCCTTGCCGAGCACGCTGCTCATCGATCCCACGCGCGCCCGCCTGCCGGAAAATGAAGAGCAGCCGATCGTGGATTGGTACTGCTACGCCTTCGTTACCGACCTTGAACTCGGGCTCGTCGTGGTGGACGTGCGTGGTTTGCTCGATGGCAATCCGGAAAATAACTTCGTCAAGAAGAAGGCCGTCTTTAACCCTGATGGAAAACTGACCGGTGCCGAGTACGTCGTCTGTGCGGGGCATCGGCTCTACCTTTGCACCCCGCGCGGGCTCGCCGTCGTCGATGTCTCCCGCCCGGAGGTGCCGCGTCTCGTCGGGGAACTGACCGGCGACTTCCTCAAGCGCCCGCGCGGGATCTCGGTGCAGTTTCAATACGCCTTCGTGACGGACGATGAGGGACTGAAGGTCGTGAATCTCGAGGAGCCGGACCGCCCGCGCGCGGTGCCGGGGGCGGTGGTCCGGTTGCGCCACGCGCATCGGCTCTATGTCGCGCGCACCTATGCTTAAGTCGCCAATGGTCCCGAAGGGCTTGCCATCATCGACGTCGAAAATCCGATGCGTCCGCGCCTCGACCGGATGTTTAACGCCGACGGCGCGCTGAACGATACCCACGCCGTCCAGATCGGCTCCATTGCCGCTTCCATGTACGCGCTGGTCGCCGACGGGCGGAATGGCCTGCGGGTTCTCCAAATGATCTCACCGGATACCGTGGAAGGGGCCGCCGGCTTCTCGCCACGCCCGTCGCCCCGGTTGATCGCTACTTACCCGACTAAGGAGCCGACCCTCGCCGTATCGCGCGGGCTCGATCGCGACCGGGTCGTGGATGAGACGGGCGGGCAGACCGTGGTCTTTGGCCGACGCGGCTCGCGACCCCTGCATCTCGACGAAATGCGTCCCTTCCTCCAGCACGCCGACGGCACCCCATTCCGCGTCGAAGACGTAAAAATGGAAGGCCCAAAACTTCGCACCAAGTCCGGCCGCGATCTGGTCCCACCCCAGGCGCCACCACCACCACCGCAAAAGCCGCAGCCAGCAATCCCCCCGCGAGACGAACCGGCTTTCACCCTGCCGGCCGGACAGATTCCCTTGCCAGATTGAACCAAGCGCTCACCGGCCTTTTCGTTGAGCGAGTCGCAAGCGGATTTCTTTTTCCCAAGCGGACCAATCTCCGCCGAAATCTTTTTCCAACAGGAGTGCAAGATTGTCCCGGGCCGACGGCGCATAGGGGTGTTCGGGATTGCGGGCGATCGTCACCAGGCTCGGCAGCGTGATCGCGTCTGGCCGTTCCATCAGATCGGCAAAGAGAACGCTCATTGCCAGGCCAGGCGTTTTGGGATCGAGCACCGTTGGCAGAAGCATGGTTGCGTAGTCGGCATCCGGAAGACGATTGGCGACCTCCTCTGCCGCTCTGGTCAGGCCTTCTTCCGGCAATCCTGGCAGCATTTGAATCAGCGCTCGCGCCTTGAGCCGATCAGGGACATCGGTGCGCCGGAGGAAGGCTTCAATTTGCACCTCCGCCGGAACATCGTCGGAGCGGAGCAGGATCGGCGCGAACTCCGGAACGACAATCCTCACCGTGCCGGAAAATGCCTCCGTCGAAGGAAGGTCCGCGCTCGCTGCGTTCAGGATACTGGCATCTTTCCCGGCTGGTGCAGGCTCTGCCAAGACTACCGCGCTCGACCTTTCGCTTCGTGGCCCGCCTCCACTTACTTTCCCTGCCGGATGGACCTCGCGCCACTTCAGCACCGCCCCGGCAATGAGAACCAATAAAGCCAGAATGATCGCAACAATGCGTTTCAAAGCGGGACTAGTAAGCCGTTAAAACGCGATTGCGTCCAGCGCGGCAAATCCGCAACTCGACCTATGGATCAGCAGGCTGTTGAAAAACCATCCCGGCGTTCGGTGAATGGTGCGCTCCGCCGCGCCATGCCAATCGCTCGCCGCAGGCCCATCTTCTCAGCGTGGCGCTGCGCGCACATGTTCTCATGGCGCGGCGGAGCGCACCATTCACCAAGCGCCGGACAACCCGCCAAAGGTCATGAGAGCAGCCGCGGAAGGACCCAGAAATGCTTCTCTGGGAAAGGGCGGAAGATTCCCGTTGCCGGTGGTTCGAGATGCAGACGACACTTACTCAATTCATGATCGAGCCGCTTGAAACGCGCATCGCACCGGCTGGCGCACCGGTCATTTCTCTTTCCGACTTCGCGAGCCCCCAAGGCTTTCGACTGACGGGAGCGGCGCCCGGTGACTCGGCGGGCAGCACGCTCAACGTGGCGGGTGACGTGAATGGGGATGGCTTTGCCGATTTCATCATCGGCGCTCCCGAAGCCGACCCGCATGGCCCCCTCTCTGGGGCGAGCTATGTGATCTTTGGCCGGGCTGGGCTCGTTCCCGGCGCTCTCGAACTCTCGGCACTCAATGGCACGAATGGCTTTCGGATCAGCGGCGCGGTGGCCGGCGATCATGCCGGCGTCTCGGTGAGTGGCGCGGGCGATGTCAATGGGGATGGCCTTGCGGACCTCGTGGTCGGTGCGGACCGCGCGTCTCCGCATGGAACCCAGAGCGGGGCGGCTTATGTGATCTTTGGAAAGGCGTCGGGTTTTTCGGCCAATCTCGACCTCGCAAAGCTCAATGGACGGAATGGTTTTAAGCTGAATGGAGAAGCGGTGGGCGACAACGCGGGCGGGGCAGTGAGTGGGGCGGGCGATGTGAATGGCGACGGTTTTGCGGATGTGCTCATCGGGGCCAGCAATAACGAACGGAGCGGCGCGGCCTACGTGGTCTATGGGAAAGCGGCGGGCTTCGCGGCGAAGCTCGACCTAGCCAGGCTGAATGGTCGGAATGGCTTCAAGCTGCGCGGCGGCGCCCTTGCCGACTCCGCCGGCGCGGTCGTGAGCGGGGCGGGTGATGTGAATGGCGACGGCTTTGCCGATCTGCTCACCGGAGCGGCGGGTGCCGACCTGAATGGCAGTGAGAGCGGTGCGGCCTACCTGGTGTTTGGCAAGGCGTCGGGTCTCGCGCCCCGGATCGATCTTGCAACGCTCGATGGGACGACGGGCTTTCGGATCAGCGGCGAAGCGGCGGGGAACAAGCTCGGCAATGCGGTCCACGCGGCCGGCGATGTGAATGGCGACGGGCGGGCGGATCTGCTCGTCGGCGCGGTCGGTGCCGGATCGAGCGGCGCGACCACTGGCGCCGCCTATGTGATCTTTGGCCGGGCGGGAAATTTTCCTGCCGATCTCCCCGTCGCGACGCTCGGCGGCAATGCCGGCTTCAAACTGAACGGGGAAACACCGGGTGACGGTGCGGGCGTCTCCGTGCGGGGCGCGGGTGATGTCAATGGGGACGGCCTCGCGGACTTTCTCATCGGCGCGGATGGAGCCGATCCAAACGGGAGCGCGAGCGGCGCCGCGTATGTGGTCTTTGGCCGGATCGGTGGGTTCGCAGCGGAGGTCGCCCTCTCGCTGCTGGACGGGACGGACGGCTTCCAACTAAACGGCGCGGCGGCGGACGATCGCGCGGGCCAGGCCGTGAGCCCCGCCGGCGACGTGAATGGCGACGGCTTTGCCGACATCCTCGTCGGCGCCCCTTTCTCCGATCCGAACAATACGGCTCGCGGTGCCTCCTATCTCGTCTTTGGCCAGGCTGGCGGCTTCGGCGCCACCCTGGAACTCGCCGGCCTCGACGGCTTCTCCGATCATACTGGCTTCCGACTCAGCGGCGGAGCGGCGGGCGATTTCTCCGGTCGCTCGGTGACTGGGGTTGGGGATGTGAATGGTGATGGCTTTGCGGATGTCGTCATTGGCGCCTTCGGGGCGGGCGGGAATACCGGCGCGGCCTACGTGGTCTTTGGCCAGGCCACTGGCCTGCCGGCGGATCTCAAGCTCGCCACGCTCGATGGGACAAACGGCTTCCGGCTCAGCGGCGAAGCGGCCGGCGACTATGCGGGCCGGTCGGTCGGCGCGGCGGGCGACCTCAATGGCGACGGCTTTGCCGACCTGCTCATCGGTGCGTACACCGCTGCCGCCAATGGCACCCAGAGCGGCGCGGCCTACGTCGTCTTTGGGAAAGGCACGACCTTCGCCGCGAATCTCAACCTCTCGGCGCTCGATGGCGCCAATGGCTTCAAGATCCCCGGTCTCGCCACGGGCGATTTACTCGGGCGCTCGGTGGGCACCGCAGGTGACGTGAATGGCGATGGGCTTGACGATGTGATCGTCGGCGCGCGCGGGGTCGCGGCCGGGCGCGGGGCAGCCTATGTGATCTTCGGACGCACCACGGGCTTCGGGGCGAGTTTCGATCTGGCGACACTCAATGGAGCCACCGGCTTCCGGGTCACGGGCGAGGCTGCGGGCGATCTCGCCGGGTTCGCCGCGAGCGGTGCGGGCGACGTGAATGGCGACGGCTTGGCGGACGTGGTCGTCGGCGCCTTTGCCGCGACCAATGAGAGTGGCGCGGCCTACGTGGTCTTTGGCCAGGCCAGCGGTCTGGCCGCGGATCTCGACCTTGCCACGCTGAACGGCGCGAATGGTTTCAAGCTCGCCGGGCTCGGGTTGGGCAAACGTCTCGGGCGCTCGGTGAGCGGGCTCGGGGATGTGAATGCGGACGGCCTCGCCGATTTCATCATCGGAGCGCCGGATGTGTCCACCGTGGGCAATAGCGGCGGCGCCGCTTACGTGATCTTTGGCCAGCCTGCGGGCTTTGCCGCGGCGCTCGATGTCACGACCCTCGCGGCTGGCCGCGGTTTGAAGTTCAGCGGGGTCGCGGCGAACGACGAACTCGGCGGCGCCGTCAGTGGGCCGGGCGACGTGAATGGGGATGGCTTTGCGGACATTGCCATCGGCGCGACGAACGTGGACGGCAAGGCCGGGGCGACCTATCTGATCTTCGGACGACCCTCGGGGTTTGCGACGGACCTCAAACTCTCATCCCTCGATGGCACCAATGGCTTTAAGCTCAGCGGCGAATCATTGAACGACGAACTCGGCCGGTCAGTGAGTCCCGCGGGCGATCTCAATGGCGACGGTCTCGCGGATCTGCTCGTCGGCGCGTCTGGCGCTGCCGGCAACACCGGTGCCAGCTATGTCGTCTTTGGCGCAAAGTCCGCCACCGCGGTGTTCGTCAGCGCAGGAGGCCGGTTCGTCGTGCGCGATGCGGATGGCGATCCCGTGACCGTGGCAGTCGCCCGCGGCGGCTTTGCCCGCGTGACCCTCGCGGTGAATGGCGACATCGGGACGCTCGAAATCCTCCACTCCAATCTCGCCAGCAAACTCGCGATCAGCGTACCGAAGAACAAAGGGACGACGATCGGTCACATCCTCGTCACGAACGGACCCGGCGCCGCGCCCGAACATTTCGGCGCGGTGAAACTCGGTCCCGGCGTCATCCTCGGCGATGGCACCCTCAGCACGGGCGCAGCGCTCGAAATCACCGGCAAGACGAAATCCCTGGTCCTTTCCGACGTGGGCGCCAACGCCCGCATCACCCTCGGCCGACAGCTCCCCTACGACGCGCCAGACCGGAGGACGCCAGACACCTTAAACAACCACCCGAACCTGAGCATCCGCAATGTCCTCGGGCCCGGGGTCGAGATCAATGTGCTCGGCGATGGCCAGCCCGCGGGCACTGGCGGCGGCGGGCTCGGGAAAGTCGTCGTCAAGAGCTGGGGACGAGACGCGAGCGGGGCGTTGGCGGCTTTCCCTGGCTCCGTCCGCACCACCCAGAGCATCGGCAGCTTCCGGCTGCTTCAGGGAGATTTCGGGGGTGGGATCGAGATCGATCAAGAGCACGTTGGTTCCGTGACTGCTGCGGGAATCCAATTGGTGAGCATCCGCGGCGCCTGGGGCGGCACGCTCACCGCGGAGGGCGTCGTTGGCTCCTTCAGCGCCGCAGATTTTCCAGGGTCGATCGTCGCAGGTGCGATGAAAACCCTGAACCTCCGAGGGACATTTTCCGGTCGCGTCACCCTCTCGAGCCAGACCCTGGGTGCGGGAGATTTTCGCGATGCGGGGGCGTTCCTTGGTGAACTCGCGGCGTCCACCGATGCCGTCTCTGCTTTCCTCTGGAATGAGTTATCTGCCACGACGAAGACCACCGTGCTCGCCGCGCAGGCAGCACCAGGAGACGCACCGAAACAGGCCAGCGCCCTGACCGCCCTGCTCCCGGAATTGAATCGCCTGCTCAATGGGTTTTCCATCCACAACGTGACCCGGTTTGCCAGCGTGGTCCTTTCCGACGAAACGTCCGACCTGCTGGCCAGTGATCCCCGCGGCGCCGAGCTGATCCGCTTGAACCGGCTCCTGCTCGGCGATGCCTATCGTGATCCCGGCGCGCTCCATCTCGGTCTGCTCCAGGAGCCGCTGCCGCTCGCGGCCGCTCAGGATTTTGTCGCCGGCGATTTCCCTGATCCTGCGGCGCTCGCCGCCAAGTTGGTCGCCCACGCCGATCCCGTCTCCGCCTTTCTCTGGAGCAGCCTCAGCGCTGGCCAGCAGCGGGTGCTGGGCAGCCCCACGGCAACCGTCAAGCAACTGCAGACCACGCTCCTCGCTGCCTTCAATCGCCTGCTCGACGGCCCCTCGATCTACGACGCCGGGCGTTTCGCCGGCGTGGCTCTTTCTGCCGAAACCGCAGCGCTCACGGGTCTCGTGACGCCAGACCCCGCAGAGGTCGTGCGCCTGAATCGGCTCCTCCTCAGCGACACTTTCCGCGACGCAGCCCGGCCTTTCCTCGGCGCCTTTCAAGAAGCGCCAGACCCCGTCGGTCCCGCACTCGACAAGGTCAAGGTCACCGGGGAATTCACGGGCGCGCTGATCTCGGAATCCGCGATCAAAAACATGGCCCTGACCAGCGCCTTTCTCGGCACCGTGGCGGCCGATGCGGTTGCGACGATCACCGCCTTCCGTTTCGACGGCACGCTGCCGCTCGGCCAGAAAAGCATCACCGTCACCGACGGCACACTCGGCATGATCAAGGCCACCAACGGCACCATCGCGAACTACCGCATCGACGCGGACGGGCAGACCTTTGGCGGCTTTTCCGTGAACCGGACGAAGCTCATCGTCCCGACCATCGGCATCCACGATGTGACCGTCGTCGCCACGCAGATCGGAAATATCTCGGTGTCGCTCAAGGCGGACCCGAGCACCCCGACGGTGGCGCTCACGGGGATCAAAGATTCCGCTTTCGTGAGCACGGTGGCCGGTGTGGGGAAAATCACCTCGAGCCACGCGGTGGTGGACTCGAGTTTCCTCGCGCGGACAAATCTTGGCGGTCTGCAAATCACCGCCGGCAATCTCGACGGCGCGACCTTCCTGGCTGGCGTCAATGTCGGCGCCGACCACGCGCTCGGGGGAGCGGGAGCGGATGCCGACACGTTCTTTTCGGCAACGATCGGCGCGATCAAAGTCACAGGGAAAGCCTCAGGCTCCGCCATCGGCGCCGGTTACCAGCTTTCACCGGCAGGCATCGTCGGCGGGCTGGCGAGTAAGATCGCCAGCCTCATCATCACCGGCACCGCGAGCGGCAACACCTTCGCCGCGGGCAAATTCACAACCTTACCCAAGGTCAATGGGTTGCCGGTCGTTTTGGGCGCAGACCCGCAGTTCCCGATCTTACCCGCGATTTAGTTCGGAGCGAGCGACGCGGTGCGCACGACCGCGCGACCCGACCCTCGCGGGCACACGGCATAGGGGGCGATTTTTTGTCTGGTATGTCGGCAGTTCAAATTCACGATCCGGGAGAGGAGGTCGCCTTCATGATCGAGCCACTGGAAACCCGAATTGCCCCGGCGGGAGCGCCCGTCGTGAATCTTTCTGACTTCGCCAATCCGCAGGGATTCACGATCCGCGGGGTCGCTGCGGGCGACTATGCAGGCTCCTCGGTCCGCGCGGCCGGCGATGTCAATGGCGACGGATTCGCGGACTTGATCATCGGCGCCAGGCGCGCTGACCCGAACGGCAACTCCAGCGGTGCTGCGTACGTCGTCTTCGGGCGAGCGCCAGGTTTTGCCGCCACCTTTGACCTTTCCTCGCTCGATGGTGCCAATGGCTTCAAGCTCAGCGGCGGGGCGGCGGGCGACTCCTCCGGGGTGTCGGTGAGCGGCGCTGGCGACGTCAACGGAGACGGTTTCGCAGACCTGCTCGTCAGCGCGGATCTTGCCCCCAGCGGAGCGGGAAACGGCGCGAGCTACGTGGTCTTTGGCCGGGCGGCTGGCTTCGCCGCCGACCTTCGCCTTTCCACCCTCAATGGCGCCAATGGCTTCAAGATTTCCGGGGAAAAGACCGGCGATCGATCAGGCTTTTCCGTGAGCGGGGCCGGCGATGTCAATGGCGACGGGTTTGCGGATGTGCTTGTCGGGAACTACGTGGACGGTGGTGGCACCGATCCTGGCGCGGCCTACGTGGTGTTTGGCAAGGGCGGCGGCTTTGGCGCAAATTTCAACCTCGCGACGCTGAACGGAAACAACGGCTTCAAGATCGTTGGAGAACCCGGGGGTTCCGCGGGTTTTTCCGTGAGCGATGCGGGCGACGTGAATGGCGACGGCTTTGCCGACGTGCTCATCGGCGCGCCAAACGCGTCTCCGAATGGGGCGCGCAGCGGAGCGGCCTTTGTCATCTTTGGCAAAGGGTCGCGTTTTGCCCCGACGTTGACCCTCGCGGCACTCGACGGCACCGCTGGTTTCAAATTGAGCGGCGAAGCCGCAAACGATCTAGCGGGGGGCGCGGTCAGCGGGATCGGGGATGTCAACGGCGACGGCTTTGCGGACTTCGCCTTGCGCGCTGAGGGCGCCGATGTCCCGGTCAATAACAGTGGCGCGACCTACGTCATCTTCGGCAAGAAGGCAGGCTTTCCGGCCAATCTCAACCTCGCCGCACTCAACGGCGCCAACGGCTTCAAAGTAATCGGTGTGCAAGGAGGCGCGGTGACCGGCCGTTCCGTGGGTGGTGCGGGTGATTTGAACGGGGACGGTTTCGCGGATCTGCTCTGCGGAGCCTCGGGGTTGGATCTCAATGGGATTGAGAGCGGCGGTGGGTTTGTGATCTTCGGCAAGGCGTCGGGCTTCGCCGCCACCTTCGATCTCGCGACGCTCACCGGCGCCAGCGGGTTTCGGCTGCTCGGGGCGGCGGCAGGAGATCAGTCGGGCTTTGCCGTGAGTGGTGGAGGCGACTTTAATGGCGACGGTCTGGCGGATCTCGTCGTCGGAGCGCCCAATGCTTCCGGGACCGGCGCGGCTTATGTGGTCTTCGGCCAGGTCGGCGGCTTTGGCGCGACGCTGCAGCTTTCGGCGCTGCAAGGCTTCTCCGGCCACACCGGTTTCCGCCTCACCGGGGCCGCGGCGGGCGATTACTCGGGCTACTCCGTGAGCGATGCGGGCGATGTGAATGGGGACGGCTTTGGCGACGTGATCATCGGGGCGAAGTTTGCCGCGACCAGCGGCCCGTCCGGCGGACCCGAGGGCGGCGCGGCGTATGTCGTTTTTGGCCGAGCCGCGGGTTTCCCCGCTGACTTCAACCTCGCGGCGCTCGACGGGAAGATTGGTTTTCGGATCGAGGGGGGAGCGGCCGGGGATCGCACGGGCCGTTCCGTGAGCAGCGCGGGCGATCTCAATGGCGACGGTTTCGACGACGTTCTCGTCGGGGCGAATTACGCCGTTTCCAGCACCGGCGCGGCGTACGTCATCTTTGGCCGGCGCTCGGGCTTTGCGCCAGATCTCAACGTTTCTGCGCTCAACGGGACGAACGGCTTCAGATTGGTTGGCGCGACCGTAGGCGACTTCTTCGGCCTCTACGGCGGAAGCGCGGGCGACGTCAATGGGGACGGCTTCGATGACCTCGTCATCGGGGCCAATGGGAACGACGTGAATGGCAGCAACAGCGGCGCGGCGTACGTGATCTTTGGCAAAGCGACCTCCTTCGGGACGACCTTCAGCGTCTCCGCGCTCAATGGCACAAACGGTTTCAAACTCAACGGCGAGGCGGCGGGCGATCTTGCGGGCCGCTCGGTGAGCGGTGCGGGCGATGTGAATGGGGACGGTCTCGCGGATGTGCTCGTCGGCGCCTCGGCGGCGGACCCGAATGGCACCTCGAGCGGCGCGGCCTATGTGGTCTTCGGCCGGCGCTCGGGCTTTGCCGCCGCGCTCAATCTTTCCGCGCTCAATGGTGCCAACGGTTTCAAGCTCAGCGGTGCCGCGGCGGGCGATCAAGCGGGCCGCGCGGTCAGCGGCGCGGGCGACATCAATGGTGACGGCTTTGCGGACCTCGTCGTCGCGTCGGAATATGCGGACACCAGTGGCAGCAATAGCGGGGACTGTTCCGTGATCTTCGGTCGCGGCGCGCCCTTCGCCGCGAATCTCAACCTTTCCGCCGTCGATGGCACGAACGGTTTCCGGATCAGCGGAGACAAGGCGGATGACTTCCTCGGGCGTTCCGTGAGCGGCGCGGGCGATGTGAATGGGGACGGTTTTCCCGACCTGCTTCTTGGGGCCTCGGGCGCAGATCCGAATGGCAGCCGGAGCGGCGCTTCCTTCGTCGTCTTTGGCAGGGCCGCAGGCTTCGGCGCGAGCCTGAACGTCGCGGCGCTCAATGGCGCAAATGGCTTCAAGGTCAGCGGTGAAGCCGCCACCGACTACGCGGGGCGCTCGGTCAGCGCCGCTGGAGACGTGAATGGCGACGGCATCGCGGACTTGATCATCGGCGCGGATAGCATCGTCCCCGCCACGCCCGTGGGCGTCGGGAAAAGCTACGTCGTCTTTGGCTCGAAGGCCGCGAAGGTCGTGACCGCCAACGTCGGCCGCTTCATGGTGCTCGACCCGAATGGCGACATCCCGATCACCGCGGGAGCGGGCAGTTCGATCACGATCAATGACGCGAACGACACGCCGGTGAAAATCGTGATCACCGGCGATGCCCGAGTGCGGCTGACGCTCGCGCTGGATGGCGATGTCGGCACGATCGAGGTCCTCCGCAGCACCCCCACGAGCACGCTCACCATCACCGTACCCCGAGGCTCCGGCGGCACGACCATCGGCCACATCGTCTTCGCCGACGACGAGACTGGCTCGCCGCGGCATGTTGGCTCCGTGAAGCTCGGCCCCAAGGTACTGCTCGGCGATGGCACCACGGCGGGAGGCCCGGCGCTCCGCATCACCGGCAAGGCGAAGACGCTACTCCTCGCCGATGTGAACCGGAACGCCGTCGTCGCTTTGGGTGATCGCCTGCCCTACGACGTGCCCGGAAGTACCGCGCCCGACACCTTGAACCACCGCCCGAACCTGACCATCCGGGACGTGCTCGGTCCGGGTGTCGAGGTGAACGTGCTTGGCGACGGCCAGCCCGCCGGACGGGGCGGCGGCGGACTCGGAAAAGTAGTCGTCCAAAGCTGGGGCCGGGATGCCGCCGGTGAACTCGCGGCTTATCCCGGCTTCATCCGGACCACGCAAAGCATCGGCAGCTTCCGTCTGCTCGAAGGGGATTTCGTGGGTGGGATCGAGATCGACAAAGAGCACGTCGGCGACCTGACCAGCGCCGGCATCGTCCTGGTCAGCATCCGCGGCGATTTCGCCGGCATCCTCACCGCCGAGGGCGCGGTCGGCACTTTCAGCGCCGCGGATTTTCCGGGGTCGATCGTCGCGGGCGCGATCAAGACTTTGAATCTCAAGGGCGCCTTCTCCGGCCGCGTCACACTCTCGAGTCAGACGCTCGGCACGGGCGATCTGCGCGATCCGGTCGCGCTCTTCGAGAAGCTGGCTGCTCCCCGCAATCAGGTATCTTCATTTCTCGCCGGCCAGCTCTCGCCCACTGCGCAGGGAATGCTCCGCGCGCTCACCGATGCCTCCCGGGCAAGCGCGGAACTGGCGGAGAACGCCCGCTCCGTCCTGCTTGGAGAATTGAACCAACTGCTCAACGGCACTTCGCTTTTCGAGGCTGACCGTTTTCGCGGCATCGCCTTGTCGGAGGCGACCGAAGCCTTGCTGGAGAGCGATGCGCGCGGCGCGGAGTTGATCCGCCTGAACCGGCTCCTGCTCGGCGATGCCTATCGCGATCCCGCGGCCCTGCATCTCGCGCTCCTCGCGGAAGCGCCACCACTCGCCGCCGCCCAGACCTTCCGGGCCACCGATTTCAATGATCCCGCGGCGCTGGCCGCCGCACTTTTCGCGCAGGCCGATCCCGTGGCGGCGGCTGTCTGGGATGACCTCAGCGCTGCCCGGCAACGCGTCCTCGCCAATCCCGCCGCGACCGCAACGCAACTGAACACCGTGCTCCTGAGCGCTTTCAACAGCCTGCTCAACGGCCCCTCTCTCGCGGACGATCCGGACTTTGACGCCGTGAATTTGTCTCCTGACACGGCGGAACTGGTGGCCCTCCCCGCCGCGAACCCCGATGATGTGCGGCGCTTGAACCGCCTGCTTCTCACCGACGCCTTTCGCCAAGATACCCTGCCCTTCCTCGGCGCTTTCCAGGAGGCTCCGCGGACGGCGAGCATCGCCCTCAAGAAAGTCAGCGTGACCGGCGAATTCACGGGCACGCTCACCTCGGATTCCGAGATAAAAAACTTTGCGCTGACCAATGCTTTCCGCGGCAGTGTGGCGGCTGCGGCGATCGGGAAGATCACGGCCTTCAGCTTCGATGGCGGGAGTGCGAAAAGCATCGAGGCCACGAGCGGCGCGCTCGGCGTCATCAAGGCCAGCAGCGGAGTCATCGCAAACTACCACATCGACACCGGCGACCAGCCGTTCGCGGGCTTTGCCGTGACCCGCTCGAAACTTCGGGTCGATACCGTCGGCCTCGAAAATGTAAGCGTCGTCGCCGCGCAGATCGGGAAGATCACCGTGGCGCTCCGGGCCGACGCCAGCACCTCGTCGGTGGTGCTCACAGGGATCAAAAACTCAACCTTCGAGAGCACCGTGGGGAGCATCGGTGCCATCACTTCGAGTCACACGATCGAGGACTCGCGCTTCGCGGCGAAGACCGACATCGGCGGCTTGAAAATCAACGGCGGCGATCTCGTGCGGACGCAGCTCCTCGCCGGAACGAACCTCGCGACCGGCTCGATCGGTGCGATCACGATCACGGGCGACGTCAGCAGTGCAGTGATCGGTGCGGGCTACGACATCAGTTCGGGTCGCCTCGGCACTGTCGCGAGCAAGATCGCCAGCCTCGTTGTCACCGGCCAGGCCACGGGCAGCATCTTTGCCGCGGGGGAATTCAAGACCGCGCCCAGGATCAATGGCGAGTCCGTCAATCCAGCCATGGACGAGCAGTTTCGGACCTTGCCTTCCCTCCTTGGTCCGGCGACGGGATGAGGGTGTCCTTTCCGATCGGTGCTTCCTCACTCCGACTCGCGGCGTGGATCGCCAGCTTCGCCGCGCTCGGGTGCGCGACCGGTTTAGCCGAGGTGCTCTCGGACGGGCGGCTCGGCTCCGGCCTAGTCGGTCGTAGCGGCAATGACTATACGATCCCCGGCGCTGCGGGATTGGCGGTCGGCGCGAATCTTTTCCACAGCTTCACCCGCTTCAACATCGAGCCCGGAGGCTCGGCCACCTTTCAGAATCTCGCCGGGATCCGCAATGTGCTGGCGCGCGTGACTGCTGGCGGGAGTTCGCGGATCGAAGGCCGGATCTCCTGCGCCGCGAATCTCTTCCTCATGAATCCGCAGGGCTTGATGTTTGGTCAGGACGCGACGCTCGACGTGACGGGTTCTTTCACCGCGACCTCGGCGAGCTACCTCACGCTCGACGACGGCGTGCGCTTCAACGCGCTGCCCGGACCGGACGATCTCACGCTCACCTCCGCATCCGTCAGCGCCTTCGGATTTCTGGCTCCGACGCCGGGCAATCCGCGCCTCAACGCGGCCGGCCTCATCGAAGTGCAGCCGGGTGCCACGCTCGCTGCCGCTCCGGGCCAAACGCTTTCGCTGATCGGCGGCGAACTCCAGCTCGGCAGGCAAGGCGCCAACTCCCGCACGACGCTGCAGGCCGACGGCGGCCGCGTGGAACTCGTGAGCGTGAAGTCCGCCGGGGAACTGCGCACCGGCCTCGCGCCGCTCGCGCAGATGGGGGCGGTGCGATTGAACAAAGCCTCCGTCCTGACCGATGGCGCACCGGGGGGCTCGGTGGTCATCCGCGGAGGCACGCTCACGCTCGAGGATTCCAGCCGCATCATCTCTGGCGCAAAAGGCCCGGCGAAGAGCGGCCCCGGCATCGATGTGCAGGTGCGCGGGCGGGCCACGCTCACGGCGGCGAGCCGCGTGCTCACCCGGGCCACTGGCGACGGGCAGGCGAGCGATGTCTCCTTTCGCTCCAGCGCGCTGAGCCTCGAGAAGAGTTCCAACATCGGAAGCGTCGCAACCGAGGGCGCCACCGAGAATGGACGCGCCGGTCGCGTGGTCGTGCGAACGGGCGCGCTCCGCATCGGCGATGGTTCCGAGGGCGACGTCAGCTCCATCACTGCGGAGTCTCTCGGGAATGGCCGGGCCGGCACCGTCGATGTCCACGCGCTCACCCTCTCGCTGCTTGGCGGAACCGATGGGGGCGGGACCATTTCCGCGACCAGCTATGGCTCCGGGAGGAGTGGCGTGGTGAACGTCGAGGCGCGCGCGATCTCGATCGACGGTCGCAAATCGGGCGCGCCGACGGGCATTTTTTCCAGTCAATCCGCCGCGACCGCGCCGGATTTTGGAATCGCAGACCCGCCCCTGCCTTCCGTCCCGCCGGTGACGACCGGACCGGGCGGGCGGGTGAGCGTCAAAGCGGACACCCTGCGCATCACCGCCAGCGGCAGCATCGGCGCCAATACCGAAACGGACGCGCCCGGCGGCGACGTGGAGGTAAAGGCGGGCGATCTTTTCATCAGCGCGCCCGGCACCGCGCGCCGGGAACAACCAACCGGGATCTTCGCCGATACTTTTTCCAAGGGCGCGGGCGGCGATGTCCGCGTGACTGCCGATCGCGTGCGGATCTCGGAGGGCGGATTGATCTCCACCAAAGCCGTGGGCCTCGGCGCGGCCGGCGACACCACGGTGACCGCCCACGAACTGGACATCGCCCGCGGCACGTCACCCCTTTTCACCGGCATCGCCGCCGATGCCGCCTCCGCCGTGGGTGGCGACGTGGGTTATCCCCGTCCCGTAAAGAGCGGCCCTGGCGGCAATGTCCGCGTGCAGGCCGACATCGTGCGCATCTATGACGGCGGCCAGATCTCCGCCAATACCGCCACCCGCGCCCGCGGCGGCAATGTCTCGGTGGAAGCAGGCGACCTCTTTCTCCTGGGCCGCTTCGATCTGCCTTCCGCGATCTCCGCGGAGAGCCTCTCCATCGGCGCGGGCGGGCCGGGCGGAAATGTCGAGGTCGTCGCGCAGCGGTTGCGGATCTCCGATGGCGCGCGCATTTCCGCCGCCACCGTCGGACAAGGTGCGGGCGGCGATGTGCAGGTGCGGGCGCGCGATGTGGCGATCAGTGGCGGCAATCTGCCCATCGTCACGGGCATCGTGGCCGAGAGTAATTCCGCCGGAGCTGGCGGGCCGGGTGGTGACGTGCGCGTGGTGGCGGATCGGCTCGCCCTGCGCGCAGGCGGGCGCATCGAGGCCAGCACCCGCGGCGGCGGTGCCGGCGGCAGCGTCTGGGTGACGGCGTCGCGGCTGACCCTGGAAAGTGCCGGGGCCATCGAAGCCTCCGCCCTCGGTCGTGGCGCCGCCGGCAGCGTAACCCTCGAAGTGTCCCAACCGCTCACCTTGCGCACCGGGAGCGCCATCCGCACCACCTCCGCCGAGAGCGGCGCCGGCACCGTCTCCATCCTCTCTGCCACGGATATCGACTTCGACGCCAGCGGCGCCACCGTGCAGGCCGCGCGCGGTGATGCTGGCCTCATCCGCCTCCAGGCAGGCGGGCGCATCACCCTCACCGATTCGCCACTGCTCGCCGAAGCCGGAGGCAATGGCGGCAGCATTTTCACCGACTCCGAATTCGTGATCCTCGCCAATAGCCGGATCAGCGCCAATGCCCTGCTCGTCGGCGGCAACATCGTGCTCGTTGCCGACAATTTCCTCTCCTCGGAAAGCGCCCTCACCGCCACCGGCAGCACTGCCGGGACCGTCGCCATCCTCTCCCCCGAACTGGACCTCGCCGCCGGCCTCGTAGAATTTTCCGTCTCCTTGATCGACGGCTCCACCCAACTCCGGGAGCAATGCGCCCGTCGGCTGGGGCTTGATTTCAGCAGCTTCCTGGTGCTCGGGCGCGAGGGAGTGAGCATGAGCCCGGAGGACTTTCAGGTGGAATCGGTCGCCGCGGATCGCACGCGGAAATAGTTCCCCGAGGCGGACTGAGTTTCCCGGGAAGGGGCATCGCGAACCCATCTCCGCCCCCGCCCGAAACGTCCGTTGCCAATCGCCCGCAATCCTTCCGGTCCGAGATCGGACGAGACCCGCAGCCGATCGCGAGCAACCTTTCCAGCGAACGCGACAAGCACAGGCGCTAAACAAGTAAAGTTAATGTTTGACCACCCCTGAATTCCTGTTGCTCTTCTTCTGAAGTGATCACGGTCCGCAGATCGCCAGCCGACGGTCTGAGGGAAAGCCAGAAATCCCACATCCTCCAGAGCCTATGAAACCGCTGTCTTTGTCCTCGAAATTTTCCCGCGGAATCCGGCCGTGGGCGCGACGGCGGATCCTCGCCAGCGCTCTGGCGGTGAGCGGAGTCTTGCCCCTCGCGCTGGCCCCCGAGAGCGAGGGAGCCACGGCCACGGGAAAGACCACGACCACCGCGACGTGCAACTACGTGGGCGGAGTCAAAAAGTGGGTGATGCGCGTCGATCCGCCGCTCGTCCAGGGGTTTCAACTGCGCGTCGCCTACGATCCGGCGGAAGCGACCTTCGATGCCACTCAGTTCAAGAATCCATTCACCGACATGCAGGTGGAATTCGTTGTGGGGAATGGCGTCAATGGCGTCGCGGTGGGGGAAGTGCTGGTCTATACGGTCGGGACCGTCAGTGCCCAAACGCAGCCGGGCGACGTCGATGTGTTTGAGTTGGTCTTTAAGGACACCTCCACCGCCGTCCGGAGCTTTGCGGCCCAGGCGGAAAAAGTGCCGCCGCTCCTCTTCGCCGACGGTTCAATCCAGCCGACGCAGGCGCCACCGAAACCGCTGAGCGAGGTAAAGTTCACGGTCTTCGCCAGCTCCACCGTCTCCACCGTGACCAACCGTGCCGACTACCTTTCCGTCCGCGATTGCAATCAAATCCTGACGATCGACGCGCCGAACATTGCGCCGACGACCCGGGCCGCGATCCCCGGCGTCAATTCTTTGATTTGGGATCCGAATGGCGTGTACAACGACGGCATCAAGGGTGGTGCGGCAACGTGGGATACCTCGACCATCCGCTTTGACCCGCTGCCCATCAATAGCACCCTCGCGCCCTCCGTGGACGTCGCCTGGAATAATACCCTCAACGTCCACGACATCGCCGTCTTTGGTGGCCATCCGGGCACGGGCATCGTCACTCTCCAGGCGGGCGGAATCTCGGCGGGCGGGCTCCAGTTTGACACCCCCGGTTACACCCTCGTGGGTGGGCCACTCACGCTCACGGCGCCGTCTGGCCTCAAACCCTCCATCGACACCGGGTTCAATACCGCGACCCTCGACATCGTCATCGCTGGAACCGCCGGGACCGGCCTCGAGAAATTCGGCACGGGAACCCTCGTCCTCACGGCAGACAATCTCTACAATGGCCCGACGTGCGTCTCCGGCGGCCTCGTGCAAATCTCCAGGGACGCAAACCTCGGGGTTGCGGGGGCCATCGTCCTCAACGGCGGCGGCCTTTCGGCCACGACTTGCCTGGTACTCAACGCGAACCGTGGGATCACCCTCGGGACCGCTGGCGGCACCTTCAACTCGACGGGCGCCATCGACTACTCTGGGGTGATCGCCGGACCGGGTGCGCTGACCGTGGATGGCGGGGTGCTGAACCTTGCCGGCAACTCCGGAAATAACACCTACGGCGGCATCACCACCGTCAATCGCGGCACTTTGGAGATCTCCCATCTGGGCGCGCTGGGTTCGGCCACCTCGACAGTCGTCATCGGTGGGACCACTGTTCCCGGAATCGGCGGCGGCCAGCTCGTGCTCGGTGGCAGCAATACGCCCATCAACTTTACCCGCGGCCTCAACCTCAGCGGCGGCGGGCCGGCGGGCATCGGCGATGCCTTGGTCTCGATCGGGAATAACACCCTCGCTGCCCTGGTCTCGACCGGCAGCAGCAGCGCCACGCGGCTGGCTTCCAATGTCGGCACCACCAACGTCACCGGCGGCGTCGCCCTCGGCGCGGGCCAGTCCGCCACCTTCCAGGGCAACGCCCATTGGTCGATCGCCGGCAACGTGACCGGCACCGGCTCCCTGGCCAAGGCAGGGCCGGGCACGCTCATTCTGAATGGCGCGAATACTTACAGCGGCATCACGACCGTCAGCGGCGGCTTCCTGCGCGTCGCCTCCGGCACCAATCTCGGGCCGAACGCGGCGGCCAATGCCATTACCCTCAACGGCGGCACCCTCGAAGCCCGCACCGATGCGCCCAACTTCAATACCAAGGGAGTGACCCTGGCCACGGGCGATGGGACGATCTTCGCGGATCGTGCCGTGGGTGGCTCGGGGTTGAATCAGACCGTGGCCTTCGCCGGTCTCACCTTGGTGCCCACCCCGGCTGAAACCCGCACCCTCACCGTCAATGGGCGCAATGGTTACGGGGTGGAATTCTCGTCCGTGGCGGGCGCCGGCCCAGGTTTCGAAAGGATCGTCAACAACTCCAATGGCCTGGTCGGTGTGACGGGTGCCTTTTGGAATCAAACCGATGGCACGGCGCGCAACATGAGGTTCGAAGGCAGTGGCGACTTCCTTTTGAATGGAAACGTGCTCGCCAGCGGTGCAGCGCATCAGTTGTCGATGGCCGGCTCCGGCACGCTGACGATTAACGGCGTCGCCTCCACTTATACCGGCCCAACCTTCATCACCGGCGGCACGCTCGCCATCCGCCAATTCGGCGCGCTCGGCACGTCTGGCCTTGTCGCGATCAACAATGGGAGCAGGTTGAACTATCTGGGGGCGGCCGGCACTGGCGCGGGCGAAACCTCGAATAACTCAATCAGCCTCAACGGCATCGGCGGCCGGATCAATGCGAATCAAACCGGCAGCTTGCCGACCCCGCTCATTCTGGCCGGTGGTTTGAACAATATCGGTTCGACTCCCAACCGGGTATTGACCCTGGGAGGTGCCAGTGCGCTCGACAACGAAATCCAGGGCGGCTTGGCCGACGCGGGAATCAACGCGGTCTCGCTCACCAAGACCGACCCCGGGACCTGGGTGCTCTCCGGCTCGAATACTTACACCGGCCCGACGACGATCACGGGCGGCACCTTGAAGCTCAAGGCAAACGCCGCCGCCTCGACCATCCTCGCCGACAACTCCGCCATTACCTTCAACGTCGATGCGACGACTCAGAATGCCGGCGGCACGTTGGAACTGGTCGGCCAGCCGAGTGTCTCGAACTTGGAAAATCTCGGGCCATTGAATCCGCAGCAGGGTCCCGGGACGATCCGGCTGAGCCCGGCTCCTGGAGGCAATGCCTCCATCACCTTTGCCTCCTTGGGTGGCGTGGCCAGTCTCGGGGCCAGCATCAACGTCGTCGCGCCGAGCGCGCTCGACATCGTCCGGCTCACCGGTGTCCCGGATGGTTTTGTCCGCGGGTCGATCTATTACAACGGCAGTAACTTTGCCCTGGCCAATCTTGGCACCGGGGAATTGCGCGCACCCGTGTATGGCGCTGACACCGGCTTCTTTACCAGCGCCGTCGCGCTGACGGCGGGAGCACACAATGAAGTCACCGGTGCGGGCTTTGCTCTCGCTGCTGGAACAACGCCCATCAATTCTCTTTTGATTGACGGTTCCGGCTCACCCGTCCTCACGATGGGGGCCGCGGATCAGCTTCAAATCAACATTGGAGCCAACACTGTAGGCGGCATTTTGCTGACTGGTGGATCTTCCACGATCTCCGGCGGCAACGTCTCCCAAGGTCTCGGCGCTGCTGGTGGCGCGCTGGTCATTCGAGTCAATGGGGTCGCCGATACCCTGACTCTCGACTCGCAACTGAGCAATGCCACAGTCGGCGGGCTGACCAAGAATGGGTTTGGAATCCTCGTCCTCACGAACAGCACCAATGCCCAGACCGGCGCGACGAATATCAATGAAGGCACCGTGCGAATGGCCGGAGCAGGACGACTGAGCGCCGCCAATCAACCCTTGGCGCTGCGCCAGGGTGCCGTCCTCGATCTCAACGGAGTAAACACCGGCACAGCGATCGGCGCGTTCAACGGCGCAGGTATCGTGATTAACTCGGGTCCCGTTGCCGCCACGCTCACGGTCGGCAACGGAAACGGGACGGGCACTTTCACCGGCATCATCACCCAGTCGGGGGGTGGAGCCGCCAGCGTGGTCAAACAAGGAACAGGCGGCCAGACGTGGAGCGGCTTAAACCAATATACCGGTTCGACCACGATCAACGCGACAGGCATCGTCTCCATCCCTAATCTTGCCAATATCGGCGTGGCCAGTGGCTTGGGTCTCGGTGATGCCACCAACGACGCCACCAACGCCGCCAGTCTTGTTTTCGGAGGAGCGAGCACCGCGGCGGCGATGGGTGGCATCAGTTACACCGGCGCACCTTCCGTGAGCATCAACCGCTTGTTCACCTTTGCCGGGACGGCGAACGGTGCGGGCGGCCGTATCCAGGCCAATGGCGCGAACAACGCAACGTTGATTCTGAACAAAACCAATCCGATCCTTTACACCGCCGGAGCGAATAACGTCGCGCAGACCCTCGTGCTCGGCGGCGCCTCGACTGGGGACAACGAGATGGACCTGCAACTCGTCAATCCGACCGGCGGCGCCAGCGCGGTGTTGAATGTCCACAAGGCCGACGCCGGCGTGTGGGTTCTGGGAAACACGACCAACACTTACACCGGCACGACCACGGTGGCCGGCGGCACCTTGCAGGCGATCGATGGGCAGAGTCTGCCGACGGCCAGCCCATTGGTGCTCAATGGCGGCATCTTCCAAACCAGCGGCACCTTCACCCGCAACTTCAACTTGACCCCGACCCCGGGCAGCGGCGGCGTGAGCCTCGCGGGCACGACCAGCGGCTTTGCCGCTTCCCCCACCAAGCTCACGGTGAACTTCGGCGGGGCCGGGGCGGTGGTGCCATTTCCAGTGACTACTCTGGTCCTGAGCAGCGCCACGGCGCTGGCCGAGACGGAGTTGGTCAATGGGCTCGATCTCGGCGCGGTGGCCCGCACGATCCTGGTGAACGACAACCCGAATACCTCGACTGATTTTGCCACGCTCTCCGGCCCGATCTCCGGCGCTTTCGCCGGGAGCGGAACGCCAGCTCTCATCAAGACCGGTCCGGGAACGCTCTTCCTCAAGGGGGCCAGCACTTACGCGGGCGACACGGCCTTGAACTCTGGGAACCTGCTCATCACCGCGCTCGGGAATAGCACCTCGGCTTCCAGCAGTCTCGGCGCGGGTGCGGGCACCTTGCATCTCGGCACCGGAGGGAACTCGACGACGCTTACTTATGTCGGGGCTGGGGAAACGAGCGATCGTCCGATCCGGCTCACGGCTACCTCGGGGACCACGACCATCGAGTCGAGCGGTTACGGACGGATCATCCTGACCAATGTGCAGAACAACAGCGGCAGCAGCGCGGCAAAGACGCTCGTCCTCGGCGGCACGAACACCGACTGCAACGAAGTGAGCGGCATCCTGAGCAACGATACCGGCGGCGGCGTCCTGACGGTGGTGCAGAATACCCAGGCGATGTGGGTGCTCTCGGGTCAAAGCACTTTCACCGGTGCCTACACCACGACGTCGGGCATGGTCGGCATCGGGGCAAATTCCACCCCGCTCAGCGGCGTGGTGCTCTCGGGTCCGGTGGGCACGGGGCCGCTCACGGTGAATAACGCGGCGCTCACCGCGGTGGGTGGCGATCGCACGATCGGCAATGCCGTGACCTTGACGGGCAATGCCCTCGCCTCGTTCGTCGGCAGCAATGCGCTCACCCTCAATGGCCCGGTGAGCATCGGCGGCGGCGGCACGACCCAGGTGGCCAATACGTTACCGGAAGGCAAAGCCCTGACCGTCAATGGACCGGTGACGAACTCCGACGTCAATGCCAGCCGCGCCCTCGAATTAACCGGGAGCGGACTGACCATCCTCGCCGGCGTGATCCAGGATAACCAAGTGAACACCGCCCGGCTGACCGGCGTGACCAATACCTCCGGTCTGGTGGTCCTCGGCAATAGCGGCAACACCTACAGCAGCGACACCACTCTGACGAGCGGCCAACTCCAATTGGGCGGTAGCGAAGTGGTCCCGCACGGCGTCGGCAAGGGTAACGTGATTATCAACCCCGGACTCGGGCAATCGGCGGATCTCGACCTGAACGGCAAGACCGAGACGATCAACGGGCTCACCGCCAACAGTCTCGGCACCGCGCGGATCAAGAACACCGCTGGCACCACGGCTTCATTGTCCTTTGGCGGCGGGGACCAGGCAGTCCTCTTCAATGGCGCCATCTGCGGCGACATCTCCCTGACCAAGATCGGGATGGGCCAGGCGGAACTGGGCGGCAAGAATCCCTACACCGGCCCCACGACCGTTTCCTCGGGGATCCTGCGCGTCGCCAATGGGGGCGCGATCGGCAGTCCGGCGGTCGCGATCGCGGCCGGGGCGACGCTCGATGTCGTGGTCGGCGGATCGATCGACGGAACCGTCACCAATAACGGCACCTTGATGGGCGGGGGCAGCATCGGGACGCTGATCAACAACGGCATCGTGGCACCCGGCGCTTCCCCCGGAACGCTGACCATCTCCAACGGCCTCACGCTGTCGGGCACCTCGCATTTCCGACTCGAACTGAACAGCACGCTACCAAGGTCCGGTTACGACCAACTGGTGGTGGCGGCGGGCAACATCTCCCTGGGGGGTGATTTCGCCGGTTCGCTGGTGAGGCTCGCGCTCACGCAGGGCGACCTCTTTGCCATCATCCTCAACAACGGCGCGGGCTCGACCACCGGAACGATCGGCGGTATCCCCAACGGCGGACTTTTCACCCTCGATAGGCGCCCCTTCAACATCTACTACAACGGCAACTACAACCCCGGAAACCCCAACGCCAGCTTCCTGAGCGGCGGCAACGATGTCTTCCTCGTCGCCGTGCCGGAGCCGGGCGTGTGCGCCACGCTGCTCAGCGGACTCGCGGGCCTGCTCGCCACGGGTCGGCGCTTCCGGCGGCGAGCTTCGGCTGCGTGATGCCAGCCGCGATGCAAAGTGGGAAACACCATGCGGTGTCGGCCGCGCGGCGCGGCCTGGGAGCGCCGCCGTCCCCGGGCGGCTGTGTCCCGGTCGCGGAGCGCGAGTCTCCCTCCGCGTGGCCAGGAAATGTGCGCTCCGGGCGGCGGGAACGATGCCGCACGAGGACGGCGGCGCTCCCAAGGCGCTTCGTGCTCCTCGTGCTCCTCGGGTGGCTCGCGGCGTGGCCAGTGTGGGGCGAAGTAAAGACCGATGGCTCCCTCGGCGCGTTCCAAACCCTCGTCGGGCCCAACATCGACATCGCGGAATCCCTCGGGCGAGCCCGAGGCGGCAACCTCTTTCACAGCCTCGAAAAGCTCGACCTTGCCGCGGGCGACATCGCCACCTTCCGCGGCGCGGGCTTTACCAATATCTTCACCCGCGTCACCGGCGGCCGATCGAGCATCGACGGCACGCTGCGCTCCGAAGCCCCCAACTTCTACCTGCTCAACAAAGACGGCGTCCTCTTTGGCCCCACCGCCGAGATCGACGTCACCGGCTCCTTCGCCGTTGTCGCCAGCGGTGGCATCGACTTTGCCGATGGCACCCGCTTTGCCGCCACGCCCAATCCCGCCACCGACGCCCTGCTCTCCACTGCCGCACCCGTGGCCTTCGGCTTCCTCACCGGCACCTCGGGCACGATCACCCTCGACGGCACCCCCCTCACCGGCGCCCCTGGCCAGACAGTCGCCCTCGCCGCCGCCACCGTGGAGCTGACCAACGGCGCGAAGGTCAGTTCAACCGGCAGCGTCGTCATCCGCGGGGGGAAATTGACCATGCTCGGCAGCTCGAAAATCGTCGTCGAGGCGAGTCTGCCCGGAGACAAGGCCTCGGTAAAGATGACGGAATCGCTGACCCTCTCCGTTGCGAGTTCGATCACGGGCACCGCCCTCGCCGATCTCGGCGCGGAGCCCGTCGTTGACGTTGCGGCTCCGTCCGTTTCGCTCCTCGGTGATGCCACTGCCGCGTTAAACCCGTCGATCGTCAGTGGCGGTAATGGCGTCGATCCCGCGGGTAGTATCCGCGTTGAAGCCGAGGAATTGAAGGTTCTTGATGGCGGCGTGATTGGCGCTGCGGCGACTGGAGCTGGCGCCGGCGGCGACCTGCAGATCCTCGCGCGAAACGTGGTCGTGAGCGGCCCGGCCTCGAAGCTCAGTTCAGAAAACCCTTTCGGCTCGACGGGCGTCGGTGGCAGTCTGCGGCTCGACGCAACCGGAGATGTGACGGCCAGCGACGGCGGATTGATCACCACCACCACCAGCGACTCGGGCGCCGCGGGGAATCTGCAGCTCCGCATCGGCGGGCGCCTCACGGTCGCACGCGGTGGCCAGGTCACGGCGGACACCTTCGGCCCCGGCACTGGCGGTAACATCTCCGTTCGCGCCGGCAGCTTGGTCGTCGCCGGCAACGACTTGGGCGGCTTCACCGGCATCAGTGCCGAGGCGCAAGGGAGCGGGCGCGGCGGCAATGTGCACCTCGACATCCCGGGTCCGATCACCATCACGAGCGATGGGCGGATCACCGCAGCCACGTTTGGCGACGCTCCTGGCGGCAATGTTGAGATTCACGCCGCAAGTCTGCGCATCTCGCGCCAGGGTGCGGTGCAATTTTCCGGGGTCAACACGAGCAGCTACCTCGGCGCCGGAGCCAGCGGCGACCTGCGCCTCGACGTCTCGGGCGCTTTAACGCTGGTCGAAGGCGGACAGATCGCTGCACGGACCTTTTCCTCAGGCGCCGGAGGAACGCTGCAGGTGAACGCCGGAAGCGTCGCGATTTCCGGCACCGGTTCATCGATCAGCGCGCAGACCACGGGGGACGTGCTGGGTGGCGCTGGCGGCAACATCCGCCTGCGCACGGACCTCCTCGAAGTGCGCAACCGCGGCGAAATCTCGGCCTCGACCAGTGGCGTGGGCGCCGGCGGCTCCATCGACATCCTAGCCAGGCAGGTCGAGCTCGATGGCGGGCGCATTGCCGCCGAGACCACCTCGACGGGCTTCGCACCGATCCCCGCGACGGTCTCCGATCTTGAGGTCACCTTCACCATCCTGCATCCCCATGCCGGCAACCTTACGCTCACCCTGGTCTCACCCACCCTTCAAGGGTTGGAGCTCTTCAGCGGCGTCGGTGGCACGGGGCAAAACTTTACCGATACGACGCTCGCCGACAACGCCCCCACTGCGATCAGCGCCGGAGTGGCACCGTTCACCGGCCGTTTCCGCCCAGTCAACCCACTGGGTATGACCCTGGCCGATTTCAACGGCGTGGGATTCAACGGCGTCTGGCAGCTCGTGCTCACCGATCCCGATCTGACCGACGTCGGGGAGCTCACGAGTTGGTCACTGACCAGCGGCGGTGTCACCGTCAACGCCGATCCCCAATTTTTGCCGGTGCCGTTTCCGGATGCGTTTGGGACAGAAAACGTCGCTGGCTTCCTGATCGTCGATGTGCCACCGGCCGGCTTCACACCCATCCAGCCTGGCAGAGGCGGCAACGTCCGCATCGCCGCCGAGACCATGACACTCCTCCGCGAAGGCAGCGTCTCGGCGCAGACGCTCAACTCCGCACAGGGCGGAGATGTGCAGCTCCAGATCGGCGGCGTGCTGCGCATCGCCGATCGCGGCTTCGTGAGTGCAAACACGCTCCTCTCCGGACCCGGCGGCAATCTCGACATCGCGGCAAAAACCGTCCGCGTCGAGTCCGGCGGCGCCATCACTGCGGGCACCGCCGGCACGGGGCGCGGCGGCAATATCAATCTGCGCGGCAACTCGGTGGCCATCTCCGGCCACGATCTCACAGACCCTTCTACGATCAGCGCCGAGAGCACCAGCTCCGGGCTTGGGGGACGCGGAGGCGATATCTTTGTGAATGCGGACAAGCTCAGCATCACCGGCACGCCGGGCCTCGATGTCGGCATCTCCGCGCGTTCGCTGGGCGGCGGGACGAGCGGGTCCATTTGGTTGCAAGGCGGGGCGCTCAGTTTGCAGGCAGGCGCGGTCGTCGCCAGTTCGAACACGGGCGACGGCAATGCGGGCAGTGTCACGGTCGGCACGAGCAAAGCCATCCGCCTCGACGGCGCGAGCGTCATCACCACGGCCGCCGCACGGGGCGAAGCGGGGCTCATCCGGCTCGATGCCGGCACCCGCATCGACCTCACCCGCGGGAGCCGCATCACCGCTTCCGCCGGGAGGAATGGCGGCAGCATCCAGCTCCGATCCAGGGACGTGCTCCAGCTCATCGACAGCGAGATTTCCGCCACCGCCGGCACCGTGCTCGCGGCCACCACTGGAGGCGCGGGCGGCAGTGGGGGAAACATCTCCATCGTCGGTCCGGAATTTACCATCCTCGAGCAAAGCCTGATCAGCGCGAATGCTGCCATCGGGCGCGGCGGCAATATCGAAATCAGCACCGACTTCTTCTTCAACTCCTCGACGCTGATCACCGCGACCGGAGCGGTCGCCGGCACCATCACGATCAGCGCGCCCGAACTCGACCTCGCCGCCGGCCTGGTCGAACTCGCCAATTCCTTGATCGACCAGTCTTCCCTGCTCCGGGAACAGTGCGCCCGGCGGCTCAACGACGATTTCAGTAGTTTCCTCCTGCTCGGCCGTGGCGGCATCAGCTTCACGCCCGAGGATGCCCAGGCGGAGTCTGGCGCGGCCGGGCGGCGCCGGAAAGGGAAGGCCGATGGGCAGTGAGCAGTGGCGTCGAGAACGCGTCGGGACCGGCGCGCGCCGCCTGTCGATCGGTGGGCGGAGCGGGCAGTCTGGCGGTACCGGTGCATTCCGGCGTTGGGCTTGCGCTCCGGCCCGAGCGCGGGTACGACCACGAGGCGTGATGGTTTCACTCGGCCTGTCCCTCTCCTGCCGGATCTTCGTGCTCGCGTGGTTGGCCGTACCCATGGCGGCCCTCGCGCAGCAGCCGCCAAACAAGGAACCCGTGCCGCAACTCGCGCCGCTGCCCGCGGATCCTGCACCGGCGGGCCTCAACGAGCCGATGCTCATGCCGGAGGAGATCCTCCTCCTGCCCCGGGAGCGCCCAGCCACCGAGGCGCCAGGACGAAGACTCCCGCCCTTCAAACTCCAGCTCGAACCGGCCACGATCGTGCCGATCCTGCCCGCACCCGGGCCTGGCTTGCTCGGCGGCGGCAATACCCTGGCCTCGTCGTTGCGCGTGCGGGTGAAAAAATTTCGCTTCGAGGGCAACCAGGTTTTCTCCGATCGCGATCTGCAAAAGGCCGTCGCCCCTTTTGCCAATCGGGATCTGACCAGTGCGGAGATCGAGGAGGCGCGGCTCGCGGTGACCCTGCGGTACGTCCAGGCGGGCTACATCAACTCTGGCGCCCTGCTCCCCGATCAGGATCTCAAGGATGGCGTGCTCGTCTTCAAGATCGTGGAAGGCCGCCTGACGAAGATCGAGATCACCGGCAACTTCTGGCTGCGCGCTTACTGGCTGCGCCACGAACTGCGGCGCAGCGCGGACGTGCCGCTTAATTTCAACACCCTGAAACAGGGCCTGCAATTCCTCCGACAAAATCCGAATCTGCAGCAAGTGAATGGCGAACTCCTCCCCGGAGGCGTGCCGGGAGAGAGTATCCTCGAGGTCACGGTGAAGGAGAATCAGCCTTTCCGGCTCGGCGTGGAAGTGAGCAACCGCCGCCCGCCGAGTGTCGGCTCCGAGATCGTGGATGTTTCCTTTGCGGACCTGAATCTCACCGGCCACAGCGATCCGCTCTTCCTGCGCTGGGGCGCGTTTCACACTGACGCGGAGACGGCCGATCGCTGGGTGTACAGTGAGTTTGATAACCTCGAAGGCTCGTATCGTTTCCCGATCACGCCGTGGCGGACCACCCTCGAAGTCCACGCCAGCCGCAACGACTCTTCGATCGTCGAGGAGCAATTCCAGTTGCTCGACATCACCAGCGAATCGACCCAGATCGGCGCGACCCTGCGCCAGCCGTGGTACGAGAGCGTGAACACGGAATTCGCCACGTCGATCACCGCCGACTGGCGCCGCAGCGACAGCTTCCTGCTCCAGCGCCCCTTCTCGCTTTCGGCCGGCGCGATCGACGGACGCACGCAAGTTTTCGTCCTGCGCGTCGCCTTCGAGTACACGAATCGCAGCCAGAAACATGTGCTCGCCCTGCGCTCGACTTTTAACTTCGGCCTCGACGCCTTTGACGCCACCAAGGCCAGCGATCTCGGCAGCGGCGGCAGCGGCACGGCCGCGGGAGAAGCGCGGCGCCGGATTCCCGACGGCAAATTCTTTTCCTGGCTCGCTCAGGGGCAATACGTGCGGCGGCTCTTCGACACGGACAATCTCCTCGTCGTGCGGCTCAATGTGCAGATCGCCAACGATCCCCTGCTCTCCCTCGAACAATTCAGCCTCGGCGGCGTGCAGAGCGTGCGCGGCTATCGCGAAAATCAACTCCTGCGGGACAACGGCGTCGCCGCTTCGGTCGAACTCCGCATCCCGGTGTGGAAGAACAAGGAGAAGAATCCGATCCTCACTTTCGCGCCGTTCGTCGATGTCGGCGTCGGCTGGGACCGCGTGGAATTCCTCGGCGTCGAACCGAGCCGCATCGAAGACCGGCAGGAGACGCTGATCAGCGCCGGCCTCGGGCTGCTCTTCACTCCGTCGAAACACGTGAGCGCGACACTCTACTGGGGCTACGCCTTCAACCGGAACAACGTCTTCGAGGACGGCGAGAACCTGCAAGACTACGGCCTGCACTTCACGCTGAGTGTGAATGCGTTTTAGCGAGGAGCACTCCCAGCGGCGTCAGCCACGAATCGATCGAGATGGAGCGAAGCCGCGCAGCCGCACAATGCAGTCCCGGACTTCAGTCCGTCGCCGTGAGCCTGCGCCGACTAAAGTCCGGGACTATTTTATGCGCTCCGCCGCTTACCTCAGACGGCGCCGCCACCTTTGCCGTCCTTTTTGCGCTGGCCACGGTATTTGGACCCGCCCTCCTCGCCGGTGAAGTGAAATTCGACGGCAGCCTCGGCGCTCCCGGCGCGCTCAGCGGACCGACCTTCCTCATCCCGGCGGATCGCGGAAAGCAAATGGGCGGCAACCTGTTTCACAGCTTCAGCGACTTCCATTTGATCAAGGACGACGTCGCCACTTTCCAAGGACCGGCGAACGTGCAGAACATCCTCGCCCGCGTGACTGGCGGCACGGCGTCGAATATCGACGGCACCCTGCGCAGCGAAATCGCGGGCGCGAATTTGTATCTCCTCAACTCCGCCGGCGTGATCTTCGGCCCGAATGCGCAACTCGACTTGAGCGGCTCTTTCACGGTGACCACGGCGGACTTCGTGAAGCTCGCGGACGGAGGGCGCTTCAATGCGCTGCCCGCAGTCGCGGATTCGCTCACGTCCGCGCCGGTGAGCGCCTTCGGTTTCCTGACCAACCTGCCCGCGGCGGTGCATTTCAATGGATCGAACCTCACCGTGCCGGAAGGTGCGAGCCTGGCCGCGATCGCCGGCGACATCACCCTCGACGGCGCGACGCTCGCCGCACCCGGCGGAACTCTCGCGCTCTTCAGCGCGAAGAGCGCGGGCGAACTCGTGACACCAGCCACAAACCCGACCGTGAACTTTCGCGCGGCCATCTTCACGGCCGGCGATGTCGTCTTGCGCAGCGGCGCGACGGCCAGCATCGACAGCGCGCGCGGCGGCGGCAAGGTCGTCATCCGCGGGGGCAGGCTCACGGTCACGGAATCTTCAACGATCAGCTCGCGCAATCAGGGCGCGAATGCCGGTGGCACGGTGGAGCTGACTGCGGAGACGATGGCCTTCCTGCTCGGCGGGCGCGCGGTGGCCAGTGCGCAGAATTCCGGCGGCGGCGGCGCGCTCTCGATCCAAGCGGCCGACCTCACGGTGGATGGCGAGGATGGCGCCCAATTGAGTTCCGTTCGCACCGTGGCGGAGAGCGGCACCGGCGACTCCGGCCCGCTCGTCGTCGAGGCACAGACCGTGACGCTGACCCGCGGCGGCCAAATCCTTTCGCGCGTTGACCCCGGTGCGGGTGGAGCCTCCGGCGATCTCACCGTCACGGTGACGACCGGCGCAGGCCGGCTCGAGATTGGCAGCGGCGCGCTCCTCGTTTCCGACACTTTCGGCAGTGGCAAAGGCGGGAACGTGTCGGTGTTCGCGAAGTCCCTCTCCATCGACGGCGGCGCGAATTTCACCGGCATCGTGACCGCGGCCTTGGACACCGGGGACGCGGGTAATGTGGTCGTGCAGGCCGGGCAAATGGAATTCCTCGAAGGCGGAGAGATCGTTTCGCTCACCTTTGGCGGCGGCAAGGGCGGGAATCTCTCCGTGACGGCGGACAATTCCCTTTCCATCGACGGACGCGGCTTGGATGTGACCACCGGCATCTCGGCCCAGGCGAACCAAGGCAGCGGAGACGCCGGCGATGTGACGGTGCAGGCCGGGACGTTGCAGATCCGCGGCGGCGGAGAGATTTCCGACAACACCTTCAGCAGCGGCCAGGGAGGCAAAGTCTCGGTGATGGCGGACTCCCTCACCATCGACGGAAACGGCGCGCCTTTTCCCACCCGCATCTCGGGGAGTGCGGTGGCGGGCACTGGCCACGCCGGCGCGGTGGTGGTGGAGGCCCGTGAAGTGAAACTCCTCAACGCGGGCTCGATCTCGTCCGAGACTTTCAGCGACGGCGACGGGGGCAACGTCTCGGTGACGGCCCGCTCGCTCGCCATCGACGGCGGCAGCGCCACGGAGTTCACCGGCATCTCGGGGGTGGCGAATTCCGGGAGCGGCGGAAAGGCCGGCGACGTGACGGTAAAGGCCGATCGGTTGAGCATCCGCAACGGAGCGATCTCCGCCAGCACCTCCACGGACCGCGATGGCGGCAATGTCTCGGTGACGGCGGGCTCCCTGACGATCGATGGCCGTGGCCTGCCGGACTTCAGCGGCATCTCGGCGAGCGCGAATCGAGACGACAACGGGGACGACCGGAGTGGGAACGCCGGCAAGGTGGTGGTGCAGGCCGATCAGTTGAAAATCCTGGGCGGCGCAGAGATTGCCGGCAACACCTTCAGCAGCGGCCAGGGCGGCAGTGTCTCGGTGACGGCGAACTCCATCTCCATCGATGGAGCCGGTAGCGGCATCCTGGCCCAGACGAATACCGGCAGCAGCGGAGATGCCGGCGATGTGGCGGTGCAGGCCGGTGCTTTGAAAATCTTCAATCAGGGAAGGATCACCTCCGGCACGCTCAGCAGCGGCAACGGCGGCGGCGTCTCGGTGACGGCGACTTCCCTCTCGATTTTCAGCCTCGGAACGATCTCGTCCGGGACGCTCGGCGGCGGGGACGGCGGCCGCGTCACGGTGACGGCAGATTCCCTATCAATCGATGGCCTCGGCCTGGCGGGCACCACCGGCATCACCGCATCGGCGGGTTCTGGCAGCAGCGGAGACGCCGGCGATGTGGTGGTGCGGGCCGGTGCTTTGAAAATCGTCAGCGCCGGATTGATCGCGTCCGGCACCTTCAGCGGCGGGGACGGCGGCAGCGTCTCGGTGACGGCAAGTTCCCTCTCGATCGATGGCCGCGGCCTGCCGGGCTTCACCGGCATCACGGCCCAGGCGAATCCGACCAGCAGTGGCAATGCCGGCGATGTGGCGGTGCTGGCCGGTGCTTTGAAAATCCTCAACCGCGGCGCGATCTCGTCCTCCACTTTCAGCCGCGGCAATGGCGGCAGCGTCTCGGTGACGGCGAGTTCGCTGTCCATCGATGGCGGCGGCGCGGCGGGCTTCACCGGCATCACCGCGCAGACCAATCCCGGGAGCAGCGGCAACGCCGGCGGTGTGGCAGTGAAGGCGGGCGATTTGAAAATCGCCAACCTCGGATCGATCGCGTCCTCCACTTTCGGCCGCGGCAACGGGGGCAGCGTCTCGGTGACGGCAAACTCCCTTTTCATCGACGGGCGCGGACGGAATGCGTTCACGGGGATCGCGGCCAGGGCGGAAGGCCGAAGCACGGGCAACGCCGGAGACGTCCTCGTCGCCGCGGGCAGCGTCGCGCTGCGGAAAAATGGCGGCATCACCGCGGCCTCCGCCACGAGCGCGCCGAGCGGTTCCGTGCGCCTCACCGCGAAGAATGTGCGGCTCGACTCGGGCAGCAGCGTGAGCAGCGAGAATACCGCCCGCGGTCCCGCGGGCAGCGTGCTCCTGCGCGTCCGCGGGCCGCTGGTGCTCGACGGCGCGAGCCGGATCACCACCTCCGCTGCGGAAGGCGACGCCGGCTCCATCGAGATCCACGCCAGCGACCGCCTCGCACTCCACCGGCGCAGCAGCATCGCCTCCTCGGCCGGCCGCAATGGCGGGAACATCTCCATCACCGGATCGGAAATCGTGCACCTCACCGACAGCTCGATCACCGCCACCGCCGGGACGCAACTCGCGCCAGGCGGCACCGGCGGCACCGGCGGCAACATCACCGTGGCCACGCGCTACGTGATCCTCGACCACGCTGTGATCAGCGCCAATGCCGCCCTCGGACGCGGCGGCAACATCGCGCTCGAGTCGGACTTTTTCCTGCAATCCTCGAGCCTCATCACCGCCACCGGCGCGCAGGCCGGCACCGTCGTCATCGCCGCGCCCGAGCTCGATCTTTCCGCCGGCCTCGTCGAACTCCCCGGCTCCCTCTTCGACGCGTCATCGCAATTGCGCGAGCAATGCGCGCGGCGGCTCGGGCTGGACTTCAGCAGCTTCCTCGTGATCGGCCGCGGCGGGGTGAGCCTCGCACCGGACGACGCTCAAGCCAGCGACCCACCGCCCCGCCGTCGCCCTCGCGAAAAACCCGTGCGTTGAGAGGCGCGTGGAAGCACGCGAGGCGCGAGGAGCGGCGATTTGCAATCGCCCACCCATGTGATCGCGCCGGAGGCGGACACACATGGCAAGGCGGTGGGCCGACTGTCCGGTTCAGACGACCACGACCTCGAAGCCCGTCACCGTCGGCGCGCCGCCGGGGAAGTCGTTTTCTCCGGCGATGGCGTTGCGTGTGTCACTGTCCGCGCCGCCGTCCACGGTGAGGCCACCGAGGAAGCGCACGCGGGTACTGTCGGTAGCGCCGCTGTTCGGCGCGGGCAGCGGGTTGCCGATGAGCACCTGGTCGTCGCCGGCGCCGGCGAGGATGGTGGCGAGCTTGGCGATGGTGGAGTTGCCGAAGAAGAGGACGCGCTCGACCTCCACGAGGTCGGCGCCATCATTGGTCGCGAGGGTGAGCGTGTCACCAGCGCGCAAGTTGTCGATGAAGACGCTGCTCGCGCCGGCCCCCAGGGAAGCGTTGATCGCTTTGGCGACGGCCACGTTGAGCAGGGCGAGCGTGTCGGTGGTCGCGGCGGCGCCGGTTCCGGTCACGGTGAGCGCGCCCTTGAGCACGAGCGCGCCGGGCAGTCCGAATTTCCCGGTGAGCGTCGCGGATTGATCGCCCGCGGTCGCGGCCCCGAGGTCGAGGGTCACATTCCCGGCGATGGAACCCTCCGCGTCGATGTTGACGCTGTCAGAGTCGTCGCCGCCGGTCACGGTGAGGGTGCTCCCGAGGGTGAGCGCGACGGCCTGCAGGTCCAGGGTGTCGTCGCCGGCGCCGCCGGTGAGGGTCACAGCGCCCATCGCCTTGAAGGTCTTGAGGCTGTCGAGATCGAGGAAATCGCTGCCGGCGCCGCCATCGAGCGTCAGCGCGCCGCCGAGCGTGAGATTGTCGGCCAGGTCGATCGTATCGGCGCCGGTGCCGCCGGTGAGCAGGACGGAGACGCCCGCGGCGGTCTTGCCGACGGAGACTGCGGCACCGTCGAGATCGAGCAGGTTGCCACCGTCGCCGCCCGTCAATTCCACCGAGCCTTTCAGCAGTACGAGGCGGCCTCCGAGCACGAGCCGGTCGTCGCCCGCTCCGCCCGTTTGCTTCACCGACTGGCCGCTTGCGATCGTCCCGAATTTCACGAGCCCGCCATTGTCGAAGTTGATTGCGTTGGTTCCGTCGCCGCCGGTGAATTCGATGCCGCCCGCCATGACCACGCTGGGTTGGTCGGAGCGCAAATCGTCAGCGCCCGTGCCGCCAGAGTAGAGGACCGACTGGCCCGCGACGAGCTTGCCGAGGACGACGTCGCCATTGCCGCCCCGGAGATAGACGATGTTCGCGCCGTCGCCGCCCGCGAACTCAATTCCCCCGGCGGTGGTGAGGTGCGCCACGTCGGTCAGCAGGAAATCGTCGGCGGCGCCGCCGAGGTACTTGATGGACTGGCCGGTGGCGAGCTTGCCGATTTTGACCGAGCCGTTGGGGCCGGAGAGGCTCACGGTGTTCTCGTCCGCGCCACCGGCAAAGTCGATGCCGCCGGCCAGGGTGAGCGCCGCGCTGGCAGTGCTGAGGGTGTCGATGTCGGCGCCGCCGGTGAATTTGATCGACTGGCCTGTGGCGAGCTTGCCGATCGTCGTCTTCCCGTTCGGGGCTTCGAGACCCACCGTGTTCTCTCCATCGCCGCCGACGAATTCGAGTCCTCCCGCCAGGCTGAGGATGGGAGAGCTGAGCGCGATGGAGTCTTCGTCCGCGCCGGCGTCGAAGAAGATCGACTGGCCCGTGGCGAGCTTGCCGATTTTCACGGCGCCTTCGCGATTCTGAAAAGTGATCGCGTCCGCGAGCGCGCCGCCCGTCATGCGGATGCCTCCGGCAAGCGTGGCACCCGCCCCGAAGAACTCGATGCGGTTCTGCCCGGAGCCGCCGGTGAACAAGATCGACTCCCCGGTCGGCAGTTTGCCGATCGCGAGCAATTCCTTGGTGTTGAAATTCACCCGCGCGCCGCCAGCACTGTCGGTGACTTTGATGCCCTTGCCCACGCTCACCGTGCTCACGGCGCTGAAGGCCAGAAATTCCTCTCCCGTGCCGCCCGTCACGAGGATACTGCCGCCGATCGCCGTCTTCTGGGCAACAAACACGGCGTCCATTCCGTCCGCCGTATCGGTCACGTTGACATTGCCGGAGACGAGCGTGGAGAGCCCGCGGAAGGCCATGAAGTCCGAGCCGTCGCCCCCGCTGAGGTTCAAGTCGCCCCTGACGCTGAGATTGTCGCCGGAGAGATCGTCGTCGCCGATTCCGCCGTCAAAGGAGAGGACCGTGAGCGTGCGGAGATTGGCGAGCGCAAAGGTGTCGCCGCCGTCACCGCCGATGAGGGTGAGCTTGGTGAGCTTGCCGATGTCCTGAAAAACGAGCCCACCGGCCGTGAGCGTGGTGGTGCCGATGGCTTCGATGCGGTGGGTGCCCACCCCGGTCTGGAAGACGTTGACCTCATTGTCGGCGGTGTCGCCGGTGAGGGTGAGTTCGCCGGTGCCGGCGTTGTAGGCGACGGTCACGATGCCGGCGGGGGCGATGCGGGCTTCGAGGATTTCGAGGGAGGAGGTAGTCTTCATGGGGGAGTGGAGGTGGATGATCGGGCAAAACGTCACGCGCGAAGCCCGCGGGGTTTGGTTCTTTCTGCGGCGATGATGGCGGGTGCGGATGGGAAGGCAACCGCGGGAATTTTCAATTGCGCCATGAGGGGCGGCACCGAGAGGCACCGCCTCGGGCTGGCCTTCAGCAGCTTCCGGGTGATCGGCCCCGCGGCGGGGAGGGCCTCGATCCGGAGGAAGCGCAGGCCACGGTGGCGCCGTGCAAGGTAGTCCCGGGCTTCAGTCCGTCACCTTCAGCCTGAGCGGACTAAAGTCCCCGACTACTTTGTGCGCTGCGCCACTGGAAGGTCAGGGCGCGAGGGCGATCTCGAGCTTTCCGGTTCCGTTCGGCGCAGTAAACAGGCCGCCGGCGACCCGCCCGGTTTGGAAGAGCGCGCCAGAGATGGAGCGACGCCGTGGGTCGGCGGGATTGGCGAGGGCGCCGGGGGTGAGCGAGCCGGTGAAGAGGCCGTTTAGGGCGTTGAATTTGAGCGCCAGTTTTTCCTCGCCGGGAATCTGCACGACAGCGCCCGACCGAAGGGGCACGGTGATGGCGCGTTGCAGCGGGCCGAGGAGGCCGCCTTGCGAGAGCCTGAGATTGCCGGGCGCGACGAGGGTCGGCGCGGTGTAGCGCGATCCGACCGCGGCCGCGGTGCCGACAAAGCCTGCTTGATAGGGCTGCACGCGCACTTGCGGCGGTTTGAGCCAGCGGAGCCGGCCATCCGCATCGCTGGCATCGGTGATCCGGCGCAAGTCGAGGGTGCCGGCCAGGTAGCCGGGTGGTGAGGCATACAGCCGTGTGTAGAGGGGCACGAGATCATCCTGGTCGATGACGGCCGAGCGGAGGCTCAGTGCAGTGCCGTCCCCGGCTTTCCCCGTGACGCTCACCACGCCAGTCGTTGAAATGACGAGCGTCGCGTAGCCGGTGCCTTGGGGGTAGGTGGAGAGCCCGAGCTGGGTGGCATCGGCGGGCAGGAGCAGGGTGTAGCGTCCCGCCGGGGGCGCGGGGTTCTTCGAGCTGTAGAGCGTGAAGGCCCGGCGGATGGAGCCGGCGGCGGACCGCGTAGCATTCACCACCTGCTCGAGACTGATCGCCGATCCTTGCGTGTTGAAAGTGAAGATCAGCTCAAGGTTCTGGCTGGTGAGCGCATCGAGGATGGACACCGAGAATTTTCCATCGTCGAAAAGCGGGCCGGCTCTGCGGAAAATCTGACCGCGGCGATAGATGACGAGCGTATAACGCCCGGTGCGCGTGACCGTGCCCACGATCAGGCCCACGGGTGCGCCCGTGGCATCGGTGATGGTGCCCCGATAAGTGCCGGCCGCCGCCGCATACGGGACAAACTCCGCGCTGACCGACTTATCGCGATCCATGGTGACGGCCAGCGGGACGGCACTACCCGAGGCATCGTCGCTCCAGCGCACGAAATAACCGCGGGCATCGAATGGGTCGAGCGAGACGACGGTGCCGGCCGGAAAGCGGCGCTGGCGGACCCCTGCTGGCGCGGCGACAAACTCGCCTTCCGGATCGGTGAAGATGAACCCATTTGCATCACCGGTCGCGCTTAACGTCAGCAAATAAGTCTGCCCCACGGGAATAAAGTTGGCGACCAGGTTGCGGTCGGCATTGGCCGGAAAAGAGTAACTCGCCGTGGTGCTGGCGATCGTGGTGCCTTCGGTCCAATTGAGAAAAGTGAAGCCGCTGTTGGGCGTCGCGACGAGGGTGACGTTCTGCCCATCCGGGAAGGCTCCCGCGCCGCTCACCGTCCCGCCGTTTGCCGGCGATGCGGAAGCGGCGATCGTGTGATGCCCAGGGAGCACGGCAAAGTTCGCGACCAACGTCCTGTCCCCACCCACCCCGAAGGTAATGTTGCGGCTCGTGGAGACTTGCACGCCGGCTTCCGTGAAGTTGACGAAGGCGAACCCACTGTTTGGCGTCGCAATGACCGTGGCGACGCCGAACTCCGCAAACATCCCTCCGCCGCTGACGGTGCCTCCATGGGGGGGCGATGCACTCACCGCGACGATGTAAGGACGGGCCAGGGTGGTAAAGGTGCGATCTCCGGTTGCCGTCTCTCCGCCCGCGCCGCTCGTGTCTCGGTTGTCGGCTTTCACGCGGTAGTGGTAGGTGGTCGAGGGCGACAGGGCGGTCAGGAGAAAATCCACCCTTCGTGAATTCAAACTGCCGTCGCCGAAACTGGTCAATGCGATCGGCCCACTCGTCGAGCCATAAGCAGCACTAAGCCCGTATTCCAGCACCGCGGTGGCTTCGTTTTGAACGGGTAAGACGTCAGCACTCAACGTCGCGCTGGTGGCCGAGCGCCGGACCTGCGCAAAGAAGTCCAGGTCGATCGTTGGCAAGTCCACTCCGTCGTCGAAGACGTAGTTCGGATCCTCGACGTTTTGCGGCGGATCGCTGGTCGTGATGCCATTGGTGCCCGCAAAGGCCCGCCACTTGAGCGTGTAGCTGGCTGGGAGACCCGACACGATCGCAGAGACTGTGACCGGAAAAGTGCCACGCATTCCCCGGTTGCCGAGGCCGTCTTCGGCTTGGATGACGTCCTGATTGTTGACGGTCGGGCCGTAGTAGAATGCCGGGAATGTATCCGCACCCTCGATATTGGGGATCCAGGTGGCGAGGAACTTGACGGTCGATCGCTTGCGGATTTTTTTCGCAGAGACGAGGCGCGGCGGATTGTTGAAGTTTGCGACGAAGTCACGGTTGACCCCGGCTGCGGTGGTAAAATTGAGGTCGGTACTCGCGGTGAGCGCCACGTCATTTTCAGTCCAACTGACGAATGCGCTGGTGGTGGGATTGAGGAGGGTCGCCGTGATCGTGATGGCCGCTCCCGCATTCGCGGTGAATGAAATCGACGAACCGCTCTTGTTGTAGGGCGCTCCGACCGAGAGCGTCCCGCCAAATGGGGCGACCGTCGCCGTGATCTCGACCGTCTGAGCCAGCGCCACCGGGCACCCACCGCAGAGGATCGCCAGCCCCAGGACCGCAAACACGATTTGTCTCGCAAGTGCCATAGCCGCTGTATGAAGGGAGACGCCCCCTTTGGGAAGAAAAAATCCGCCTCCCGATGCTTAAATTCAGGTTTCAGGTTTCAGCTTTTCAATGTGATCTCCGAGAATGGCGCTCCACGCGCTGCTGAAATTCGGGATCCCAAACTCCGCCGCACCGCCATGCATTCCCAAGCCCGCCATTGGCTCCCTCTTGCCGTCCTCGGTATCGGTCTCCCGTGGGTGGCCGGCGCCGCAGTGGTGCCGGATGCGAGCCTCGGGTCGGCGGTGACTCGGAGTGGCCTCGATTTCCGCATCGAGGGCGGAGCACAGCGCGGCGGCAACTTGTTTCATAGCTTCGATCGGTTTGATCTCATCTCCGGCGAGTCCGCCACGTTTCAAGGGCCGGGTGAGATCGCCAATATCCTCGCGCGGGTGACGGGCGGCGCTTCGACGATCGACGGCGTGGTGCGCTCGACGATCCGGGGGGCGAATCTTTTCCTGCTCAATCCGGATGGCGTGATGTTCAAGTCGAACGCGCGGCTGGAACTCACGGGTTCCTTCGTCGTGAGCACGGCGGAGCGGGTGGATTTTGCAGATGCCGGGAAGTTTTTCGCCCGGCTCGGCGGCAGCGATGTGCTGAGCGCCTCGCCGGTGCGTGCGTTCGGTTTTGGGGTGAAGCCGGCGGCGGTGACTTTCCAGGGCTCGTCGCTCGAATTGCAGGCCACGGGAACCGGGCTGCATGTCCTCGCGGGCGATATCCTCGCCGATGCGTCCGCGTTTCAGGTGCCCTCCGGCGGGCTCACCCTCTTCAGCGCCGCGGGCCAGGAGACCGTCCCATTCGACCTCACGAATCCCGGCGCGGCGTATGCCACCGCGCGCACCGCCGGGTTTGGCGCGGTGACTTTGCAAAATGGCACCTCGGCCCGCCTGAGCAGCGGCCGGGTGGTCATCCGCGCGGGGCGGCTGTCGCTCGCCAGCGGGTCCACCATTGATGTCACGGGCCAGGGCGACGTGCGCGGCGGGGATGTGGCGGTGAAGGCGGAGCGTGTCTCGCTGGTCGATGGGGCCGCGATCAACGTGCTCACGCGATCGGTCGGTGCGGGCGGCGATTTGACGATCGAAGCCGGTGCGCTCCGGGTCGCCTCGCAAGCCGCGCTCATCTGCCAGTCGATGAGTGCCAGCGACGCGGGCCGGCTGACGCTGCGCATCGACGGTGCGCTCGAGGTTGTCGGGGGCGGAGAGATTTTCACCGACGCCGAAGGCGAGGGTCGCGGCGGGGCGCTCGATCTGCGCGCCGGGGCGCTGCTCATCGATGGCGGGCAAATCCGCAGCGAGAGCTCCGATACAGGTCCCGCCGGCCCCATGCAGATCGCCGTGCGCGACACGCTGCGCCTCGCTGGCGGCGGATTCATTTCCGGCAGCACCTTCGGTCCCGGACGCGGCGCCGAGGTGGCCATCTCCGCGGGCCGGCTCGAGATCGACAGCGCGGTGCCCGGCAGTGGGATTCAGGTGGATGTTGGCAGCCCCATTTTCTCTCCCGAGGAAAACGAGGCGGCCACCGGACGCGGCGGCAATCTCCGCGTGCGCGCCGGGGAAATCTCTGTCGCGGGCGCGGGGGCGATTTCCGCCTCGACCTTTGGGCCGGGCGGCAGCGGCGCGCTCACCCTCGCGGCCACGCGCAGCCTCGTGCTGAGCAATGGCGGCTTGCTCGTCGCCGGCACGCAGGGCGCGGGCGATGCCGGCAATGTGCGCGTCTCGGCGGGTCGCCTGCTCATCGACGGACGGGGTACGGCAGTGTCGGTGCAGACGGGCATCATCGCGCAATCGAAGGAGCGCGGGGATGGGCGCGCCGGTTCGATCGACGTGACGGCGTCTTCGCTAACGATGCTTGGCGGCGCGATCATCGAAGCAACCACGGGGAGTGAAAACGACGCCGGCTCGGTGAACGTGACCGCGCAGCGCATCCTGCTCGATGGGCGCGGGGCGGCGGATGTCGCCGGCACTGGGCTGCCGCTGGCCACGGCCATCTCCGCCCGCGCCGACCTCAGCTCGAGCGGTAATGGCGGTAATGTCACCGTGACCGCGAGCAACTCTATCGTCCTGCGCAATCGCGGCGAAATCGAGGCCGCGACCGCCGGCTCGGGACGCGGCGGCAGCGTTGCAGTGCGCGCCGGCGCGCTCACCGCGACAGGCGGCAGTTTTGGTTTCCCGAGCGGCGTGCTCGCGCGCGGCAGCGAGACGGCCACGGGGCCGGCGGGCGATGTGGCCGTGCGGGTCGGCGGCGACCTCGTTTTGGAAGACGGCGCGGAGATTTCGAGCAACAACCTCGGCGCCGGTCGCGCTGGCTCAATGCAAATCGCGGCTGGCGGCGCGGTGCGACTGAGCGATGGTGCGCGGCTCAGCGTCGCCTCGCGCCAGTCGGATGCGGGTTCCGTGAGCATCCTGGACGCACAGAGCATCACGCTCGAAGGCGGCAGCCGCATCACCGCTTCCGCCGGCGGCAATGGCGGCAACATTTCGCTCGTGAGCCGCGATCTCCTTTACCTCAGCCAGAGCCGCCTCGAAGCCGAAGCCGGCGCGGCGCTCACAGCCAGCGGCACGAGCGGCATCGGCGGCAACATTTTCATCGACCCCACCTACGTCATCCTCGATCGCTCACAAATCAGCGCCAATGCCGCCGCCGGACGCGGCGGCAACATCGAAATCGTCACGGATTTTTTCCTGCCCTCGGAGACCGCGATCACCGCCACCGGCGCACAAGCCGGCACCGTGACGATCGCCGCGCCGGAGCTCGATCTCACCGCTGGCCTTGCCGACCTGAGCGGCGCGCTCTTCGACGCTTCGACGCAATTGCGCGAGCTGTGCGCGCGGCGGCTCGGCCTGGATTTCAGCAGCTTCCTGGTGATCGGCCGCGGCGGCCTGAGCCTCGCGCCGGACGATGCCCAATCCGACGATCCGCAAACGCGACGCCATCCGCAACGGAAGTCCAAACGCTGATCTCGGGTCGCCTCTTCTGGCTCGGAGCAAACTAAGCGACCTCGGGAGCGCCAGACACGCTTACCCTGTTTGCAATACGATTTGTCCGGTTCGCATTGCGGGTAAAGCCACCCCGCCGACCGCCTACGGACTCTCCGACGATTCGGCGGGCTCGTCTTCTTCGATTTCCTCCTCGATCTCGCGCTTCATTTTCCGCGAGAGGAAGGGGCGGAGGAAGCCGTAGAGGAGATAGGTAACGAAGATCACGAACGGCATCCACTGGTAGAACATCACCGTGGAGATGCCGACGATGACGAAGAAGAGGAACTTCGGGACGGAGCGCGTGCTCTTCCAATTGAGCGCTTTGAAGCTCGGGTAACGGAAGCCGCTGAACATCATCCACGACAGGAAAAGCAGGAGCGGAGGGAGCACCCATTTCGTGAGCCAGTGCTCGATGATGTTGTCATTCAGCCAGAGCAGAAAAAGGGTGAGTGAGGCGACGAGACCGGCGGCGGCGGGGATGGGGAAGCCTTTGAATTCCTTGTTCGCCGCGGCGCTATCGGCGGCGGCGAGGCAGTTGAACCGCGCGAGCCGCATGGCCCCGCAGACGAGGTAGATGGAGGCGACGAGCCAGCCAAGTCTGGGGGCTTCGTGGAAGACGACGCGGTTCACCATGAGGGCCGGTGCGACGCCGAAGGAGACGATGTCCGCGATGGAATCGAACTCGCGGCCGAAGGCACTCTCGTTACCACCGAGGCGCGCGAGTCGGCCATCCAGCGCATCGAAAAAGCAGGCGCCCAAAATGCACCAGATCGCGAGTTCGAAGCTGTGCGTGCCCGCGGCGGCGCTGCCGGCTTCGAGGAGCGCGCCTTCGAGGATTTTCAGCACCGCGAGAAAGCCGCAGCAGAGATTCCCCGCCGTCATCAGATTCGGCAGGAGGTAGATCTTCGGGCCTTCGTCGGGCGGGTTCATCGCAGTTCGGCAATTACCGTCTCCGCGCCTTTCACCTTGTCGCCGATTTTCACGCGCACCTCGGCGCTCAGCGGGAGAAAGACTTCGGTGCGCGAGCCAAAGCGGATCATCCCAAAGCGGAAGCCTTTGTCCACGACGTCGCCGACCTGCGACCACGGGACGATGCGCCGCGCGATAGCTCCGGTGATCTGGCGGATGACGAGGGTGGCTTTTTTTCCCTCGATGGCCCAGGTGAGGGCTTCGTTGAATTTCGAGCATTCGGGATGGCGCGCATCGAGATACGGGCCGGGAGGTTTGCCGGGGTAATGCTGGCGGTAGGTGATCTTCCCGGCGATCGGCGCCTTGTTCACATGCACGTCGAGGACGGAAAGGAAGACGCCGACGCGGCGGCAGCGGGTCTTGAGGACTTCGTCTTCCTCCATCTCTTCGATGTCTGCGACTACGCCATCGGCAGCTGCGATGACGACATCGTCGCCCGGAGGGATGGTGCGATCTGGATCGCGGAAAAAGTTCAGGCAAAAGAGCAGCAGCAATCCTGCGAGCACCAGGAGCCACGTCCAGGCGAGGAACCAGCCGAGCGCACCGAGCGCAAAGACGACGGCAAAGATGTGGCGGCCTTCATACAGGGTCTGGAATCGCATGGGACCGCGGACGCTATCCGCCGTCGTGGGGGCGGTAAAGGGTGGGTTTGTCGCGGAGTTGCCGAGGCGGCTCCGCTGCCCGATCAAAACAGCGACTAACGGATTTTCTGATCCGGGAGTTCTTTTCCGATCCCGGCGTCGAGCGGCATTTTGTCCGTTCCGGGAGTGAGTCCGGCCGCGGTCATCTGCCGCTCGAGTTCGATCTTCAGCTCCGTGACTTTGCTCGCGAGCGTGGGATCGCTGATCAGATTCTTCCGCTCCGTGGGATCTTCGGAGATGCGGTAGAGCTCGGCCAGGTGGCGATCTGGCGAGCCGTCGCCGTGTGGGTAGTGGATGTACTTCCACTCATCCGTGCGCACGCCGCGGACGTTCGGGGTGAAGGGAAATTGCTTCTCGTAATTGTACTCGTAGAACCAGGCCGTGCGCCACGCGGGATCGCCGCCGCGGACGAGCGGCACCCAGGATTTTCCGTCGATCTTCTCCAGCGGCGGAGCGCCGCAAAGCTCCAGCAGACTCGGCGCGACATCGAGCGTGAGCACTTGCTGCGGCACGATTTTCCCCGCGCCGAGCGACGGATGCCGCACGATCAGCGGGATGCGGATGCTCGGCTCGTGCATGGTGCGTTTGTCCACCATGCCGTGCTCGCCTTCGAGCAGCCCATTGTCGCCCATGAAGACGATCACCGTGTTCTCGAGCTGACCGGTCTCTTTCAGCCACGCGACGAGGCGTCCCACGGAATCATCCACGCTGAGGATCGTCCCCCAGTAGCCATGCACCATGGCTTCAAAATCCTTCACCGCCTCCGGCTTGGCGTCGGGGAAAGTCTTCCGCCACTCAAAGAGCGGACCGTAGATGCCGTGCCAGGTGGAGAGGCGCTCTTTCATCCAGGCGGGCTTGTCGTCGAGCATGAAGGCGGTCTCAGGATACGGCACCCGCACGCTGTCGAAGGCGTGCGCATACTTTTCCTCCGGGGTGTAAAAGCTGTGCGGCGCCTTGTGTCCGAGACAGAGCACCCACGGTTTCGTGCGGGGACGCTTCAGCCAATCGAGCGCCAGATCCGTGACCACCGTGGTGTAGTAGCCCGGGAGCACCTTGCCGCCCGCCCCGTTCACATTCCACTCGGTGTCGAAGTACTTCCCCTGCCCCTTGTGCGTCACGAAGTGATCGAAGCCCGCCCGCGGCTGGTCATTTTCCTCACCCATGTGCCACTTGCCGAGATAGGCCGTCTCGTAACCGGCCTCGTGCAGCCGCTTCGGCCAGTGCGCGCGATTCGCGGGGAGTTCGGTGAAGTTATCCCGCACGCCATGCTTATGCGCGTAGAGCCCGGTGAGGATCGACGCGCGACTCGGCGAACAGAGTGAGGTGGTGCAAAAGGTATTCGCAAAGCGCACGCCTTCCGCGGCGAGTTGGTCGATGTTCGGCGTCTTCACCTGCTTCGATCCGTAGCTACCGACCGCGTCGGGTCGGAGATCATCGCAGAGGATGAAGAGGACGTTTGGCTTGCCCGAGTCCGCAGCGAAAGCACTCGCGACGGAGAGAAAAAAGATGGGTATAAAACGAAGCATGGGGGGCAAAGGATGGCCGCCGCGGCGGAAAATCCAACCGCGAACTAGCACGCATTTGATGGTCGCGGCGGGAGCCATCCATGGAAGCCGATCATCAAGCTTTGAAAACGCAGAGACGCTGAGGCGCAGAGGACGCAAAGAAGAGTCCATCCACGTTTAGCGAACGGTAGATGAGGAAATGCTCACGTTCGTTCTCTCTGCGTCCTCTGCGTCTTCGCGTCTCTGCGTTTTCAAAAAAACAACGTCCTGCTTTGCGCGCCAGCACTCGGGAGTGTGGCGCACCTCCGCACCGCAGTCTTCGCGCCGGCTTCCCCTTCGGCGCTCCCGGAAATTGCCTTTCGCCGCCCGTCCAAATGCAGCCCGCGGCGAGCCTTCGCCGACGGAAATTTTTCCGGTGCATTTGCGGGCTGCGCCGCTAGCTTCTGCGCCTTTCCATGACTGGCAGCACTGTCCCGACTCGCGAACTTTACGAACGCTATGTGATTCCGACGTATGCGCGCTTTGACCTGCGGCTGGCGCGCGGCGCAGGCACCGAGGTCTGGAATGAAGCGGGGAAACGCTATCTGGATTTCGGCGCGGGCATCGCGGTGACTTCAATCGGGCACTGCCATCCGCGCGTCGTGCGGGTGATGCAGGAGCAGATCGCGACGCTGGTCCATACCTCGAATCTCTATTACACGCGGCCCCAGGCGCTGCTCGCGGAGCGGTTGGTGCGGCTGACTTGTGCGCCGGAAGCACCGCGCGGGAAGATCTTTTTCTGCAATAGCGGCGCGGAGGCAAATGAGGCGCTGTACAAGTTGGCGCGGAAATTTGGCAATGAAGCGCAACCACCACCGCCCCGGCATACGGTGGGCGAATGTGTGAGCGTCGATCCAACCCGGCACACCATCGTGACGATGGAAGGCTCCTTCCACGGGAGGACGCTCGCGGGCATCGCCGCGACTGGGCAGGAGAAGGTGAAGAAAGGCTTTGAGCCCGCGGTCGAGGGGTTCGTCCACGTCCGCTACAATGATGGACCGGCCTTGCTCGCGGCGGCGGATGAACCCGGGGTCATCGCGATCCTCATCGAGCCGATCCAAGGCGAACGCGGCGTCGTGCCGGCGGACGCAGAATTCCTGCGCCTGGCCCGCGACGTCTGCGATCGGAACGGTCTGCTCCTGATGCTCGATGAAGTGCAGTGCGGGCTCGGCCGCACTGGCGACTGGTGCGGCTGGCGGGCGATCGCGCCGGAGCTGTGGCCGGATGCGGTGAGTTGGGCGAAAGGGATCGCCGGCGGGATTCCGCTCGGCGCCATCTGGGTGAGTGACCGCGCGCTGACGCTGCGCGCTGGGCAGACCATCCCGCTTTGCGATCTGCTCGGTCCGGGTTCGCACGGGACGACTTTCGGCGGCACGCCGCTCGTCTCCGCGGGTGCCAATGAAGTGCTCGCGGTGATCGAGGAGGAAGGGATGCTGGAAAATGCGCGCACGCTTGGGCCAGTGGCCAAGGCCGGACTCGAAGCGATCGGCTCGCCCCTGATCTCGGAAGTGCGCGGGATCGGGCTGATGCTGGCTTTCGAGCTCGTGGCGGATTTTGCCAGGCGGGTGCCATCGCCGTCTGGACGCGCGCCGAGTCTCATCGTGGTGGATGCCTTGCACGAAGCCGGGCTGCTCACGGTGCCGAGCGGCACGCATGCGGTGCGCTGGCTGCCACCACTCAATGTCCGGCGCGAGGAGATCGAGGAAGCCATCGAGATCACCCGCGTGGTGTTCGGTTCACTTTTATGAAGCACCTGCTCTCGATCGAATCGCTCTCCGCTGCGGAGATCAATGGAATGCTGGATCTCGCCGCCGAGATGAAAGCGACGCGGGGCAAACATCCCACGCAACCGCTGCGGGGACAGTGCTGGGCGCTGATCTTCAGCAAGTCCTCGACGCGCACCCGGGTGAGCTTTGAGGTCGGGGTCCGGGAACTCGGCGGCGAGGTCATGTTCCTCTCCTCGGCGGATATCCAGCTCGGGCGCGGCGAACCGATCAAAGACACCGCCCGCGTCATGGGCCGGATGTTGCACGGGGCGATCATCCGCACCTATGCGCAGCAGGACGTGGTGGACTTTGCCCACTACAGCGGCATCCCGACGATCAATGCGCTCACCGACGCCGAGCACCCCTGCCAGATCCTCTCGGACCTCCAAACGATCCGCGAGCGGCTCGGCACGGTGGAGGGGAAGGTGATCACTTTCGTCGGGGACGGCGCGTGCAATGTGCCCGTGTCGATGATATGGGCCGCCGCCCGGCTCGGTTTTGATCTGCGCATCGCCGCGCCGCTCGCTTACCAGCCGGATGCTGCGCTGCTCGCCAAGCTCGGACCGCGCGTCACGGTGACGACCGACGTCGCCGCGGCGGCCGCCGGGGCGGATGTACTCTACACCGATGTGTGGGTGAGCATGGGCAAGGAAGAGGAGGCGGAATTTCGCATCGCGCAGCTCGGCGGATACCAGATCAATGCGGCGCTCATCGCAAAGGCCAAGCCCGGCGTGCTGGTCATGCATTGCCTGCCGGCCTATCGCGGCAAGGAGATCACGGAGGAAGTCTTCGAGCAGCACGCCGGGACGATTTTCGACCAGGCGGAAAATCGGCTGCACGCGCAGAAGGCTGTGCTGAGCGTGGTTGCAGCACCTTGACGGCGCTCATTTTCTCGTCGCGCGCGAAAGCCCGCGCCTGATACATCCGCGCCTATGAAAGCACGCGCCGCCACCCGCCGGGGAAAATGCGAAAACGTCTCCGGCTGCCTCCTCGCCTACCGCGGCGAACTCCTCGACCTCCCCGATGGCCAGCCCTTCGTGTGCTCGGAGTGCGGCAAGCCCCTGCTGGAAATCAAACGCCAGCGCAACCCCTGGATCGCCTTCCTCATCGGGCTCGTGGTGCTCGGCGGGATCGCCGTCGTCGGTGGCGGATTGCTGCCGAAATTTGGCGACGCCAAAAAGCCGAAGTCCATGATCCCGACCTCGGCCAATCTGCCGCCGTCCGAGGCGCCAATGACCCCCGAGCCCACCACCCCAGCCGTTGCCGTAGCGGAGCCACCGGCGTCCGTGGAAATGCCCGCGACGATCGACCTCGACGTGACGAAATCCGAGAACCGCAAGGTGAAGGACGAAGTGCTCACGCGCGTGGATCTCATGCCGATCACCCAGGCGAAAAAGGACCAGCTCTACAACAGCGTCGAGCGCGCGCGGCAGATGGGCAAAGTGCTCACGGTCCCCTTTGGCAAAAGCCTGGCCGCGCTCAGTGCCGCGGATGTGGAAGCGATGAAAAAGGAACTGGATAAGCCGGAACTCGCGCGCTTGCGCGACGATCCCACGGCGGTCTTTGTGATCCTCGGCTTTGCCGATCCAAAGGGTGACCCGAAGAAGAACCTCCAATTTTCCCAACAGCGCGCCGACGCCGTGCTCGCCGCGATGCGCGACAAATGCGGGGTCTTCAATGTCCTGCACTCCGTAGCCATGGGCGGCTCGACGCTGGTGGACGCGCAAAACCTGGAGAAAAACCGGATCGTAGAAGTCTGGGCCGTGCTGCCCTGAGGCGGAAGGATGAGGGCTGAAGGATGAAGGATGAAGTAGCCGGCCCCGCACTGTTTCCCTCATCCTTCATCCTTCATCCTTTCCCCATGCCCGCCCATCTCGCCATCGTTAGCGGACTGCCGCAGCAGGTCTTCACGCTTCCGCCCGGCACGGTGGTCGCGGGGCGGTCGCCGGATGCGGATATCGAGCTCACGCACGTCGAGATCTCGCGCCACCACTGCCGCTTTGTCTGGAATGGGAGCCAGTGTTTTGTGGAGGACCTGGAGAGCGTGCGGGGCACGCGGGTGAATGGAGAGCGGATCGTGGTCACGACCGCACTGGAGCCCGGCGATGAGGTCGGCATCGGGCCGGCCATCTTGAAGTATGTCGTCGGTGAGTTGCCGGCACTCGATCCACAACCTGCGGCGCTCGTGGAAAAACCGACCGCCAGCATGCTCGTGCGCGGAGTGACCGCGGAGCGCATCGCCGTGGATGCGGAACTCATGCTCGGCCGCGATCCCGAGTCGGACGTGTGGCTGAACGATCCCGCCGTCTCGCGCCAGCATGCTTCGGTGAAGCCCGGCCCGCATGGCGGCTGCATCGTCGCGGACCTGAATTCGAGCGGCGGCTCCTTCGTCAATGGCCACCGCTTTGACACCCACGAATTGACCGTCGGCGATCGCCTGCAAATCGGCCCCTTCACGTTTCAATTCGACGGCCACGCGCTGCTCCGCGTGACGAAGACCACCGGCGGTCGCATCGACGCCGCCGGGATTTTTGCGAAATCGGAGTCCGGCCAGGTGATCCTCGACGACGTCACTTTGCGCGTCGCGCCGTCGCGTTTCGTCGGCATCCTCGGCCCGAGCGGCGCGGGAAAATCCACGCTCCTCCACACCCTCGCCGGGATGCGCGTGCCGGAGGGTGGGCTCGTGCTCATGGACGGCGCGGATGTCTATGGCGCGGAGCGACCGCGCTCCTTTGGCTTCGTCCCGCAGGAAGACATCGTGCATCCCGAACTGCGCGTCGGCGAAGCCCTGCGCTACGCCGCACGACTGCGCCTCCCGGCCGGCACGCCCGACCTCGAATTGCAAAAACTCGTGCTCCAAACCATGGAGCAACTCGGCCTGCTCGAGCACGCCGACAAACCCATCAGCCGCCTCTCCGGCGGCCAGCGCAAACGCGTCAGCGTCGGCGCGGAGTTGCTCGCGAAGCCCGCGATCCTTTTCCTCGACGAGCCCAGTTCCGGCCTCGATCCCGCCACCGAATTCCAGCTCATGGAACTCCTGCGCGATCTCGCCGACACCGGCTGCACCATCGTCTGCACTACGCACGTGATGGAGAATGCCTACCTCATGGATCAGCTCGTGATCCTCACCGGCGGCTGCCTCGCCTTTCAAGGCACCGCGCAGGAAGCACGGGAGTATTTCGGCGTGCCGAAACTCACCGCCCTCTACGAGCGCATGCTCGAAAAGCCCGCCAGGGAGTGGCAGGAGGATTTTGTCGCCAAAGGCGGCGAAGGTGCCGAGACCTCCGCCCCACCCGCACCGGCGAAGAGCGACGGACACGATCCCGACCGCCCCTTCGCCCTCCCCATCCTGCTCCAGCGCCAGCTCGCCATCCTCCGCGCAGATCCGCGCAACTTACTCCTCCTCCTCGGCCAGCCCATCATCATCGCTGCCCTCGTCTCCTGGGTCAGCGACGACCGCTCGCTCATCCTCTTTTTCGCCTACATCGCCACCCTCTGGCTCGGGTGCAGCAATGCCGCGCAGGAGATCGTGAAAGAGATCGCGATCTATCAACGCGAACGTCTCGTGGGAGTCGGCGCGCATGCTTATCTTACTGGGAAATTCCTCTTCCTCACCGCGCTCACGAGTCTTCAGGGGATGCTGCTCTACCTCTGCGTCAGCGTCTTCGAGCAGGGCCTCGGCGGCGCCGCCTGGTGGCAAATCCTCAGCCTCCTCGGCACCGCCCTCGCCGCCGTCGGCATCGGCTCCGCCATCTCCGCAGGGGCGCGTTCCGTGATGCAGGCGGTGATGATCGTCCCCCTCATCCTGATCCCACAAATCCTCTTTTCCGGCTTCACCGTGGAAGTCCGCGACATGCGCCCCAGCGTGCTCGCCGCCAGCGCCCTCATGCCCACCTTCGCCGCCCAGAGCATCATGGACAGCAGCTTTCTCTGGCAGCAAAAGGTCGCCGGCGACGTCATCTCCGATCATCCAAAACCGGTCTCAAACCTCCGCGCCCGCGGCTACGTGAAGACGGGCATGATCTTCCAAAACCCCCTCCCCGCGGCCCTCGGTCTCCTCACCCACCTGCTCTGGGCTGCCGCAGGCTACGTGCTCGCCTGCCGCGCCCTCAAAGCCCGCGAGCGGAAGTAGCTACGCGATCGCATCGCGCAGGCCGCTGCTCCGCTCCGTGCGGCGGGCGATCGCGGCGCGCAGGATGGGCGCTTCGTGCCAGAGTTCCACCGACTCGCGGGCGCGGGTGATGGCGGTGTAAACGAGTTCGCGCGTGGCCACGGGGGTGTCGCGATCGGGGAGGATGAGGAGCACACGGCGGAATTCGGAGCCCTGCGATTTGTGGACCGTCATCGCAAAGACCGTCTCATGCGCCGGGAGGCGTGCGGGCAGGATGCGTCGCAGCCCACCCGCCGCATCGAGGAACCACGCGCGCAGTTCCCCGCCCGCCTCCGGATCGGGAAGAAGCAGACCCACGTCGCCATTGTAGAGATGCAGTTGATGATCGTTCGCCGTGATCAAGATCGGGCGACCCCGATAGTGCTCAGCCGTGGGCGCGATGAGCCCGGCTTCCGCCAGAGCCTGCTCCGCGAGACGGTTGAGATTTTCCACGCCGTAAGGTCCACGCCGCAGCGCGCAGAGGATGCGGAAGGAATTGAGCGCGGTCAGCGCCACGACCGGATCATCCGCTGAGAGACACTCGCGATACCCCGCCAGCACGGACTCGCGCAGCACCGCCGGCAATTCGGCCGGCGCAGGCAATCCGTGCGTAATGATGTCCGCGCGCTTCTCCGTGAGAACAGCGAGCGCGCCATCCGCATCGCCCGCATTCACCAGGCTGCTGAGCTGGCGGATGCCGCTGTCTTCGGCAAAGCGCCGATTCTCGCGCAGCTCGACGATGTGTCCGACGAGCGGCGCCTGGCAGATGTCCCCGAGCACGTTGCCCGCTTCCACGGAGGCGAGCTGATCCTTGTCGCCGAGGAGCACCACGCTCGCGGTGGGCGGGATCGCGGCGAAAAGTTTCGCCATGAGCGCGAGGTCCACCATCGAGGCCTCGTCCACGATCACGGCGTCCACGGCCAGGAGCCGATTCGCGTCGTGGCGGAAGTAAGGTGAATCCGGAATCGTGCCGAGCAGACGGTGCAAGGTCGTCGCTTCCTGATCGAGCAACGCGCGACTTTCGGCAAAGCGCGGGTCGGTCTCGAGCGTCCGCTGGATCGACTCTT
>JANNXQ010000099.1:0-125256 GCA_031409655.1 Chthoniobacteraceae bacterium | reverse complement strand
GGTGATCTGGCCCTCGCTCATGGAATGCAGGTCGCGCCCGAAGACTTCCACCGTGCCTGCGTCGTAACGCATCGTCCCGCAGATGACGCTCAGGAAGGTAGTCTTCCCGCAGCCGGACGGTCCGACGATCATGAGCATCTCACCGCAGCGCGCCTCGAGATCGACGCCTTTCAGCGCGAGCACTGCGGAGTCGCCGGAACCAAAGGTCTTGCGCACCCCGTTAGCCCGGACGGCGATGGCGGAGTGGCCGTTGTCGGGTCCGTAAATCTCAACGAAAAACGACCGCCGGCTCGGCCCGGATGATTTTCACGAGGCCGATGAGCGCGGAAAAGCAGCAGATCAAAAGGATCACTGCGCCGGTAAATACCGGCACTTCCCAAGGCATGAAGAAGGGGGGCTCGCCGCCTTTGAGCACGGCATTGCCAAACATCGTGGCCAGCCCGAGCCCGATGCCGTAGCCGGCGAAACCAACGGCGAAGGCTTGCAGGAAGACCATCTTCGCGAGCGTACCGGTGCGGGCGCCCATGGCTTTGAGCGCGGCCATGAAGCGGATATTTTCATGCACGAAAAGATAGAAGGTCTGCCCGGCAACGGCGATCCCGACGATGACGCCGAGGATCACGACGGTGCCGAAGGAAATCGGGATGCCGGTGTTTTTGAAATACCACCAGAAGGTGCGGTCGCGGAACTCCGCATCGGTGAAGGCATGGACGTTGCCGAGCTGATTGATCCGCGCGACGACCTCGCTGGCGGAAACTCCGTCGCGCGGTTTCACGAGCACAAAGCTGAGCTGCTTCCGCAAGGGCGGCGCATACTCGAGCGCGCGCTCGTAAGTGGTGAAGATGTATGGCTGTCCGAGGAAGCTCCGCTCCGTCTCGCAGATCCCGACCACGCGCGCCTCCTTGTCATTGATCTCAAAGACACTCCCGATCTCGATCGTGATGCCCTTTTTCTTAAACTTCGCGATGCCGACCTGATCGATGAGCACGGCATTCGGCAGCCGCAGATCCTCGACGTTTCCCGCCGTCATCTTCCCCGGCCGTCCGACGAGCGACGCGCTGTCGAGGCCGGTGAGTTGCACGGCTTGGAAGGAGCCATCCTTCAGCCGCGCCTGGAGGATGCTCCAGTACATCGGCACCGCCCATTCGACGCCCTCGATACTGCGCACCCGCTCCACCTCGATGTCGCGCATCGGCACGATTTCATTGGCCTGCTCGACGTTCGCGTCGGCGACCCAGATGGGCACATTGATGTTGCGGATCGTCGCCGTCGTCCAGCGCAGCAGACCGAGGAAGACGGAGCTCTGCTGCGTCATGAGCAGCGCACAAAACGCGAGCCCGCAAATGAGCATCCCGTATTTCGCGCGATCACCATAGAGCATCTTGAGCGCGAGTCGGAGCATCGGGCCGGGAAGCAAGCAGAGCCCGCCGGGCGGGTCAAGGAGCGCGGCGGGTAACGCCTCGAAGGAAGCTTCCCGCGTGACAATCAGCGTGCGGCTTGAAAGTTTCGTGGCGATGCAATCCCCACCGAGAACCGGACCGCTGATCGCGGTCGCGGTCGCGCTCTTTGCCCTCGTCGCCAGCTATCATGTCGCCAGCGCGCGAGCTGGGTATGCGCACATCCGCGACATCCATCTCAGCGCCGCGCTGGAGTACGCCAAAGGTCCGATTGATTTGCTGCGGCCCGTCATCGTGGGTTTCAATGTCAATGGTGCGCCGACCCCGCAGGAGTTTCCGCTTTGGCAGGGCCTGGCGGGGGTGACGTTCAAGGTGCTGGGGACTTGGTTTGGGTGGGCGAATCTCTTGTCGCTGGCCTTGTTTGCCGCTGGCTTCTGGCCGCTCTACCGCCTGGCCAGCGTGGAACTCGGTCCTCGTGGCGGCTGGTGGGCGCTGATCTTTCTGATCGTCCAGCCGATCCTGATCTTGATCAGTGGTCAGGCCTCGGCGGATGGACTGTCGCTGGTGCTGTCCATCTGGTTTGCCTATTTCGCGGAACGACTCATCCGCACCGGGAAGGTGGGCTGGGTCTTTCCGGCGGCGATCTTTGGCGTGCTCTCCGCAGTGTCCAAGCTGCCCCTCTTCATGACGGTCGGGCTGCTCAGTTTCGGCCTTCTTCTTGCGCATGCCCGGAAGTCCGGCGCGGCCTGGATCGGGCTCTCCACCGTCGGCTTGGTGAGCGGCGTCGCCTTCCTGTTCTGGACGCGCTACATCGGGTGGTGTCACAGCCTTTCGGAGCTGCCCTTCTCCGAGCCGCCGAGCGGGGCCTCCGTGTGGCAGTGGTATATCGGCGATCTCGCCTTTCGGCTGAATCCTTTCAATTGGGCAAAGGGCGGATGGGCCGCGCTGAACTGTCTGCTCGGCAGTTTCGCCCTCGCGGCCCTGGCTGCGTGGGCGCTCTTCTTTTCGCGCTGTCGGATGGCCCAGCTTTGGTTTCTGGCCGCGCTGCTGACCACCTTCGTCTTTGCGCATGTCGTCCTCGTCCATCGGCACTACTACGTGCTCTTTTCTCCAGCCGTGGCCCTGCTCTGCGCCGCGGCGATGGTCCGTCTCGAGCGTTTGCTGCAGCTCGGAAAACCCTGGCAGCGCGGGGTTCTGGCGGGCGGGGCCTTCGCGATCCTCCTCGCCTGCGCCCTCCAAGGCTTGATCGGGATCGAGATCGTCCTCGACCACGATCCCTACCGCACCCGGATCATCGCCGCGATCCGCGAAAATACGAACGCCAACGAGAAGCTGCTGATCCGCAGCGGCGGCGGAGGAGGCAGCGGCTGGGGTGCGGAGAATTTCTTCCTCGCCGACCGCAAGGGCCTGGCGATCAGGAATACTCAGTTACTCGAAGACCCCGGCACGCTCGCGCGCTTGCAAACCCTCGGATACACCAAATTGGTCATGATCAGCGAACCGCCGCTCCTCCACGCCTTGCAGCAAGTGAATCCCGGCAGTCTCGATCGGGAACGTCTGAGTTATACCGATTCCCTCACCCCCATCGTGGAGCCCTGGCCGACGATCGTGAAAACGGACGATCTCCTGATCAAACAAATCCCCGCACTTCCCCAATGAAGCTGCTCATCTCCGGCATTTGCGGATTCGTGGGCAGCACCTTGGCGGAATATTTTCGCGAACATGATTCTTCGATCGAGGTCGCGGGGTTCGACAATTTCATCCGCGCCGGCAGCGAGCTGAATCGGCGCCGACTCCAGGCGCTGGGGGTGAAGGTGACGCATGCGGACTTGCGGGTGCAAAGTGACATCGATGCGCTGCCGGCCGCGGATTGGGTGATCGATGCGGCGGCGAATGCCAGCGTGCTCGCCGGAGTGGATGGGCGGACGAGCAGCCGGCAGATCGTGGAGCACAATCTCGGCGGCACCGTGCAGATGCTGGAGTATTGCAAGGCGCACGGCGCGGGTTTTCTGCTCCTGAGCACGAGTCGCGTGTATTCCATCCCGCAGCTCGCGCGGCTGCCGATTGAGGTCGAAAACAAAGCCTTCACCCTGGACGAAAACGCGCTCCTGCCCTGGGGTGTCTCCGGGGCCGGCGTGACCGAAGATTTCTCCACCGCTGCGCCGATCTCGCTCTACGGCACGACGAAGCTTTGCTCGGAACAACTCGCGCTGGAATACGCCGATGCCTTTCGGCTGCCCGTCTGGATCAATCGCTGCGGAGTGCTCGCCGGCGCGGGGCAATTTGGACGGGCAGATCAGGGGATCTTCAGTTTCTGGCTCCATTCCTGGGCGCAGCGGCGGCCTTTGAAATACATCGGCTTCGGCGGCACCGGTCATCAGGTGCGGGATTGTTTCCATCCGCGGGATCTCGCCCGGCTCGTCCTCGCCCAACTCCGCGATCCCGACCGCACCGCGCCGAAGATTTTGCACGCCTCCGGTGGCAAAGAACGCGCCATGTCGCTGCGTCAACTCAGCGCGTGGTGCGAAGATCGGTTTGGACCGCTTTCCGTGCCGGGCGATTCCGCTGAGCGTCCGTTTGATATCCCGTGGATGGTCATGGACGCAGGGCGCGCGGCGAAGCACTGGGAGTGGCGGCCGGAAATTTCACTCGAGTCCATCCTCGGCGAGATCGCCCGCCACACTGAGGAGCATCCTGGCTGGCTCGAGATCACTAGCTAGCTCGGCGCGCGACCAAGGAGATGGGGCGCCCTCGCCCCGAGTTGCTTCTGGGGGCGAGGGCGCCCCTCCTCCTTGAAGTTGCCCACCTACTTCGTCGCCACGAGCAGGAACTGGTGGCCGAGGAATTTCCAGGCCAGCGGGACGCGGAGGTAGGCAGCGATGAAGGACATCGGATACTCGCGCGAGTTCACCATCTTGTAGGGCAGGAAACGCCCGACGCGCTCGGCAATGCGAAACCCGCAATTTTCCAAACCTTTAGCCAGGGAGTAGTCCGAGAGCGCAAGGTGGTGATCCCAGAAGTCCCAGTAACTTTCGGCGAGATACTTGATGTTCGGCCCCATGGCGATCAGTGAACCACCTGGGGTGAGACAGCGGTGCGCTTCCTCGAGCGTCGCTTTCAAGGACGCCTTGGTCGGCAGATGCTCAAAGAAGTTACTCGTGAAAACGTCATCGAGGGTGCCGTCTGCGAAGGGCCAGCGGGTGGAGCAATCCTGCTCAATCAACTCCACGCCCGCCGCGAGGTGCTGGCGCGCGTGCGGTCGAAACGCAGCCGGTAGATGCGCTGGAACTCGGCGGGACCATTGGCCGTCATCCGCAGGAATCACAGTTCGAGCAACAAACGCGCAGGTTGCTCGATGCACTCTTTCACCCGCACCAGGAAGGTCACGGCTTCCTTGCCATCGACGACCCGGTGATCGTAGCTCAGCGCGAGATACATCATCGGGCGGATGACGACCTGACCCTTCTCGGCGATCGGACGTTCCTGGATCTTGTGCATCCCGAGGATGCCGCTCTGCGGAGGATTGAGGATCGGCGTGGAAAGGAGCGAACCGTAGATGCCGCCATTCGAGATGGTGAAGACGCCGCCGGTGAGATCCTCGATCTTGATCTTCCCTTCCCGCGCCTTCACCGCGTAGGCCGCGAGGTCGCGCTCGATGTCGGCAAAGGATTTCCGGTCCGCATCACGGATCACCGGCACCACCAGCCCGCGCTCGGTGCCGACGGCGACGCCGATGTCGTGAAAGTGATTCTGCAAGAAGTCGTCCCCATCCATGCGGCCATTGATCGCCGGCACGGCCTTCAGTCCGCTGACCACGGCTTTGATGAAGAAGGACATGAAGCCGAGCTTCACGCCGTGCTCCTTGGTGAAGGCTTCCTGCATCTCGCCGCGCAGCCGCATCACTGCGGACATATCGGCTTCGTTGAAAGTGGTGAGGATGGCCGCAGTATGTTGCGCGGAGACGAGCTGCTGCGCGATCTTGCGCCGCAGCGGCGACATCTTCTTCCGCGAGCTGCGGCCCTCGGTGACGGGCGCGACGTTCTCGGAGGTGATCGCGAGCGAATCATTCGCCGAAGCGATCGCCGCGGAAAGCGAAGGCATGGAGATCGCCGGGGCCGGTGGCGTCGGCGGCGGTGCGGAAGGCGCAGGCGGCTGGATGGAAAGCGCGGGCGGCGGAATCGGCGCGGCCCCTTTTTTCTCCGGGGCCGCTTTCTTCTCCGCCACTGCGGCTCCCTCTTCGATCGTCCCGACCACTTCCCCGATCTTCACCTCCGCGCCCACGGCGGCACGAGTGCGCAGGGTGCCCCCTTTTTCCGCAGTGATCTCGGTCGAGACTTTATCCGTCTCCAGCGTGAAGAGCGCGTCGCCCGCCTGCACGGCGTCGCCGTCATTCTTATGCCAGGTCGAGAGGACGCCGCTGGTGATGGACTCGCCGACGGCGGGAATTTTGATCTCGAAGGACATTGGGATTTCAGATTTTGGATTTCAGATGGGCGGAAGCTGCGGCCCGGGCGGGCATTTCAATCGGCAATCTGAAATCTGCAATCTGAAATGGGCTCAAACGGTGAACGCCTCCTCGATGAGTTTGCGCTGTTCCATCTTGTGGATGCCCAGCGAGCCGACGGCGGGACTGCCGCTGGCGTCACGTCCGGCGTAACGCGGCGGGACGCTGAGCAAGTCGCGCAGCCGCGGCGCGATGTAACTCCAGGCGCCCATGTTCAGCGACTCCTCCTGGCACCAGACGATCTTCTCCACGTTCTTGAAATCGCCGACGGCCTCGACGAGCGCCGCATCATGGAGGGGGTAAAGTTGCTCAATGCGAATGATGGCGGTGTTGCCGATGTTTTGCTCAGTGCGGAAGGCGACGAGATCATAGTACACTTTGCCGGAGCAAAGGATCACGCGCTTCACTGCGGTGGCCTTGCCGGCGAGCGGGCCGGGGAGGATTTCGTGGAAACGATCGTTGGTGAAATCCGCGAGCTTCGAGACGGCGGCCTCGGCGCGGAGCAGCGACTTCGGCGTCATGATGACGAGTGGCTTTTTGAAAGGGCGCATCATCTGCCGGCGCAAGACGTGGAAGTACTGCGCGGGCGTGGTGAGGTTGCAGACTTGCAGATTTTCCTCCGCGCAGAGCTGGAGAAAACGCTCCGGCCGCGCGCTGGAGTGCTCGGGACCCTGGCCTTCGTAACCGTGCGGCAGGAGCAGCACGATGCCGCTCGGGCGCTGCCACTTCGACTCCGCGCTGGCGATGAACTGGTCGATGATGACCTGCGCGCCATTGACGAAATCCCCGAACTGCGCCTCCCACAGGCAGAGCAGGTCCGGGTAGTTGAGCGAGTAGCCGTAGTCAAAACCGAGCACGGCCGCCTCGCTGAGCAGCGAGTTGTGAATGCAGAGCCGCGCCTGCTCTGGGGCGATGTGCTTGAGCAGGCACCAGCGTTCGCGGGTCTTTTGATCGTAAAGATAGGCATTCCGCTGGCTGAAGGTGCCGCGGCGGACATCCTGTCCGCTGAGCCGCACCGGGATGCCATCGAGGAGCAGCGAGCCCATCGCGAGCGCTTCCCCGTAGGCCCAGTCGAAGGGGCCTGCGTTTGCCCAGAGCTTTGCGCGTTTATCGAGCAGGAAGGTTTTTAACTTACCCTGCACGGTGAAGCCATCGGGCACATTCGTGAGTGCCTTCACGATCATCGCGAGCTTCTCCTTCGGCACCGCGGTCTCGACAGGGGCATGGGAATATTTCGGCTGCGCCACCGCCGTGGAGCCGGTGAAGCGGTCGAGCGCTTTGTCCTTCTCCGCGTCTTTCACTTCCGAAAGCGCGCGGTCGTGGCGCTCGGCCATTTCCTTTTCCAATGCGGCCGCATCTTCCGGCGCGAGCGTGCCCTCGGTGAGCAGGCGTTGCTTAAACATCGTCCCGACGCTCGGGTGCGTATTGATGTCCGCGTACATCGTGGGCTGCGTGGAGACTGGATCGTCGGCTTCGTTGTGGCCGTAGCGGCGGTAGCAGACGATGTCGATGACGACGTCGCTCTTGAAAGTCTGCCGAAATTCCAGTGCGAGTTCCGCGAGGAAACGCACGGCGATCGGGTCGTCGCCATTCACATGGAAGACGGGCGCCTCGATCATTTTCGCCACATCGGTGCAGTAGCGGGAAGAGCGCGCGTCCTCCGGCATCGTGGTGAAGCCGATCTGATTGTTCACGATGAGATGAATGGTGCCGCCGGTGCGGTAGCCCGCGAGCTGCGACATATTCAGCGTCTCCGCGACGATGCCCTGGCCGGCAAACGCGGCGTCGCCGTGAACGAGCACGGCGATCACCGAACGCCGCTCCTCGGTGTCCTGCCGGATGCGCTGGCGCGCGCGAGCCATGCCTTCCACCACGGGATCGACGGCTTCGAGATGGCTCGGGTTCGCCGAGAGGCGCACCTCGACTTGCTCGCCGGTCTTCAGCTTGCGCGTGATGTGATAGCCGAGGTGATATTTCACGTCGCCATCACCGAGGATCGCGTTCGGCAGATAATTCTCGGAGAACTCGGCGAAAAGATGGCGGAAAGGTTTCCGGAGAAATTCGGCGATGACGCTGAGCCGTCCGCGATGCGACATACCCATGCAGATCTCCGCCACGCCCTGCTGCGGCGAGGTCTCGAGCACACCGTAGAGCGCGGTGATGAGGCTTTCGCCACCCTCCAGCGAGAAACGTTTCTGGCCGACGTACTTTTTGTGCAGGAAATTCTCGAAGCTCTCGACTTTCGCGAGCTGGCGGAGCATCCGGCGCTGCACGTCGCGCGAAATCGCGGCCTCGGGCGTGGTGCCTTCGATTTTCTCCCGCACCCAGTTTCGCACCCGCGGATTCTGGATGTGCATGAACTCGGCGCCGATGTGCCGGCAGTAGATCGACTCGAGCGAGGCGATCATTTCGCGCAGCTTCATGCGCTTGCCGCCGAGGTAAAATTTCGAGGCGACTGGGAGGTCGAGATCCTTCTCGTCAAAGCCGAGTTCGCGCAGACTCAGGAGCGGATTTTTCAGCTTCTCGTGGGCGAGCGGATCGACCTCGGCGATGGTGTGGCCGAGCGTGCGGTAGGCATAGACGAGGCCATCGACGCGGGTCTGGAGCGGGGCCTCCGCAGTGCCCCCGCCCTCAGCCGGCGCGGATGCGGACGCGGAACCGTTTTTTGCGGAGAGAGTGTTGCCGAGCTCGAAGCCTTCGAAGAAAGCCGCCCACTCGGTATCCACGGACGCAGGGTCCTGACGCCAGCGGGCGTAGTTTTGGTCGAGCAGATCAGCATTGGAACGGTGCGCAAACGAGATGGCCATACGTAAAAAAGTGGAGGCGGAATGTAGGCACCCCGGTCTTTGTCTCAAAGCAAATCCTGCCGACCTGGGAGCGCCGCCGTCCCGTGCGGCATCGTCATTCCGTGCGAAGCACCTCACGCCTAGCGAAGGAATATGGGATGGCGCTGCGCGCGTCCGGAAGATGCCGCACGAGGACGGCGGCGCTCCCGGACTACGCCCGCATCCCGCCCAGCCGCCGACCAGCGGGCCACCGCTGCTGCACTCGCGCGCCGTCGATCTTCCAGGTGTTGCGCTCGTTCACGAGGCGATAGAGGCAGGGGACGACGTCCCCATCTGGCAGGAAAAAATAAACTGGCACCAGCGCATGCACGCCGTCGAAGCGCACGGCCCCAAATTCCACCCGGTCCGCGCGCGAGAGGCCGGGATATTCGGTCCGCGCGAGATCGGCGAAAGACTCGGCGTTGAACTTTTCCTGAAAGCCCGCCGACGCATGGCGGTAGGCGGTGGTCGCATCGCCCGCGCGGATGGCGCGGATCTGCGTCCAGACGACTTCGTAGAGTTCATTGGGCGGCGCGGAGACGCGCCGCTGCTCCAGCTTCCGCTGCACCACCGCCGAGACCCCACAGACGGCGAAGAGCAGGACGAGAATCGTGAGCTTGAGCGAGCGGTGCATTTTTTTAGGAGCCCGCGGGGACGCGGCCGAGGCGTTGCAGGTAGGGGAATGTGTAGAGGCCGGAGCCGTGGCTATCGCCCCACGTCGGCTGCACCGCGTAGCCGCCGATCATCTGCCAGCCGCGCAGTTCGAAACTCGCTGGGGTGTAGTGGACCGAGGGACGCGCGACGTGCCCCATGACGTCCGGCTCGCCGCCGCAGGCCGCACACGGGCAGGCGCGCCGCAGGGCTTCCAGACGGAGATAGCTTTCCGAGCCGTCGCTCCACGCGATCGCGAGTTCATCGCCGATCTGCTGGATAGTCGTAGGGTGGAGGCGCCCGGTCACGTGGTTCAGTAGAACAGCACCCAGGGTCATTCGTCAAACCCGGCGGCACCAGCGGGCTTCCAGGCTTTGCCTTGGCGCTCGCCGAAGATCGCACTGCCGACGCGCACGAGCGTCGCACCTTCCTCCACGGCCACGGGAAAATCACCGCTCATGCCCATCGAGAGCTGCGGCAGCGGCACCCCGGATGCGGAGGCGAGATGGTCGCGGAGTTCGCGGAGCGCGACAAAGTAGCGCCGCGCGTCTTCCGCTCGCGGCACCGGCGGGGGGATGCACATGAGCCCTTCGATCTGCACGCGCTCGAGCCGCAGCAGCGCCTCCAGGTCCGTCCGGAGCCGATCGGGCGTGAAGCCAAACTTCGTCCCCTCCCCCCCGACATTCACCTCGATCAGCACCCGGGGAAAGACGCCGCCCTCCGTGGCGATGCGGTCGAGATCGAGCGCCAGCTCCAGCGAATCGATGCTTTCGATCAACGTGAAAAGCGGCAGCGCCTGGCGGATTTTATTCTTTTGCAGATGACCGATCAGGTGCCAGCGAACGCGCGCGGGCAGCAGCGGGATTTTCGCGCGCGCCTCCTGCACCCGATTTTCCCCGAAGAGAAGCTGTCCCGCCTCGATCGCCTCCTGCACGGTTTCCGGCGGCTGGGTCTTTGAAACCGCCACGAGCGCGACGTCCTCCGCCCGCCGGCCGGAGCGCGCGGCGGCAGCCGCGATGGCGGCGTGGATGGCGGCGAGGCGAGTGGCGATGGTGCTCATGCGTTTGAAGTTTGAAGTTTGGTGTTTGGCGTTAAGCCGGCCGGGATTCCTTCAGTGCTGCGCCGGGCCGCAACGCCAAACTTCAAACTTCAAACGCCAAACACCAAACACCAAACAAAGACGCGACTGCCCGCCCTCTCCTCCGCTCCGTTGACACGTCCATTAGCGCTCCTTATTCTCCCCGCTCCTGGATGTACATCGCGACGTTTAAAGTCTTCTGTGATCTCGCCGAAACCGGCAGTTTTTCCAAAGCGGCCACCCTCAGCGGCATCACGCAAAGCGCCGTGAGCCAGCAGGTGCGGGCGCTGGAGATAAAATTTCAGGTGACACTCATCGAACGCGGACGGCGGCACTTTGCGCTCACTCCCGAAGGCGCGGCCTTTCTCGAAGCGAGCCGCGAAATTCTCGAAGTGCATGACAATCTTGACGCGCGGCTGCGGCGCTTTCGCAATGTCATCGAAGGCGAGATCCGCATCGCCGCGATCTACAGTATCGGCCTGCACGATCTGCCGCCGAAGCTGAAGATCTTCCGCGAGCGTTTTCCAAAAGTGGACGTGGTGGTATCCTACCGGCGTTCGCATCAGGTCGCGGCGCTGGTCTCGGATGGCGAGGTCGATCTCGGCCTGGTGGCGTATCCCTCGAAGCGCAACGGCTTGCAGGTGGAGATCTTCGACGAGGATGAACTGATCCTCATCGTCCATCCGAAACACCCGCTGTCCGCGCGGAAGAGCATCGCGCTCCCATTGCTGGCGGGAGAAAAATTCATCTCCTTCGAGCCCGACCTGCCGACGCGGAAAGCGATCGACCGGCACTTCCGGCTGCAGAATGTCGAGATCACCCACGCCATGGAGTTTGACAATATCGAGACGGTGAAGCGCGCCGTGGAGATCGAGAGCGGGGTCTCCATCGTGCCGCGAAATACAGTGCGGCAGGAGATCGAAAATGGCGCGCTCGTCGGCGTGGAGATCGCAGGGGAAAAGATGCTGCGCCCGCTCGGAGTCATCACCAAACGCAACCGGCAGCGCTCCCCGGCGCATCAGGAATTCATCAACGTCCTGCGCACCCCGGAGTAGCGGATCGGCGGCACTGTCCGCTTTTCAAATCGCCGCGCCGCGCCTATCCCTGCGCCCATGCAAGCACCAGCCATCGGCATCATCGGAGGGAGCGGCCTCTACCAATTGGACGGGATCACCCGCGTCACCGAGCACGCGGTCGAGACGCCCTTTGGCGCGCCCTCCGATGTGATCTTCGGGGGGGAACTCGCTGGCCGGCAGGTCTTCTTCCTCCCGCGACACGGACGCGGGCATCGCCTCCTTCCGCATGAACTCAATCACCGCGCAAACCTCTGGGCGCTGCGTTCGCTCGGGGTGCGCTGGATCATCTGCGTCACCGCTGTGGGCAGTCTGCAGGAGCGCTACGCGCCGCGCCACATCGTGCTGCCGTCCCAATTTTTCGACCGCACCAGCCACCTCCACACCTTCTTCGGCGAAGGCATCGCCGCCCATGTCGCCTTTGCCGATCCGATCGCCGCGCCGCTCCAGCAGCTCCTCCAGAAACACGGTGCGGCGCTTGGCCACACCATGCATCTCGGCGGCACCTATGTGAATATGGACGGGCCGCAGTTTAGCACGCGCGCGGAAAGCGAGACGCACCGGAAGCTGGGTTTCGACGTCATCGGCATGACCAATCTCGGCGAAGTGAAACTCGCGCGCGAAGCGGAGATCGCCGTCGCCACGATGGCGATGATCACCGACTACGATTGCTGGAAGGTGGAGGAGGAAGCCGTCACCGCCGACGCCGTCATCGCCCACCTCCTCGCCAATGCCGAAGCCGCCAAGGGCATCCTCGCCCAAGTCATCCCGCACCTCCCCGAGATCCCGGACTGGCCCGAGCACCGCGCCCTCGATTCCGCGCTCGTCACCGACCGCCAGCTCTGGCCATCTGCGACCATCGAAAAGCTGCGGCCCATCCTCGGTCGCTTTCTCTGATCCGCATCCCCATGCCGAACCCCGACACCAACCGGCCCGAGCGACGGCTCTTTCTCGGAATGCTCCAGCGCCGCGAGTGCGTCATCCCGACCTGGCGCGGCCTCTTCATCTCGGCCGCCATCGGCCTCACGGTCGTCACCCTCTTTGTGCGTAACATCGCGGGCTTCCTCTCCGAAAATGATCCGAGCCCGGGCGGCGTGCTGGTCATCGAAGGTTGGGCCAGCGACTACGCCATCGCGCAGACGATCACCGAATACAAAAGCCACGAATACGTGACCTTGCTCGTCACTGGCGGGCCGATCGACAAAGGCGCGCCCTTCACCCAGTTCAAGACCTACGCGGAATTTGGCGAAGCGACCTTGGAGAAATTCGGCATGCCGCCCGAACTCGTGCACGCCGTGCCGGCGCCTCTGGTGGACAAAGACCGCACCTACGCGTCGGCCCTGGCGCTCAAGGAGCATCTGATCAAGCACGGAATCTCCACGAAGAATGTGAACGTGCTCTCCATGGGCATTCACTCCCGCCGCAGCCGGTTGCTCTTTCGCAAAGCCTTCGGGCCGGAAACGACGATCGGCATCGTAGCGCTCGAAGAACCCGACCCGAATCCAAAGCATTGGTGGGTCACCAGCGTGGGCGTGCGCGGGATGATCAATGAAGTCCTCGCCTTCGCCTACGCCCGATTCCTCTTCATGCCGAATCGCGCCTAGGAGAACGCCCTCCGCCCGCTTTCCTCGCCACGAACATGACTCGCCACCTTACTGCCTTCGTCGCTCTTTCATTCTGCTTCTTCGCCCCGGCGCGCCTTTGGCCACAAGCCGCCGCGCCTGCGGCCGGGCAGGGCTTCGCCAAGTGGGAGAAAGAGATCGCCGCCTTTGAAGCCCACGACGCCGAAGATCCACCGGAGAAAGGCGGGATCGTTTTTGTCGGGAGCTCGAGCATCAAGCTCTGGAAAACTCTGGCCGCAGATTTTCCGCAGCATCGTGTGCTCAACCGCGGCTTCGGTGGCTCCGAGATCGCGGACAGCGTGCATTTCGCCGACCGCATCGTCATCCCCTACGCCCCCCGCATGGTGGTGCTCTACGCCGGCGGCAACGACATCCACAAAGGCAAGTCACCCGAGGTCGTCTTCGCAGACTTGCGGGCTTTCTTTGAGAAAGTGCGCGCCGCTCTTCCCGAGGCCGAGATCGCCTGCATCTCCATCGCCGGAAATCCGCAACGCTGGGCCGAAGTCGAGCAGGTCAAAGCCTTCAACACGCTGACCGAAGCGTTTCTCAAAGAGCGCCCCCGTGCCCACTTCATCAATGTCTTCCCGAAAATGCTCGGCTCCGATGGCCTGCCGCGTCCGGAGATTTTCAGCGCCGACAAGCTCCACATGAACTCCGAAGGTTACGTGCTCTGGCGCGACATCGTGGGTCCTTACTTGCCCCGCGCCGATAAACCGTAGTGGCGGATTGCGTTCGGCCGTGCCGAAAGCATAACCTCCCATCTCTCCCCCGAGCCATGACCGCGTCCTCCCCGCCACTCGCGACCATCAAGAAGGTCTTCCACCCTTCCGACTTCACACCGGCCAGCGAGACAGCCTTTGGCCACGCTTTGAAAATCGCGCTCCTCGCCAAGGCGGATCTCACCCTCCTCCACGTCGCCCAGCACGATGGCGCCCATTGGTCGGAATTTCCCGGCGTACGCGAGTGGCTCGAACGCTGGCGCCTCATCCCGCCAGACAGCGGGCGCCAGGCCGTCAGTGCACTCGGCCTGGCCGTCCATAAGGTCATCGCTCACAGCGACGACGTCCTGCGCGCCTGCCTGCACTACCTTTCCAAAAACCCCACCGAACTCGTCGTCCTCGCCGCCCATCAGCGCGAGAGTCGCGCGCCGTGGCCGCTCGATAGCACTAAGCCGATGACCCACGGCGGACAGTGGACGCTTTTTCTCCCCGAAGCAGAGGGTGGTTTTGTCAATGGCGGCGACGGCGTGTTGCAGTTACGTCGCATCGTCGTGCCGATCGGCTGTGCTCCGAGCGCCCAGCAAGCCGTTGATACCGCCGCGCGTTTCGCTCGCACCCTCCATCTCACCGCCGTCGAGTTCATCCTCGTACACGTCGGCGAACGCGCCACGATCCCCGCCGTGCAAACGCCCGCCATCCCGGGCTGGAGCTGGCGCTGCGACGTCCGCGCCGGCGCTGTGGCCGATGGCATCCTGGCCGCGCTTCGGGAACATTCCGCCGATCTCATCGTCATGGCGACCGACGGACAGCACGGTTTCCTCGATGCGCTCCGCGGTAATATCACCGAGCGCATCCTTCGCGAAGGCCATTGCCCACTGCTCGCCGTTCCCGGAAGCTCGGCTTCATGAAATTCGGGATCTGCAACGAAATCTTCCAGGGCTGGAACCTCGACGACACTTTCCGCTACGCAAAGAAAGCCGGCTACGACGCCGTAGAGATCGCCCCTTTCACAATCACCAAATACGTCACTGATCTCCCTGCGGCGGAACGCACGCGGATCAAAGACTCGGCGGCGAAAATCGGCATCGGCATCTCCGGCCTGCACTGGGTGCTGGTCCAGGCAGAAGGCATGTACCTCACGTCTCCCGACGCGGCCGTGCGCCGCCGCACCGCACGTTACTTTTTCGATCTCGTGGATTGCTGCGCGGATCTCGGCGGCACCCGCATCATCGTCGGCTCGCCGAAGCAGCGAAACATCGAGGAAGGAGTAACGCCCGAGCAGGCCTGGGCTTGGGCCACGGAGGTCTTCCGTGACTCCGTGAAGCGCGCTGAAGATCGTGGCGTCGTGCTGTGCTTTGAACCGCTCGCGCCTGCGGAGACAAACTTCGTGAACACTGCCGCCGAAGGCATCCGCTTCGCGCAACAATTCGCGAGTCCCGCCATGTCGATCATTCTCGACGTGAAAGCCATGTGCTCTGAGTCCAAACCGATCCCGCAGATCATCGCCGAAAGCGCCGGTAACTTCGCCTACTTCCACGCCAACGACGCCAACCTCAAAGGTCCCGGCTTCGGTGACGTAGATTTCAAACCCATCGCCGCCGCCCTGCGTGCAGCGAACTACGGCGGCATGGTCTCCGTGGAAGTGTTCAAATTCGAAGAAGGCCCGGAAGTCATCGCCACCAAGAGCATCGAATACTTGCGGCAAACTTTCGGAGAATAACTCCGGCACCTCAAGGTATGACGCTCACTGCCCTCCGCGCTGGAATCATCGGCACTGGCTTCATCGGCCCGGTCCACATCGAAGCGCTCAAGCGCCTCGGTGTGCAAGTAACAGCGATCTGCGGGTCCACAAAGTCAGCGCAAGCCACGGCGGATAAGTGGGGCATCACGGAGGTCTATGGCGACTACGATCATCGGGCGCTCATCGCTTCCCCGAATGTGGATGTCGTTCACATTACCTCGCCGAATAAAGTCCACGTCGAGCAGGCTCTCGAGGCACTCGCGGCTGGCAAGCACGTCGTCTGCGAGAAGCCGCTCGGGATGACCACCGCGGAAACTGCGCGCGTCGTAGCCGCAACGAAGCGGAAGGGCGCACCGGTCTTTGCGGTGAATTACATGTGCCGCTTTTTCCCCGCAGTGCTGCAAATGCGCGCCCTGGTGCAACGGGGTGACCTTGGAAAAATCATCCATGTGCAAGGGCACTTTTTTCAAGACTGGCTGCTGCACGAGACGGATTACAACTGGCGCCTGCTCGCCAGTGAAGGCGGCAAGCTGCGCGCCGTCGGCGACATCGGCACGCATTGGATGGACGCGCTCTCATTCATCCTCGGAGCCAGGATTGAGTCCGTCTTCGCGACGCTCGAGACCTTCCACGAGAAGCGCAAACGCCCACGCGGTCCGGTGCAAACTTTCGCCAAGGTCGATCCAAGGAAGATGGTGAGCTACGACGTTGATACCGAAGACTTCGCGAGCCTGCTCCTGCGCTATGACAACGGCGTCCATGCGAATGCGGCGATTTCACAAGTCGCCGCTGGCTGGAAATGTTCACTGGCTCTCGGCATCTACGGCACGGAGGGAAGCGTCCGCTGGGACTTGCAGCAGCCAAACGAGATCCACGTCGGCCGCCGCGACGAACCGAACCAAGTGCTCCAGCGCGGCACCGCCGGCTTTCACGAAGACGTAGCCCATTTCACCGACTACCCTGGCGGCCACGCGGAAGGTTTCTCGGACAGCCACAAGATGCATTACCGCGCCATCTACGAGCACATCGCCAGCGGGCGGAAGACCCCCGTCCTCTTCGCCACTGCCGGTGACGGACACTATGAAGTAAGAATTTGTGAAGCCGTGCTCAAGAGCAACACACGGCAGAGTTGGGTCAAGGTGTAGCCGTGGCCCAACAGGAAAGGGGCTGCCTGCGCCCTCGCGCAGACAGCCCGTCGGAATCCTGGTGTCACCCGTGAGTGTTAGTCCGCGAGGATCGGGCTGGTGCTCTCGTCGCGCGGCTTGTCTTCGGTTTTCGCTTTGTCGCTCATCTCTTAAGAGCACCCTTGGCTGGTGCCGCAATCGGTGCAGCAGCCGCAGGCTCCGGCACGGATGACCTTGCTCGAACCACAGTTCGAGCAGGTGATGTCCATGAACATGTTACCGACGGCTTCCTTCACGCGATCCGCATGGGTGCGCGGCCCGCTGCTGGAAGGTGAGCCTTCGCTGTTCCCGTTGTAGCCGAGGATGTCGATGACCCCTTTGTCTTCGTTCCGCGAGAGATCGGAAACCGGGCGATTGAGCGCCTTCTGCTCCATCTCGGCGATCTCCTTCAGTGGGAGCTCGGTCTGGCCCTTATTCGGTGAGGTGGCCTCCTTGTATCCTTTGATGAACTGACAACCGAGCCAGCGGAAGACATAGTCGGTGATTGAAGTGGCACTACGAATGTCCGGGTTCTTGGTGAAGCCGCTTGGCTCGTAGCGTTGGTAGGCAAACTTGCGAACCATGCTCTCGAGCGGCACGCCGTATTGCAGGGCGATCGAGGTCAGCGTCGCGACGGTGTCCATGAGCCCGCCCATGGTGGACCCTTCCTTACTCATCTGGATGAAGAGTTCGCCGGGCTCGCCATTCTCAAACAAACCGACGGTAATGTATCCCTCGTGGCCAGCGATCTCGAACTTATGAGTCAGGGCCACGCGCGTATCACTCATGCGGGTGCGCGCGGGTTGGTCGGCCTTTTTCCGCAGAACTTTGACCTCATTCTCCAGATCAATGATGTGCGATTCCAGTTCACGTTTACTCGCAATCTCGCCCTCGATTTCGCCGAGCTTTTCGCTGGCACTGTTGCTGGCGTGCTTCTTCTTGTCCGCCACGACTGGGGCGCTCCGCTTTGATCCATCCCGGTAGATGGCAATGGCTTTCAAGCCGAGTTTCCAGCCCTCGACGTAAGTATTTATGATGTCCTCGACCGTCGCCTCATTCGGGAGGTTCACGGTCTTGGAGATGGCTCCGCTAAGGAAGGGCTGCGCGGCGGCCATCATACGGATGTGGCCGCGATAATGGAGCGAACGCTCCCCGAGGTGCGGCTTAAAGGCACAATCGAACACCGGCAGATCCTCGGGTTTCAGACCGCTCGAGATCGTGGTCCCTTCCTCATCAGTCACGTCCTCGATGGTGTCGTGCTTGTCGATATGAGCGATGATGCGGTCCATCTGCGCTGGCTCGTAACCGAGGTTTTGCAGGGCCGGACGCACCGTCTGATTGACGATCTTCAACATGCCTCCCCCAGCGAGGAGCTTGTACTTCACCAGCGCAATGTCGGGCTCGATTCCGGTGGTGTCGCAATCCATGAGGAAGCCAATCGTGCCAGTGGGTGCGAGGACGGTGACCTGCGCGTTGCGATAACCGTGCTTCTTGCCGAGGGCGAGAGCGTTATCCCAGCATTGCTTGGCCTCGTCCTTGAGGAAACCAAAGCGCTCGCTGGCCTGAATTTTTTCGACATGCGAGCGGTGCCTTTCGATCACTTCGAGCATGTGCGCCTCATTGGTTTCATCCACGGTCTTCTTCACGCCGCTGCAGCGGGAGTCATGGTAGCCAGCGAAGGGTCCCATGCTTTTCGCCATCTTAGCGCTCTGCTCGTAGGCATGCCCGGTCATGATCGAAGTAATCGCTCCCGCGAGGGCGCGACCTTCATCGGTGTCGTAGCCAAGTCCGTAACTCATGATCAGCGCGCCGAGGTTGGCGTAGCCAAGGCCGAGGGTGCGGAAGATGTGGGAGTTTTCCGCGATGTCCTTGATCGGGTAACTCGCATTATCGACAATGATCTCCTGAGCCGTGATGAAGATGCGCACGGCGGCTTTGAACCGATCGACATCAAAGCTGCCGTCGGCGGATTTAAACTTCATCAAGTTCAACGATGCCAGGTTACAAGCGGTGTTATCGAGGAAGAGATACTCGGAGCACGGGTTGGTGGAATTCTGCCGACCGGTGCCTTTGCAGGTGTGCCACTTGTGGATCGTCGTATCAAACTGCATGCCGGGATCACCGCACACATGGGTACCCTCAGCGATTTTGCGCAGCAGACCCTTGGCGTCCTTTTTCTCACAAGGCTTCCCGTCGGTCACGCGTTTGGTCCACCACTCGCGTCCCTCAATCGCAGCTTCCATGAATTCATCACTGACGCGGATCGAGAGATTCTCATTTTGATACATGATTGAGCCGTAAGCTTCGCCGTTGTAGTCGCCGCTGTAGCCCTGCTCGATTAAGGCCCACGCCTTCTTCTCTTCCTTGGTCTTGGCTTCGATAAATTCCTCAATGTCGGGATGCCAGTCCTTGAGCGTGTTCATCTTCGCCGCGCGGCGCGTCTTGCCACCGGACTTCACCACGTTCGCGACTTGATCGTATACTTTCAGGAAGGAGAGCGGACCGCTCGGTTTACCGCCGCCGCTGAGTTTTTCGCGGGTGCTGCGAAGCGAAGAAAGGTCGCTGCCGGTGCCGGAGCCGTATTTGAAGAGCATGGCTTCGGACATCGCCAGACGCATGATGTCTTCCATGGTATCGTCCACCGACTGGATGAAACACGCGCTGCCCTGCGGGTATTCGTACTGGGTCGGCGCGCGGCGGGCCTCGCCGGCCTTGCGATCGTAGAAATAGTTCCCCTCGCCGCGACCTTTGCCCACGCCATACTGGTGCCAGAGGCCGACGTTGAACCAGACGGGTGAATTGAAAGCGCCGTATTGATTCACGCAAAGCCAGGTGAGTTCGTCGTAGAAGACCTCGGCGCTCTCCTTGTCGGCAAAGTATCCATCGGTGATGCCGCAGTCCGTGATCGTGCGAGTGACGCGGTGGACGAGTTGTTTGACCGACGACTCACGCCCTTTCTTGTGCGGGTCGAAACCGTTTGCCGGATCACCGTAGAAGTACTTCGAGACGGCGATCTTCGTCGCGAGCGGACTCCAGGACTTCGGGACCTCCACATTCTCCTGGCGGAAGAAGGCCTTGCCGGAATCGTCAGTAATCTCCGCGGTGCGCAGTTCCCACTCGATTTCGTCGAAGGGTTTTACGGATTTCTGACTGAATTCGCGGGAGAATTTCAGTCCCTCAGAAGTGCGGCGACGGGAGTCGGCGACGGGAGCGGAAGCGGTGCGCTTGGCAGCACCACGGGCGGCGGATTTCAATTTGGGCATGGCAATGTGAATAACGTGTGAAGAGGCAGTCCAGAAGGCCCTCAATAACCTGTGGATTTGCAGCGAATATCCGCCAACAACCACAACATATTGGGTGCGAGTTAGAATTAGGCCACAATATGGCCGGTGCAGGCAAGAATTTTCGGTCGCTGAACGGCAAAAATTTCCTGCGAAGAACTTCCGATTTTGTTCGCCATGAAATGCTCCGACGCGGAGATGCTTGAGATAAAGATTTCGTTCCGGAAAGGACGCAGCAAGGGCTTGTTTTTGGAATTTCCGTGCTCAAGACACCCTTTGCTACGATCTCCCGATGATCCAAGAGCGACTCGGACGCGAGAAATCCGGGAACTTTCGCTCAATGGAACACCCGCGCCCGGAGCCTAGGACGACGCACATACTCCAAATTTCCTACCTGAAATTCCACTTCCTTTGGTCACCTCCCATGATCGATTGCACGACGACGACCGGATGGCCGAGGTTACCTTTCATGAGGCAAAGACAGTTTCCGGGCGGGGGCCAGTCGGCAGCTTTTGCCAAACTCGAAACCCATCCCAAGCGGTGGAAGTTACCGCGGAAAATGCGCGTCGCGCGCGTTGGTTTCGGCGCCAACCGGAAAGGACGTTTCCAAACGCTTCCTTTTGGACACAAACTCGGCGCGGACCACGACCCGCCGCGTTCTTCGAAAAGAGAAGTCTCCGCAAGGTTTCGATAGCCGGGGAAGTTCGTTTCGGGGGGCCGCCGAAACCAACACGCAGGCCGCGTGCGCTCCCCTTCGGATCCCTCCGATGCCTCCACCCTCAATTCATCGCGAACTCGTTGAGCGCGCGGTTGAGAGAGACGTTCACGATCTCGACCTTCGTGCCAACTGGGACGCGATCGAAGACTCGGACGACGTCCTTCGATTTCATGCGGATGCAGCCGTAGCTGGCGGGGTGGCCGATGGTCCGCTCTTCCGCCGTGCCGTGGATGTAAATGCCGCGGCCGTAGGCTTTGGAGTTTCCCCGATCAAGACCGCGCAGATGCAGGATGCGCGTGACGATCGGGTCGCGACCTCGGGCGTTCGCGCGCAGGACCTCGCCGGTCGGGCGCTTCCCCTTAAAGACGGCACCGAGGGGCGCACCGGCACCGGTCTTCGAGGCGATCTCCAGCGTCCCGAGTGGAGTGGCGTAGCTGCGCGGGCGGTCACCGACGCCAAACTTCGACGTGGAAACGGGGAACTGCGCAACGCGTAGCCCGTTCTCGAAAATCATCATTCGCTGCTCAGGAATACTGACGACGATCGCGGTTGACGCCGACGCCGTCGGCGGGAGCGAAAGGGCAAGAATCATTGCTGCGAAGCAGTTGGAGACGCGGCGGACGAATTTCATGAAACCAGGTTTAGCAACGCCGGTGCCACCGGTGCCAAAGCGGCCGATTCGCCAGAAGAAAAACGTAAAACAACGCATTTCCGCAGGGAAATACGAAAAACGAGGAAGGTAGATCGGACGGGCCGGTCCGGCGCTTTAACCATTTTTTCGAGTCCCGAAAAATTGGGAATTTGCCACGCGAATCTGAGAATGTTTTCTCATTTCAAGCGGGCAAAGGATCTCGCGTCCCAACCCGGCCTGCAGGGACCCACTGCGCGATCGAACAGACTGCGACGTAGGCAAAACCGGTGAGGAAAAGGCCGAGGAAGGCCGCGTTCAACCATTGCTCGTAGGCGACCGCGTAGCTGAGCAGGTAGAAGAAGTAGAGCGCGAAGGCGAGTTCGATGAGCGGCAGGATATTCTTGATCGGGATGTACTGGGCCCCGCGCCAAGGCTGGCCGGGCTTTTGGATGCCATACTTCGGAGTCCGCGTGAATTCCGACTGATGTCCGAGGAGCGCTTCGAGCACCGCCCGCGCATTATTGATCGCCAGCCCGATGCCAAGCGCGAGGACCATGGGCAGAAGCAGGAAGTCTTTCCACCAAGAGCGCGGGTTGAGTTCGCGCTGGGTACACATGTAGAAGATGCAGGCCGGCATCGACGCGGAGAGGTAGATGGGGATATCGACGAGCCAGAAGCGGACGGCGCTGAATTCACCGCCACCGGTGCTCGGATGCATGAGGATGCACAGGAAAAAGAGGAGCAGGTAGGCGTAGTTCGAGGTGAGGTGCATCGTCGCCTCAAACTTCACCAACCACGGCAGCTCCGCGCGCCAGACCTTGGGCAGCAGCTTGATGCAGGTTTGGATCGAACCCTTGGTCCAGCGGTGCTGCTGGGATTTGAAGCCATTCATGTCCACCGGCAACTCCGCCGGGGTGACGAGATCCGGCATGAAGATGAAACGCCAGCCTTTGAGCTGCGCACGGTAACTCAGGTCGAGATCCTCGGTGAGGGTATCGTGCTGCCAGCCACCGGCGCATTCGATGGAGGTGCGCCGCCATAGGCCGGCGGTTCCATTGAAATTAAAAAACCGCCCACTGCGGCTGCGGGCGGTTTGTTCCAGCAGGAGATGCCCGTCCAGGAACATCGCCTGCAATCGAGTGAGGAGAGAGTACGTTCGGTTCAGATGGCCCCATCGGGTCTGGATCATCCCGATCTTCGGATCGGTGAAGAAGTGGATCGTCCGCATCAGGATGTCCGTCGTCGGGACGAAATCCGCATCGAGGATCAGGATGAACTCGCCCTTGCAGGTCTTCAGCCCATTTTCGAGCGCCCCGGCTTTGAAACCCGAGCGGTCGGTGCGATGCACGAGTTCGATATCGAGCCCCGCGGCCCGCAATTCGGCCACCTGCTTGGCCGCGATCTCGGTCGTTTCATCCGTGGAATCGTCCAGCACCTGCACCTGGAGAAGCTCCCGCGGATACTCGATGGCCGCGACGGCCGTGAGCAGCCGCTCGACGACGTAGAGCTCGTTGTAGATCGGCAGTTGGACCGTGATCGGCGGCAGCTTGGAGAAGCTGGCGATCGGCTTCGGCACATTCCGACGGTTTTTCAGGAAGAGGTAAACGATGACGTACCGATGCAGGCCATAAAGGGAGAGTCCGAGCAGGACGACGCAGTAACAGATTGTCCAAATAGAATTTCCCAAAGTTCCTGACATAATAAAAGTTGAGCCGTAGCCGGCGGAATCAAGCGGCGAATGATGGCGGCGAAAGACTTCGGGTCAAGAGGGAAAATACCTGTGGGGAAGGGCCCTCGCGGGCGGACAGCGCCCTGCATTTTCGGGAAGTTTCCTGCTGCAATGGCGGAGTCTTTTCGGGATAGTCTGCGGCCATGGACACCCTCTTCCGCCGCTGCCTCCCTCTCGCGCTCGGACTCGGGCTGGCCTGTCAGGCTGTCGCGCAGAAGCCCGCGAAGAGCGCCGCGCAAGCGGATATCGAACACATTCGCGAGGAGCTCGGGGTCAACGAGTTCACCGCTCCTTCGATCGAACTCGTCTTTCAGGAACTCACCTACCTGAAGCCCATCCCCTTTGACAAAGTCTGGCGCGACATCCCAGACGGTACCCCGCAGAACCGCCAAAGGCTGGCGCTCGCTGCTGGCGCCGTGATTGCGGACGGCTTCCTCGCTGTGAGCGCGGAGAAGCAGTCGCGGATCGAGCCGGTCGGGCGTAACCTTCAGCGCCTCGCGAAAGGGCTGGGTGTTGCCGAGCACGTGACCAAACACAGCCGGAGCATCCTCGAGAAGTCGCTCAAGAAGGACTGGGCTGATGTGAAGAAGGAACTCGTGAAGGCGCAGGCGGAAGTCGAGGTGGCGATGATGAATCTGAAAGATGAGGAACTCGCACATCTGGTCGCGCTTGGCGGCTGGTTGCGCGGGCTTGAAATCACGAGTGGCGTGGTGCTGGAGGACTATTCACCGGAACGCGCCCGGCGACTCGTGCAGCCGGAACTCATGGACTACTTCCTCGATCGCGTGAGCACGCTGAACCCGAATTTTAAGAAGACCAAACTCGGCGTGCTGCTGGAAAAGAACCTCAAGGAAGCGAAGGCGCTCACCACCAGGCCCGTGAACACGCCGATCGAGCTGGCTGACGTCAAACAGATTCACGTCCTCGCGAAGGACCTGAACAAGGCCATCGCGAAGGACGAGGAGTAGGAGAAATGACCAAAGCCAAATGACCAATGCCAAGGCGGGCGCGAGCGCGGCGATCCGTCCTTCGTCATCCGTCGTTCGTCATTCGTCGTTCCTTTTAGCGCTGCTGCTTCTGAGCGGGGTTTGTTTCGGAGCGTTTTGGCTCCTCGATTACCACTGGTCGTGGAGCCCGGTCTGGAAGTATCGGCAGCTTTTCTGGAAGGGGTGGCTGGCCACGCTCGGGATTGCGGCCATGGCGCTGCCGTTGAGTTGCGCCTTGGGACTGCTGCTCGCGCTGGCGCGGCGGGCGACCTGGCTGTCAGTGCAGGAGGCGGCGCGGATCTGGGTGGAGATCACCCGCGGGACGCCGTTGCTCGTGCAGATCTGGTTCTATTGGTACGTCTTCGGGCAGGATCTTTCGCGCGATCATCGGTTCGCCGCAGGCGCGCTGATCCTCAGCCTCTTCAGCGGCGCCTATATCAGTGAAATTCTGCGGGCGGGCATCGAGGCGATCGGCAAATCCCAACTCGAGAGCGCCCGCGCCATCGGCCTGACCCGGGCGCAGACTTACCGCTTCGTGATCTTCCCCCAGGCCCTCCGGCAGAGCCTGCCCCCGCTGGCCGGGCAGTTTGCGAGCATCGTGAAGGACTCTTCGCTCCTCTCGGTCCTCGGAATCGCCGAACTCACCCAGGCCGCAGGCGAGGTGAATTCTTTCACCTTCAGCGCTTTCGAAAGCTACCTCCCGGTGGCCGCCGGGTACCTGATCCTGACCCTGCCGATCTCCATCTGGACGCAGCGGTTGGAAAGGCGCGTGCGCTTTGAAACCTGACGAAAGCCCCCATGCGTCTGCAACTTTCCAACGTCTCCAAGTCCTTCGGCTCGCATCGCGTGCTCGATGCGATCACCGCGGACTTCGGCGAGCTGCGCACCCTGGCCTTCATCGGCCCGAGCGGGGGGGGGAAATCCACGCTCCTGCGCATTCTCGCGGGGCTCGAGACGCCGGACTCTGGCACGATCGAGTTTGACGGCCAAGCCATCGACTTCCGCGACGAACCGCTCCGCCAGCACACCCGCGCCTTGGGGATCGTCTTCCAATCCTTCAACCTCTTCCCCCACCTCACGGCGCTGGAAAACATCACGCTCCCGCTGGAAAAAGTGCATGCACTTTCCCGCGACGAAGCGCGCGCCACCGCACTAGCCGCCCTCCGCCGCTTCCGGCTCGAAGATCACGCGCACAAGCGCCCCGCCGAACTGAGCGGTGGGCAAAAGCAGCGCGTGGCCATCGCCCGCGCCATTGCCATCAAGCCGCGACTGTTGTTTTTCGACGAACCCACGAGCGCGCTCGATCCGGAGATGACGGCGGAGGTGCTCGACGTGATCGGCGAGTTGAAAGACGAAGGCCGCGACTTCGTGCTGGTGACGCACGAGATGGGCTTTGCGCGGCACGTGGCGGATCGCGTCGCTTTCCTGGCGGAAGGCCGGATCGTCGAGCAAGCGCCGTCGGCCGAGCTCTTCGCCGCGCCGGCCAGCGAGCTCTGCCGCAGCTTTCTGAAGCGCGTCCTGAAGTACTGACTTGGGAGCACCGCCGTCCCGGGCGGCGGGTGGATAAATCGCGCGCCGCACCGTTCTGATTTGGCGCTGCGCGCGGGTTCTTTGGCGGCCGCACGGGACGGCGGCGCTCCCGGGGACGGCGGCATGGGCTCTGCTACTTCGAACCGAAAAGAACCGTCTCAACTCCGCACCCTATGCCAGGCTTACAACTTTCAGGACTCGCCTCCGGCTTCGATTGGAAAAGCCTCGTCGATCAACTCATTACCGTGGAGCGAGCGCCGCAGACGCGGCTGCGCACGGAGCAGACCTTCGGCACGCAAAAGACGAACGCGCTCGCCACGCTCAAAACCCGGCTCGAAGCGCTGCAGACCGCGATCAAGCCTCTCGCCGGCGAGTCGAATGACATCTTCGCCGCACGCAAGACCACGCTCGGTGCCGCGACTAGTGGGTGGTCGGCGACCGCCGCTGCGAATACGGAAGTCGGCAGCTACACTTTCAATGTCACGCAACTCGCTACCAAGGCGCAGCGCGTGGGCTCGCTCGACAGCGGCCTGGCGCTGAGCGCGACTTCCGACGTGAGCGGCGTGACCGTCGGCACCCTGCCGATCGGCGCCACGATCACGGCGGGCGATTTCACGGTGAATGGCGCGCGCATCACGGTGGCGGCCACGGACTCGCTCCAGGCCGTCTTCGATCGCATCTCCACGGCGACGGGCGGCGCCGTGACCGCGAGCTACAATCCTGCGACGGACAAAGTGGGCCTGAGCGGCTCGGGTGAAATCGTCCTCGGCAGCGGCAATGACACGAGCAATTTCCTAAACGCGCTCCAGCTCTACAACAACGGCACGAACACTGTCCTCGCCCCGAAGGCGCTCGGCGTCGTGAGCACCTCCTCTGCGATCGCCAATGCCAATCTTCGCACCGCCGTCACCGCCGTGGATGGCTCGGGCAATGGCACCTTCAACATCAATGGCGTGGACATCGCCTACAACTCCGGCACCGACAGCGTGCAGACGGTGCTCTCGCGGATCAACTCCTCCACCGCCGGTGTCACCGCGGCCTACGACCGGATCAACGACCGCTTCACCCTCACGAACAAAAACACCGGCGACGTCGGCATTTCCGTGAGCGAGAGCGCGGGCGGCTTGCTCGGAGCCCTGGGACTCGCTGGCGGGGCGACGCTCACGCGGGGAAAAAATGCGGAGTTCAATGTGGACGGCGGGACGACGCAGGTCAGCGCGAGTAACACCCTCGACACGCTCGCCCACGGCATCACCGGCCTCTCGGTCACCGCCACGACGCTCGGCACGGACAGCGTGCTCGTGGGCAATGACAACAGCGGCGCGCGCGCGAAGATCGACGACTTCATCAAAGCGTACAATGAGGTGCAGAGTTACATCGAGGCGCAGACGCGCTCGATCCCCGGCAGCGACGGCAAGGTCACGACCTCGCCGCTCACGAGCAACCAGGAGGTCACGAACATGGCTTCGCAGTTGCGCTCGAAGATTTTCGCCGCGGTCCCAGGGCTCACCGGCACGATCACCCGGCTGGAAGCGATCGGCATCGATTTCAAAACCGGCTCCTCCGAGCTCGAGATCAAGGATGGCGACAAGCTCAACGCCGCGCTGCGCGATCAACCGGATGCGGTGCGCACGCTCTTCAGCACCAAGCCGGACGGCGTCGTCTCGCGCCTCGATGTTTTCATCAAGCAGGTCACGGGCACGACTGGCTCGATCGCGCTGCAGACGGCGACCTATGCCAAGCAATCCAAAGACATCGACAATCAGATCGCGGATATGGAGCGGCGCATCACCCAGCAGCGGACCTTGCTCGAGCAGAGCTTCATCACCATGGAACAAGCGCAATCGCGGATTCAGAGCCAGCTCTCCGCGCTGAACAACGCCTTCGGCAATTCCTCCTCGTGATCGCCCGGCGCGTATCTGCCTGGCTCGCCATCGTCGGGCTTTCGCTCCAGCTCACTGGCTGCGCGTGGAGACGCCATGCCCTCGCGCCACCGCCACCGCCAGCGCAGAACTATTTCTCACCCGACGAGGCCGGCACTCCGATGCGCCGCGTCGCGCTCCTGCCGATGCACAATGCGGCGTATCCCGATCACTATCTGCGGGCGATGGATCAAACTTTCGAGTCCGAGCTGACGAAGAAGGCGCTCTTCGAAGTCGTGAGCGTGAGTCGCGGCGAGATGGAAGCTCTTTTCGGCGAACGGCAACTCCCCTCGACCGACACGCTCCCCGCCGAGGTCCTCGCCCGGCTGCGCAAGGAGTTCGGAGTCGATGGCGTCGTCTTCACCGATCTCACCCATTTCTCTCCCTATCGGCCGGTGTCCATGGGCGTGCGCACGAAACTCGTCGATACGATCACGGGCAAAATCCGCTGGGCCTTTGACTACGTGTATGACGCCGGGAATTCCTCCGTCGCCGAGGCGGCAAAGCGCTATCAAGTGCTCTATAGCGATCCGCGGCAGCCGCTCTCCAATGATGGGGGCAGCATCCTGCTCAGCCCATCGCGCTTCGCCAAATATGTCGCCTGCGAAACCTTCGCCAGCCTGACCCACGAATAATCCAAACATTTTCCTAAAGTCCGCCAACCAACCCACCGATCACCCCCTAATGTTATGAATATCCAGCCAGTAAAATCCGAAACCGTCCAGGCGCCCGTACGGCCCAAGACACCACCTGCCAAGGCGCCTCAACCGGAAGCGCATGCAGAATCCTTGCACTCTGTGCGGACCGCCCGGCTTCTCGATCTCATCGCGCAGGAACCTGCCGTGCGGCCGGCGGAAGTCGAACGTGGCAAGGCCCTCGCCCAGGATCTCAAGTATCCTTCCGACAACGTGCTCGCGAAACTCGCGGAGATGTTCGCCGAAAGCACCGGCAAGTAGCTCAACCGCTCCCCATGGAACTCGCGCGACTGGCCAAGTCCTATCAATCCGTCGCGGTGACCACCGCCACGCCCGGGCATCTGGTGCTGATGCTTTTCGATGGCGCACTGCGCTTTCTCTCGACCGCGCTGCATGGCTTTCAAAAACAGGGCATCGCCGAGCGCAATGAGCAGATTCATAACAATCTCATCAAGACGCAGAACATCCTCCTGGAACTCCGGGCGAGTCTCGACATGGGGGTCGGTGGAGAGTTCGCGAAGACGATGTACGCGCTTTACGGCTTCATGCTCGAGCAGCTCCAGAAGGCGAATCTCGCCAAGGAAGCCGAGCCCATCACGACCGTGGAACGGCTGCTCGGCGAGATCCGCGATTCGTGGGCGCAGATGCTCGAACAGACGCAGGCCAGCCACGCGTGACATGGCCACGGAGCGCGATTTCTGGCGACTGCTGGCGGACTACGAGCGGCTGACCATCGACGAGAGCGCCGCGCTGGGTGGGGGCGATTTCGATGAACTCGCCGCTTTGCAGGATCTCAAGGACCCGCTGCTCGAGACGATGCGCACGCTCGCGAAGGATGCCGGGCTCGACCGCACCAATCCCCGGCTGGCCAGCCGGGTGGATCAGGTGCTCGCCAGTGCGCGCCGGAATCGGAAGGTCATCGACAACATGCTCTCCCGCGCCCGCACCGAGCGGCAAAATCTCGACGCCGCCAAGCTGCGCCTCCGCGGCCTCGGCACCGCCTACCGCGTGGACGACACCGAGCGCCCCGCCTTTTCCGCCCACGTCTGATCCCCATGAATGCCAAGCCCACTCCCGCCTCTCTCCTGATCGTCGATGACGATCGCGACGTCCTCGACACCCTGCGCGACCAGTTGCTCTGGGAAGGCTACGGCGTGACCGCGTGCATCAGCGCTGCGGAGGGCATCGCCCATCTTGGCCAGACGGATTTCTCCGCGATCATCTCGGATCAGCACATGCCGGGCATGACCGGACTGGAATTCTTCGGCGTGGCGCGCGGCATCCAGCCAAACGCGTCGCGCATCCTGATCACTGGCGTGCTGGCGCTGGACACCGTCGTCGGGGCGATCAATGAGGGGGAAATTTTCCGCTTCCTCGCCAAGCCCTGGTCGCGCGCGGAACTGCTCGCGACGGTGGAAAATGCGGTGCAACGCCACCGCCTGCTCGTGGACAATGTGCGGCTGCGCGCCGACACCATGAAGCTGAACCGCCAGCTCGCGCTCGCGAATGCGGAGTTGACGGCAAAATTTGAACTCCTGACCACGCAGAAGACGGAACTCGACGCTGCCCACGACGCGCTCAATCGCAATTTCGAGCACTCCCTGGAGCTCTGCTACCGGATCATCAATACCTTCTACCCGCTGCTCGGCGCGCGGACGAAAGCCGTGGTGGAGCTTTGCCGGAAGATGACCGCGGCGGGCGATCTCTCCGCGGAGGATAAGCGGGTCCTGGTGACGAGTGCCTGGCTGCACGAGATCGGGCTCATCGGCGTCAAACGCGAAGTGCTGCACAAGCTCTTCAATCGACCGAAGGAATGCACCATCGATGAATGGGCGCTCATTCGTCAGCATCCGATCTACGGCCAGACGCTCGCCGGATTCGTCGATCGACTCGACGGCGTGGGCGAGACGATCCGCAGTCATCACGAGCGCTTCGATGGCAAGGGGTATCCCGACCGGCTGGCGGGCCAGTTTATCCCGTGGCCGGCGCGCTGCCTCTCGGTGGCGGCGGCGTTTGTCGAGTGCGGCCTGCCCTCCCTCGAGGCCAGCGACTACCTCGCGAAAGAATCCGGCCGCGCCTTTGATCCCGATGCCGTGCGACTCTTTTTTAAGACGGCCCAAGTCACGGAACTCCCGAAGACGATGCGCGAGGTCTCGATCTCCGACCTGCGTCCAGGCATGGCGCTGGCGAAAGGCATCTTCAGCCCGGCGGGGCTGCTGCTCATCCCGGAAGGTCAGCACCTCACGGAGCCGACGATCGCGAAGATCCGGAATCACAACCTGATCAACCACGTCACGCAGCGCCTGCTGATCTATAGCTGAGGGGCGGAAAAAACTGGCGGCACGGGCGGGATCTTCGTCTGCTGACGGGGAGCATGCGCATCCTCGTCCACATCTCGTCGCAGACTCTCGACCTTTTCGACGAAACCGGAGCGCTCGCGCAGAGCTACCCCATTTCGACTTCCCGCTTCGGTCTCGGCACGGAACCGGGCTCGAATAAGACCCCCACGGGTTGCTTTCGCGTCGCGGAAAAGCACGGCGCTGGGCAGCCACTCGGGATGATCCTGGTCAGCCGTCTGGCCACGGGACGCTTCGGTGAGGAATTCGACGAACACGATCATGTGCAGACGCGCATCCTCTGGCTGGAAGGTCTCGATCCGGAAAATGCGAACACCTTCAACCGCTACATTTACATCCACGGCACCAATGCGGAGTCGCGGCTCGGCACGCCGGCGAGCTTTGGCTGCGTGCGGATGGCGAACGCGGAAGTCATCGCCCTCTTTGATCGCGTGCCCGTCGGAACACCGGTGGAAATCCGCGCGTAAAGAACGCGAAAAAGTCGTTGTCATGCGTGATCGAGCGCCCATAGTGCCCGCTCATTGCCCACTGGCAAAGAAAGGAGGGAAAACACACCAACATATGAAATATCTCGCAATCATCGCACTCGCCGCCATGGCCTTCAGCCTCGGCGCCTGCGCACACAAGGAAGCGTCGTCCAGCACGCCGCCACCAGCCTCAACCGGCTACTCCAAGTAAGGAACCTCTCGAACCCGTTCGAAGAATCCATTTCAGAACGCCAGTCCGGTCCCTGCGGCCGGTCTGGCGTTTTGCTTTTCCAGGAAAGCGCTCAGTAGCCGAAGTCGCGCAGGTCCTGAAACTTGTCGGGCAGCGTCGGGCTCCGCTGCATCAGTGGCGACTTGCGGAGTGCGCCCGCACCTGGTCGGGGTGGGAGTTCGTTGGCGGAAAGGGACGTTTCGGCGACGATCGGCGGGGCGATCTCGGGGAAGGTATTCATCGGCACGGCCACGAGCCGCCCGCCGCCGTGATCGAGCACCCGGCGCTCGGCGACGAATTTGGTGGGGTCCCAATAGACCGAGAAGTCCCGGGGAAAGCTGCTGCGGAACATTCCGACCCGGAGATCCTTGCGCATCTCGAAGTGCAGATGGGCGGGGTACATGCCGCGATTGCTCCCGATCGTGCCGATGAGTTCACCGCGGGCGACCTGCTTGCCCAGCACCGTCTTGATCTCGTGCAAATGACCGTAGAGCGAGTCCACGAACTTCATCTCCCCGGCCTCCATGTAGGCGTGCCGAATGATCACTACATTCCCCCACCCCTGCTTGTAGTCCTGCGCGAAGACGACGATTCCGTGCCCTGTCGAGTGGACCGGATCACCCAGATCGGTGTCGCCGCCGCCCACGCCGTTCCAATCCTCCCCGAGATGCCCGTTCGGCGTGTAGCCACGCGCTTTGTAATATTTGGTCGTCCCATCGCGACCCACTGGGAGATCGAAGCCGTCCGCCAAACGCACGTCGGCAGTCTCGCCGCCTCGGGTGATGGCGACGGTCGCTAGGAAGAACAGGATGGTGGGCAAGACCCGGTTCATGGGGGCGGGGAGGATACGAAAGGGGACAGAGGGGTGGCAACCCTTCTCCCGACCGGCCACTTTTCCCCGTCAGAGCACGCCGCGCAGAACCAAAGCGGCGACGATCACCGCCAGGGCGATGCGGTAGTAGCCGAAGATCGCGAGGCCGTGCTTGTTCAAGTAGGCCACCATCCAGCGCACCGCGAGGACCGCGAAGATCCACGCGGCCACGAATCCCACTCCGAGACTGAACCAGCCATAGGCCGCAAGCATCTCGCGCCCGTGCTCGAAGGCGTCCTTGGCGGTCGCCGCACTGAGCGTGAGCACGCCGAGCAAAAAGCTGAACTCGACCGCGGCCGCCATGCTCAAGCCGACCAGGATGCCGCCGACGATCGTCACCAGACTCCGACTCGTGCCGGGCCACATGGCGAGGCACTGGCTCACACCGATGATCACGGCCAGCGGAACGGTGAGCCCATCGAGCCCACAGCGCGGGGCACCGGTCGCCTGCCGGCGACTGCGGTAAAAATTCACCGCAAGGATCGCGACGCCGCCGACGAACCACGCCGAGATCACGGGCCACAACCCCCAGGCGTCACCCGCGAAGAGATACTTCTTGATGATCTTATTCAGCACCAGGCCAAGCGCTGCGGCCGGAGTGAAGGCCGCCACAAGGTTGATCGCGAGCCGCCGCCCCGCTTCGTTGCGCCCCTGGAGCCCGGCGAGCATATCGAAAACGCGCTGCCGATAGAGCCCGAGCACGGCCATGATCGCACCCGCCTGAATGCAGATCGCAAAGGCATCGGCCGCGTTACTTTGCGGGATGCCGAGAGCCCGCTCGGTGAGCAGCAGGTGCCCGGTGGAGCTGATCGGCAGGTATTCCGTGATGCCTTCGACGATGCCGAGGATCAAGGCCTGCCACCACGTCATGCTTTCGGCTCCGGCCGATGCGGCAAGATTCAGCACCGGGCAAAAATCAGATCGCGTCGTCGCCGCGCTCCTCCGTCCGGATGCGCACCGCTTCTTCGATCGCCATCACGAACACCTTCCCATCGCCGATCTTGCCCGTCCGCGCCGCACCGACGATCGCCTTGACGACATTGGCCACTTCCCCATCCGGCACGACGATTTCAAATTTCACCTTCGGCAGAAAATCGACAGTGTACTCGCTGCCACGATAGATCTCGGTGTGCCCCTTCTGCCGGCCAAAGCCTTTAACTTCGGTCACGGTCATGCCTTCGATCCCAACCGCAGCGAGCGCTTCTTTGACGGGCTCAAGTTTGAAGGGCTTGATGATGGCCTCGATTTTTTTCATGCGGCGGGAATTGCTAGCGAGCGAGCGAGGATTGGCAAGGAGACAATGGGCTTCGGACTCGGCTCAAAGCTTTAAGCGCGCGTCTTCGCCGAGCAGTTCCTCGAGCGAGGGCCAGCCCTGGTCATCGAGTGCCTGGAAAGCGTGGAGATAGACGGCGACAACTCCGGGATCATGCGCGGCGACGAGCGCCGTCACGGTCTCCGCAAGCTTTGCTTTTGCCGGAGCTTCCGGGAGTTGCTCGATGGTGCCGTTCTCGTCGTGGGCGATGCCGAGGTGATCGAGGAAATCGCAGAGTAATTTCGCGTGCGCGCCGACGAGCCAGATCTGGAGAAGGTGCGCGCCGACGTCGCGGTTGGTCTTTCGCCCTAGCATCTCGCGCATCCAGGTATGCCGCTCCGGACGGGGCTTCCGCTCCACGAAGACAGGCCGCAGCTTGCGCTGCTTGGCGAGCGTGTCGATGGAGGCCTTGTAGAGCGGCTTTTCGCGCTCGTGGAGGAAGCCAAAGAGTTCGTCGGCTACGTGGGCGGGCATGCGGACAAAGATTTCGTCGGGGCTCAGCATAGGTCAGGGGACGCGGAGGGTAGGAGACGGCTGGAGCGATGCAAGCCCGGTAAAGTGGCTCGTAATCGCAATCGCCATCGTCCTCGTCCTCGGTGCGTTTTTTCGAGGACGAGGACGAGCACGAGCCGCCCTGCCTCGGCACCCACCGCTTCACCGCACCGCCGCGCCCGAAGTCACCGCCACTGGCGCGCTCGCCGCGGCCCGCCGCAGCCGCGTCATCAATTGGATAAAGCGGATGGTATCGCGCACCGGGTGGATCTTGCTCTTCTCCCCGCTGTAGATCGTGCTCACCGCCGCCGCGGCGATCTCGCAGCCGCGCCGCGAGGCGAGGACCAGCATCTCCGTTTCAAAATCATACTTCGTGCTCGGGCAGCCGAGGAAGGCCACCGCGAGGTCGCGGCGGAACATCCGGAAGCCGCACTGCGAATCCGGGATCGCCTGGCCACAGGCCTGGCTGATCAGCCGCGACATCGTCAGATTCGTGAGCTTGCGGACCAGCGGCATCTTCGTGAGATCATCCATGCGGCTGCCGACGATCATCGGCGCTCCGGACTGGTTTACCTGCGCGATAAAGTGGGGGATTTCCTCCGGCAGATGCTGACCGTCGCCATCGAGAACGAGGATGTACTCGATGCCCGCCTTCTCCGTGAGCGCGCGCAAGCCCGTCTTGATCGCCGCTCCCTTTCCCTGATTCGCTTCGTGCCGGATCACCTCCACGCCCGCCGCGCGAGCTTCGTCCGCGGTTCGGTCATCCGAGCCATCATCGACCACCAGCACCGTGTCGAGCTGCACGCGAGCGCGCGTGGCGACGGTGCGGATTTGCTGCTCCTCCAGATAGGCGGGAATCAGCGCGGCAACCTTGGTGCGGTCGATCATGCGCCTCATAAGGAGCGGAAAGCGTGCCTAGGCGCGCGCGGGCACAGGGTATAAATCTGCCGCATGGTAGGAGCTGCGGACGAGGGGTCCGGAGGCCACGTGGGAGAAGCCCTTTTTCTCCGCGATCTCGCGGTAGCACTGGAAAGTATCCGGATGGACGTACTCGACCACCGGCAGATGCTGCGGCGAGGGCCGCAAATACTGGCCCATGGTGAGCACCTGCACGCCGGCTTCGCGCAGGTCATCCATCGTCTGGAAGATCTCCGGCTCGGTCTCGCCGAGGCCGAGCATGAGGCCGCTCTTCGTCACGATCTCCGGCGCGATCTCGCGCATCCGGCGGAGCACGGTGAGGGAAAGGCGATACTTGGCGCGCGACCGCACCATGGACGTGAGGCGCTCTACGGTTTCGAGGTTGTGATTGAAGATATGCGGCCGCGCACCCGCGATGAGCGCGAGGCATTCCTCCTTCCCATGAAAGTCGGGCGTGAGCACTTCGATCACCATCTCTGGCTGCGCGGCGCGGATGGCCTCGATGGTCTCGGCAAAGTGTTTCGCGCCGCCATCCTTCAGATCGTCGCGCGCCACTGCCGTCACCACCACGTGCTTCAGCCGCATCCGCTTCACCGCCTCCGCCACCCGCGCGGGCTCGTCAGCTTCGAGCGCCAGGGGCTTCGCCGTCGTCACCGCACAGAATCCGCAGGCCCGCGTGCAGCGATCTCCGGCGATCATAAAAGTGGCCGTGCCGCTGCTCCAGCATTCCCAGCGATTCGGGCACTGCGCGCTCTCGCAGACGGTGTGCAGCCGCAGGTCGGAGATCAGCGCCTTTGTGGAGAAAAAGACCGGATTGTGCGGGAGCCGGACCTTGATCCAATCGGGCTTACGCGATTGGTGCAGGGCGGGATCGATCTTCGAGCAGGACATCGGGAGGGGAGCCTAGCGAGCCGCGGAGTGAAGGGAAGTTGAAGTTGAGGACCGCCGCACAAATCCCGCGTTTCGATCCTCCCCAGCCTCACAGCTCGCCTTCGAGTTGGTCGAGGTACTTCGTGATCTGCTCGGACGCCTTCCCCTCCTGCTTTTCGATCTCCCGCACCGTTTTCAGGTAATTATCAAAGGCGCCCGTGCGGGTGCCGATCTGGGTGGCTTCATACCAGTTCAGGTAGTCGATGATCTTCGCCATCCGCTCGATCACCTGCTGGCGATACGTCGCGACTTTCGCCAGACGCTCGTCGATCCCCCGCGTCTTTCCGGCAGCGAGCGCAGTCACGATTTGCTGATACTCGGCGATGACGGGGCGAAAGAGCGGATTGGCGGAGGCACCGAGCGCGACGAGCGACTTTTCGCTGGCGAGCAAGGCGTCGCGACTCGACTTCAACTTCACAAAATCCCGGTACTCGCTGACGTCAAAGGTGCGGCGCTTCCCGGCCTTGTCGATGGTCACGGTGACGCGCAGCTTTTCGGTCAGCTCGCGATCCGTCTCGTCCAAAGTCAGCCCCGTGTAACGATCCGCCGCCGCCAGCCGCGCGATACTCACCGTCCACCAGCGCTGGATCGTCTCGCGATCCGTCAGCGCGGGGAAAGCCGCGGCGAGCGCGGCGATCGGCTCCTGCGTGCCCCGCGGCCAATCGCGAATGAGCTGGGCGAGGCTGCCCCGTCCGCGCGGCTGCTCGATGAGCAGATCGAGCAAAGCCATGGCGCAGGAATGGTCCATGGCCAGCGCCGTGGGACCGATCTCGGGTGGCTTCTCGATGAGGAATTCGTCGATCGGCGGGAGGAGGCCGGTGGCCACGAGTTTTTTGAAAAGCGCGGTATCCACGCCCTGATCGCGGCGGCGAAACATCTGGAGCGCTCCTTCCACGACCCACCACGGCGCCTCCACAAAAACCTCGTCCGGTTTGATCCCAGCGCTGCCGTACGAATAAGTGAGCAGCAGCGCGCGGAGGATTTGCTTCTGGAGGAAAACGTCCGCCGGGTCCGAGCCGATGCGCACCTGGATCTCCACCCGGAACCCGAAATCGCTCTGCACTGGCCGCACCACCACCGGCGGCAAGCCGTACTCCGCCGTCTTTCTCGGGGCCAGCGTGATGACGATCGGCGCCCGCCAGCGATCCGTGTCGCGCTCTTCACCGAGCAGCCGGATGAGATCCCCTTTGACCTCCTCCGCAAAACTGGCCACCCGCTGCCGGAGCGCCGTGTCTTCGCAGTACACGGTGAACTGCCGCGAACTGCTGTCGCTGCGCTGGCGCGGGTCCACGGCTTCCGCCGACAGCATCGCCAGCGATCCGGCGAGGGCGAGCAGCAGACCGCGTTTCACCGCGGCGTTCCTTTGGTGACGAGCTGGATGCTCCCCTTCTCGACCTTCACGCTTTGCATCCGGTCCATCTGGTCGCGATCGCGCTTGAGCGCCGTCCAGAGTTTTTGGAAAGCGAAGTCCGCGTACTTCATGATGGTGGGATGGACCTTGAGACGGCCGAAATTTCCGCCGACACACTCCGCGTTCAGCTTGCCGCCGGCGACCCCGAGCTTGAACTGCATCCCCGAGTAGATCGGGTAGCCCCAGAGCGATTGTTCCGTGCCGACCCGGAGCACATCGCCGCCGAGGAAGTTCACAAACATCCGCTTGAACTCGACCCCGGGCACGGTCCCCTCCTTCGCCTTTACCGTCTTCAAAAGATGCGCATTCACGTCGGCCTCGGTGAAGGTGATCGACCGCGGCGCCGGGATTGCCAGGGTATCGGCGAGCTCCATGGAAATCATCCGCGGCAGCATGTCGCTCTTCGTCTCCGGCACGTCTTCCGGCTTCAGCGCGGTGAGGAACAGCGCCGCACAGGCCGCCGCGCCTGCCACCACTTTTACAAATGTGAACAGCTCCCGACCCACGCTCGTGGAACTCGGGTTCGTCATCTTGGCGATGCGCTTCCGGGCCGTCTCGGGCGTCTCGTCTTTCTTTTTGCCTTCGTCCTTTGGGAGCACCGAACGGTCGAGTTTGGAGCCACAGTTGTGGCAATAGACGCGCTCCGGCTCGTTGGCGTAGCCACATTGCCCGCAGGTGAGTTTTACTTCCGGGATCGCCATTTATTTTGAGGGTTGTTTCTTTTTCGCGGGCTTCTCGGCCGGGGCGGGAGCGGGCTTGGCGGCCGGCGCCTCGGCCTTCGCTGGCTCCGCAGCTTTCGTCTCCGCCGCGCTGGAGTCACTCTTGGCCGAAGCCTTGTAGCCCTCGCTGCGATAGTCGGTGATGTAAAATCCTGAGCCCTTGAAGATTAACCCGGCGCCTGTCCCAAGACAGCGGCGCACTTTCCCTTTGCCCCAGGTCTTCATCCGGCAGGCCTCTTTCGGGCACGTCTTGAGGGCGTCATCCTTCATCGATTGATAAATCTCGAAAGGCTTTTTGCATTTCTCGCACTCGTAATCGTAGGTCGGCATTGGGTTGAGGAAAAACTGGGCCGCTCCTATAGCAGACGCGGTGCCGAGCCGCAAAGCGGCGATTTGGGAAGGGGCCGGAGGAGGGGAAATGAGGGCCGGCGGCTCGTCCTCGTCCTCGTCCTCGTCCTCGAAAAGTCGGAGTCCGAGGACGAGGACGAGGACGAGGACGAGGACGAGGACGACCACCCCCTCCACCCTTGACGCTCCCCGCTAGCCCCGTTCTATTGCGCGCCACTCAAAATTCCCGAGCCTCAATGCGATTCACCAGCAGCGTCTTTCTCCTCCTCCTCATTGTGCTCTTCGCGGGCTGCGGTTCGCGCGATCCGCGGTTCAGCGATGAGACCGTGTACGTCGGCGGCTATCGCCGGACTCCGCAGCCGCAGCGGGCAAATTTTGACAATGTCTCCTACTGGGATGGCGACTCGGTGGCGGGCTCGCCCATGGTCAAGATCGACCTCGGGGAGCAGAAAGCCTTTTTCTACAAGAGCGGTGAACTCGTGGGCGTGTCGGTGATTTCCACCGGCCGGGAAGGATTCGCGACGCCCACCGGCAGCTACAAGATCCTGCAAAAGAACCGCGACCACGTCTCGTCGCTCTACGGCAACTACGTGGATCGGGAGGGCAACATCGTGAAGAAGGACATCGACACGACGAAGGACAAGCGACCGCCGGGAGCGATTTACGACGGTGCGAAAATGCCCTTCTTCATGCGCTTCACGGGCGGCGTGGGAATGCACGAAGGTTTTCTGCCCGGCTACGCTGCCTCACACGGGTGCATCCGGATGCCGGGCTTCATGGCGGAGAAGTTCTTTGCCCACGTGTCCGTCGGAACGCCGGTGCAGGTCGTCCACTGATGCCGTCCGTCCCTGAAATCAGCGTCGCCGAGGCGCACGCGCGCCTCACCGGAGCACAGCTGCCGCGCTTGATCGACGTGCGCGAGGAGGACGAGTGGGCCATCGCTCGGATTGAAGGTGCCGAGTTACTCCCGCTCTCCCAGTGGCCCGCCATCGCTCAGGAGAAATTGACCGATCCCGCTGCACCGCTGCTCATCCAGTGTCATCACGGCGGACGCTCCGCGCAGGCCACGGCCTTCCTGCTGCGGTCCGGTTTTACGGACGTCCACAATGTCGTCGGCGGGATCGACGCCTGGTCGCTGGAGATCGATCCCGCAGTGCCGCGCTACTGAGCGCCCTTCACCACCTGCCGCAGCAAGGCAGTGACGGCCTCGTCGCAGCCTTTCTGCGCCTCCTTCCCCCCGATATTCGTCGCGGCCACCAGCGCCAGATTCTTCGCCGGAGCCAGCCACATCACCGCAAACCACATCGTGTTCGAGCCATTGTGCATGAGTGTCTTGCCACCGGCCCAATCGCGTTTCGCCACCACCCAGCCCAGCGCGTAATCCCCACCCGCGGGCGGCGTGTGCAGCTTTTCAAAACTCGCCGGTCCGAGGATCCGCGCCGTGGTGCGAATCGGCTGCGCCTGCCAGGCGGCGTAGCGGGCCAGGTCGCCGATCGAGCAATGCACCGTGCCCGCCGGGCCGATCGCGACCGGATTGTCCGCCCCCGGCCCCGGCAGCACGGGCACCGGCTCCGCGCCGTTGAGTCTATGGCCCCACGGTTGGTCCAGCTTCTTCGCATCGCCGGGGGCGCCGAAGCCCGCTGAGTTCATCCCGAGCGGCTGGAACAAACGCTCCCGCAGCAACTGCTCCCAAGGCCGACCGGCGGCCCGCTCCAGCATCGCTCCGGCGATGGCGTAGCCTTGATTTGAGTAGATCATCTTCTCGCCCGGCTTGGCCACCGGACGCCGCAGGAGAAGCCCTCGCACAAAGTCCAGCCGCTGCTCCGTCGGTGTCCCGATGGCCCGCCAGGCGTTCTGCCAAAGGTTTGCCGGCGGCTCCGTCGGCACGCCACCGCGATGCGCGAGCAGATGCTCCAGCGCGACGTTGCGCCAGTCCGGCTCCATCGTCTCGCTCCATTCCGGGAAAACGTCGCCGATCTTCGTGCCCCACCCGATTTTCCCGTCCTCGACGAGCATCGCCGCGAGCGTCGCCGTCATCGACTTGGTACACGAGCCGATGTGCCATTTATCCTCCGCCGTCGTGGGCATCGCATCACCCCACTTGCGCACGCCCACCGCCTCGATCGCCAGTATCTTGCCATCCTTCATCACCGCCGCCGCGAGGGCCGGCAATTTATATTTTGCACGGATGTTTTCGAGCAACTCGGCGACTGGTGCAGTCGTCTGAGCGTGCCCGGTGAAGACCATGGCGAGCACCACCAATGCAGGTGCAATCTTGGAGAGTGCGAACGCGTGAAGAAAGCGGCGCATCGCGGCTACCCCCGATGCACGCGGGCGGCGACTTTGAGTCGGAGCGCATTCAGCGCGATGAAGCCCGTGGCGTCGTTCTGATTGTACGCCTTCGTCGGATCAGCCTCCATCGTGGCGATGTGCGGATTGTAGAGGCTCACCGGCGACTTGCGTCCAGCGGCGATGATGTTCCCCTTGTAAAGTTTCATCCGCACGACGCCGCGCACATTTTTCTGCGTCTCGGTGACGAGCGCCTGCAGGGCATCCCGCTCCGGCGCAAACCAGAAGCCATTGTAGACCAGCGCCGCGTAGCGCGGGACGAGCGAGTCGCGCAGGTGCATCACTTCGCGATCCATGGTCAGCGACTCGATCTGCCGATGGCCGAAGTGCAGGATCGAGCCGCCCGGCGTCTCGTACACCCCGCGCGATTTCATCCCCACGAAACGATTTTCGACCATGTCCACGCGCCCGCAGCCGTGCCGTCCGCCGAGTTTGTTCAGCACCTTCATCACCCAGTAAGGCGAGAGGATCGCGTGCTTCTCGGCATTGAATTTGAGCGCACCATTGTAACCAAGCTCCGCAAGCGCCGCTTCGATCTCGTGATAACCCACCGCCGTGCAAAGCCCCTGCTCAAAGGAAAGCTCAACATACTCCGCCTTATCCGGCGCCTCTTCCGGCGAGACGCTCAGGACATACATGTCGCGCGCCTTCTCCGCGCTCGCGTCATACCACGGGTCTTCGAGGATGCCGGCTTCAAAGCTGATGTGCAGAAGATTGCGATCCATCGAGTAAGGCTTCTTCGCGCTCGCCTGCACCGGGATGCCCTTCGCCTCGCAGTAAGCGATCATCTCCGCGCGACCCGGAAACTGTTCGCGAAACCGATCCTGCCGCCACGGCGCGATCACTTCGAGCTCCGGCGCCAGCGCTGCCGCGGTGAGTTCAAAGCGCACCTGATCATTCCCCTTCCCCGTCGCTCCGTGCGCGATCGCATCCGCCCCTTCCTGCCGCGCGATCTCCACCATCTTCTTGCCGATGCACGGCCGGGCGATCGAAGTGCCGAGAAAGTATTGCCCCTCGTAAATCGCCCCCGCCTGCATCATCGGATAAATGAAATCGCTCGCGAATTCCTCACACAGGTTCTCGATGTAAATCTTGCTCGCCCCCGTGCCCAGCGCCTTGGCTTCGAGTCCGTCGAGTTCCTCCTCCTGCCCGACATCCGCGCAATAAGCGACGACCTCGGCCTGATACGTTTCCTTGATCCAGGCGAGGAGCACGGACGTGTCGAGACCACCGGAATATGCGAGGACGATTTTCATAGGGCCGCGAGTTGTAGGGTCCGAACGGCGCGTTGGAAAACGGATTTTTCCGCGACTACCGGCGCACGATCAGCGCGATGGCCGCGAGCAGCAGGAGTGAGCCGGCGAGTCGGCGGACCATCACCGCGCGGCCTTGGGCGCGCTCCACGTTGCTGAACCAATGTCCAATCGTCCACACCAGCACGACGCTCCACATCCCGCGGGAGTTGTAGAGCACATTGGTGACGGTGGCGCCGATGAAGACGATGCCCCAGGCGACACCGGCAGCTTGCACGCCCAGGATCGTCCCGCCGGCGAGCGCCCAGCGCCAGGCCGATGGCGAAAGCTCGCGCAGTGGGCCGCGGAAGAAAGGAACGAGTCCGAACGAGAGCAGCGCCACGGTGAGGAACTGCGTGGGTGCGTAATGGGAGAAGCCCCAGAGCGGCACCCAGCGCTGCTGGAGCACATCGGTCAGAGCAAACGCCGAGGCCGCGCAGAAGCCGTAGAGCATGCTGCGCAGGATCACTTCGCGCTGCTTCACACTGCCGCCGCCACCGAGCAGGGCCGTCGCGACGGCGGTGAGCAGGACGGCGGCCCACATCGTGGGTGTGGCCTCTGAGTCACCCAGGAGCGCGGCGAAAAACGCGACGAAAATCACCTTCGACCCCAGCACCGGCGTGGCCACCGAGACAGCGCCGCGGCTGAGGGCGAGGAAGGTGAAGACCTGGCCAATGAAAAAGATCCCGCCGGTGATGGCGGCGTGCCCCACATTCAACGCGCTGGCGGGATTTTCCGCAGGCCAAAACCAGAGCAGGCCAAAGACGGCGGCGAGCACCCAGTTGGCGATGAAGCTCACGCGCCACGAACCCGCGCCACGCTCCGTCGCGCGCTTGAGCATCAGCGCCGCGACGCCGTAGCCCAGCGCCGAGCCGAGTGGGATGAAGTAAGACGGAGGCACGTTCACGAATCGCGCACCCTGAAAGCGGCGGACGGAAAGTGAAAGCGAAAGCGCCGCGCAACCCGGCGAGGAGTTTGGCATTTGGCAGTTTTTGGGCCATGCTGTTCCCATGAAAACCCTCCAGTTCCTCAGCGCGGTCACCTTGCTATTGGTCACACTTCCGAGCGCGATGGCGGCGCCGAATGAAGTGCAGACGCTCCTCACCGAAGCGCAGACGGCTTACATGCGCGGCGACATTGAAGGTGCGAAAGCGAACTTCCAGATGGTGAACAAACTCGATCCGCGCAACCAGACGGCCATCGCCTTTCTCCGGCGCATCCAGGTCGAGCAGGCGCAAAAAGGCGGCGCGGGTGCGGTGGAGAAGAAGCTCGCGGCGATCATCATCCCGAACATCGAGTTCAAGGAAGCGACGCTGCGCGAGACGCTCGAGTTTCTCCGGAAGAAGGTGAACGACATGCCCAACAATCAGCAGCCAGTGAACTTCGTCATGCAACTCCCGGACGAGCAGGCGGCAACCGCAAAGGTCACGTTGAACCTCACGAACATTCCCTTCACCGAGGTGCTGCGGTACATCGGGGGACTGGCCGGGGTGAGTTTTGCTTACGACAAATACGCGATCATCGTGCGGCCTTCTGGCGGCAAGACCGTGGGAGAAGCGAAGGCTCCGGTGACGGCGAACTGAAGCTCCTCAATAGAGGACTCGCGCCAGGTAGAGGCCTTCGGCGGGGGCTTGGTAGTGGCTCTTCCGGCTGCCGCGAGCGGCGAGGAGGTCGGTGAGATATTCCGGTTCGGCGCGATGTTGCGCGCAGCGGATGAGCGAACCGGTGAGCAGGCGCACCATGCGGTAGAGGAAACCGTTGCCTTCAAAGCGCAGGGTGAGCACTGCGCCGCGCTTCGTGACCTTGATACTGCGAATCGTGCGCACAGAGTCCGCCACCGGTTCGCCGCGATTCGCCGCAAAGCTGGCAAAGTCATGGGTGCCTTCGAGCAACCGCGCGCATTCCCGCAACCGCACAGAATCCACGGCGCCGGGCACGAACCACGCCCGCCCGATCTCCAGCGGATGCAGGAAGGGTCCGTTCCAAATCCGATACCCATAGATTTTCCCCCGCGCGTCGAACTGCGCATGGAATTTCTCCCGCGCACCGCTCGTGCGCAGCACGCGGATCTCCGGCGGCAGATTCGCATTCAAGGCATCGCGCCACTTCGCCGTCGGCATCATTCCCGCCGGCACCGTGCCGTGCGCGACTTGCCCGAGCGCATGGACACCCGCATCCGTCCGCCCCGAACCGACGACGACCACGCGCCGTCCAACGATCTTCGCAAACGCCGCCTCGACGAAATCCTGCACCGCATCCTTCGTCGCCTGACTCTGCCATCCGCGAAACGGGCGACCATCGTAGGCGAGCAATAACCGTAGGCGCTCGATGCTCACGGATTCTTCTTCTCCGCCCGCCGCCCGATGAGTCCGGCCCCTGCGAGCATCGCCAAGCCGCCCCACAGCGGGGACAGTAGCCCAGCGGAAACGGAACGTCCGACCGCACGCATCGCCTCGAAGACTTCCTGCCTGCTGTAGTTCCTTTCCTCGCGGTAGTGTTCCATTTCATCGGACCACATGGTTTTGCTCATACTTGGGTTCATGGCAGAGACCATTGCGATCCACGCGAATCCACCGACGATCAGCACCCATCCCAGCGCAGTCGTCATCCCAGCATCGCTTGCGAATCCAGCCAGCCTTGCAAGATGAGCACGGCGGCGACCTGGTCGATGACCTGCCGGCTCTGCTTCGCATTGCGCCCGGCTTCGTGGAGCGAGCGCTGGGCGGCGACGGTGGTCAGCCGCTCGTCCCACATTTTCACCGGGCAGCCAGACGCCTCGCGCAGCTTTTCGCCAAAGGCGCGCACCTTCTCCGCCGCTGGCCCATAGCTGCCGTCCATGTTGCGCGGGAGGCCGAGGACGATGGTGCCGATCTTGTCCCGCGCGACGATCGCCGCGATGTGCGCCACGGGGTCGGCGATCTCTTTCAAATGCAATGTCTCGAGCGGATGCGCGAGCATCCCGAGTTCGTCGGAGATGGCGAGGCCCATGCGGGCTTCACCGTGGTCGATGCCGAGGGCGCGGGTCATGGCCGGGATTGTGAGTGGTGATTGGTGATCAATGGATGGTGAAAGAGCGCGACCGAAAGCCAGTCACTACTCATCAGTCACTACTCACCAATCACCATTCACAAGTCGCGATTCCACTCAGGATCACTGCAACTCCGGCGGGACCTGCGTGACGAGCTGCTTGATGCGCTCGGCTTCGTGGCGATTGCAGACGAGGAGGGCGTCGGCGGTTTCGATGATGATGAGATCGCGGACGCCGAGGAGGGCGACCGTCTTCTTCTGCGCGCTGAAGACGATGTTGTCGCCGGAGTCGAGTGCCTTGAGGGGGACGTTGCTCTGGTTGCTCGCATCGTCGGCGGTGAGGTATTTCGCGATTGCGGTCCAGCTTCCGACGTCGTCCCAATCGAAGCCCGACTCGACCATGAGCACGCGGCCGGCTTTTTCCATGATGGCGTAGTCGATGGAAATTTTCGGCAGCCGCGGAAAGTCCTCGGCGAGCAACGCCGGCAGATCGCCGCCGCGATGGATGCGGCTGATGAACTCGCCCAGCTCCGGCGCGTAGCGATTGAAAGCGCTGATGATCGCCTGGATCGACCAGATGAACATGCCCGCGTTCCAGCGAAAGTTTCCCTGCCGGAGAAACTGCTCGGCCAGCTCGGCGTCCGGCTTTTCGCGGAAGCGCACCACGTCGCAGACGCCCGGCCCCGGCGGTGCACCGGGGATCGCCGCGGCACCCCCCACTTCGATGTAGCCAAAGCCCGAGCAGGCCCACGTGGGCTTGATGCCGATGGTCACGAGTTCGCCGGTCTCCGCTGCCGCCACGGCAACGCGCAAAGTGGCCTGAAAACCAGCCGCATCCTTGATGAGATGATCCGCCGGCAGCACGACCATGATCGCCCCGGGCGCACGCTGCGAAATCCAACCCGCCCCGAGGGCGATCGCTGCCGCGGTGTCGCGTTTGGCCGGCTCAGCGACGATATTTTCCTTCGGCAACTGCGGGCAAAGCGCGCGCACCCCGGCTTCCTGATCCGCATTCGTGAGGATGAGGATGTGGTCCGGCGAGACGAGACCGTCGAGGCGTCTGATGGTGGCCTCGAGCAGGGTCTCGCTGGAAAAGAGCGACAGGAGCTGCTTCGGACGCGAGCGGCGGCTGAGTGGCCAAAAGCGTTCGCCGCTGCCGCCGGCGAGGATCAGGACGTAGAGGGGATTGGGCATGGAGTGGGAAAAGCGGAACGGGCGGCCTGGCGGTAGCAGACCACTGAGCACTCCCGCCTCCCGACTTTCGAGTTTCTTTTTTGGCACCGCGCTTGCATACTTCCAACCCCATGCCCAAGTCCTCCGATCCTCTCCAAACGAGTCTCCTCGCAGTCACCCAGACCGCCGTGGGCTGCGGCATCGGGCTGCTGATCGCCGGCAAACTCGGCCGCCCCGCGCAAAAGACGACGGCGGCGACGATGATTTCCGTCGGCGCGCTGCTGGCGCTGCCGGTGGTGGTCGGCATGGTCGTGCGTTCGCTCAATGGTCCCGAGTCCGCGCGCGGTGCCCGGCGGCGGCTGAACTCGATCCGGGGCGATCACGGATTCCCGGACGAAGCCGAGGTGGTTTAGTTTTTCGTCGCTCCGCGCGGCGGAGATGAAGTTCACGAGGAGCCCGCACGGGTCTCTTTTTATCTTCACGAGCAGGCCGGTCCAGGCATGGGCGTTGCTATGTCGAAACGGGCCATGAAACGCCCCCATCTTCATCTCCCAAAAGTCGATCTTCACTCCATCGGCGTGCAGACCGTTTTGGAACTCGCCGCGGGCGCGCTCGCCATCGCTCTTTTGTACCGCTGGATCGCGTGGTGAAGACCGGAAGACGCCTTCCGCCGCGGGACAATTGCGTTGCGCAACCGCACCGGGCCTGCCATTGAACCGCGGCTCATGGACTGGCTGAAAAACCTCCTACACTCGATCCTGCATCTCGACGAAGCCCTCCCGGTATGGGCGGCTGAATACGGCCCGTGGATCTATGCCATTCTTTTCCTGATCGTCTTCTGCGAGACGGGACTGGTCGTCACGCCGTTCTTGCCCGGGGACTCGCTGCTCTTCGCCGCCGGCGCGGTGGCGGCGACCGCTTCGGATTCATTGAATGTGCATATCGTCGTCGGCCTGCTGATCGTCGCAGCCATCCTGGGTGACGCGGTGAATTACCACATCGGCGCTTACCTCGGCGACCGCGTGCGCAATGGGAATCGCTTCATCAAGAAGGAGTATCTCGATCGCACCCATGCCTTCTACGAGAAGTATGGCGCGAAAACGATCATCATCGCGCGCTTCGTGCCGATCGTCCGCACCTTCGCTCCGTTCGTCGCAGGCATCGGGCGGATGAGCTACGCGAAATTTTTCAGCTACAACGTCATCGGAGCGTTCGTCTGGGTCGTCTCGCTCACCTATCTCGGTTATGCCTTGGGCAACGTGCCCTTCGTGAAGAAAAATTTCGAGCTCGTGATCCTCGCGATCATCATTCTTTCGATCCTGCCGGCGGTCTTTGAAATCGCGCGTGGCTGGCTGGCCAGCCGGGCCCCGGCGGCGGTGCCGAAGGTGGAAAGCTGAGACGCGGCGCGGAGATTCCGCGACTCAAAATCCGCGCAGGAGCGGCTGGCTCACCTCGGCGATGTGGGCTTGATGGTTGAGAAAGCTGTCCGCGATCATCGTGTGTACCTCGAGTGTGCCCTCGAGGAGTTTTTGCAAGAGCGGATCGAGATCTTCGGGCCGGAGCTGAGGGTGCAACGGGGAGCTTTCCGCGGTCTCACCGAGGCTGTCCTCGTCGAGCGCAGGGCTCACGTAGGCCTGCCAGTCGATGCGTTTGATCCGGTGGATGAGGGCATCGATCGCCCCCACCGCGCCGGCGCCCTGGAGCAACTCTGGCGAAACACTTTCGCGCAGCCGAGCGGCACACTCCTGCAGGCAGCGCAGCACGGAACGCGGCACCTGCGGATGCTGCCAGAGCAGCTCGAGCACGTGGAGCGGCTCGGCGCGCATTTGGAAGATCCGGCGATACGCGTCGCGGGAGGCCAGCAGGCGCAGAAAGGCGCTCAGCTCGATCTCACTGGCCTGCGCGGAGCCGTCGCCACTGGATTGCGCGGCGAAGGCCTTGCCGATCGCGACGATGGAATTCGCGGTGATCGTGGCGCGCTCGAGGAATTGGCCGATCTCGCAGAAGCGCCAGCCATCGTCCGCGAGCATCGTATTTTGCGCGGTCGCGAAAAATTGCGGGATGAGCCGGGTGGCAGCTTCGCTGAGCCGGCGGGTGAGTCGCACCGCACCGGCTTCCGCGAGATCCTCGCGATACTTCGCCCGCTGAAAACGGATCCGCAGCTCCGTGAGCGTGGACCACGCCTCCGGGCTCAGCGAGTCCTGCATATTCTCGGCGTTAAACATCCCGCGCTGAAAGGTGGAGAGCACCGAACCGGGCTCGGGAGCGAGCACCAGCCGGTAGCGATCGCGGCGATTGGCGATGCTGCGGCGACTCGTCCCCGCGGTCTTCTCCAGCGGCGGCAGGAGGCGATTCCACATCGGGCGATAGAGCTTCCGCTCCGCCGTGTTCAGCTCCTCGGTCTCGAGCGTCTCGATGGTGCCGATGAGGTAGGCCTGATGATGGGCGCGCTCGAGATACCGCCCGAGCCAGTAGAAGGATTCCGCGACTCGGCTCGTGACCTGCCGCGACGCGACCGCCAGTTCCGGCGCCCGCCGGGGCAAATGCGGGATCAGCGGCGCGATGGCGTCGATCTCGGGAACCCACGAGTCCTTGCTCGTCCAGCCGAAGCCAAAGTCCCCATGCACCTCGCCCCGCGAATGCACGCGCGTGAGCGCCCCAGCGAAGACGTCGAACTCCGCCCCGGCGCGCAGCGCATAGACGATGTGATCCTGCTCGTGATCGACGCGCCGCCCGCCTTCGAAGCACAGCGTGCGCACGCCTTCATCCCGCCGCTGCGCGACGAAGCGACCAGGCGTCTTCCGAATCTCCGCGCTGAGGGTGGCCTCGTCGCTCGGCTTTTCGCGCTGCCAGGAGGCCGAGCGATTGTCCCGCCCCAAGGGCAGCACGCGCCAGGCGTGCAGATTTTCCAGCACGAGTTCGCGCTGATCGATGTCCCCGAGCCAGTGCGTCGGCACGGAGGGGAGGATCGGCGATTCATTGAGATAAAAGCGGATGATCTGCGGGGCGAAGGCCAGCAGACTGCGATCGTCCGCGAGTTGGGAGCCGACGGCATTGACCAGCGCCACGGTGCCCTTGCGCAAGCAATGCACGAGGCCCGGCACGCCGAGGATCGAATCGGAGCGGAAGACCAGCGGATCCAGCCAGGCGTCAGCGATGCGATTGTAAATGACCTCCACGCGCTCGAGCCCGCGCACGGTCTTGAGGTACACGCAGTCGTTGAGCACGAGCAGATCGCCACCTTCCACCACCGGGATCCCCATGCGGCGGGCGAGGAAGCTCAACTCTGAAGCCACCGCGGTCTGCGGCCCGGGTGAGAGCAGCACCACCGTCGGATCGCCGCCAAAAGGGGCCGCAGTTTCGCGCAGGCGTTCGAGGATCGCGAGCGGCAGTTCGGCGAGCGATTGCACCGGCGCATCCTGGAAAATCTCCGGCACCACCCGCGCCAGCGCCCGGCGATTTTGCATCATGTAGCTGATCCCGGCGGCGTGGCTGAAGTGGTGATTTTTCACCTTCCACAGACCCGCTTGGTCGCGCGTCACGCACATGCCGCAAAGGTGCAGAAAGGCACCGCGCGGGCGGGGCACGCCGACCACCGCATTTTGATAGTGCGCACTGCCGAGCACGACCTGGATGGGCACGGCGCCCGCGCGCAGGATTTCCCGCGGGCCATAGACGTCGTCGAGGAAGCTCTCGAAGGCCCGCAACCGTTGTCGAAAACCCTCCACGATCCGCCTCCAATCCTGGGACTCAAAGATTTGCGGGAGCAGATCGCAAGTCCACGGCTGCCGCCCCCACGGGTCATTGCGGATGATGTCGAAAGTCACGCCCATCTCGCGGAGCGTGGCCTCCATGCGCTCACCGAGCGCGCGCATCTCCGGCTGGCCGAGATCGGCAAAATCGCTGAGCAGCTTTTCGTATTGCGGGCGCGGCAAACCGTCCGCGAGGTGGACTTCGTGCCAGCGTGCGGGCTGGTCGTTCGGACTGCTGATGTGAGGCCGTGCGGAGCTCGCCATTGCGGGGCGGAAGGTTTTCGCCGGAGCGAAGAAGGTCAAGAGGCGAATCGTCGGCGCGGGCAAATCAGTGTGGAGCTTCGATCGCGGAGAAACGCCAAACTTCAAACGCCAAACACTAAACGCCAAAGGCGGCCATCTCTTCCTTTGGCGTTTAATGTTTGGCGTTTGAAGTTTGGCGTTTTCCCAATCTCGGTCATTTCCCTTCGCGCATCCGCACCGGCGAGGCGCCGAGGCGATCAAGGATCGGCACGCCATCTTCGCCCAGGCGGCCAAAGGCAAGCACGCCCGTCGGGCACTGCTGCACACAGGCCGAGCAGCGCACGCATTCAGGATCTTCCATCGGCATCCCTTTGTTCGCGAAGTTCATCACGTCGATGCCCTGGTGGCAGACGCTGGTGCAGACATTGCAGGAGATGCACTTCTTCTTCTCCGGGAAAATCCGGTAGCGGGAAAAGCGCGCGTAGATGTGCATGAGCGCCGCGAGTGGACAGGCAAAGCGGCACCACACGCGCCCGCTGAACCAGAAGTACGCCGCGACTCCCATCACACCCGCGAGCCAGAGATCGACGATGTAGCGATACGAGAACCAGCTCAGCGGTCCGCTCTGCGCAAAGCCGCCGAGCAAGCCGTAGTAGATGACATTCCCAAAACCGAGGAAGCCGAGCGCCGGCACCGCTGTGGCGATCCAGCCGAGGATGCGGAGGAAAAGGAGGACCATCGCGACGCCGAGGATGATCTGCCCGGTCATGTTCCAGCGATTCGCGCGCGGGCCGTGCGGCATCTTGTGCCGCTGGGTGTCGCCGAGCGTCTCGGCGAGCGCGCCGCACGAACAGATCCAGCCGCAATACGCACCTTTTCCCCAGCGCCAGACGATCAGCGGGATGATGACAAAGGTCTGCACGAAGCCGAGGACCAGCCAGCCAGTGGTCGGGTGATCGGTGAAAAGATTCCAGATGAAAAGCGGCCACGCGAGGATGAAGCCGAACGAGCGCCAGTAGGTGCGCGCGCCGTATTCCACGGGGAAAAATTGATCCGCAAATCCCTGGCCGAAGCCAGCGTCGAACCAGCCATTCGCGCCCAGCCACGGCAGCACGAAATACGGCAGGAGGAAGAGCGGCACGACCTGCACGGCCATAAGCGAAAGCGTCTGCGCGGTGACGTAGGGCGTCTTCCGCCGGGCGATGCGCTTCAGGCCGAAGACGACGATGAGCCCGCAATAGACCAGCGAGTAGTAGAAGCTCGGCGAGCCCAGCGCGTCCTTGAGCGTACCGAGGATCGTCGCCGGATTGCTGGCGCTGGCGGAGAGCGACGGGAGCCAGTCGGGGATATTAAAAGGGAACCAGTGGTGCGTCTTGAAGGCGTCGTAGAGGACGTGTCCGCCGCCCGCTTTCCAGTGGTAAAGGAAGATGCAAAAGAGGCCGAAGAGGATGAAACTCGTCCAGGTTTTCGGCGTCCATTCGCCGCGGATCGCGAGGCCGCTGCGGCGGAAGAAATCGAGCGGGGCCTCGCGGCCGATCATGGTAAAGACGACGTCGTTCGGGAGGGCCGCGGTGGCACCGTCCGCGGCGCGCAGCGTCACGGCATCCGGGGTGATGCTCACGATCTCGGAGCCGAGCATCGTCTTCACCGAACCGGTCGGCGTGGACTTTTGCATCGCGTGCGTGACCACCGCATTCACGCGCTCGCTGGACGGGCGGACGATCTGGACGGGATGGTCGGCATTCGCTTCGAGCGCCTGGAGTTTCTCCACATTCTCCGGCTTGGGCCGCGCAAATTCCTTTTTCCGATAGCTGAGCGTGACGTGCGCGCCGCAGGCTCCGAGGGCGATCGCCGTCTCGATCGCCGAGTCCCCGCCGCCGACCACGAGCACATTCCTGCCGCCAAATTCCTTCGGGTCGTGGAGCCGATTGTACACCTTGTCGAGATCCTCGCCAGGCACGCCGAGCTTGCGGAAATTTCCACTCCGCCCGATGGCCACGATCACCTGCCGCGCCCGGGTCGTCGTCTTGTCCGCGTGATGGAGCACGATCTCATCGCCCGCTCGCTCCAGCCGCTCAATGCGCGCCGGCATGATCTCGATGCCCGCGGCTTGGCGCTGCGCCTCCATCTCGGCGACGAGCGCCTCCTTCACGTTTGCGGTGAATTGCAGCCCACCCTCCAGCTTCATCTCCGTCGGGTAGGTGTAGATCGGTTTGCCCTTGGGAAAATTGACGACGGTCGAGAAAATCTCGGCTGCTTCGAAGAGCGTGAAATTCAGCCCGGCCTTCCGCGCCTCGATCGCCGCCGACACCCCAGAGACGCCCGCGCCGATGATCGCGAGATCGAGGACCCCTGGAGGGACACGCTCCGTCGTGTCCTTGATTTGGGACACGACGGAGCGTGTCCCTCCAAGCTGCGCCGCGATTTCCCGCACCGCCCGCGCGCCGGAGTCCGACGAAAACTTGAGCAGCGGAATCCCCGTGAGATCACCGACGATGCGGATTCCGGGCACGCTGGTGCGTCCATGCTCGTCGCACTCCGGCAGCTTCTCGACACCGCCAGCGGGCCAGCCGTTGTGGAGCCATTGGGCGTAGCGTGCGTAGAGTGAGTTCATGGTCGTGACAAGGAGTAGGGGCGCCCGCGCCCCGTGGATACAAAACGGGGCGAGGGCGCCCCAGCACCATGAGCCCCCGCCACGAGTTTCCGCAATTCCACGTCGCCAGCATCGGTGAGAAGCATGCAGGCCAGGCCGCCTTCGCTCCACGTCGCGGTGCTCCACTGGCCCGCCTGCCCGTAGATCATCTGCCCGAGCGGCGGCGCGCCTTTCAGCCCGCCGTGCCAGGTGGTGACGAGATGCGCGCTGGCCGATCCCTCGAGGTGCAGGCAGACCATGCCAAACTTCAGCCCGCGCCAGTCCCACGTCTTGCAACCGATCGCCTTCCGGCTGGCGAGCGCGTCAGGCAGCGCGGGCAGGACGGGCGCGGACTGCTCCTGCAGCCAGGCTACGAGCTTCTCGGGTTCGGGCCATTCGCGGTCGAGCTTCACCCGCGCTCCGACCACGCCATCCAGCGTCGCGACGGCCTGCGTCTGCCAGGCAGGGAGTCCCGAGCCAGGCGCCAGCCAGCGCCACGCCCCACCGACGAGCAGCAGCAGCAACGCGGCGATCGCCCAGACCTTTGGCTGCAGCCACCACGCCGGGCGCTGGCTCGCACGACCTCCGGCGAGGATCTTCGCCCGCAGCGTCGGCGGCACTTCGACGGCGCGCAATTTGCCGGCGATGGCCCGGTCAAATTCCTGCGCCTCACGCAACCACGCGGCGAGCTGCGGATCGCGCTCCGCCGCCGCCAGCGCCTCGGCAAAGGCGGGATCATGCGCATCGGCGCCACTTGGGCGAAACGCGCCGAGGATGAGTTTCGGGTCTTCGTTCACGCGGCACCTCCTCGTCCGGTATTGGCGAGCGGGATCACCTTGCGACTCCCCGCGTCACCCGCGACGAGCAGACACTCGCGGAGCTGCGCTTTGCCCCGGGAAAGGCGCGACATCACCGTGCCGATTGGCACTTCGAGCAGGTCCGCAATTTCCTTGTACGACAGCTCCTCGAGGTAGAAGAGCGTGAGCGGCGCGCGGAAGACTTCATCCACCTGCGCGAGCGCTTCGACGACCGTCGTGCCATCGAGACTCGCGAGGATCGAAGGCGCCACGCTCGGCATCTCCGCTGCCGCGTCTTCGAGTTCGACGTGCGGGAATTTTGTGGCGTGGCGGTAGGTGCTCAAGTAGGCGCGGTAGAGAGTCGTGAAGAGCCATGATTTCACCTTCGAGACATCGCGCAACTGATGCCCTTTCGAGGCCCACATGTAGAAAGTCTCCTGGGTCAGATCAGACGCCTCTGCACCATTCTTCGCCAGGCTGAGCGCAAAGCGATAGAGCGCGGTGTAGTAGCGATCGACGAGTTGCTCGAAGTCTTGCATGGCCTCTTCAGTGGGCTGGGAGTGTGCAGGCGGCGGGTTTATTCCCGGTGCCTTAGCAGGCAGCCTCGCGGATGTCCGCTTCTGAATTCTCGAGCGGTGCCTGGTTCGCTCGTGGCGGCTCGTGCTCGTCCTCGTCCTCGTCCTCGAAACCCGGTCTTTCGAGGACGAGGACGAGGACGAGGACGAGGACGATTACGAGCACGAGCCACCCAGCCTTGCCGGGCCGGCATCTTTCCGCTTCCCATGCCCGCACGGGCGGATCAGTAATCGCCGCATGACTCTCGGCTTCATCGGCTCCGGTAAAATGTCCACCGCACTCGTCCACGGCGTGGTGAAATCTGGGGCCTTCTCCAAGTCCGAGATTCGGGTGACAGACTGCCTCGCCACCGTCTCGGCGCAGCTTGCCGAAACGGCCGGCGTCAACGCCGCGGACTCCAATGCCGAACTCGCCGCAGCGTCCGATGTCCTCGTCCTCTGCGTGAAACCAGGGGATGCGCTGGAGGCCCTGCGCGCGTTGCGGGCAGACTTGGAGGGCAAGCTCATCATTTCGATCGTCGCCGGCCTGCCCATTTCGACTTTGCAGGAAGCCGCCGGCGCGAAGGCCCGGATCGTGCGCGTGATGCCCAACACGCCTGCCCTCATCCACCAGGGCGCCGCAGCGTATTCCCTCGGCGCGGGGACGACTGTCGCCGATGCCGCGACGACGGAGAAAATCTTCGGCGCCGTCGGGATCGCCGTGAAGGTGAAGGAGCCACTGCTCGACGTGGTCACCGGCCTCAGTGGGAGCGGGCCCGCATACATCTATATGGTGATCGAGGCGCTCTCCGACGCTGGCGTGCTCCTCGGCCTCCCGCGCGATCTCGCCCTGAAGCTCGCGGCGCAGACCGTGGCCGGCTCGGCGCAGATGGTCCTGCAGACTGGCCGCCACCCCGCTGCGCTGAAAGACGAAGTGACCAGCCCCGGCGGCACCACCATCGCGGGCCTCGAAGCGCTCGAGGCCGGCGCGCTGCGGTCCACTTTCCTCCAAGCCGTGCGCGCCGCGACGGCCCGGGCGCGCGAGCTGGCTGCCGAAAAATGACGCGCGCGCTGCTCCTGACGGTCGTCGCGCTCTGGACGCTGGACACCGCCCTCCTCGCCCAGACGAGCAAGAGCTCGCGGACCCCGTCTCAGCCGCTGGAAAAGACAGCTCCGCGCGTCGCGCAGGCTTACGCCAGGACCGCGCTCGACGCGATGACCAGCGGCGATCTCGAGACCGCGAAACGGGAGTTTGGGAAGGTTCTCAACTTTGTCCCGGGCAATGTACCGACGACCATCAACCTCGGCCTGATCGCCTACCGCGAGAAGGACTACGCCAAGGCGGAAGCATTGCTCAAGAAGGTCGCCCGCGCGGAACCCGAGAACGGTCTCCCATGGCTGCTCCTCGGCATGGTGGCCTACGATCAGGACAAGCTGGACGCCGCGCTCGCCGCGCTTGCCCAGGCGGTCCTCTACGCCCCGAAGGACGCGCGCGCCCACCATTATCTCGGCGTGACAATCGGGAAAAAAGGCTGGTACTCCGGCGCCGAGGACGAGTTGCGGAAAGCCATCGCGCTCGACCCCGGCTACGAAGAGGCGCACTACAATCTCGCGGTCTTCTACCTCCAGCGCACCCCGCCCGCCGTGGAACTCGCGCGGCGGCACTACGAGAAATCCCTGAACCTCGGCGGCGCGTCCGATCCGGAGGTGGAGAAGCGACTTGAAAAGTAACGCCGGTCTTTCGGCGGCCCCATGGGCTTGCCATCTGCTGAGACCTTCGCTTACTTACGCCGCCCATGTCGCGCCGCCTCTTTTCCCTGCTCCTCAGCACCGTGCTCGTCTTCGCCCTCCCGCTTTCCGGAGCGGCCGCGCCGAAAAAGCCCAGCACCAAGAAAAAGAACGACACCACGTTTTTTGAAAAGAAACCGGCCCCGATCCGGGCCTATCCTGCCGAGCCGGAAGGTGGTGAGCTGCCCATCCTCGACGCTGGCGCGGCGCTGCTCGTCGATGCCGCCACCGGGCAGATCCTCTTCTCGCACAATCCCGACGACCCGCGCCCGGTCGCGAGCACGCAGAAGCTGCTGACCGCGCTCATCATCGCGGAGGAAGGTGACCTCAATCGCCGCGCCACCGTCCAGGTGAGCGACACGAAAGCGGAGCCGACGAAGCTCTACCTGAAAGCCGGAGAGACCTACCGCCGCTACGATCTCCTCAATATCCTCCTCGTGAAGAGCATGAACGACGTGGCGCTCTGCCTGGCACGCGACAACGCCGGAAGCATCGCGGCATTTGCCGACAAGATGAACGCCAAGGCCCAGCAGCTCGGGATGCGCAACTCGCACTTCGTCAATCCGAACGGGCTCCCGGCCCCCGGGCAGTACTCCACCCCCCGCGACATGGCCCGGGTCGCCCTCGCGGTCTATCGCAATTCCACGCTGCGCAAGATGATCAGTGATCGCGATATCACCTGGCGCTACAATGACGGCCGCGTCCGCACTTTCACCACGACCAACAAAGTCCTGCAGCGCTGGCCGCTCTGCAATGGGATGAAGACTGGCTACACGAATGCGGCTGGGCACTGTCTCATCTCGAGCGCGACTTACGGTGGGCGGCACATGATCTCGCTGATCTTCAATGACAAGCAGGTCTGGGATGATTCGTATAAGATGCTGGCGTGGGGGCTGGCGGGTTCGGGGGCGAACTGAGGGCGGACGGAGAGAACGCCAAACTTTAAACGAGCGCGTCGGTCGGCGGGGACTCGACCGTTTGGTGTTTGGCGTTTGAAGTTTGAAGTTTGGCGTTATCTCCATCATCCCTCCTCGCATGCCTCGCAGCTTCTCCTCCGAACTCGCCGAACTGCGCGCTCGCTCGCTGCTCCGCAAGCTGCGCGAACTCGAATCGCCGCAGCAGCCCGCGATGGAATTCGCCGGCAAGAAGCTCCTCAACTTTTCCTCCAACGACTATCTCGGCCTCGCCACCGAGCCCGCGCTGCGCGAAGCCGCGAAGGCGGCCATCGACCAATACGGCGTGGGCGCGGGAGCTTCGCGGCTGATCTGCGGCACGCTCACTCCGCATGTGCGGCTCGAGGAGCGGCTCGCGGAATTCAAGCAGACCGAGGCGGCGCTGGTCTTCTCCAGCGGATACGCCGCCGCGCTCGGCACGCTCGGCGCGCTTTGCGGCAAGGACGACGTCGTCATTCTCGACAAGCTCTGCCACGCCTGTCTGATCGACGGCGCGCGACTGAGCGGCGCGCATGTCCGCGTCTTTCCGCACAATCATCTCGGCAAACTCGAGAGCCACATCCAGTGGGCGCAGGAAAATTTCCCCGACGCCCGCGTCATCATCGCCACGGAGTCCGTCTTCAGCATGGACGGCGACTGGGCGGCGCTCACCGGCATCGTCGAGATCAAGAAACGCTACGACGCCCTGCTCCTGCTCGATGAAGCGCACGCCGTGGGCGTCATCGGGAAGAACGGACGCGGGCTCGCGGATCAACTCGGGCTCGCGGAGGACATCGACATTCACATGGGCACCCTCAGCAAGGCGCTCGGCGCGAGCGGCGGTTACGTCGCCGGATCGCGCAAGCTCATCGACCTGCTCATCAATCGCGCCCGCAGCTTCATCTACAGCACCGCGCCGAGTCCCGCCGTCGCCGCGGCCGGCACGGCGGCGATCGAGTTCCTGATGTCACCCGCGGGCGAAAAGCGGCGGCAAACCTTGCGCGCCCATCTCGCGTATTTTGCAAGCTGCCTCCCGCCGCTCTTTGCCGAGGGACAGAAAGTGCAGAGTGCGATCATCCCCATCGTCCTCGGCACCTCCGAGGCCGCGCTGGCTGCGTCGCAGATGCTCGCGGACAAAGGCTTCTTCGTCCCCGCGATCCGCTTTCCCACCGTCGCCCGCGACGCCGCCCGGCTCCGCGTCACGATCTCCGCCAAGCACACGCCAAAGCAGATCGACGCGCTCTGCACGATCCTGCGGACGGTGATCTGACGAAGCGCGAACTTCCGGGGAGCATGGGCGTCCCTCCCGTTGGTTTCGGCGTCTCGCCGAAACGAACTTTCGCCGCTTCCCGGACTCAAGCCCGCGCCTGTGATCCCGCCGGTGCCATTCGTCCTATCCGTTCGATCAAGGGAAGTCCGTTCCGGCGGGACGCCGAAACCAACACGCGGGACGCGTATGCTCCCCTGAAACTAAAGCATCCCGGGCGGCAAGCCCATCCCGGCAGTGAGCTTGCCCATCTCCGCCTGGGCCATCGCCTTGCCTTCCTCGATCGCCTTTTGCACGCCGCTCAGGATCAAGTCCTCGAGCATTTCCACATCGGCGGCATCCACGACGCTCGGATCGATCTTGATCGAAACCACGTCCCCCGCGCCATTCGCGGTCACCGTCACCTTGCCGCCGCCGGCCGTCGCGGTCACGAGTTTCTCCGCGAGTTCGGCCTGCGTCGCCTGCATTTGTTCCTGCATCTTCGTCGCCTGCTGCATCATTTTTTTAAGGTTCATGGGAAGTGGGTAGTTGGGAGTTGGGAGTTGGGAGTTGAGAGTTGAGAGCCGCAAGCGCGGGAGTGGATGTTTTGGGAGATCGGGCGACGAGTGTTCGGAAGAAAAGAAGCCGTGGTTCAAGGCGGCGCTCGGAAAGTATTCCGCGCGGCGCTCAACTCTCAATTGCCGATTTCAAAGAACGGAAAAAGATGGATTGGCTGTCTCGCTTCGCTCGGCTCTCAACGATCAACGATTCTGCGCCACCTCTGCGCCGAAGATCTCCAGTGCGCGGCGGATCAATGAATCATCTTTGAACTCGGCCATCGGGTCTTTCGCCACCGGCTTCGGTTCCTCGGGGAGCTGCACCGGCTCCACTACTAGCCCTTCGCGTTTCACGCAACGAACCGACAACTTGCGTCCGGCGAGCTCGGAAAGGAGCGCTTCGAGAAAGACGCGCTGCTTGGGATTCTCGCACGCTTCCTTCGCGAGATCCGACGCCGGAGGGAAGGCGAGCGTGGCCACGTCGCCTTCGATGCCCTCCAGCATGCCACTCTGCACCCAGGAGAGGAGCAGCCGGCGCTCCTTGCGAATCCGCGCAACCGCTTGCGGCCACAGATCCGCGGGGAGAGCCGCAGCAGGAGTAGGTTTTGACGGCACGGGTTCTTCGCGGACGACCGGTGCTGGCGCGGCGACCACGGGAGCAGGAGCTGGCTTGGCTGGAGCCACGATCGCGCTCGCCACCGCAGCCGCCAGACTGCGCGGCAGGGCGGCTGCCGGCGCCGCGACCGCAACCTTGGGCGCAGGCGCCTTCACTTCCCGGACCGGCGGCGCGCCCCCACCCCGCAACGCCGTGAGCGTATCGAGCACTTCATCGAGTGTGGCCTGCCCGAGCGTCTGGATCGCGCGGATCACCGCGACTTCAAAGTGCATCTTCTTGTTCGCCGCCCATTTCATCCGGCTCTCCGCGGCGGCGAACTGCTCGATGAGGTTCAGGATTTTCTCCATCGGCACGCTCTCTGCCTGCACCGTGAGATCGGCGACCGCCTCCGCGCTGAACTCATCACTAAGCGCGCCCGGGTCCGCTTTCACCACGAGGAGATTGCGGAAGTGCGTGATGAGATCGCCGAGCAGGCGGCTGAGATCTTTCCCCGCCTCAGCCTGCGTATGCACGAGCGCCAGAGTCGGCGCGGCTTCGCGAGCGAGGATGTGGCCGCTGAGCTGCGACACCGTGTGCTGCGAGGTGAAGCCGAAGACCTCGAGCACATTTGGCTCACCGATGGTGTTCCCGCAAAAGGCGACGAGCTGATCGAGCATCGACTCCGCGTCGCGCAGTCCGCCTTCCGCCCCACGCGCGACCGCATCCGCCGCTTCCGGCGAGAGCGTGAGCTGCTCTTTTCCGGCGATGAAAAGCAGATGCTTCGCGATGGCCGGCGTGGCGATCCGCTGGAGATCGAAACGCTGGCAGCGCGAAATGATCGTCGTCGGCACCTTCTGCACATCCGTCGTCGCGAAGACGAATTTCACATGCGCCGGCGGCTCCTCGAGCGTCTTGAGCAGCGCATTGAAGGACGACGTCGAGAGCATGTGGACCTCGTCCACGATGTAGAGTTTGTACTTCCCGTGGGCCGGCGCGAATTTCACCGTGTCGATGATGATCTCGCGGATTTTGTCCACCTGCGTGTTCGACGCCGCGTCGAACTCGAGGACGTTCAGCGAATTGCCCGCCGCGATCTCCTTGCACATGTCACACACTCCACACGGACTCACCGTCGGGGCGTTCACGCAGTTCAGCGCCTTGGCGAAAATGCGCGCCGTCGAGGTCTTCCCCGTCCCGCGCGGCCCGACGAAAAGATAGGCCTGCGCCAGCCGCGATTGCTCGATGGCGTTCTTCAGCGTGCGAACGATGTGCTCCTGCCCGACGATCTCGTCAAACGTCTGCGGGCGATATTTGCGGGCAAAGACCTGGTAGCTCATCGGAGAAGTTGAGGGTTGAGAGTTGAGAGTTGAGAGTTGAAAGGCTCGCCAGCTTGGAGCTGCGCGCGGATTTGAACCCGTGCGGCTCTCAAGTCTCAACACTCAACTCTCAACTCTTCTGCGCGCCGAGAGGTTTTTGTTTGCACGCCACGCGCCGCCGCGCGCAGAAGTCTGCGTGCTCGGCAATCTCATCGGTCCCGAAGTCAAAGAGCTGATCGCAGCGCGCAATTTCAGCGCGCTGCGGGCGGCGTTTGCCGATTGGTCGCCGGCGGACATCGCCGAGTGCATCACGGACTTTGCCCACGAGGAGCAGGTGGTCGTCTTCCGCATCCTGCCGCATGTGCTGGCCACGGAGGTCTTCGAGTATCTCGACAGCGACGCCCAGCAGGGCCTGCTCCGGGCGATGGGCACGGTGGACGCGGCGCGCATCCTCAACGAGATGTCGCCCGACGATCGCACGGCGCTGCTCGAGGAACTGCCCGGCGCGGCAGTGATGCAGCTCATCCAGCTCCTCTCGCCGGAGGAAAAAGCAATCGCGCAGACGCTGCTCAACTACCCGGAGAGCAGCGTGGGCCGCCTGATGACGCCGGACTTCATGAGCGTGCGCGCAGACTGGAGCATCCAGCAGGTGCTCGATCATATCCGCGCCCACGGTCGCGACTCCGAGACGCTGAATGTGATCTACGTGACCGACGAGCACGGACGGCTGATCGACGACGTGCGCATCCGCGAATTCCTCCTCCATTCCGTGGAGACTCGCGTGCGCGACATCCATGACTCGCACTTCATCGCGCTGAAGGCCACGGACCCCGAGGAGGCAGCGATCGAAGCTTTTCGAAAATATGACCGCAATACGCTCCCGGTGACGGACAGCGAGCACCGACTGCTCGGCATCGTGACGGTGGACGACATCCTCGATGTGCAGGAGCAGGCGGCGACGGAAGACATCCAGAAGCTCGGCGGCGTGGAAGCGCTGGAGGAGCCCTACATGGACGCGCCGCTCTTTGAACTCGTGCGCAAGCGGGCGGTGTGGCTCGTCGTGCTTTTCCTCGGGCAGATGCTCACGGCGACGGTGATGGGCGTCTTTGAGCATGAACTGGCGAGCGCGCTGGTCCTCGCACTTTTCATCCCGCTGATCATCTCCAGCGGCGGCAACTCGGGCTCGCAGGCCTCGACGCTCATCATCCGCGCGCTGTCGCTCGGCGAGATCAAGATCGGCGACTGGTGGCGGGTGATGAAGCGCGAGATCGCCTCCGGGCTGCTCCTCGGCGCACTGCTCGCGGGGATCGGCTTCTTGCGGATCATCGTCTGGTCGCGTTTTTCGGAAGCCTACGGACCACACTACCTCTTGATCGCCTTCACCGTGTCGGCCGCGGTCATGGGGGTGGTGCTCTGGGGCACGATCTCCGGTGCGATGCTCCCGCTCTTCCTACGCCGCTGCGGGATCGACCCGGCCACCTCCTCGGCGCCCTTCGTCGCCACGCTGGTCGATGTCACTGGCCTGATCATCTACTTCACCGCCGCCTCCGCCATCCTGCGCGGGACGGTACTGTAGCCGGGAGCGCCGCCGTCCCGTGCGGCATCGTGCATGGCGCGCGCAGCGCCTATTCGCAAATACCAACGACGAAATGTGGCGCTGCGCGCGCCTGGAACGATGCCGCACGGGACGGCGGCGCTCCCGGGCTACTTCCCGCGCGCCATTCGCACGTCCATCCAGACGGCGCCGATGAGCACGAGGCCGCGGGCGATGAATTTCGCCTCGGGCTTCACCGCCATGAGCGTCATGCCATTGATCAGACACGCCATAATGAGGGCGCCGAAGAGCACGCCCAGCACCGTGCCGCGTCCGCCTTTTAACGATGTGCCGCCGATTACGCACGCGGCGACGGCGTCGAGTTCCATGAGATCGCCGACCGTCGTGGTGCTCGCGCCGCCGTAGGCCGTCTGCATGAGTCCGGTGATGGCGACGATGACGCCCATGAGGGTGAAAGCGCCCACCGTGACGCGGGCCACGGGGATGCCGCTGATCACGGAGGCTTCTTCGTTTCCGCCGATGGCGTAAAGGTAGCGGCCCCACGGCGTGTGCTGGGTGAGCACCCAAACGCCGAGGGCCACGGCACCGAGGATCAGCGCCGGGAGCGGCACGCCGCGAAATTGATTCGTGACGATGACGAAGAGGAAAACGATCTGCGCGGCGATGAAGAGCTTGAGGAATTCCGCCTCGCGATCCTCCGCGCCGAAGCCGTGCGCCAGTCGCGCCGCGCGGCTGCGGAGATGCACGAAAGCAAGCCCGGCGACCACCACCGCCGCAAGCGCGTAACCCATGGGACGCGGCAGGTAGTAAGTGGTGAGTTGCGAGTAAAGATTCGAGCCGCCACCGACCACGATGGGCACCGTGTGGCTCTGGATGACGAGCCAGAAGAGCCCTTTGAAAACGAGCAGCCCACCAAGGGTGATGATGAAAGCCGGGATCCGCTCGCGCACGATGAGCGTGCCCATCGTGAACCAGAGCGCCACCGCGACGAGCAGACCCACGAGCATCGCCCATGGGGCAGGCCACTGATGATTGCTGACCAGCACCGCGGTGAGGCCGCCAATGAGCCCGACCCCGCTCCCCGCACTGAGATCGATGTGCCCCGGCAGGATCACGAGTAACATGCCAACGGCGAGCGTCGCAGTGATCGCGAAGTCGATCATCAGGAGGGAGAGATTCCGCGCACTGAGGAAGTCCGGCACCTGCACGGTGAAGAACACGCCCAAGCCGAGCAGGGCAATGAGGAGAGCGAAGTCGCGAAGAGATTTCATGGTCAGCAGCCCACGAGATCGGCGGGGCTCAGGGAGTGCCGTTGAGTTCGCCTTTGATCCGGATCTGGAGCTGGCGGCCGAGCAGCCAGCGGACGGCAAACATGTCCATGGTGGCTTTGAGCGCGCGGTTGCCGAAGCCGTATTTGCTGACGCCGGCGACGCGGGGGCGGTGATGAACGGGCAGCTCGGTGATGCGGTAGCCCAGGCCTTTGATGAGCGCGGGGATGAAGCGGTGCATGCCGTAAAAAGGGACGAGCGCTTCGCGGCATTCGCGCCGCATGACTTTCAAGGTGCAGCCGGTGTCGTGGACGCCGTCGCGGGTGAAACGGCTGCGGACGAAGTTCGCGAAGCGGCTCGTGAGTTTCTTTGACCAACTGTCCTGCCGCTTGGCGCGCCAGCCGCAGACGAGGTCGTAGCCTTCGTCGAGCTTGGCGATCATGCGGGGAATATCGGCCGGATCGTTTTGGCGGTCGCCGTCGAGGAGCACGATTTTCGCGCCGCGCGCGGCATTGACGCCGGCGTACATCGCGGCGCTCTGGCCGGTGTTTTTTGCAAACTCGATGATGCGCACTTCCGGCCCGCGCCGGATGCGCTGGAGCGTGGCGTCCTGCGAGCAGTCGTCGATGAGGATGAGTTCGTAATCAATGCCGGCGAGCGCGGCGGCCAGCTCTTCCTGGAGCGGGACGATGTTGTCCTCCTCGTTGTAGAGCGGGATGACGACGGAGAGGGCGGGCTCGGTCATAGATCGACCTGCTTGTAGCGGTGGCAGGCGAAGATGCGCAGTTGGCGGAGCGGCTGACCGCGGCGCGATTGCTCGATGCAGGCGATCATTTCCACGCGCTCGAAGCCGCGCTTGATGGAGGAGGGCGCGCGCTCCTCGGCGCGTTCGGTGATGTAGAGCGCGGAGCGACCGAGGAAGGGGTTGTAGCCCATTTCCTCGGTGTAGTACAGCCCGGGGGGAGGTTCACCGGGCGGGAGATCGAGGTTCTCGTCGTAGCGCGGCCAGAAGAAAAATTGGTTCTCCGGGTAGGCGGACTCGGGCACATAAACCGGCGGGTGGCCGGGACCTTCGGGGCGTTTGTCCTTGAGGTAAAAGGCGAGGCTGGCGGCGCTGCCATAGTTGTTCGCGATGAGGAAGACGGGCTCGCCGTGCTCGGCTTCGTAGCGGTGGCGGAACTCTTCGATGCGCTCGGCGGCGGAGTGCCAGCCGCGGAGGCGCGCGGAGGGATCGAGGTCGTAGGAAAGGGGCAGGCCGAGGGTGCGGACGGCGTCGGAGTTGAGCGTGAGCAGGCTCATCCCCGCGCCGACGACGAGTGCGGCGATGCAGAAGGTGCGCGCCCAGGCGTGTTCCCTGGCCTTTTCGTGCCAGAGCGCGGTGGCGAGGATGCCGAGGCTGAGCGCGGCGGGCGCGGTCCAGTTTGCTTCGCCGGCCTGCTTGAGCGCGAGGAAGAGGTAGAGCGCGAGCAGCGGGAGCGTGAAGACGAGGAGAAACTGCGGCTTGGTGTGGATGCGCGCGGCGCGCCAGCCCCACCAGAGCGCGACGACGAAACCCGCGCAGATGAGCGGTGAGTAAACGCCGAAATGCGCGCCGACAAAGCTGAACCACTCGCCGAGGTCGATGCCGAAGCTGCCTTTCAGCCCGCCGCGCGCGCGGAGGTGGACGGCGGTGATCCAGTCGTGCCGCGCATTCCAGACTATCGGGGGAATGGTGCAGACCGCGAAGGCGGCGAGCAGCGTGTAGAAACCGGGGCGGCGAAATTCGCGGCGATAACGGGGCATGATGACCAGCGCCAAGACGACTGAGAGGAGCTGCATGGCGGCGGTAAATTTCGCCAGGAATCCCAGCCCGATGAGCAGCCCCGTCGCCGGCCACCAGAGGGAAAATGCCGGGCTGCGCTCGAGGGCGAGCCAGAAGGCGTAGAGGGCGGCCATCCAAAAGAAGATCGAGAGCGGATCGATCGTCATGACGAGTCCACCCACTTGGAAGATGGGCGTGCAATTCATCATCAGCACCGTCCACACGGCCACGGACTCGCCGTAGAGCCGGCGGGTGAAGGAGAACATGAGCAGGCAGGTCCCGAGCGCGAGGAGCGGGCTGAAGAGGCGGACGCCGAGTTCGCTGACGCCGGCGAGATGCGTGCTCAACCACATCGTCACGGCGATGCCGGGGCCTTTGCTGAAGTAGCTCCAGTCCAGCCGCTGGGCCCACTGAGAGTAGTAGGCCTCGTCGGGCGAGAGCTCGACCTGGGAGGCGTAGGCGAGACGCAGCACGGTGAGCGCGCCGAGGAAGAGGAAGAGGAGGCGGCGGGCGGTCATCGGTGGAGAGGCGATGCGGGAAACATCCGTCAGGCAGCCAGCAGGCTCGGGTGCTGGGCGTGCAGCCGCGGCAGCAATTGCCCAGCGTGCCTGCGCCAGAGCCACTCCAGCATCATGAGCCAAAGCAGCGTCGTGCCGACGCCGAGGAAGATCGATGTCACCACATCCGTCGGCCAGTGCGCGCCGGTGTAGATGCGGGAGTAGGCGATGAGAGCCGCGACGAGCAAGGTCCACCACGCGCGGCGCCCGAAGAAGCAGACGGCGACGAGCGCGGCGGAGATCGTGTTCATGGTGTGTGAGGAGGGAAAGGAGCGGCCATCCACATCGTGCAGGGTGGTGCGCGAGAGTTTCACTTTCACGGGCTTGAAAAGGGCCAGCGCGCGCGGCTTGGCCTTGGCGAGATCCACCTGGCGCACGTCGTTGTGGGATTGATGCGGTCGGGGCCGATCCACGAGACGCTTGAGGGAGCGCGAAATGAGGCCGTCATTGATCCCGACGACGATCAGTGCCGCAGCGAGGAAAGCACGGCAGCGAAAGTTTCCCCAGATGGCCATGGCGAGGCCGCTGGCGATGATGATGGGCATCCACGCATCCAGGCTCGAGAGCGCCGCCATGAAGAGATCGAGCGGTGCGCTCGTCCATTCGCGGTTGATCAGAAAAAGAAGCTGTTGGTCCATCGGGAGAAGTTGAGAGTTAAGTGCTGAGAATCCGCCGTGTGGCCACCCATCGGCAGCGCTCCGCGCTCCAATTTGGATCACTCAACGCTCAACTCCCGACACTCAACTCCTCCGACCCTATGGCGACGACATTTCATGTAAAGACACGATTGGCCCTGGCCGCGCTCCTTTGCTGGAGCGGTGCGGCGGGCGCTGCCGAGACGCCCGACGCGCGGGCCATCCTCGGAGGCGTGCGCTCCGCGCAGACCGCGCAAAAGCAGGTGATCCGGGGACGGCTGCGGACGGCTGGGAAGTCCATCCCCTTCCGGCTCCTCGCGGAGAATGGGACGCTGCGCTGGGAATTTTCCGACCCGGCGCAGGTGATTCAGTTGCGGTTGCTCGAGAAAGAATCGCGCCTCGAGGAGATCGTCGGCGGGGCCACGAAGAAGGTCACGGCGGCGCGCTTTGACGACAAGGTGCGCGACAGCGACATCACCTACGAGGATCTCGCGATGAAATTTCTCTACTGGACGAAGGCCACCGTCGAGGGCGACCAGATCATGATCCTGCGCAAATGCTGGATCATCCGCACCGAGCCGCCGGCGAAAAGTGATTCGCAATACAGCAAGGCTGTGCTTTGGATCGACAAGGAGACGGGCGCGCTGATGCAAGCGGAGGCCTATGGCCACGACGGCAAACTCGCGCGCCGCTTCAAGGTCATCTCCCCGCAGAAGATCGACGGGGCGTGGCTGCTGAAGCAAATGCGCATCGAGGGGATGGAGGCGACGCGGAGCGGCCGGGAAGATCGCGCGCCGACGTATCTGGAAGTGGACGGCCTCGAGAAATAGCGATCGGGGCAAAGAAAACCCCAAGCTCAAAGGGCGCCCGGATCTCAGGCACGCCTCCCAGCTTGGGGCTTCTTGGAAAAATCGAGCGCGGGGATTTCCCCTCGCGGCTATTGCGCCTGCTGCTTGAGGCGCTTGGTCACGTCGAGCTCGACGGGGCCATACTTTGCCTCAAAGGCCTGGATCGTGGCCGTGAGGTGGATGCAGAGGCGCTTGGCGGCGTCGTGCGACATGATCACGCGATTCTCGAGCTTCAGCGGTTCATCGAGGATGTTGCCGAAAAAGTTGGGGTTCATTCCGAAGTCCACGATGACTTCATTCGGCGTCTGGGCGATGCGGCAGACATTGGCATAGACGGTCTTGAGGTTCGAAGCGTCGATGGTCGGGGGAGCGGGTTTGGTTTCTTCAGTCATAGGGGCGGGAGAGGTAGCGGACGCCGTGCGCACCGGCAAATGATTTCTGCCGCGGTGCGCGGATCGTCACGGGAGCACCGCTTTGACCTGCTCGACGGAGAGCTGCTCCAAGTCGCCATCCGGCGCGACGACAACCGTGACGTTCGCATTTGCCGGAGCCCAGATCGCCGGGTCGGTCGGCCCGAAGAGCAGAACGCACGGGGTGCCGACGGCCGCCGCCAGGTGGGAGACGCCGCTGTCGTGCCCGAGGAAGAGCGCACAACGCTCGAGGCGCGCGGCGAGTTCCGGCAAAGGGAGATCGCAGGCAAGGATGGGATGGCCGGCCTGCCAGGCGGTGGCGAGTTCGGCAAGTTGCGGACGGTCCGCCTCGCCGCCGACCAGCATCAGCCGCGGTCGCGGGTGGCGATCCATGAGTTGCTGACCGAGAGCACGCCAGTTCGCAATCGGCCAATTTTTCCGCGCACTCCCGCTCCCGGGGTGGATGGCGATGGTGGGTTGATCGACATCCGCGAGTTCCCGCGCCGCCATCGCGCGATCGTCGTCGGTCGGAAAAACGACCGCCGCATGGCTCTCGAGGTAGAGCGCGAGGCGGTCGAGGGGACGGGCGAGTTGCTGGGCCGCGTGCGCGGTGTCGTCGATCCTGGCAAAGGCGCTGAGGAAGTTCTTCACGCCCGCGCGGCGGAGGTTTCCCTCGAAGAACTTGCTCGGGTCATAGAGGTAACTGATGACCTGCTGAAAGCTGGCGAAGTATTCCACCAAGTCCGCTGCCAGGTCGGAACGCGGGACAAAGAATGCGGCCATGGCGCTGTACTCGATGGAGCGCGCCGCGTCCGCGTAGTAGCGGCCCTCGGCCACAGCCACGATGTGCCGGTAGCCAAGGATTTCGAGGTGCGCCGCGGGGAAGGCCTCCCGGATGAGCCGGATCGCCGGGAGCGTGAGGATGAAGTCACCGATTGCCCCGCCGCGAATGATCAGGATGCGCGGCTTCACCGGAGCGGAGGAGAAATCCGCGAACGAAAGCGACGGCAACTACTGATTCGGCGCGAATCCGCCGAGCGGGCCCTGACCCTCCCACTTCTCCGGACGGTTCCACGGGATCGTGCTCACCCGGTTCGGATCTTCCGGCTCCGTGCTCGCGCAGCCCGGCAGGAAAATGCTGGTACCAACGAGCAGGAGCAGCGCGAGAAATCGCTTCATGCGAAGGCTACTTCCGCTGGCCTTCGTACACGACGCTGTCTCCAGCTTGCACCGTGATCCCCGCCCGCACCGATCCGGGAATGATGTCGGCAATCGAGGTCGATGGCTCCACGGAAGTGATCTTCGCTTTCCCGATTGGCTCACCGCCCCGGAGGACGAGCATATTTGCGCCGACTGCCGCGCCCTGCTTGTCGCCCACGCTCAGCACCACGAAATTCCAGCCAGGGTTCACAGCCATGATCCGACCGGAGAGACCGTTCTTCGCGACATTCGCGCGATACCGGTTCACCTCGCTATTCAGCCCGTTAAATTTTTCCTCGGTCTCTTTCACCCGCGCATTGAGCGTCTTTTGGATTTGCTCGGACTCTGTGAGTTGAATCTGTGCCTTTTCCAATTCGGCCCGCACCTTGTCCATTTCCACTTTGAACTGTTCTATCGGGATGCCCTTATCGCCATCAGACATCGCGGCGATCTTCGCCTGGAGATCAGCCATTTCCTTGGTCTTCGCCTCCACCAAAACCGCCGCCTCGGTGGCCTTTTTCACGGCGTCTTCCAAGTCCGCCTTGGCCTTCGCAACGGCCGCTTTCTCCTCGTCCAGCGCCGTCTTCGCCACCGCTAGTTCCTCCTGGGTCGCCTTCAGCGAGCCTTCGGTTTTCTTGAGAGTCGAGGTCGTGGTCGCCAAGGTTGACTTCGTGTCCTTGAGGTTTCCTTGGATCGTGTCGATGTTGCCTTTCGCGAGGAATCCGACGACTGCGGTGGCAATCATCAAGGCAATCGCTAGTCCGAGGAAAACTTTGGCCATAAATGGGTGACGCTGGTTGCTGTAAGGTTAGAGGGGAAGCGGAGGAAAATCCAGCCGCAAGATTGGGGCGGAGGTTTTTGCGCCAACAAAAAAATCAATGCAAGCGGTTAAATGGAAATTGCCTAACAAATTATTTGTCATCGTCCGTGGCGGGCCCATACTCACACCTCCGTCAGGGACTATGGATTGAGAGCAGATGAACCCCGCCAGGGCCGGAAGGCAGCAACGGCAGTTTGACTCTCCTTGTCGTAGCTCTCTGGCGGTTTTTTTCTGACCCGGCGTGGAGGCATTTTCGTGGAGCCTGGCGGACTGCAGCCGAGATCGATGCCTCCGCCGCACGAGCCCCGAAACAAAAAACGCCCTGCGGGTGCAGGGCGTTTCGGGCGGACGGGAGTGGAGGTTCCCTCAGGCGGGATGGGTGCGGCTGGCGAGATCGCGCTCGGATTTTCCGGGCCACGGTTCGCTGATGTCTTCGAGGCCGGTGCGCCATTCGAGGACGCGCGCGCCACAGGCGCCGGCGGCAGCAAGCAACGCGCAGAGGGACTCGGGCTGGAGTCGCGCCGCGACGATGACCAGATCCGCCGCCGTGGAGGGCAGCAGCGTGGAGAGATTCTCGCGGCCACCGAGCACCGGGAAGCCGTGCATGATGCGCCCGTGGATGTTCGTGTCGTCGTCGAGGAAGCCCACGACGCGATAGCCTCGCCCGCTCCCCGGAGCGGCATCGCCTTCGGCATGCAGAAAGAGTAACCCGGTGTGCCCGGCCCCGTAGATGAGCGCGCGCTGGAGATCCTTGGTCGTGGTCAGCCCGCGGGCCATCACGCTGCCGCGCACGTCCGCCGCGATGCGGCGGAAGAGCCGCAAACCGGCCATGAGCGCGAGGGCAAAGCCACCCTGAATCGCCGTCTCGAGCAGGCGCAGCTTGGTGAGTTCCGTCTCGACCATGCTCACAATCGCAAACCCGACGGCAAGCCCCCCACAGAGCGCCGTCGCCAGAGAGAGGAAATCCATGAGCCGCGCGCGACTCCAGATGCGCCGATACATCCCGGCGAGTGCCACGGCGACAAAGGGGATGGCCACCTGGAAGCCGATGTCTTGGACAATCCCCTGCCGCAAGGCACCGCTGCCGACGCTGCCGCGAATGATCACGTGCGCGAGGAATTGCGAGAAGACCAGGATCGCCAGATCCCCGGCGATGTAGAGCGGCACGACGACTTCCCGGCGCAGCGGACGGGAAAGTCCATGCACCAGGGCCGAGGCGCTGTCCCAAAGCTCCACATGCGCGACATGCCGGACGATCACGAAAGTGCCGGCGACGAAGGCGAGGAGGTAGATGCCGCCCGCCAGATCATGAAAAATCTGCGCGAGCAGCCCCACCGCCGCGAGCGTCAGCGCCGCCACGTAGAGCAGCAGCGCCACTTTCTTCTGCGACCGTCCCGTCGCGTGCAGCCGATGGTGCAGATGATCCTTATCTGCGCCGAAGACACCGCCATCTTTGCCCGCGCCTTTCCGCTTGTCGGCGTGACCGAGGATCTTCCGGGCCGTCCGGCGCCACACCGCGAGGAAGGTATCGAAGAGCGGCACCCCGACGACCAAGGCCGGCACGGCGAGGGCGGTGAAAGCAGTGCCCTTCGTGTAGGTGCTGAGCGAGATCGCCGCCAGGGTGAAGCCGATGAACATGCTCCCGGTATCGCCGAGGAAGACCCGGGCGGGATGGAAGTTGTATTGCAGAAAGCCGAGGCACGCGCCGAGGAGGCCGAGCGTCACGAGACAGTCTGCGGGCTGACCGCGGAGCAAAAACGATCCGATCAGCGCCGCGGATGCGATGCTGCCGAGCCCGGCCGCGACGCCGTCCATGCCATCGATGAGGTTGAAGGCGTTCATCAGCGCGACGAACCAGAACACCGTCAGGAGCAGGTCCACCCAATCCGGCAGATTCACCCCAAACATCGACCCGACGCGGAAGTCGAGGAACCAGGCTCCCACCGCGACCGCGATCTGCCCACAGAGCTTGACCGACGCGCGCAGCGAGAGGAAGTCATCGAGAAAACCGACGACCGTCAGGCCGCCCGAGAGGACGAGAAAATTCAGCCACCATTGCTCCGTGAGGCGACCGGAGAATTGAGCCCACGGCGGCAGGAAGATCACCGCGCAAGCCACGTGAAAGGCCAGCACCACGGCCAGCCCTCCGCCCCGGGGCGTGGGCCGCGTATGCACCCGGCGGGCGTCCGGCTGATCGACCATCCCGAGCCGCATCGCCAGCCGGATCACGAGCGGAGTGGCCAGCAGCGCCGTCGCCAGAGCCGCGCCGAAGACCACCAGATACTTAATGACACTCTCGAAGCTCATGAAGTTGGTTGTTGGTGTGTGCTCAGATTTCGCAGCCGGGCGCGCCGCACGCACTCGCCACTTTTGATCCCTTTCCTGACGCCCGTGGACGGTCCAGTGGTGCCACGGCGGAAGCCTATTTTCCTGGCAGTGCAAGCGGCAATCCCGCTGCGCCGGGCTGCTTGTTGCCTGGACGCAAGCGGTTGCGCAGTTCGTGCGCCTTGAAGACGCTGAACATTTCGTAGGTGGCGAGCAGACGGCAGAACATAAACCCTTCGCGGCCGTCCAGAAATCCCCGTTTGAACACGTAGCTGTAGAGGAACCGGAGCAGCGGGCGGCACGGCATCCGGCGCGACCATTCGCGCATCCGGCGCCGACCGGCCAGGTGTCCGCCGATGTTTGATTCCGCGGATTTTTCGCTCGTCTCAACCTCCACTTTGGCCTCCCAGTTCGAGTATCGGTTGTGCTTCTCGATCCACGTGCTGATGTCGGGATAAGCGTAATGCAGCATGTCGTGCTCAAGGTAAGCCGCGGCCCCGGTCAACTCGACATGCTCATGAACTTCATTGTCACCCGAGCCGGTGTCGGCCTTGTGCAGCTTTTCATACCGCCCGAGCCGGTGGCGAAAGAGGCGCAGGTTCCAACTCGGATAGTATCCGCAGTGCCGAATCCATCGGCCCATGAACATGAAGCGCCGATTGATGAAGTAGCCATCCGCATCGGGAGCGGCGGCCTTGCGGAGGATTTCCTGGCCCAACTCCGGCGTAATCCGCTCGTCCGCATCGAGAATCAGCACCCATTCGTTCTTCCACGGCACATTCTCCAGAGCCCAATTCTTCTTTTTTGGGAAGTGTCGGTTCCAGGAAAAATTCACGACCTTGGCTCCGTGCCGCTGGGCCAGTTCCACGGTGCCATCGGTGGAACTGGAATCCACGACGACCACATCATCGCTCCAGGCCACAGACTCCAGACAGTCAGCAATATTACTGACCTCGTTTCGAGCCGGAATCAGGACGGAGACGTTCATTGAGCGGTTGTTTGGAGGGCGTTACCCTTTAAAACGGACAGGTGCGCCGACATCACGCGCCGTTTGTTCCCGCGGCTGCAAGCTTGGGGGAACTGCGTTGAAAGGAAACGAAAACATAGTTCTAAAGCGTCGGCGGGCGGAGGAAAGCGTCGAGAGGTGCCCCGCATTTCGGGGAGTAGGTAAGTCGAAATCGTTAAATTCAGCAAGCCGAATATCCGAGTATCCGGCACCTATCGCATCAAATGGCGAAGCTACGGCGCGAACTCTGGTGGATGGCGCGCTCCGAGCGCCATGCCAAAGGGCTTGCCAGGCGGCCCATCTGCCGGGATAGCGCTACCGCGCAGGGGGCGCTGCGGTGCTCGGAACGCGCCATACACCGAGAGTAGTTTCCCGCGCTCCCAAGCCAGGAAGCCGGTGGCAATGCGGGGAATGACGGCTGGGGTCTGCCGGCAAAAAACATCATCCGAGCCGATGAGCCAACCTGCGGATTCTCCGGCAATCGCTGGTCGCCTTCGTTCCAGGATCATTGCCATCAAGGACCACCGGCAGGCTTCACCATGAGATATTCTCCCAGACAGAGGGCGTCCATATCGGTCCGCAGGAAGCAATCGAGCGCCTGCTGCGGAGTATCCACGATGGGTTCGTTCTCGTTGAAGCTGGTGTTGAGCACGATGCCGACGCCCGACTTCTCGCTAAATCGCTGGATGAGCCCGTGGTAGGCAGGATTCTCGTCCGCGCTGACGGTCTGAAGCCGTCCGGTGCCATCGACATGCACCACCGCTGGCAGCCGCGTCCGCCATTCGGGACGAAATTTGACCACATGCATCATGAAAGGGCTCATCACGCTCTGCTCGAAGTAATCGCCCGCCTTTTCCGCCAGGACGCTCGGGGCGAAGGGGCGGAAGGATTCGCGGCGTTTGATCTTGGCGTTGATGATCTCCTTCATGTCCGGATGCGTTGGATCGGCGAGGATGGACCGATTCCCGAGCGCCCGTGGCCCCCACTCGCTGCGGCCTTGGTACCACCCCACCACTTTGCCCTCACGGAGCAGATCGGTCACACGATCTGCCCGCTCGTCACCAGTGAGGCGTTCGACGGGCAGGCCGCTCTTGCCTGCGGCGGCGCTCAGGTCGGCGTCCGAATACTCCGGCCCCCAGTAGGCATGCCGCATGTGAAAGCGCTGCGTGCCGCCGCAGACATTGTGGTAGCACCAATACGCCGCGCCCAGGCAGGTGCCGTCGTCAGAAGAGGCGGATTGCAGGTATGGGGTCTTGAATGGCGTATCGCGCAGGATGCGGGCATTGGCTACACCGTTGAGCGCGCAACCGCCGGCCATCACGAACCGCTCGGTCGGCACCCGCGAATGCAAGCGCTTCAAGCAATGCACTGCCGCCTCTTCAAAGCGCACCTGGCAGGAGCGGGCGATGTCCTTCTCCCGCTGCGTGAGCGGCTCAGCACGCTTCCGGGCCTGTCCGAGTTCGGCGACGAGTCTGTCCGTGAACATCCGCCCGGCGACGAGATGCCCGCGTTCATCCAGCGCCCCACTCTGCCCGCCCTCGTGCATCCCAAAGTATCCCCGCGCCAGCGCGAACCAACCTTCCGCTGGCAGTTTCACGATCTTCCGCATGATTTCGGGAAAGCGATCCTCACCATATGGCGCGAGACCCATCACCTTATACTCCTCGCCAAACTCATCGAAGCCGATGAACTGGCAAAGCGCCGTGTAGAAGAACCCAAGGCTGTGCGGCAGGTGGACGCGATCGAGCACTTCGATCTTCGTGCCTTCACAACGGGCCGCCATCATGCTCACAAAGTCGCCCGATGCATCGTAAGAAAGCCCTGCGGTCAGCGACTCGAACGGCGACAAGTAGTAAGCACTGGCGATGTGTGCGAGATGGTGCTCGACCGGTACTAATTGAAAACGCGCGTGCGCCGCCGGCTCACCACAGATCTCCGCGAGCTGGGTGAAGGTATCGCTCGTGCGCTTGCTCCGGCTGAGATGCTCCCAGACCGCCGCCATGGTCTTCACCGGTTTGGAAAGCACATAGGCCGCCTTGGCACCCATATTGGCCTTGGTATCGCGCGCGATGGCCACATGGCTCACATCGCGCAAGCTCACCCCGGCCATCTTCAGGACGGCACGGATGGCATTGGCGGGAAAATCCGGGCAGTGCTTCTGCCGTGCGCCCAACCGCTCTTCGGCGACGGCCGCTTTCAATTCACCATCGACGACGACACAGGCCGCCGAATCGGCGTGGAAGGCATTGATACCAAGAATTACGGGCATAGACAGGAGGGTACGGGTTGGATTTCGTCGACGCGACGGGTGATACTATTCTCGTAAAGGCGGACCAAGGCCGCGCTCATCGCGTCGAGGGAGAATCGCTCAATCGCCAGCCTTCGAGCGTTCGCTCCGAGGCGAGTACGTAGCTCGGCGTCGCGCAAAAGGTCGTCCAGTGCGGTGCGGAGGGGCTGGATCTCGGACGGCACGACGAGACCGGCCTCGTGCTCGCGGATGTCGGCGGCCACGGCCACGCCCTCCGTCGTCACGCTGGCCAACCCAGCAGCCAGCGCCTCGACCAGCGCGATCCCGAAATTCTCCGAATAAGACGGGAGCACAAACACCGTCGCTGCGGCAAAGGCGTCCCGCTTCTCCTCACCGCCGAGAAAGCCCGCCCACACCACACACTCCGCAAGGCTGAGCGCCACCGTCATTTTCCGCAGTCCCTCGACGTATTCCTGGTCGCCATCCCCGGCCAGCACCAACACCGCATCGGGATGTGCCTGCCGGACTGCGGCAAACGCCGGCAGCAATAACTCGATCCCCTTTTTCACATCCAATCGCGAGAGGAAGAGGACCACCCGTCGCCCGCGGGTCTCCGGGTAGCGCACCCGAAATCGCTCCGCCGCATCCAGATCTCCGACTCCCGGCACCGAGACTCCGAGCGGGATCACCGCAGCCATCGCGGACGCTCCGGCCTGCTCCGCCTCCACCCGTTCCTGCCGGCTTGTGTAATGAATGGCCGCCGCATGGCGCAGGATCGGCCCCTCGATGAATCGGAACGACAAGGCCTTGATCAGCCGCCGCCGATTTCGCATCCCCCACCGATTCAGCACGCCAATCGGGCGCACCACGTAGGGCACCCCGGCCCGTCGCGCCTCACGCGCCGCGCTGATGCTCGTGTACGAAAACAAGGCATGAATATGCACGACATCGTATTCGCCCGCGTGCTTCCGCATCCATCTGCTGAAAGGCAGCGAAACCTTGTAGAACTGGGTCTGCTTTTTGAAATACCGCACCGAGAATCCATCCCTCTCCACCGGGACGCCGAGCGGTACGGCGATCCGCTTGCCGGGACCGTCGTCGTCGGTCGTGGCCACGTCCACCTTGATGCCGCGCTGAATGAGACTCCGCGCGATGAGCGGCAAGGCGAAGCTCGGCCCACCCTGGGAGTGCGAAAGCGACGGGATGACGTGCAGCACCTTCATTTTAACTCTCTCCAAACCTCGCGACGCCGTTCGCCTGACACCAGTGATCGAGCACGAAGAGGCTCCACTTCTGATACCATCCTTGGACCCCCGCACCGTTGACGCGCTTGATGTGGCCAAACAATTCTTGCCAGTCGGCGGCGAACCACTGCTCAAAGGGAAAGACAAATCCGCGTTTAGGCTTGCCGGCCACCCACTCCGGCACCTCAGGAACTGCATCCAAAAGCAGTCTCTTGCCGCGCGCCAGACGGACCCTGGCTGGAAGTCGGATGAGAGTCTCGATGAGCTTTCGATCCACGAAGGGCACACGAAGTTCCAACCCCCAGGCCATGCTCGTGACATCGCTATCCCTGAGCAGTTGATTCCGCATGTAACGGGTCAATTCAAGATAACTCACGACATCCTCCAGCGTGGGCTGCGCAGGCACATGAAAGGCCACGGCAGCCAGTTCCTCGCTGCTTGCCGTGACCTGCCCATATTGCCTCAGAAGCTGTTTTACTTCTGGCGGCGTGAAAATGCCGCGCATGGCCCAATACGCTGTGGCCGCGCTCGGCGGCCCGGTCATAAAAGTACCCAAACGACGATGCCGCGGCTGGAGCCCGTGCTCCTCCAAGGCGCGACCGAACAGGCAGCGAACAGGACCCATCAACGAAAGCGCCCGGTTCCAACCGACGAGGCGTGGGACCGTCTGGAATGAAGGGTAACCGCCGAAGACTTCATCGCCCCCAAGGCCTGACAAGACCACCTTCGCACCCTGATCATGCGCGAGTTTGGAGACACAGAACGTGTTAAACCCATCAATCGACGGCTGATCCAGCCGATCCAGAAAACTCGTGAGCAAAGCCCGCCCGACTCCCGCCCCCAGCCGCAGGTCGTGGTGTCGAGTGCCGAAATGGGCGGCCGTGCGGGCCGCCACGGCGCCTTCGTCGAGCGCGGCATCGTCGAAGGATAGGCAGAACGTCTGCAACGGTCCTGCACCGATCCGGCGGGCCAGTGCCACCAGCGCTGTGGAATCGATTCCTCCACTCAGAAATATCCCCACCGGCACATCGCTCACAAAATGCCGCCGCACGGAATCCTCTAACGCCGCGCGAGCGAGCGGGATCGACTCCTCGACCGACCCCGAGTCCGCCGGGATCTGCAACTCCCAGAACCGTTGGACGCGTCCCCGCCCGCCCTTCCAGAGCAGCTTATGTCCAGCGGGAAGCGCCTCCACCCCGCGGACCAGCGTCTTCGGTTCCGGAACGGATCCAAAAAGGAAATAATTCTGCAGCGCTTCGGGGGACAATTCTGGACGGGCCATCCCGACCACGAGTAAGGCCCGAACCTCAGAGGCAAAGGCCATGGTCCCGTTCTCAATCCAAAGATAGAGCGGCTTGATGCCCAGCGGGTCGCGCGCCAGGAAACAGGTGCCTTCCCTCCGATCCCAGATGGCAAAGGCAAACATGCCTTCGAACTCCCGAACCACTTCGGGTCCATACCGCGAATACATCCGCAGGATGACTTCGCTGTCCGAAGTCGATCGAAACCGCTCGCCGTCCTGTTCCAATTCCCGTCGGAGCGCGGCGAAATTATAAATCTCCCCGTTGAAAGTTAGGGCGAAACGCCCATCCTCCGAAAACATCGGCTGATGCCCCGCCGGACTGAGATCGAGGATGGCCAGCCGCGTATGCGCGAGGCCACAAAGGAGCGGATTCGGCCCGCTAGCCGATGTGTGATCAGAAGGACCGACGAAGAGCCCTGCATCGTCCGGTCCGCGATGCCGCAACCTCGCCTGCATGGCCCGGAGCCGCGACTCTATCTCTGCCGGGGTGAGGCGATCCGTGACGAGTCCCGCGATTCCGCACATGGTCTTAAGCTGCGAACGCAGGTTCCGTCGGTCGGACTGCCGGAAGGCCGAGGGCCCGGAGTTCCTCCGCCAGTTTGGTCGCAAACCGCGCGTAGCCAAAGGCCGCAATCGCTTGTTCCTGCAAGCCAGCGGGATCGCGCAAAATCGCCAGCGGATGCGTGCCGGAGAGCGTTTGCACCAGCGCCTTTTCGAGTTCCGTCCGGCTATCAGGGTCGATCAAGACACCCGCTTTCCCATCGAGCAGGGCATCCACCGACCCATCCTTGTTCCCGGCGATCACCGGCCGACCGCTCGCCATCGCTTCGAGAAAGACAATCCCGAACCCCTCGCCTTTACTCGGCATGGCAAACACGTCACTCAACCGATAAAAGTCCCGTAACTCGTGATCCGGAATATACCCTGCAAGGGTCACGCAATCCATCAGACCCAACTCCTTCACCAGCACCTCGACCCGCGAGCGGTCCGGCCCCCGCCCACCCAGCACATAATGCACATCGGGCACCACTCGCCTTACCGCCGGCAGTGCGCGCAACACTTGATCGTACCCCTTGTAGCGCTCCTCGCCCGCGAGGCGGGCCACCGTCAGAATGATCGGTTGCTTCGGCGCCAGACCAAACCGCCGGAGAAGATACCTTGGTTTGTCCCCAGGCGAAAATTCGAGCTCGTCAAACGCGTTGGGCAGAATTCCCACTTTCTCAGGCCGCAGGTGCATCCCTTCCACCAGGCGGTCCCGGGTGAACCGACTGACCGCAAGCACCCGATCCGCTGCTTGGAGCGCCCTCGGCACCATGCCGCCCGTCATCGTCCAGACATCGACCCCGTGCGCCACCGCTGCGAATGGCGTCCCTTGGAGCCGCTTCAACCAGTGCGCGACCGGAGCGAAATTCACATGCGTGCTCAGGATCGCATCCGGCTTTTCCCGCAACCCGGCAGCAAGAAGAGCAGCACTGAATGCCATCGTGCGCAACCGAGGGGACCACCATCCCAGAGGGCGAAACTCAACCGCAGGATGATGTAGCGGCAGAGCCGGGTAAGAGACGTCATTCTTGGAGAAGACGGTGATTTTCGCGTCCGGGAGGAAATGGCACACCGCTTTGATGAAGAAATTGCTGAAAACCTGAATCCCCCCCTTGGCCGACTCATAGTCGGGAATCCAGATGTGGACGTGGCAGCCCTTCATCGCCGAAGACATCATTGAGGGACCGTGAGCTTCCTGCGCGCCGGCATGACTTGAGGAGGCCGAAAGCCGGGAATCTGCGACGCAAGCCTCACGCGCGCAAAATCCAATGCCTCCAGTTTTGGCAAAAGAAAGATGAAGCTCGCACTAAACCAATAATAGACCCCCATCGTGTGATTCAGGACGATTGCACCATTAAGGTTTACCACGTGCAGAAAGAAGGCAGCAAAGGCCATTTGACGAAGAAATGAGATTCGCATCCTCCGCCAAGTTGCGAACAATGCAAATAAGAGGAAGATGCGCAACACATTCCAAAAGAGGAATCCAATCGGGCCAAGCTCCAGCATGACTCGATGATACTCAAGTTCCGCGGGAGGCGGATCGTCGAATGCGGGACCGAGATTGAATGCGCGACGGAGTGCGAAACCGCCGGGGTGTGTTGCTCCGGTGCCATATCCGAGCAAACCGGCGGCATTCATGGCTTCATCGAGACGCTCGATACTCACGAACGCCATGCGCTCCTCAGTATCCTCCGCCGTCTCAACGCGGTGGGCAAAGGCGCTCAGCGCATCCTGAAAGCCGTAAAGAGCAGCTCCGCATCCTAGAACCATCATGCCGATAACCAGCCAACGAAACCTGCGAAGCGCGGGAGCGTCTTGGCCAGCCGTTGACAGGAGAAAGACAACGGCGGCAGCCGCTACAATCAAAACCCCTGCCCGCGAACCCGACATCAACGCATTTCCCACAATTAGCATGAACTCGAGCATCCCCGCTAGGAACCACCACCCGCCGGCAGGTTGCACCATTAGCGCTAGGAGGAAGATGGCCATTGCTGTGATGTAGCTGGTGTGCCCGGAAATATACGAAAACGTACCGGTGATGCGCGCGACCTTGGTATCCTCACCAAACGTAGCCACAGCCTGCTCGTCGCTAGTGTTGCTATAACGGTTTAACACTGAATCCGGGGGCGCTGCAAATTGAGCGGTGCCAAGCAAACAGACCGGTATTACGAGGAGGAGGTAGTTGCGAAACCACTTTTGCAGTTCCGTCGTGGAATTGAAAGTGCTCGGAACGATCCATATTAAAGGGATGTACCATAAATATGCCTTCGCCCCAAAAGCGCCAACGATCACCGATCCCAAAGATGGATTAAATACACCGGCAACTAGCAAGGACGCGGCAAGAAAGACGAACGGGAATAGCATCTTGAATCGGTCTCCGTGATGCAACCGGTCCGGATGCAAGAGAGCCAAAATATAAGCGATGCCCAGCACACCATCCTTAGCAAAATAGACAAACTCATTTAGCTCGGGCAGCAGCCACTTACGAATTGCTCCCTCGACGACGACAAGCACAAGCGCTGCACGGGTGCAAATCTTCAGCCATTTATTGGTAGAGTTCAGGGTGCTCGAGCCTTATTTGTTAGGAAACGGGAGGATAATTGAGGAGCGAATCGGTTTTGCCCGAGGGCATTCCGGCACCACACCACGCACGAAAGCCGGCAAGAGAATTCACCGGTGAATAATCAAGCTGGCGAATACGCCGGTTTTCCAAGATCCGCGCGGGATTGCCAGTCGCCACCGCAAAGGCAGGGACATCGCGGCTAACCACGGCGCCGGCACCCACGACAGCGCCACGGCCGATGCGCACTCCCGGGAGAATCAGCGCCCCCACGGCGATCCATGCATAGTCGTCAATGGTGATTGGTTTCGAGAACATGCCCCACCCAGGATCGTCCAGGCAGTGGCTGGCCGACAAGATGGTCACTCCGTCATTGATGCAAACGCAACGTCCGATCCGAACTTCGTTCAAGACTTGAATTGTCACCCTGCCCAGAAATGAACTATCTCCAATGGATAGCTTTCCAAGCGTACCCGCGATATTCGCTTTCGAGAGAAAAACGGTCTTTCCAACGCATGCTCCCTTTTGGGTAAGGCGATGCAGTCGCCAATCGCTGGCAAGTATCGATTTAAGGCTTAAAAATCGTTTTGCCCAAGAACGAAACCATTGGACCGATCCAATAGGTGGTCGCTCGCGCTGGCCCCAGAGACTTACTAGCATACTCAAGGGGCAGGCAATATCTGCGCAACGGTCCCTGCGGCTTTCGCAAGGTCATGGCGTTGATACCATTGCCGCGAATTTGCAACCACCGAATCGATGGTTTCTAGCGGACAATCTTCGATCAAATCATCCAAAGTCAGGTAGTGAATCCTGTGCATCACTCCGTCGAGTTCGGAGGGATTTGGTTCAGGAAAAATCGGGAGCAGACCGTGAGCACAGTAGGCCGCGAAGATCGTGGACTTGCCGAGATAACCGGGAAAGTAACCCAAAAATCCGGCACGAGCTTGTCCAAGGATTGTACTGACTTCCGCTGCGGGTAGAATGCCGGTTTCCTCAAAGGCCGCGTGGCCCGACCAAGCAATCCGACCCGGCGCTCCGATGGCGATGATGCGATCACAGCTGAGGGCTGCGCATGCTTGATCGAGTTTCGCGGCGTGTTTTGCGACCGCATCCGTGGTCCAGGCGCCCCCGCCGAACAGCACCAACCAAGGTTGCCGCTGCCTCGATGGTCTAAGATCCGCCGGCTCCCCCATTGTCGAAAAAACCGGCATTACGGTCACTTTTCCCGCATGGCGCGGCGCAAATCGGCCCAGCCGGTTCGCATACATGCTCATGTTCGTCACACAAGTATCCGCCAACCGCGCTACACGGGCTGTAATGCGACGCTGCAAAAAGGACAACCAAAACGAACTCGTCCACACTGGGCCAAAGGCAAACAACTCATGAAACATCACGGCAAGGCGACGCTCCTTGCCGTTGCGCCGCCACCGTTCCAAGCCTTGGGCCAGCCAACGCGGACAGCCTCGCTTTTGGTAACCGTAGCCTACGTAGTGGAGAAACACGGGTGTCCCCGGCGGCACAATTAGTTCCAGTGTCTCGCGCAGGTGGGCAGCGTTGTGGAACCTAAGACGAACGATGGGAAATTCATGCAATGATCTCGGTCCTGACCATCCCAAGTCACAAACAACGAATATAGTACTCACAGCATACGTCCCCAATAACTCTCGGGCCATTAACCCAGCGTAATCGCCGACGCCGCTCACTGAAGGTGCTAGGCGCGGCACGATTTGCACCAAAAATCTCACTATAAACTCTGCCCTACCAAGCTCTTAAAAAATTGGCCAATAAAGCATCGATACCGTTGCGGAGAGAATTCACGCGCAAATGTTGTCGCCTTCGTGCCATCTTCCGCCAATGCTCCATCGGACATTATGTAGTGCTGCAAGCGCATCGCAATCGCTTCCGAATCCATTACCGGTATACGCCAAGTCAAATCCGGCACAGGTACGCCACAATTCTCCGTAACAATCACAGGGATCCCGCAGGCCATTGCCTCGATACCGACGAACCCAAAAGAATCCCCCAGTGACGGCAACACCAAAACATCATGTTGCACGTAGATCTCGCGTAAAACCGCCTTGGTTTTTGGTGCTTGAAGCTCAAAGGTATCCTCATAAGCAGCGAGTGTAGACAACATTTCTGGGTGAATTGACCCAACGAGCGTTAGACTTACAGCATCGCCTAGCAATCGAACTGCCTCAAGTAGGAACGGAATACCCTTCCGCATCGAAAGGCTACCGACAAACAATACGCGAAGTTTTCCATTCCTGTGTGTACGTTTCTCTAGTGTCGGAAACCATGTTTTCGAATCCACCCACAGGGGGCACTCAATTAGACGCGACCCAGCAAACCCGGCTTCCATGAAACTCCGACGATGCACGTCGGAGTAAACAAGGAGATAATCAGCAGCAGAATACTCAAATTCCTTTCTTTCTGACATCTCTGCCGTATCCACTTGCTTTCGGGAAGCAATTTTTAGTCGATCTGCTGCCGTGGCAAGTACCTTGGAAAGAAATGCAGGGTGCAACTGTGGGCAATCAAGCACCGGCCGGATCCCCTGCTTGGCGCAAATCTCGAACGAACGCTGCGCACATGTCTCGGTTCCTACGAAAACACTACTAGACCCCGTTCCCAACTGACGCGCAGTCCACCGGTCAAAGCGATCGTTTGCGGAAAACCAATCGTCTGAATGCGCGAGCTTGAGCGTGGTCCTAAAGTGATGCAGGAATAGAGGCCATGGATTTTCACGAACTTTACTGATATTGAGTTTGGCCACACTGCGATTTATCATCGCTTCAGTTCCGAGGTATCTCGTCAGAATGCCTCCCCACTTGCCGGACGCGGAATACACAGAGCAAAGAAACTCATCGAGAAATCCGGCCTCTTGTGCCGCCAACGCAATTTGAAACGCCTGGTGAACGCCAAAGTACCCTACTGTTACTCCTCTGCTCACAGCAGGGGTAACGTTAACCAGCTTTCAAAACCCTTGATTGAAGAGGGTTCTGCAAGGTGGAATATTGATGTATTCTGCGTTATTATCGCTTGAGTCATCTCATTTCTAACGCTAAATCTCGGATATGGAGGTTACCGGTTTTCATCACGGGACATCGGGGATCAGCGACACGGCATCGTTCCCGGTTGCAAATGAATTCGAACAGAATACGTCTTTGCCAGGTTCAATCGAAAATGCGGCTCTGGTTCTGGTTTCAGGTTTCCACCAAGGCCGCGATTCAAATCCCCGCGTGTAACTCCGACCGTCCACGATACGGATGGATCAGTTTTTACACGGCCTTTTTTCAATGCAACGACCGATGAGTGATTCTGTTCGTTGTGCAATCGCAGGGTGCCGATAAACCATCGGTTGCAATCCGTTGGAGCGAATTGAGCGGCCACTTCTCGTGCTACGCCTATCGCCGAGAACGAATCAACCGCGTCCGGATCAAACAAGACCGCCCCCCCCTGAATATATCGGAATCCGCGGGCACCCACGCTGCCCCGTTGTTCATTGTCGTAAGTCAAGGCTAAGTGACCACCGTGCATGCAAAAATATCGTGAAACTGATGCGCCTTAGCGGCGTGAATGTCGCTTCACATATGCGAAAGCGTCGAGCAGGCCCCGTTCGTCCGCTGCGAAATCCCATTCCGCGATGCGCGTGAGGCCGCGTGCGCCCATCGCCGCCCGCCGTCCGGCGTCGAAACAGGATTCGCGCAAGAGTCCGCCAAGCGCCATTACATCGCCAGCGGGAAAGATCCAGCCAGTTTTGCCCGCCCGCACGAGATCCGGAGCGGCGCCGACGCGATCAGAGACGATCACAGGTTTTCCCGCGTTCATGACTTCATTTACAACAAGCCCCCACGGCTCGAAGTGGGACGGCAGGACGAAGACATCGCACAGATCGTAAAGTGCAGGGAGCTTGGTCTGATTGCGAAAGCCGAGGAATCGCACGTCGTTCCCCATCTGAGGGCCAGCGTGGGCCTCCAATTGCGCACGCATGGGACCGTCGCCCACGAAGAGCAAGTATGGTCGCACAGCAGGCCCTAGCGGAAAGGAATGGAGATACGCACTCAGAAGGTCGCCGGGGGCCTTTGCTGGGATGAATTTCGCCGCAAAGAGGATGATAGGACGCCCTGGCTGCAGATCTAATTCCCGCCGAAATTCCTCCCGCCTCAGCGCAGCCTCTGCGCACCGAGTTTGGAACCACGCGTTATCCACCGCATAGGGCACCATGAACATGCGTTCCTCCGGCACACCAAACGCGCGATAGAATTGTCGATTCAGTGTTCCGATGCAGAGGATCGCCGCGCACCGGGCAAACAGGCGGGCGCAGAACAAATCCCGCAATCGGCGTCGCCATCCGCCGACCTGCAAACTGTCAGGCGTGCTCTCGCCGCGCAGCAGGACCGGCACGCCCAGCGCCGCACCCGCAGCCAGCGCCTGCCGCAGTCCTAGATGACCCCAGCCATGCACCCATAGAGCATCGAAGTTTCCCTCCCGCAGCCGACGCCTCAAACCGCGAACCGGCCAGTTTGGTCGCGCTCGATTCGCATCGCCAATAAACCATCTTGGCAACACCTGCGAAGCATAGCCCTCAGTCAGAGGCACGTCCCATTTAACACTCCGACCAAACGCCGTCTCATGGTGTTCGTGGACCGAAAAGTCGCTGAGGAAAAAAACCTTCAAGTCAATTTCGCCGTTAGCGGCAAGGCGGCGCAACAGAGGAGCCTGGTACTGAATCGGATGCGGGGCGACGTAGGCAACGCGTTTCATCGACGAAAAAGAAGCACGCTACAACCCACACGCGCCCTAGCCAATACCGAAACACGCCCTCGGCTGGCCTGTGGCTCCGACACGAACTTGAACTGGTCAAACAAAATCTAAGTCGATGCTAACGGCATTTCCCGCTACTTTCGACATTCCATTGCGAGGTTATCGCCGAACCGGTCGGGGTTTTCAACCAGCTTAAACATGGGATCCTCACTATCATTGAAGCAGGCGCGACGGATATCCCTGAACCCGCGCTCCTCCAACGCATGCCGGAGAGCGATTTCGTCCCACATCCAGAGATGATAGCTTTTCCCAAGCCAGCTTCGCAGCATGCCGCGCACGCCGCGAAAGGGCTTCCTCTGGCCCAGCGCAGAGTGGATCATGAACTCGGAGGCGGCGTTCATGTTCTGATCCTCGACGTAACGTCGCGCCAGAAATTTCAGGTCAGGAAGGACGATGCGAAAAATCCCCCCTGGCTTCAGGTATTCGTAAGTATGCCGCAATGCCGTGTACGAATCTTCCAAACAAAGATGTTCGAGCACATGAGAACAATAAATGCCTTGGCAGCATTCTTTCCTGATGGGGAGACCCTTCAGGATATCACCGATTCGCACCGCGTCCGGGAAGCGACCGGCCTCGCGATTAACAAATCTCCCAACAATCGGCAGTCGTTCGACGATCAACGTCGGACTGCAGTCGAAACTAAGCCAGCCATTTGGGGCGCTCCAGCCGCAGCCGTATTGGACGTATTGGTCTTTGGTAGTTGATGCACTCAAGTTGACTGGCATAAAAAATTATAAGGATTCGTCATCGGCCCGTATGCAACGCCGGTTGTGTGTCCAGCGCCTTATTCAACTAAATACCGCCTGCGAAAACAATGAATTTTCACGAATTTATCCAGAACTTGATCGAAAGAAACGCCGCAACTTCAGAATTGGCTGCTCAACCAAATAAAACGAGATTTCCGCGGCAGCAAGGGTGCATAGCAGGTTCATCGGAAACCGGCCTGTCCAGGAGTCGTTGAGAGGAGTGAGAAACAGCGGATTCCAAAGATACAGGCTGTAAGACAAGACACCAATGTGGACGAATGGTCGCGAGTTGAGCAGTCGACCAGCCAAGCAACCGGAATTCCGCAAGAGCCAAGCCAAAAGAAATCCAATCAGGAGGCCTTCCAGCGTTAGCCCGATCGGCAATTCGAATGCGCCGCCAAATCTGCTCGCCAAACTGGGAATACCAAAAACGAGCACGATCGAAGCCAAAGCAGGCCAAAGCGGATGGCGGAAGGACTGCATCGCTCGCTCAAAGCGCGGGTGCCCATCCCAAAGAGCTAACAGGCACCCAAACATCAGTCGATCCGCAGATGTATGGACCATCATTCCCAACTGCCCGCGGGCCTCAGGCCAGATGAAATACGTGATCACCCGGACAAGCGGGAGGCAAAGAATCAAGGCGAGGGGAATTCGCGGTGCATGGCGAAAACCAAACAAGATGAGAGTCACCGGCCAAAGCAGGTAAAACTGCTCCTCCAGCGAGAGAGACCAGATATGCCCTAAAAACCAATTGCCGCTCCCGACGCTATGATCCCAAAGGTGTTTGTAGTTCCAAGCAAACGATCCAGCCGAAATAAAATGCACTTTGGAAATGGACAATAAACCGAGTCCAGTCAAAACCGCGAGTACAGCGACAAACGCATAAAAAGCCGGAAATATTCGAAGGACACGGCGTGCATAAAAATCGAACAGGTTAATTCCTCCGGTCGCCTCGTTCTCCTTCCGGAGCAGGTATGTGATCAAGTAGCCGCTCAGGACAAAGAAAATGTAAACTCCCAGATGACCATGCTCGAATAGCATGTCCAGCCAGTCGGAATGGAACGGAAACGTCAAACGGGCGTGTGAATACATCACGCCAAGAATAGAAAGCGCTCGAAGGCCGTCCAAACACGGCAACCGATGCGGAGCGCTCACCTTCCCATGGATCACATTCTCAAGAGGAGATTTCTCGCCGATCACAGAGGCACTTTCGCTCACCGAGGTTTTTTGGAAATCGAGAGGCGTAGGCAGAAAAACAAATTCCCGCCTTTTGCTGCTTGAATCGCCGAAGTTGCGTTGCCCACTGGCAAGCACTTCATCGACCAGTCGTTCGTTTTTGGTGGGTTAGAGCGGGCTTTCCGGAACGCTCCACATGCCGCTTCGGACGCAGAGGAACGCGTCCAATCATGTAAGAGAAGCGTGAAATTCATTGGGTGAATGGTCAAGGTTGGAAACCTTGTATCCGAGGCCGGTCAGGAATTGCACCGCGGTTCGGGGAGCAATACCAAGCTGCGCCATTCGCTCCAGGTTTTCCTCGTAGAAGATGTGCTGAATCTGGCGGTTCCGCAGTAACCGTTCTGCTCCAGCTAAAACCCACGCGTCGGCGCCTTCGGTGTCGATCTTTAAGACGGAGACTTGGCTTTCCGCAGGAAGCAAATCGTCGAGTCTGCCCACATTCACTTCAAGAGTTTGTGCCGAAGCCGAGTTCGTCAGTCCTCCCCAACCACTTTGTTCTTGTGGCCCAACGTCAAAGGCGAGTGTGCCTTGCTCCTTGCCCACCGCCTGCTCAAACAACTTCACTCGCTCTGAAACGGACTGCGCCGCAACGTTGCGTTGCAACATCGGAAAATTCCTTGGCGAAGCCTCAAATGCGCACACTGAGTTGCGCGAACTGGCGGCAGCCCAGAGACACGAAAAGTAGCCTATGTTTGCACCCACATCGACGAGCAGGCCACCCTCCTGTGCCAGCGCTACGATGCGGCGACTGAGTTCAAGTTCATAGAATCCGAGCCACGCGATCTGGCGATGTCCCCAATCCGTGGGTAAGAGCGCCGGAAGGGAGGCAGCAGCGAAATGGAGTCGAGACCCTGAGGGTGGCAGGTGAGGAAATCCGAACCTTTTTGAGATGATGCGGGAATAAAAACTCTGTCGGAGTCGAAGGGGATAAAGCAGACGGAGAATATTCATGGCCTTGGGGCATGTTCAACTGCAGTCGGTATGGCAAAGACATTTTCCCGTGGCCAGTTATCGGGCGCGAGATCATCGGAGATAGGCTTCAAATCTCTTCCTTCGAGAAAGTGCAGTCGGTGGTGAAGCCGTTGAAAGTATGAAGCCACGAATTCTCGAGACTGACGTTTGACCTCCACCATAACCACCGGTCGGCATCGGCAGATCGTTTCCAATGCGCCTTCAAGGACATTCTGTTCGTGTCCTTCGACGTCGATTTTGACGAACGCGACCTCCCTCAGTTCAAGTGAATCGAGACTCACCAGATCAACGCTCGTGCTCCTTACTGACGCCGGACTCTCCAAGGAATCCGGGTAAAGCGTTCCCCATCCTGCATACTCAACCCCTCGCGCAGAAACCGGCACGTGAAGAACTGCTCGCAGGGCAGAAGAGGAGGCACCCACCGATCTCAGGTTGACATTCGCCTTTCCCCAGTCGCGAATCCGTTGACTCACTTGCATGTTTGGCTCGAGGGCTTCAACGCGGTCGAACCATCGGGACAGTTCATAAGTGTAAAGTCCTGAATTAGCCCCAATATCGACGGCCACACCGCCTGGACGCACCCATCGACGCGCGCAGAGAATTTCCGGTTCGATGCCACCCAAGCGGCGCTGATTCCAATACGCTAATGGGAGGTCAAAGCGCCGCGGCACTGCCATTGAAAGCATTCTCCGAATGAAGGACTTCATGCTGGAAGAGTTTGCCCGGTTGGCGGCTCTGGAGGGTGATTCTCAAATCGAACAAAGCCCCGCGCGGTCAACCACGCACTGACCGAGAGGTTTGGAAGCTGAGCGAGGATGGAAAAAAGGAGAACGCCACGGACGGTGGAGAGGTTCAGGCATTGAGTCAACGCCACTTGGGTCGCAAGGGTAAGTGGCACCATTAGCCATGTCGCATGGAGCCAACCTCTGGCGGTATTGAGCGCCCAGATGACCGCGAGCACCAAACCCAGCGCGATGCTGACCATCATCCAGACGAGTTCCGCAGTGAGATGCGAATAAGGCGTCCCAAACAGCCAGAGGATTCGCGGAGCAAAGACACGCCCAATGGCGATGCATCCCAGACCGAACAACAGCGTCAGCAAGAGAGTCTGCGCAAACGTCCGACACAAGTGCCGCCGGTCTTGGATGCGGGCAAACGCCGGGGCAATCACCTGATTGATGACTGCACCCAAGACCCCGGAGATCAAGCCAAGTCTGCTGAGGGCACCAACATCCGCGACCTGCCCAGTGGTGCCAAGAGCGCTGATCAGCACCACGCTCAATTGCCCCTGCAGGGCGTAGAAGACGAAATAAATTGCCTGGCTCTTGACCATTGTGAGCAACTGCTTTCGGTACCCGCAGTCATCCGGTTGATCGGCGGAGATCAAGGCGAATGCCTGACGACGAACTAAAAAGCATTGGACGATCTGCGAGACTGAGGAGGCCACGGCGGCGAGGAGAGCGTTCACAAATATTGCGGCCGCTGCGAGGACCATACCGAAGCGCGAGAGCGCGCCTGCGAGATCTACCCGTTGAATCTCGGAATATCTGGAGTGTAGCTTTGTGACCACACCAAAGACGGCGGCTGCTGTGACGAAATGGACAGTTCCCACCACTACCGCGGTGAGCAAGGCAGCTTCCATGACGGAGGCGCCATTACTGATTAGGAGCCAAAGCGAAATGGGAGAAACGACCAATACGGCAACGATGCTTAGTTGGCGGCGCAGGCGAAGCGCCGTCTCAATCAGTCGGCCCATGTCGTTCCGGTCGCACCACACGCGCCCTCCGATAGCGAATAACCCGGCATTGATGCCGCAATCCGTAAACAGATTCAGCATTGCCTGCATGGAACTCGCGATCGTAAAAAGAGCGTAGTCATGTTTGTCAAGGAGGCGAACCAAAAGGAGACCGGTGACTGCATTCACCGCCTGCACGATCACTTGAACGCTAGCGAATCGTCCCAAAATCGATCCCCACCGCAACCATCGACCCACGACTGGGGGGCTCGTTATCGGGGATTGTGCCGCGCCTGACGATCTCTGAATCAGATAGACGGTGTCGTTAGCTGCGCAACTCTTTGCGCAACCCGCTGCTTTGGGTGCTCAGGATCGGGGGGATGAACGATGAAGTGACACACCAAAACTTGATCGCGGGATGCAATCGCGGAGCGATTGTCGAGCAATACAATCAGTCGCGACATCCGTTCAGTACTTCGCAAAGTAGAAAAGCAGCTTGAGAGTTTCGTTTTGAAAATTCGTGACTCCCAGTTCGTACTGCCACCAGTCTGCATGGGAATACTGTTTTGATTGGATGGCCGTTACGCAGACCCTGACATCCGTCCCGCGGATGACCTTGGTGAAGATCCAATTCACTCGGCGAGTATGGAAAATGTCGGTCGGAATCACAATATTCCGAGCGGATGTCCGGACGACCCATTCACGCGCGGCCATCGCTTCGTCGTAAGTGCTGGTGACTTTGCGATCGAGTTTTTCAATCGACTGACTTGGCACGCCGAGTCTGACCAGCAGTTGCACCGCAATGTCGCCTTCGGAAGGGATGATCCCAAGTTGACTTGCCGGAGTGACTTCCGGGCATGCAACCAGGATCTTTGGCGCAATGCCAAGATGGTAGAGTCTGGCGGCTTCTCCGGGCCGTTTATCCAATCCACCGCCGAGCACGACGATAGCATCGGCAGACTCAGGCAAGGGCTCATCGACGATGAAGGCGTCTGCCACCCCGGTGAGGATTGGGACTCGCAGAATCCAGAAGCTGCCGAGCACGGCGCTAGCGGAAACAAGGCAGGCGACCAGGGTTCGGGAGAAGATACGCCGGGGAGTTCGGCGAGCCGTTGCGGGACGAACCGACGGGAAACGTTTGGGCGGAGATGGAGGGGCGTCGATCATCACAAGCCTACGGATTTAGCGATTGGCCTCCGACCTGGATCTGCTGGGCAAGTAACGCGGAGAAGCGCCGGGCCGCCGTTGCCGCGTCGGGAGCACCCCACACTGCGACTTCCACGCGGCGCTGGCCGGCTTGTCTCCGCCCGGCCACTGCGGCAGCGAAACGGGCGGATGGGGAATTGGATTCGCGACCTCGGTACGTCTGATCCAAGGCTCGAAGATCTTCAGTCAAACAGTTGAACAGATAGAGATCGTGTTGCCCATCGCGGAAGTGATATGCTCTAAACAGGAGTGTCAGATCTCCTTTGCTGAATTCGACGCGCGGTAATTCACCCAAGAGTTCCATCCCCATCCTTCCAAGGCAGTCACGCGGATCATGTTTACGCGCCGTCTGCGTGGCCGACCTGCCGGCATACCAACGGAAATAGAAGGCCTGCCAGCGGGTTCCTGAAGTGTCCTGCCAGCCACCGCTGTACCCTTCACTGGCATGAAGGATCCTTTGCGTCAGGGGTGAGATCGGGAGATCGCGGTAGAAAGGTTGTTCGGTCGGAAGACGGAATTCCCATTCCGTTACCGCGGTGAGCGCGCGTTCGTGGAGGTCGAACCAGAATTTGTTCAGCCCAAGGCCGACGAAAAGCAGGATGATGCTGAAGCCACCTGCGGTCGCGGCGGGACGAAGGCGGCTGGCGAAGGTCGCAGCATCGAAGGCCTGGGCATCGGGAGAGCGGTGAGCATTCCCCAAGGACGAGCGATGCAAAAGCCATGCAGTGAAAGTGACGGTGATGGCGCACAGGGCGAGTACGGAAAAGCCGGCAGTGTCGTGCCAGCGGTCCACTGCGGGGAGGCCGTCGCGGGCGGCGAGCCAGCCGAGGGTCGCCGTCCGGCCGACGTTGGTGACCAGCGCCCAGCCGAGGGCGGCGGCAAGCAACACGAGGCGGCGGGGCCAGCGCAGGGCGAGGATTTCCCCAAGAAACAAGCTAAGCATCAAGGTGCTCTGCAGGGAGCGGATGCCGCTGCAGGCTTCCTCAACCCCCAGAGTGCACGTGGGAAGTTGGATGAGATTTCCCCTCGCTTGAGCGTCCACGCCAAGCCAATGGAGCAGCTCAACGGAGATGCTGGCGTTGTTGAGCATCAGCCGATCCATCCAAGGGTACTCGAGGTTGCGAGGAAGCGGGACGGCGATGAGGAAGAAAAAGAGAGGGAAGGTGAACTGACGTACCCAAGGGAAGCCGCCGAGTTGCCAGAAGCAGACGAGGCTGGCGGCGATGGCCACACCGGCGAGCGACCATTCGACGAGGCGCCAGTCCAGATTCGCCTCGCGGATCGGCATGATGAGGACGCTTGCGAAGGCGAGGAAGAGAACGGCGGTGCTGACGAGCCACCGACTGGGTGCGGGAGCCTCAGCAGGGAGTCGCTCGAAGCGGACCTTGATGAGGTAGGCGGCGAGGGCGGGAACCAGCCAGCCGAAGTGGTATTGCTCGTTCAGGGTCCACTCCGGGGATAGGTGCCGAATGGCGAGCGTCCAGCAGGCGAGGGCGAAAAGTGGGAGCAGCCAGGAGAGCCAACCGGGACGATTGGTGTCGCGTTGCGCCGAAGCGGAGCGGGCTCCGGGGACGTGATCCAGCAGGCTGCTCTGGGAACGGGAGTGCAAGATCAGGAGTTCCCGGGTAGGGCAGACCGATCCACGGTCGCACGAAGGAACTGGCCGATCGTGCCCCGGTAACGGGCTGGAGTGAAATTCACGGCGAAGGCCAGGGCGGCCTGGCGGTCTGCTTCGAGGGCGTCGCGATTGGCTGCGTAATGGGCCAGTCTGCCAGCGAGCGCGGGCCCGTTCATGACGGGCACCCGCCACGCGGGGTCGGGCACGGGGACGCCGCAGTTTTCCGTGACGATCACCGGCAGGCCGCACGCCATGGCCTCGAGGCCGACAAAACCGAAGGAGTCGGCGATTGATGGCAGGACGAGGATATCGTGGCTGGTGAAGATGGTGCGCAAGGCGGCTTTCGTCTGCGGTTCGATGAGCGTCAGCGGTGCGGGGTAGGCGCGGAGGATTGGCGTCATCTCGGCCGCTACTGCACCGACCAGGGTGAGTTCGATCCCGTCACCCAGCTTGCGGGCCGCCTCTAGCAGGAAGGGCACTCCTTTGCGGAGGTTGATGCCGCCCACGAAGAGGACCCGCAATTTACCGGATCGGGTCGTCTGCTCGGGGGCATCCGGAAACCACAGGTCGGAATCGACCCAGAGCGGGCATTCGAACAGGCGTTCCTCGGGGAAGCCGGCGAGCAGGAAGCTGCGTCGGTGGACCTCGGAGTAAACGAGCAGGCGATCGGCGGTCGCATATTCCTCGGCCTTGCGCGCCGCCATCCCCGGAGTATCGACCGGCGCGCGCTGGGGCATCTGGGCGCGGTCGGCAGCTTCGTCCAAGACCGTCGTGAGGTAGGTCGGGTGTAATTGCGGGCAGTCGAGCAAGCGGGTGATGCCGCGGCGGGCGCAGACTTTGAAGGCATGCTGAGCGCAGGTTTCCGTGCCGACGAAGACGGCGCTCGGCGAGCAATCCAAGGCGCTGGCCACTTGGCGGTCGAAAGCGTCATGCGCGGTGAGCAAATCGTGCGCGGAATCCGGGCGCCACCTGGCGCGCAGTCGGTGGCAGAGCAGCGGCCAGGGAAACTCCACCACTTTCTCCACCGGCAGCCCATCCACGCGCCGGTTGGCCAGAGCCGCGCTGCCGAAGACCCGCGCGAGCTTTCCGCCCCACAATCCTGGCGCGTCGAAAATCGAACAATAGAACGTTTTCAGCAGCCCGGATTCTTGCGCGGCGAGTGCAAGTTGACAGGCTTGGTGAATGCCGCTGTAGGCAACGGTGACGCCCTCAGCCATGGTTCCCCGGCACCACCCCCAGCGCCTCGAGCAGGCCGCGATCACAGGGATGACAAACGGATCCATGAGAGAGAGAGGACCTTCCGGCGAGCACGTCCGGCCACGCAGGCATGCTGCCGCACTTGGTCGTTTCCGACGCGGAAGACCGGATGTTTAGCGTCACGGTTCGCCGTGCTGGATTGTTGGCCGGGGTGATCGGCATGGCCTTCGGGAGTTGGCCGGATTTCAGTAAAAACCCTGATTCGAAACGGGAAGAAGTCTGGAAGAACGGGGGAATGCTGCGGCGAGGTTGTGCTCGGCGGGAAGCTGATCAGGAACGGCTTGCCGGGATGCTTAACCCAAGAACCCTATTGATGAGTGCCAGCTCCGTAAACACCTTTGGCGCCATAGGAACCGTAGGTCTTGCCGGAGTAGTAGTAGGAGTCTTGATTGGAGCCGCTCGGGATAAAATTCAAGATGATCCCGGCCGGGCGGCTACCGGCGTCGGACAGGGATCTCACCGCACGGGCCACCGATTTCCGGGAAGTGGAACAGGAACGGATGACCAGACAGACGACATCGGCCTGCGGCGCGAGGAGCAAGGCGTCGCTCACGGCGAGCGTCGGGGCGGTGTCGATGACCACACGATCGTAGAGTCGGCCGGCTTCCTCGAGGAGGTCCCTCATCCGCTTGGTGGAGAGGAGTTCGGCGGGGTCGGGAGCGCGGCTGCCGGCAGTGAGCACGGAAAGGTTTTCGAGTTCCGAGGGGTTGATTGCTTCGGAGAGGGCAATGCGACCGGCGAGCACGTCGCTCAGTCCTGGATTGCGATGGTCGCCGAAAAACAACGGGGAGACGGCGGGCTTGCGGAGATCGGCATCGATCAAAAGAGTGCGGAAGCCTTGCTGACCGAGAGAGGCGGCAAAGTTGGAACTGGTAAAGGTCTTGCCCTCGGACGGGACGGCACTGGTGAAGAGGAAGGTGTGCCGGGCGTCGGCCTCCGCGAGCATGGAGAGGGAGGCTCGGAGCGAGCGGAACGCTTCCGCGATAAGACCGCTGCGATTGGCGAAGACGTCCAAGCCTTTCGCCCCCGAGGCGGACCGGCCTTTTTTGCGGGAGACAGCGGCGAGTACCGGCAACCCGGTCGCATGCTCGGCTTGCTCGATGGTTTTGATCGAGGAATCGAGCGCATTGAGCCCAATGGCCAGACCGACCCCGCCGAGCAGACCCAAGATCAGGCCAATTGCATAGACTTTCACGAGATTTGCACCAATCGGACCAGCCCCCATGGCGGCCTCGTGGATGCGAATGGGGGAATCCGTGAGGCCCTTGGTAAGGTCGATTTCTTTCACGCGCCCCATCACGGAGTCGTACATGAGCCGGTCGGCTTCGGACTCCCGCTTGAGGTGATTAAACTCGACCCCTTTTCTCGTGATCTTGAGCAACTCCTCCTCTTGATCGTCGCGCGATTTCTTCAAATCTTCGTCCTGACTCTGATTGTGCTTCTGTTCGTTTTCCAGGAGCACGAGGACGTTTTGCAGGGCGGATCTGCGGTCAGCGACCAGAGAGTCCAACTGAGTGCGGAGGGCGATGTAGGTCGGATGGCGAGCGCGATAGCGCTGGCTGATGACGAGAAGGTCACGCTCCCGGTCGGCGATCGCCTCGGTGAGGCGGGCGATCTTGGGCTCGATGACGACGCTCGGAAGCCTCAAGAGTTCGTCCGTATCCTTCGGATTGCTCCGCACGACTTTCATATCCAGATCGAGCTGATAGGTCTTTTGCTCCAAGGTAGAAATCTTTGCAGTGAGCTCCGTGAGACGGACCTGGGCGGACTCCTGCATGTTTTCGAGCGAGGCCACTCGTTCGCGTTCCCGGAAACTCTGCATGCCTTCTTCGGAAACGCGCATCTTCTTCCCAAGTCGATCAGCTTCCTCGACGAGGAATTGATTGGCGGAGCGATTGGCCTCGGTCTTCTTTTCGAAAATGTAGCGGAGATATTCGTCGGCGAAGGCATTCGCGAGTTTCGTGGCGACCGTCGCATCCGGGTGGGTGACGAAGACGTCGATCAAACGGGTGTTTTTCCGATAGGATGCGTTGACCATGCGCAGGAGCGTGCCAGCGGCATCCGCGGAGGTCGGGCGCCTTCCTTCCTCGATCGTTTTCAATGGGCGGGTGAAGGCCGGGTCTTCGCTGAGTTTCATCCGCTCACTGACGCGGAGCGCGAAGGAGTAACTGCCGAGCAGATCGACGATGGTATTGATCATGTCGAGGCTGCGAATTTGCTCCTCGCGGACACCTTTGACGTTGTTCAGCACTTGGCTCTGCTCCTGCTCGAGGAAGAGGACGGCACGCGCGCGGAAGACCGTCTCCTGCCGGAGCATGTAGATCGCAGCGAAGATCCCGCCGAGCACGAGGCAAAGAAGGGGGATCCAAAGCCGCTGGCGGACGGCATGATAGTACTCCCGCCAATCCGTGGACTCGGCGGGAGCACCCGATGCCTGGGCCAGCAATGCGGTGAGGTCTTGATCCTTCATGGACGAACAAAAAGCGCGACGGGCGGGGACGCCAGCCGATCGTGATATTCCGGCACGGAGATCAAAACCAACTCTCCCCCACCGTGATGACGTCGCCGGGCAGAACGTTAAAGGACTGAGTGCTGCTGTCGGAGAGTTTCTTGGCATTGACCTTGATGGAACCCTCTGCGCCGCCATCGGCCGAGCGCCGGACAAGCACCTTCCCCTTGTCAGCGCTCCGGGTGAATCCGCCGGCAATGCCGACGGCCTCAAGGAGCCCGAGCGGCCGACCGCCCGGAAATTCATACGAACCCGGCCGCATCACCTGCCCGAGGATGGTGAACTTGCGTTGAGCAAAATCGACCAGATTCAGATAGATCTGCGGATCAACGAGGTAGTCGGCATCGTAGCGCTTGCGGATGATTTCACGAGCTTCGCGAATGGTCAGTCCGGACACTTTCACCTCCCCGATCAGCGGGAGTTGCACCGTCCCGTCACTCCCGACCTTGCTCCGCGTCGTCAGGTCTGGCTCACGGAAGATGCTCATCTCGAGGGTATCGGCCGTGGAAAGCACATAGTCCCCCGCGGCGGAGGATATGATTCCACCCCCGGAACCGTTGGAAGTCGGAGCTGTCCGATTTTCGCTCGAAACGAAAGAAGGGACTTCGATCCGCGACTCGCTGCGCGCGGGAGCGGAGACCGGGGCGACGGCTACAGCCCGGGGTGCCTGCGCGGGAGCTGGGGCGACCACGAAAAGCAGGGCCGCTCCAAAGGCAGCAAGATATGGGAAGGTGCCTTTCATGAAGGGGTTCGAGGAGATTGGAAGATCGTGATAGGACTTAGAAAGTCAACCGCAAACCGACCGACGCCCGGGTTTCGCGGGAGGTCGAAGTCTGGCCTGCCGAAGTGGTCCCCGTAGCGGTTCGATATTGCGAATCGAAGGAAAGCCAACGGCTGAATTCATAGGTGAATCCGGCGCCGAGGAAGGAATATGGCTCCTGATTCGGCGACACCTGAGCCACGTCGAGGTCTTCAAATTCCTCCACACCGCCAGAGATACTGAACATGGCCCGCTGCAGGATGCGCTGCTGGGCGAGAACCAGAAACCCGCGGGACACACGGTTCTGGGAAAAGGAGATCGTGGAAACGCCGCTGAGCTGGTATAGTGAAACCCTGAAGGCTGTGGTTTCGCGCGGGCGCCAGTCCAACGAGAGCGAGAGATCCGGAGTCGTGGAGGTGGTTTCCAATCCGAAATAAAATGCCGCTGCAATCTTGCTGGTTGGCGCGTAGTTTGCCCTGACCGAATACACCGCACGCAGCCCACCATCTTGGTTCGTGACCGTTGTCGCCGCGCCGGAGCTGTCGAGGACGCCGACCCCCAGCCCCACCTCGAAGGAAAGTTTCTCGGTGGGGAGAAAATTCCACCGGAGCAACGCTTGGGAGTAGGTGCGCTCCAAAGGATCACCATTGCCTAACGTCTGCGCCTCCCGCCCGGCGCTCGCTTCCAGCCGAAGGCGCGACTTACCCGTGAGAAAGTAGTCCACGTAGAGCGACCCGCTGAAACGCGTGCTCGAGTCCTGCGTTCCCGCCCCACCCTCATTGCCTTCGTATCCTGCATTGAATCCGACCCCGGCCCGGACATATTCCGTGAGTTGATAATCCGCCGTGAGCGTCTCAAATAGAGAGAGGCGGTTTGATTGTCCGCTACGCTCGATATCAAAGCCGCTCCCGTAAGACCCACCGCCGTTGGAGCGTAGTTTCAGCCGGGAATACTGGAGCGCGATATCGAGGCCGAGAGTCTGCGACGGGAGCGAATTGCGGCGTGGATCTGCCTTGAGGCCGGGAACCGTGACCTCCTCGGTAACCGCCGGCACCGCCGGAATCGTCACGGTGCGAAACTGGGGCACGCGCTGGTTGATCCCGCCGAGATTCGTGAGCGGAGTCGTCGGCACGAGAACCGTCCGCTCTGGCTGCGCGGGCTCGACGACCACGGTCTGGGTGGTATCTGGCGTCGCTTGCCGCCCCCCCAAAGCCAGATACTCGCGATCGAAGTAGTAGAGATATCCGACCGAGTAGCGCGCCGACACCGTCCACGGCCCAACCTCGCGGTCATAGAACAATGCAACCACCGGGGCGACGAAAAAACTGGCCTCGCTCGCCGGTGGATTGCCAATGGCCACGGTCTGTTGATTCGAGTATTCAAATCCGGCGCTCAGCCCTGCTCGCAGCACCACCGGCCCGGTGCGAAAAAACGACCGCAGGGTGTCCCCCACTCGCGTGGTGAAGTCTCCGTCGCCATCCAAAGCTCCGCTCCCCGGCTGGAACTCCTGAGCGGGCCGATCCACCTGCTGATCCACCCAGCGCGAGCGAAACTCCGTCTCACGCACCGTACTCACCGTCTGCGCCCGCAGAGGCGGCGCGGCGATCAAGCAGACGAGCAGGAACCACCCCACGCGCGCGGGGCTCAGCGTAGGCCAGTTCATGCGGCGGGGGCGGCGATGGAAGCGAGGGGCGGAAAGCTTGGCAATGGGATGTGCGGGAGGCTTTGGTAAAGTGGAAGGGGCACGAACCCACGGGAGGTCGGCGAGTTTGCTAGCCGAATTCGCGAGAAAATGTCCAGTCGTGAATGCCAGTCCTTTTTCGGGCCGACACCACTTATAAGCCGAGAGGGTTGGATGACCAAAAATGGGCGTTGGCTGTCTTCCTCACTTGCCTTTCGCCCAGTTTACAAGTGATGCGACTCCTCTGGCTTCCAGCCAGTGAATGAGCGTTCCAGACTGGATTCTGGTGGATTGAAGCGCGGCGGGACTTCACTTCCCGCGCGTGGCCTCGCACCGGCGATTGACCAAAACCCCCAGGCCCCGCACTCTACCCCACCTTTCGCCATGAATATGCTCAGCAAAGCCATCGGGATCGACTTCGGCGGCACCTCCATCAAATCCGCCGTCGTCCAGGCCGGCTGCCTCATCGAGCGCGGCGAGCCCATCGACACCCAGCACTTTCACACCTCGGACGCGCTCATCGCCGCGATCGTGGAAGTGATCGGCAGCCTCCGCGCCGTGCATCCGGAGGTCGCCGGGATCGGCTGCGGGCTGCCGGGTTTCGTGGATAGCGTAAATGGCATCGTCCACGAGCTCACGAACGTCCGCGGGTGGCGCGAGGTGCCGCTGCGCGAGCTGCTCGCGGCGCGCACCGGACTCCCGACGATCATTGAAAACGACGCCAACGCGATGGCCTACGGCGAGTTCAAGCACGGTGCCGCGCGCGGCTTTCGCCATGTCATCTGCGTCACCCTCGGCACCGGCGTCGGCGGCGCGCTCATCCTGGAAGGGAAACTTTTCCGCGGTGCCCAACTTGCCGCCGGCGAACTCGGCCACGCCAGCATCGACTACCGCGGCCGGCCCGGACATTACGGCAATCCCGGCGAGCTTGAAGAGTTCGTGGGCAATCACCAAATCGCCGAACGCGCCTCCGGACTCTACCGCGCGGCAGGCCGCAATGTCCCCATCGAACGCTGCACTCCGCTCGATCTCGCCAAAGCCGCCGCGAGCGGCGACGCCACGGCCCGCGCCCTCTGGGATTCCGTGGGCACCGAAATCGGCAGCGCCCTGGCCAATGCCGTCTGGCTCGTGAACCCTGACGCCATCATCATCGGCGGCGGCGTCGCCAATGCTGGCGAACTCGTCTTCGAGCCGATCCGGCGCACCATCCGCAAACGCACCCTCCAGCTCTTCCACGAAAAGCTGCAAGTCCTCCCCGCCACCCTCGGCAACGACGCCGGCATCATCGGCAACGCCGAACTGGTGCTCGAAGGCTGAGTCCGCGCGCGATCGAGCGCTTCCGCGGATGCAAGGCGGTCGAGATCGGCGCGCGACCCCAAAACGCGCTTCTGCTAACCGGAGGCCGAGTTCCGGATCTCCCGGAAAAGCCACGCCCGGGCGTAAGTCCAGTCACGCTTCGCCGTCGGCGCGGAGATGCCGAGCACGTCGGCGGCTTCGTCGATCGAGAGGCCGGCAAAATAGCGGAGCTTCACTAGTTCCGCCTTGCGCGGATCATGCGCGGCGAGTGCATCGAGGGCTTCGTGGACGGCAAGGAGTTCATCGTCCTTTGGCGTCGGTGCGGCGATCTCGATTTCGTCGACGTCCACGTGCTCGGCGCCGGCGCCGTGCTTTGCGGCGAGCTTGCGGCGCGCGCCCTCGATGAGGATCCGGCGCATCGCCTCGGCGGCGGCGCCGAAGAAATGGGCGCGATTTTCAAAGCGCTGCTCGCCCAGCCGCAACCAGGCCTCATGCACCAGCGCTGTCGCTTGCAATGTGTGCCCCGACTGCTCGCGGGCCATTTTCGCGCGGGCGAGCTGGCGCAGTTCCGCATAGACGAGCGGGAGCAATTCCTCCCCGGCACGCGCATCCCCGCGCCCGATGGCGGCAAGGAGGCGCGTGACGTCGTGCATCGCCGGCCAGCTTGCCCGCGAGACCGCCGCGGGGCGAACCAAAAGTCGCCAGCGGACGATTCAGGTATCTCGCGACTCATGGGGCTGCTGCTTCACCGCTTTGTCTTCACGAACGGAGCGGCCTGCGTGGCGGAGGCCTACTTCCCCGAGTCCAGCCGTTTCACCTTCACCTCGGAGACCAGCCAATCATCCGCGAAGCTGAGCAGGGTGAGGGTGCCCGCAAACTTCGCGGGTTCAGCCCAAGGCGGCTTGAGGGCGGCGATGGGGCCGGTCCAGGCGTAGAGCGGGCGGGCGTCGAAGGTGGAGGAGATGCTCGCTTGCGCGCCGTCGATGCGGACGGTCACTTCCAGCTCGTGCGCCGTCGTGGTGTCCTTCACCACCTGGCCGAGGATGCTTCCGGGCAGGTCTTTGCCCCGCTTGCCCTCGACGGCATTCAGGCCGGTAAAATATCCGTCCTTGGGCAGGCCATCGAGCGAGAACCCGACGAGGCGATCCCCGACCGGCAGCATGATGGCGAAACCGTCCTTCGGGATGAGTTGCCGCAGCTTGACGCGCACCCGATAGCTGCTGCCGGCAAAGTGGCCGAGGGGCAGCCTTCCAAAGAGTTTGTTCGGGCTGCGCAGCGCGTCGCCCTCCCGGAGCCAGCCGTCGCCGTTCTGCTTGAGCCGCTCGGGCGTGAGCTGGGCGACGAGGTCTTCCCAGCCGTCGGATGCGAGAGCCGGCCGCGCGTCCTCCGTGGCGTCGCCCGCGTCCAGTCGCTTCACTTTTACCGCGGAGACCGCCCAGCCGCCGACGTAGGTGCCGAGGGCGAGGGCGCCGGGCGCGGTGGTGGCCCAATACTTATCCTGGCTGAGGGCGGCGGTGGGGCCGCTCCATGCGTAGAGTGGGCGGGTGTCGAGCGTGGTGGTGATGGTCGCGTTCGCGCCGTCGAGGCGCACGGTCACTTCCAGATCGTGCGGCACGGTGTCCTTCACCTGCTTGCCCACCACGACTCCGGGCGCGTCTTTGTTCAGCTTCCCATTCACCATGCCCAGGCCGCTGTAATTGCGGCCCCATCCTTCCAACTCGAACCCGCACATCCGGTCCGCGACGGGGAGGACGATGTGGAAAACATCTTTCGAGGGCAGTTGCCGCAGCTTCACGCGCACCCGGTAGCTGATGCCGGACAGTTGCACGGGCAGCGGCAGCGTCGCCCATTTCGTGTCCGGGCTGAAAAGCTCGCCGTCTTTCAGGGTCCACCCGTGGCCGGTCTGCGCGACGACGGCGGGGGTGAGTTTGGCGAGGAGGTCTTCCCAGCCGTCGGCGGGCGCGGGCAGCGGCGTCTGCACTTCCACGGACTCGAACCAGCCGTCAGCCGCGGTGATACCCCATTCACCGGGAGCGGTGAGGCGCGAGTCGCGCGCATCGATGATCACCGCGCCATCCACGAGCACAATCAGGCGGTCGCCTTGCAGGCGCAGTTCGAGCAACAGCGTGTCGCCGGGCTGGAGGGGCTTTGGGAGGTAGTAGTCCCCGAGCTTGTGCATGTTCGCGCTGGACGATCTGGCACCGCCGAAAAAACGAAGCCCAAGGCTGCGGTCGTTCACGATTGAAAGCTTATACCGACCCACGTCCGACACGCGAGCGGTGAAGCCCATGGCCTTCGACCCCGGTTGATACTGAATCCGGGCACGGATGGCGCCATCCGCGGCGGATTGCGGTTTCTCCACAGCGGGGCCGAGCAAGTGCAAGCGGCCATCCACGACCTCGCGCTGGCCCGGCACGGTCTCCTTCCATTCCGCCTCGGTGAAGAGCGGCTGCCACGGGCCGAAAGCTGCGGTCTTGGTGAGAGCGCCAGGGTTGCCCGTCCCGGTCGGGGACGCGGCCATTTGCGGAGCAGGCGATGGGCTCGGTGGCGCGCTCTTCTTCCACGGCTGGAGGCAGGAAAGTGCCGCCGCGCCGATGGCCAGAAAACTCAGACCCGCGAAGATCGGCCGCTTCTTCGATCGCGGCGCAGTTCCGGGCGCGAGCATGGTCATCGCCCGGCTCATCCCGCCCAGCGGCAGACGGGCGAGGGCGAGCGCTTTGGGCTGCGGCGTGCCCGCCGCGTCCACATCCGCCTTCATCTCCTGCGTGGATTGATACCGCCGGTCGGGCTGCTGCTGCATCGCCTTGATCACCACCTGATCGACGCGCGAATCCACGGCCACGCGGTGGCTCGGCGGATCGAAAATGCCCTGCGGCACTTCGCGGCAGAGCATTTCGTAGAGCATCACGCCGAGGCTGTAGATGTCGGCGCGGTGATCGACATTCATCCCGCGCTTTTGCTCCGGCGCCATGTAATCCGGCGTGCCCATCACCGTGCCGGTGACGGTGTGGCCGAGCTGCTCTGCTTCCGCATCGGCGAGCCGCGCGAGGCCGAAATCCGCGACCTTCACCCGGCCCTTTTTGCTCACCATCACATTGGCCGGCTTGATGTCGCGGTGGACCACGCCTTCCGCATGCGCGTAGGCGAGCGCATCGCAGACGCTGCCGATGATGTGCAGCGCCTGCGCCGGCTCGAGGCCCGGGCCGCGGATCATCGCGTCGAGATTCGTCCCGTCCACGTATTCCATGACGAAGTAGAGATGCCCCTCGGCGGTCGTGCCGAAGTCATGCACGTCGATGATGTTCGGATGCTGCAGCTTCGCCATGGCGCGCGCTTCGCGGCGGAAACGATCGGCGAAGTCGCGGTCCACACTCACCTCCAGCGGCAGGAGTTTGATCGCGACGAGTCGGTCGAGCTCCGTCTGCCGCCCCTGGTAAACGGCGCCCATGCCGCCGCGCCCGAGCAGCGCACTCACTTCATACTGTGGGAAAAGGCGCGCCGCCTCCGCGACCGTGGGCGGCTGCCAGCCATCCGCGCCGCTTCTGGTCATGCGCACGCTTTGCATTGCCCGCGAGAGCATTTGATCCGGGGGCAGATGGCCGATCTCGGTTGGGAGCCGGGCCGCCGAGGCCTCCGGTCCCGGAGCATCGCAGGCGCAGAGCAGCGCGGTGATCTCGCTCTCCGCCTCCTCGGGATCGAGCAGCGTGTCGCCGGCAAAATAAAGCAGCAGCTCGCGCTGGCGTTGGCGGAAATCGTAAACCTCCTTGTGCATCGCGCCGACCGTGCGGCCGGTGCGTTCCGCCGCGCCCGCGTAGCGATCGTCTTCACCCGAAGCGAAACCGGCGAAGGGCAGCAGCTCGGGAAAGAGCGCCTCCTCCCCGCGCGCGGCATATTCCGCGCGCATCGTCGCCACGGTGAATTCCAGCACCGTCAGCGCCCAGCGGCGCTGGAAGATGGCGTCCGGCTCGCCGGGCGGTTCATCCGCGTAACGCGATTCGGACCACGCGGGATCGAGGGCGATCGACGGCGCGACCGGCGCCTCCAGGTCTTCTTCGTTCAGCTCGACGAGCCGCTCCGCGAGCCACGTGCGCATCCGCTCGCTGCCCGAGTCAGTGCGCTGCGGCGGCGACGCGCCCAGCCAACGATCGAAAGCAGCGATCGTCGCGGCCATCGCGGGCTCCGCCTCGCGCCCCGCGCGGCGCCACCAGGCATAGACGCAGTAATCGTAGCTCCCCGCCAGTTCGCGCAGTGCCTCGCGGCCCTCTTCGCCGGACGCAAAAATCGCCAGCGCCCAGCGGCTGCTGGACGGTGCGGGCTCCGTCGGTCCACGATCCGGCTGGGTGCTCATGGGCAGTGAGTGGAGGTGCGCGCGCGCTATTTCCGCTTCGCGTCGTATTCCCGCCAAAACTCCGCGGCAGTCTTATTGGGCTCGCCGCTTCCCAAAAAACTGAAGCCGATCCGTTTGAGGCTGGGATGGTTGCGGAGGATATCCAGGTTCTTCGCGTTCGGGGGCAGACCGAGATAGCGGAGCTGTTTGACCCCCGCGAGCGGCGAGAGGTCCGTGAGTTCAGTGGAGGAGTAGAGCCTCAGGTCGGTCAGCGGCATTCCGCGAAGGGGCGTGAGGTCGGTCACGCGAGTCCATTCCGCTTGTAAATACTCGAGCGGCATCCCCGCGAGCGGACTCAGGTCGGCGATCGTTTTGGGCAGCCGAAGCGCCGCGATGGGCATGCCGCGCAATGGGGCAAGATCCGTGACGGCCGTACCGATGAGATTGAGGTCACTGATCGGAGCCCCCTGCAGGCTGGTGAGGTCCTGGATCGCGGAGTCGCTGAGGTCCACCTTCCAGGTGCCGTCCTTCAGTGGCTCCCAGGCCTTGACCTTGACCCCCGTGTCGCGCAAGCGCCGGATCCAGCCATGGGCGTCGAACTCCCGCCAAAACTCCGCCGCGGTGGTGTCCGGGAGCACGGGTTGCATGCCGACGCCTTTCAGGCCCAGTCTTCGCAGTTTGGGCAGCTTGCGCAGCGTCTCGATGTTCTTCACCTGCGGAGGAAAGACGAGATTCTCCAAGGTCGAAATTTCCGCGAGGGGCGCGACATCGGTCACCTTCACGCAACCGTCGATGTAGAGATCGGTGAGCGGCAGCCCGGCGAGCGGGGAGAGATCGCTGACGTTCGTGTCGGTGAGGAAGACCCGCTCCAGCGGCATGCCGCGCAGCGGACTGAGATCGCTGACCGGATTCCATCCCAAGTGGAGGTATTCGAGCGGCATGCCCCGGAGCGGAGTCAGATCGGAGATTTCGGTTTTCAAAAGCGAGAGGGCGCTCAGTGGCGCGCCTTTGAGGAAGGAGAGGTCCCGCACCGGTTGGCTGCGGATGTCCAGGGAGTAGAAGCCGTTGGGATACTTGCTGAGCGAGAAGTTGAATCCGCTCTGGCGTAGGGCCGGGAGGAACGCCTGCTCACGGTCCCAATCCTGCCAGAAGAGCTCTTTCGAAGGCGTGGCGACGTAGTTGGCGCCGCGGGAGTCTGCCGATCCGGTCGCTGCCTTTCTCCACACATTGTTGCCCGCGGTGCCCAGGCCAGTGAGGTAGTCCGTCCCCATTTGCCGCAGTTTTGGTAGACGGCGCAGCGAACCAATCGCCTCGTAATCCTTTTCCGGCAGGGAACGATACTGCGAGGGCAGCAGGAGGAGTTCGAGCGAATGCATTTCGGCGAGGACGGCGAAATTGCGCGCCGCGTTGCAGCCCCAGAGGACGAGTTCCTTCAGCGGCCGGCCGCGCAGGACCGCCAGGTCGGTGATCCGATTGCTCTGGAGGTAACACTTTTCCAGCGGGAGCTGGGCGAGCGGCGAAAAGTCCAGCACCGGCGCAAACGCGAGGTCGATGCTTTTGATCGGCATGCCAAGGAGCGGCGAGAGGTCGGCCACGCGCGTGTCGCGCAGAATGATTTCCTCCAGGCGCATCATCCGGATCGGCGTCAGGTCGCTGACCGGACAGTTTCGAAAGTTGAGGCTTTTCAGCCGCAGTGCGCTCAGCGCGGCGAGGTCGGCCACCTTGCTGTCGGACAACTCCAGCTTCTCCAGCGAGTGCATCTCCCGCAGCGGAGTGAGGTCCGCCACCCTCGTTCCACGGACGTTCAGTTCGAGCAAAACAAAACCGCGCAGGGCGGAGAGGTCGGTCAGCTCTTTGCATTCCGAAAGGTCCAGCGCCGCGAGCGGCGCGCCGGCGAGCGGCGAGAGGTCGGTGACTTTGGTGTCGCTGAGATCGAGCGCGAGCCGGCCATCGTCGCGCACGGTGAGGCGATCCTTAAGCGGCCGCTCACCGGACACGGGCAGATCCTTGAGCCGCGCGAGCCAGTATTCGACGAGGAGCTTCTTCTCCTCGCCGAGCAGTCGCGCCACGGGCATGAGCTCCGCCGCGGGCCGCTGCTGCCGCTGCATCGCAAGGTGCAGCTTGGCGAGGTTTTCGCGGGTGAGCTTGCCGTCGGCGTTCGGCGGCGCCGCGAGCAGTTCGTCGCAGAGTTTTGCCGAAGCCTCGGCGCGCGCGAGGCCGGGCTTCACGCGCAGCGCTTCGCGATAAACAGCGGCGGCTTCCGCGAGCTTGAGCTCGCCCTGGAGCAGGTCGGCTTTCGCCACCAGATACTCCGCCACGTCGGGCCGCAGCTTGATCGCGTAGTCGAGCTTCGCGATGGCCTCGCTGAACTGTTCCCGCGTCGCCAGCGCCCGCGCCTGCTCGGCAAAGGCCGGGGCGCTCGCGCGCAGTTCGTCGAACGCGGCGACGGCGCGCTTCGCTTCGCGCTCCGCCCGCACCGCCTGCCACACGCTGGCGGCGATGCCGATGACGAGCGACGCCGCGATGGCCGCGCCGGCGGCGAAGGCGAGCTTGTTGCGCCGGACGAGTTTGCTGAGCAGGTAGGCCGTGGTCGGCGGACGCGCGATGACCACCTCATTGTTAAGGTGCCGCTGGAGATCGAGGGCGAGACCGTTCGCCGTGTCGTAGCGGCGCGCGCGATCTTTCTCCAGGCACTTCATCACGATCCAATCGATGTCGCCGCGCATCGTGCCGGGCAGCTTCGCGGGTTCAGTGTGGCGACGCTGCGCCAGCGTGGTGAGTTCGTTGCCGGCGAGCGTCTTCATTCGCATCGAAGGCCGCGGCGGGTCCACCTCGCGGATGAGGCGCCGGATTTCATCCAGGCCGACGCGCGCGAGCGTGTCCTGCTCGATCGGCGTGTGGCCGGTGAGCAATTCGTAAAGCAGCACGCCGAGCGAGTAGATGTCGCTGCGCGTGTCGATATCGAGCGAGGTCAGCTCCGCCTGCTCGGGCGACATGTAGAGCGGCGTGCCGATCATCTGCTGGAACTGCGTATAGACCGTCGCGTCGGTAAGCCGCCCCTGCGTCGCCTTGGCCACGCCGAAATCAATCACCTTCGGCACCGCCTTCCCGTCGTTGATCGTCACGAGGATGTTCGACGGCTTGAGGTCGCGATGGATGATCCCTTTCTGGTGCGCGTGCTGCACCGCCTGGCAAACGGTGATGAACAGCTCGACACGCTCCCGCGTCGAGAGCTGCTGCTCGTCGCAGTATTCCGTGATCTTCACCCCGCGCACGAGCTCCATGACGAAGAACGGCCGCCCCCACTGGGTCACGCCCGCGTCGAGGATCTTCGCGATGTTCGGGTGATCCATCATCGCCAGCGCCTGCCTCTCCTGTTCGAAGCGCGCGATCACCTCCTTCGTGTCCATCCCCATCTTGATGATCTTCAGCGCCACGCGCCGCCGCACCGGCCGCTCCTGATCCGCCACCCACACCGTGCCAAAGCCACCCTCGCCGATCTGCTCGCGCAATTTGTAAGGCCCGATCGTCTCGCCCGCCTCCTCGGGCTTGAGCCGCGCCATCTGCTCCTCGGCTTCGGGCGAAAGCGGAGTGTCCGTTTTCAGGAAATCCCCCGCGGCCTCATGCGCCGCAAGCAGAGCGCAGACTTCGGCGTGCATCTCCGCTTCCGCACCGCAAGCCTCCGCGATGAACGCCTCACGCTCTGCCACCGGCCGCTCCAGCGCGGAGTTGAAAGTCGCCTCCGCGCGCACCCCCACCCGCTGCGGTCGCTCGGGCGGTTTCGGGGGGCCGGATGGACGGCGAGGTGGTGGCGTCGGGGGAGGCATCGGCGTTTCCATTTCACCTGCTCATGCGAAATCCCGCGAGGAAAAGGATCATCGAATAATCCGACTCACGCGCCACGCGACCGAGGAAATTGGCAGCGCGCTGGCCAATCCCGTCTGGCTGGTGAACCCGGACGCCATCATCATTGGCGGCGGGGTCGCCAGTGGTGGCCAATGCTCCCTATCCGGATTGAGCGGGGAAACGTGCTTCCAACCGGGCGGCCGGGCGCTGTCGCGAGGAGCGCATCTGGCCAAAGAGGCGCGTCCACCAATTTCCCTTCACCAGTGGACGCCCCGCGTAGCCAGAGACGACACGCTCGACGCGCTCAGCCGGGCCGAGCGTCTCCCACATCGCCCGGGCGTAAAGACTCACGACCGCGGCGTCCACATTCTCCGGCTCCGCGAGCCCGAAGTACCGCTGGATCTCGCCGCTCTCGACCACGGCCACAGGCAGGCGCGCCATCTGGAGCGCCCGGACGACGCCCGTCTCCCAGCCACCGACAGCTTCCACGAGGAAGGTCGCGGCCGGGCTATCCGCCAGCGCCTGCTTGATGACCTGCGGGAAACATTCTGCGCTGTTCACGACGAGCCGGGTCTCCGCGCCGATGCGATATTCCAGGATCTCGCGCGTCACCGAGATGGCCACGACCGGCGTGTCCGAGGTGGCGTTCATGGGGCCGTCGAGCTTGGTCGCAGATCGAAAACGGCGAGGGTGCCGGTATTGTCGCGGACGGAGAGGCGGCCGGCGGCGAGCGTCGGCGTGGCGTAGCATTTTCCTTCCAGGGCTTTGAAACGTGCGGTGGGTTTCAGTTCGCGCGCCGTCGCGGGCGCGAGGAGCACTTCGCCTTCGCGGGTCAGGAAAATCCAGTGGCCATCGGCAAAGATGAAGGTGCTCGTGGGGACGGCGTCGCTGACCCAGCGGGTCTCGCCGGTCTGCGCATCCACGCAGGTGAACTCGTGATGGCCGCGGCGCTTTTCGTTGAAGCCGAAGAGGCAGCCGTCGTGTGCGATGGCGCTGTTGAAGAGGAGCGCGAACTGTTTGTGCGTCCACGATGGGCGGACATTCGGCGCGGCTCCGGCGTCCCAATCGAGCAGGGTGGCCATCTCGACGCTGGTATTCGTCACGAGCACACGGTGTCCGACGAAGGCGGGCGTCGCGGCGTTCGTGAAATCGCGCCCGGTGATGCGGTGCGACCAGAGCACGCGGCCATCGGCGGGATCGAAGACATCGAGTGCTTCGCCTTTGAACATCGCGACGAGCCGCTGCCCATCGCGTTCGAAAATGCGCGCGGCGCTGTAGCCCGCCTCGCCGCTGCCGGCGTGCCACTGCACTTCGCCGGTCGCGGCATCGAGTGCGGCGGTGGAATCTTTCGCGCCGCCGAGATCGAGGAAGAGCCGCCCACCGCTGATCAGCGGACTCTGCGCGTAGCCATAAACGGGGCGTTTGCCGCCGAGATCGGTGACGAGATTTTTCCGCCACGCGGGCTGGCCATTGTTCACGTCGAGGCAGAGCAGATCGCCCTCGCGACTGAGCGCAAAGACGTGGCCCGCGGTGACGGTGGGCGTGGCCCCGGGGCCGCTCGGGACGATCGGCATTTCGTGGGAGTCGGTCTTGCACGGGAGGGTGAAGCGCCACAGTTCCGCGCCCGTCGCGGCGTCGAGCGCGACGACGTGATCGTTTCCCGCGCCATCGTTGCCTTGCGTGATGAGGCGGCCATCCGCGACGACGCTGCTACTCATCCCGACTCCCACCTGCGCCCGCCACAGGACCTTCGGTCCTTCTGCGGGCCAGTCTTTGCGCCACCCGGCTTCCGTCGAGATGCCGTCGCGATTCGGCCCGCGCCACTGCGGCCACGGCGCGCCGGTGTTGGGCTCGCTCGGTGGTTTCGCGGCTGCGATCGGCGCTGGTTCGGTGCCGCTGGAGATGGGGAGCAGCGCAGTCTTCGCGTCGAGCGAGACGAGTTCGAGCGTCTGCACGTGGCCCTGGCGATTCGAGCCGCCGACGGCGAGCACGCGGCCATCGGCGAGCGGGAGCAGGCGATGGAAAAAGCGCGCGGGGGTGAGCTTCGCGATCTCCTCCCACTGCGAACCGTTGGCGCTGAGCGCGGAGATTTTTCCCGAGAGCGGACTCGCGAGGATGCGCCCGCCCGCCGCGCAACCCGCGATGCCGAAGCCGGCCATCGAGCCATCGGGCAGGTCCGGCCCTTTGCCCCACGCTCCCGTCGCCGGCTCGTACCAATCCACCGCGCGCGACGGCTCATCCTCGCCATCCATGCCACCGAGAAACCACAGCTTTCCCCCACCGGCGACGGCGGCGAGCGCGCGACGCTGGAAGGTCTGCGCGACGGAGCGCCAACCACGCTCCAGCGCGCGCAGATCGAGCGCGAGCAGAGTCTGCTGCCAGGCAGCGTGGACGCCTTCGCCATCGTCGCCCGCGAGTTTCCAGCCGCCGCCGACGTAGAGCGTATCGCCGACGAGCACCGCATCGTGACTCGAGCGCGGCTCGGGCAGCGCAGGGAGCGCGGTCCACTGCTGCGTGGCGGGATCGAACTGCACGACTTCATCCGTCGAATGCAGATCGTTCTTCGCGCCCTTTTCATTGCGCGCATTCATCCCGCCGATGCGGATGATTTTCCCCTCATACGCGACGAGCGAGACGCTCAGGAGCGCGGTGCCGCCGGGCAGTTTTTCCCACGCCGCACCGTCGGGCAGCCTTAGCCGGAAGAAGTCGCCCTTCACGCACTCGCGATTGAATTCGTGCGCCTTGCCGGTGTTGCCGCCGTAGGCGTAGAGCCATTCGCCGGAGATGGCGGCGCCGAAGCTGGTCGCGGGTTGCGGGAGCGGCGGGAGTTCGGCCCGCGCGGTGAGCGCGAGCGTGGCGGCGAGGACGAAGAGGAGGCGGTGCATGGAAGAGGATACGCTCACGGTTCAGTCGCGGACATCGTGACCGGCGATCACAGTGCGATTGCGCCACACGGCAAAGGCCGCGAGACCGAGGATGGCGAGCACGCCAGTCTGCGGCTCGGGCACGGGGGTGAATTGCAACGCGAGATCGTTGCCCGTGCGCGTGACGCTGAAGCTGCCGCCGCCGAGTGCATTCTGGAAGCCGCTCGCGGCGATCAGAAAATCCGTGGGGGCAAAGCTATTGATGGCCGCGCCCGCGCCACTGCTCGCGGCGAATTTCCAGACGTAGGGATTCGCGCTATCGAAGCCACCGAGCGCGCCCGGAACGCCGCCAGTAGTCAGCGTGCTAAGCGCGAGGGTGAAGCGCCCGGCGCTGTCCGCGGTGATGGAAAGCGCGCCGTTGATATTCACCAAATCCCAGCCGGTGCCGGCGACGCCGTTGGGGTTTTGCAACTCCAGCGCGAGCCTGCCGCCCGCGGCCCAAGTCTGCGCGCCGGTGGTGAGCGTGCCGACGCTGGCCCCGGGCGCGAGAGTGTCGCCACCGTCAAGGGTGAGCGGACGATTGATCGTCCCCGTGCCGCCCAGCGTGCCACCGAGCAGCGTGACCGCGCCGCTGCCGCTCAGCGAACCATGCACGAGCACCGTCGCGTCGGCATCCACGGAGAGCGGACCGGTGAAAGTATTCGCGCCCTCGAAGATCACGCGCCCTGCCCCGCCGACGAACATCCCCGCCGAGCCGCTGACCCCGCCCTGAAACGCGACGGTCGTCTGCGCGTTCAGCATCGTGAGGTTGTAGCTGCCGAATTGCACTGGCGTGTTGAAGGCGTAGGTCGTCGCGCTCGACGGCGTCGCAGTGATGCCGCTGTTGATTTTCAAAACCCCGCCACCACTCGCGCCGAAGGTGTAGCTCCCGGTCGCGCTGAGTTGCAGTTCGCCGATCTCGCGCACCCCGCCGTCGATCGTCAGCGCGCTGCCGGTGGTGATCGCGATATTGCCGCCGATGGAAGGCGCGAGCGCGGGCGCCCAACTCGCGCTTTCACTCCAGAGGCCGCTCGCCGCACTGCGGGCACGCGCACTCGGCACGGCCTCGACATAGGTGGGCGCGGTGTCGAGCCGCGCTTCCTGGAAGCTGTTGCTGCTGCCGTTCGCGTCGATCTTCAGCGTGTAGCCGGTGATGCCGAGCCCGGTGAGATCCCACTGCGCTGCGGCGCGATTGGTCACGCCGCCAAAGGACGAGCCGCTCGATTTGTATTCCGTGACGAAATTCGTGGGCGCGTACTCGTTGCCGCCCGCGACGAGCTTGAGCGTCGAGAAGTCGAGGAGCTGCCCGTCGGCCTGCCACTGGAGGACGACGGTGCCCGCGGTGAAAGGCGTGGCGTCGGCAATCTCGTAACGGGTGGCCGCGGCGAAGCTGTAGAGATTGCCGGCCGTGCCGGGACCGACGATGAAGCCGGAACTCGTGCCCGTCTGGCGCAGCGTGGGATTCGCGGTGTGCCAGAAGGCGAAGGGATCGCCGGGGCTGGCATTGGCCGGGACGATCGCGCCGGGCGTGGCGCTGGCGAAATCGCCGGTGCCATTGGGCGCGGCGAAGTCGGGATAGTTCAAGCCGTCGCCGGGCGTGAGCGGATCGCCGTAGGACGAGTAGAGCACGTCCCAATGGGAAAACTCCGTGCCCGCCGTGCCCCGCCACGAAGGCGTGAGATAGCGCGGCGTCGCGGTGAAGAAGGTCTGCGCATGGAGGTGCGCGGCGCTGGCGAGACTGGCTGCCAGAAGGAGGAGGAGGTTGCTTTTCATAGAAGTCAGCGCGGCACGGCGAAGGTCGGGTTGTCGGTCTCGGCGGCGGTGTTCGACCACCGGCGCATGTCCGCGACCTCTGGCTCGCCAAGCATCTCGACGTGCCCATCGAGGAAGGCGCAGACCGCTTTCCCGTCCCAGCGCAGATCCACATTGCCGTAGCTCGACGCCGGCTTTTTCGGATCAAAACGCGGCGTCCATTTCGTGCGCCAGAGGATCGGCGGCGAGACTATGTGGAAGCCGGGAGTCGCGGCATTTTTACCCCCGCTCGAGGAGTCGGTGGAGCGCGCCGAGGAAAAGACGATGAGCCGCGAGGAACGCGAAGCTCCGGCGAGCCGCGTGACCACGTCGGACGAAAACGTGCCGCTGCCCGAGCCATCGTCGTAGCCCCCGACGCAGTAACCATTGATGCCGAGGGCGGGGTAGAGGCTCGCGAGATACTGATAGTCCGGCGAATCGTGCCGCAGCGCGTCGGTCTTTTTGCGCGTCTCATTGATCAGGAAGATGTCGTCCATCGCCGTGCCGATGTAAGGCGCGAGCCGCCACGGATAGCGCGCGCACATGATGCCGGAGACGCTGGTGCCATCCGGCATGGCCACTTCGCTCGCGTTCTTGTCGTAACCTTTGAGCAACTCGCCGTTGTTGTTGGTCGCGTAAGCGGCGTAGGCCATCATGATCTGCCGGCCCGCGTTCACTTCCTTGATGCTGCCAGCCTTCCGCGCCATCCGGCCCGCAACCGGGACGAGGATCGCGGCGAGGATGCCGATGATCGCGACGACGACGAGCAGCTCGATGAGCGAGAACGCGCATTTTTTCCCGGGCAGGACAGTCTTGCGTTCCGCGCTTGTCGGTCTCGATCGAGAAGACCGTGGACGCGCCACTCCCGCGGGTCGTGGGATGCGCGAGCGGGAAGAGAAGTTGGTGTAGTGCATGACGCCGCGCACCTTGACTGGTGAGCGCGCCCGCCGCTTCCGCCGCCTTGCGCCCGATGCGCCCGGAATTGCGCGCCGCTATTTCCCCGCAGCGCGCCCCGCGATCTTCACCCGCGGATAAAGCCCCGGGCAGCAGCCCATCTGCTCGACGAAGGCGCGATTGAACGCGCTGAGACTCGCGTAGCCCACGGCGAAAGCGGCCTCGGTCACGTTCATCTTTCCCTGGCGCAGAAACTCCGCCGCTTTCTCGATGCGCCGCGTGCGCAGAAACTTCGGGATGCTCATCCCCGTCTCGTCCGTGAAGATGCGGCTGAGGTGAAAGGTGCTGCACTCGACATCCTGCGCGAGCATCTCGAGCGACGGCGGATTCTCCAGATCGCGCTCCAGAAGATAACGCGCGCGATCGACCCGCTCGCGATTCTGCCGCTGATGTTTTGCGCAGAAAAATTCGCCCGGTTCATCCGCGCGAAAGACCGTCTGCGCGAGCACCTCGAGCACCTTCGCCCGATACCATGCAGCGCGCGCCGCCTGCGGCACCGGTGGCTCCACGAAGTCCGCGCGCAAGGCCAGTAGTGAGGTGCCGAGCGGCGCGATTTCGAGAAAAGGCGGCCACGAATGGCCATCGCGCACAAAGCGGCGCAGCGGCGGCTTCAGTAGATCGAGCTGCCCCGCGCACTGCGAGCGCAGGAAGTCCGGCGTGATCTCCAGGGTGAGGAAACGATGGAGCGACCCCGACCGCCGCACCGCCCGCGGTCCGTCCGCTTGCGCCGTGTAGATGCCGAGGTGTCCCGGCGGCAACTCGCGCTCCGCAAGCCCATCGGCAAAGTGCGCCCAACCGGAAAAGTTCAGGCAGATTTCCAAACTGCCCGGATGAAAACTGCGCCCCCAATCGACGTCGCGCGCGGGCTGGAGATCGTGCCACTCCACCGACACGCCGAACGAGGCAAAGCCGCCGTAGAGCGGCTGCCACACGCCCGGCACCGCGGCCCAGATCGCCGCTTCGGCAAAGGAAACGGCGGTGGTCGGGAGCGAGGACATGGCCAGCGCACTCTGGCTGGGTGGGCAGCGGGCGTCAGGCATTATTGCGCATCAGTCTCAAAAGGGCCGGGTGGCGCAATGGCCGAATCCCCCGCGAGCAAGCCCAGGCAATCCGCGCGCAAGGCCAGACGGTCGCCGCCGCGGCAGGAGCTTCCCCAGCGCTGGACGGTTTGGATTTGGTGCTTTCCCGCATTCGCGCTGCCGCGGACACTGGCTCTCTGATGAAAATCTCCACCATCTCCGTCCCGACCATCGACGCCGGCGCGCTCAGCGCCATGCTCGGAGCGTCGCACGGCGATCCCTTTGCGATCCTCGGGATGCACCAGGCCGGGGAGCATCTCGTGGTCCGGGTGCTCCGGCCCGAGGCGCGCGCGGTGACCGTCCAGGGTCTCGACAATCCGGGCGCGATCTTCCCAGCCGTGCAGGTTCATCCGGACGGTTTCTTCGAAGCGATCCTCGAAGGCGCGCCGGAGCGCTTCCGCTACACGTTGCGATTCACCGGCCATGACGGCCACGAATGGACGGAGCGCGATCCCTTCTCCTTTGGCGTCATCCTCGGGCAGCTCGACCTGCACCTTTTCGCCGAAGGCCAGCACTGGCAGCTCTACGACAAACTCGGCGCGCACCTCATGGAGGTCGATGGTGCTCCTGGCACCTGCTTCCACGTCTGGGCGCCGAATGCCCAGCGCGTCTCGGTCGTCGGTGATTTCAATGGCTGGGATGGGCGCCGGCATCCGATGCGCAAGTTACTCGGGTGCGGCGTTTGGGAAATTTTCCTGCCCGGCGTGAATGAAGGCACCCACTACAAATTCGAGATCAAGCAAGCCCATGGCGCGATCGTTTTGAAGAGCGATCCTTTTGCTTTCTTCGGCCAAAACGGCCTCAGCACCGCTTCGCTGGTCTTCGACCTCCACCGCTACCAATGGAGTGACGCCGAGTGGATGGAGAAACGCAAAGCCGTCGAGACGCAGCGCGCGCCCATGTCCATCTATGAAGTGCATCTCGGCTCCTGGCGGCGGAAAGTGGAGGAAGGCAATCGCTCCCTGAGTTACCTGGAACTTGCCGACCAACTCATCGAATACGTTTGTGAGATGGGTTACACCCACATCGAGATGATGCCCTTCGTCGAGCATCCTTTCGAAGGCTCCTGGGGTTATCAAGTGACCGGTTACTTTGCCCCCACGAGTCGCTGGGGAAATCCGGACGAGCTGCGCCATCTTATCGACCGCGCCCACCAGCGTGGGATCGGCGTCATCCTCGACTGGGTGCCTGGCCACTTCCCCAAGGATCAGCATGGCCTCGCGGAATTCGACGGCACCGACCTCTACGAACACGCCGACCCGCGCCTCGGTGAGCACATGGACTGGGGCACGCTCATCTTTAACTACGGCCGAAATGAGGTCCGCAATTTCCTGATCGCGAATGGCCTCTTCTGGCTCGACCAATATCATATCGACGGCCTGCGCGTGGACGCCGTCGCCTCGATGCTTTATCTCGATTACTCGCGCCAGCCCGGCGAATGGATTCCGAACGTCCACGGCGGCCGGGAAAACCTTGAAGCCATTTACTTCCTGAAGCGTTTCAATGAACTGGCTTACGAGCGGCATCCCGGCATCGTGACCATCGCGGAGGAAAGCACCGCCTGGCCTGGCGTCTCACGGCCCACTTACCTCGGCGGCCTTGGCTTTGGCTTTAAGTGGAACATGGGTTGGATGCACGACTTCCTCGACTACATGTCGCTGGACCCGATCTATCGGCGCTTTCATCAGGGAGCCATCACCTTCTCGCTGCTCTACGCCTTCCACGAGCATTTCATCCTCGTGCTCAGCCACGACGAAGTGGTCCATGGCAAAGGATCGCTGATCAACAAGATGCCCGGCGACGCGTGGCAGAAGTTTGCCAACCTCCGACTCTTCTACGCGTGGATGTATGCCCACCCTGGCAAGAAGTTACTCTTCATGGGTGGCGAGTTTGGCCAGTGGTCGGAGTGGAATCACGACACCTCGCTCGACTGGCACCTGCTCGAGCAACCGGAACACGACGGCCTGCGCCGCCTCGTGCAACATCTTAACTGGCTCTACCGCGCCGAGCCCGCTCTCTGGGATCAGGACGACACTTATGCCGGCTTTGAGTGGATCGACTTCCACGACTCGGATAACTCCGTCGTCGCCTTCAAGCGCAAATCCGTGACCGGCCAGTCCCTCGTCTTCATCATCAACGCCACCCCCGTCCCGCGCGAAGCCTACCGCATCGGCGTCAATGGCGGCGGCTGGTACGAGGAAGTGCTGAATACTGACGCCCAGACCTACGGCGGCTCAAACGTGGGTAACTTCGGCGGCGTCCACGCCGAGGAAACCCCGTGGCAGGGTAAGTCCCACTCGCTTTACCTCCGTCTGCCCCCGCTCGGGGTCGTCGGCCTGAAGCGCCACACCTCCTGATCCGGCTTTACGCGAGCCGTTCGCTCGTCTCGGCCTTGAGGATATCCTCTACGGATTCGCGGCGGGAGATCATTTCAATACTGCCATCCTCTTCCAGCCAGAGCTGCGGAGCCTTCCCGATCGAATTGTAGTTGCTCGACATCGCGTAGCCGTAGGCACCGGCATCGCGCAGGGTGAGGAGGTCGCCGGGGATGGGGCGCGGGAGCTGGCGCGGGGCGAGCAGTTCGCGATCGTCGCGGGTGAAGATGTCGCCGCTTTCGCAGAGCGGACCAGCCACGACGATGGGCTCGCGCGGGGTATTCGGGTCATCATCATCGCGGCCCACGATGTCGATCGCGTGGTAGCTGCCGTACATCGCGGGGCGGACGAGATCGACGAAGCCAGCGTCGATCATCGCGAAAGTCGCGCCGCTGCCCTTGGCGTTCGCCTGGGTGCGCTTCACATCGGTGACGCGGGCGACGAGCGTGCAACCCGGCGCGACGTAGTAGCGACCGGGCTCGATCTCGAGCCGCAGGTCGCGACGCGCCGCCGCGGCGAGGCGCTGGTGGCAGCTCTGGAAAAGATCGCGCAAAGGTTCGACGGGGATCTGTGCACCGTGCTCGCGGTAGTTATGCGGGATGCCGCCGCCGAGACTCACGGCCGTGAGCTTCGGAAACTTTTTCAGCAAACCCACGAACTCTGCGGCGAGGCGGGTGAGATTGTCGTGCAGCTCCTGAAACTGCGGACCGCTGCCGATGTGCGCGTGCAGCATCGTGATCTCCAAGCCGGCTTCGTCCGCCGCGGTCTTCGTTGTCAGCAGGTCGTCGAGCCAGACGCCGTGCTTCGAGCTCGGCCCGCCGGTGTCGCACGAGTTCACGTGGCCGTGGCCAAAGCCGGGATTCACCCGGATCGAGATCGGCCCGCGATACCCGGCGCGCACCAGGTCCGCGATCTGCCCCGGCGAGCCGATATTTGGCAGGATGCCGTGCTCCTGCACCACGGCCATCGCATTGTCGCGGAAGACATCGCAGGTCAGCGCGATGACTGGCGGATTGTTCCCCGCCGGATGTCCGGCGTGCAGCGCGCGCAGCACTTCATTGCCCGAGACCGCGTCGATCCAGATGCCCGCCGCCTTCATCTCACGCAGCACTTTCGTCGCTGGGCAGGCCTTCATGGCAAAGCGCGCCTGCACTCCGGGCGAGTCGCACATGAACTGCACATCGCCGATCCGCTGCCGGATCACGCGGGCATCATAGAGCCAGTAGGGAGTGCCGACTTTCTCGGCGAGCGAACGGAGCAGGGCAGGATCGTGGGGCATTTGGAAAAGGGCGTGGATGATGGCGGCGACCGGCGTCGCGATCAAGTATACGCCCGCAACTGCCGTTAAGCTGCGGCTGGCCCCTTCAGCGTGTGGTCGTGGCGGATGTCCCGCGCTTTGTACAAATAGAAGACTTCCTCGGCAATGTTGGTGCAGTGGTCGGCGACGCGTTCGATGGCTTTGGCCACGGTCATCAGATGCAACGCCCGGGTGATCGACTTTGGATCGGCAATCATCTGCTCGGTGAGTTCCCGGTGGGTCTGCTTGTTGATGCTGTCCACGGACTTGTCGCGGCCGATGATCTCGATGGCGAGGTCCACGTTTTGATCGACGAAGGCGGTGATCGAATCGCGCAACATCTCCTGCGCGATGTCAGCCATCATCGGGATGTCGATGAGGGGTTTGAGCAGCGGCTCGGTGTTTAGATCGCGGGCGCGGCGGGCGATCTTCGTGGCCTGGTCGGCGATGCGTTCGAGGTTGTTGGAAATCTTCGACGCGGTAAGCATCAGGCGGCAGTCCTTGGCGATCGGGCCGTGCGTGGCCATGTAGGCGACGACCTTTTCATCGACCTGGATTTCGAGGTCGTCGATCTGCGAGTCCTCGGCCTCCGCAGTGTCGGCGAGCTTGTCATCGCGCTCGACGAGCGCGCGCATGGCGAGGCCGAGATTGCGTTCGGTGAGGCTGCTCATGAGGAGCAGGGTTTCGCGGATTTCGTTGAGTTGTTGTTCCCAGAATTGGCTCATTTTGAAAGTAGGGGTCAGGAGTCGGAGGTTGGGAATCAGGAAGCGGGCCACAGGAGGCTGACTCCTGCTCCCTGACTCCTCTGCTCCGGTTTTAGCCGAAGCGTCCCGTAATATACTCTTCCGTCTGTTTTTGCGCGGGATTGGTGAAGATTTTCCCGGTTTTGTCGAACTCGATCAGCTTGCCGAGATAGAAGAAGGCGGTCAGGTCGGAGCAGCGTCCGGCTTGCTGCATATTGTGGGTGACAATGACGATGGTGAATTCCTTTTTCAGTCCGTGGATGAGTTCCTCGACCTTGCCCGTGGCGATGGGATCGAGCGCGGAGCAGGGCTCGTCCATGAGCAGGATTTCGGGGCGATTGGCGATGGCGCGCGCGATGCACAGACGCTGCTGCTGGCCGCCGGAAAGGCCGAGCGCACTGGCGTGCAGGCGATCTTTCACTTCATCCCAGAGGGCGGCACCGCGGAGGCTCTGCTCGGCGACTTCGTCGAGGGCGCGCCGATCCGTCTGGCCGGCCATCCGCAGGGCATAGACGACATTTTCGTAGATGGATTTCGGGAAGGGGTTCGACTTCTGGAAGACCATGCCGATGCGTTTGCGCAGGGCGATGACTTCGAGGTCGGGATCATAGAGGCTCTGCCCATTCACCACGATGTCGCCGGTGTGGCGGACGCCGTCGATGAGGTCGTTCATGCGGTTGAAATTGCGGAGCAGGGTGCTTTTGCCGCAACCCGAGGGGCCGATCAACGCGGTGACCTGGCGCTCGGGGATGCACATATTGATCCCATGCAGCGCCTGCGACTTCCCGTAGAAGAAGTCGTACTCCTTCACCTGGATGAAGGCGGGATTCGGCGCGGGCTCGGTGCGGGTTTCCATGAGGGCGGCGGATGACGTGACGCGCGTGGGTTCGCGGCTGGCGGGGTCGGTCATGGTGGGCATGGAGGTTGGTGGCGATGGATGGGGAGGAGCAAGCGCGCAGTGCTCAGGCGTGGGCGGAAACATCGAACGTCGAACGTCGAACGTCGAACGTCGAACGTCGAACGTCGAACATCGAACGAAACGCGACCTGTTCGACGTTCGGTGTTCGACGTTGGATGTTCGATGTTGTTTTCATACTGGAACCGGTGCGCAGGCCTTCGGCAGGCGTTTCAAAACGCCCCCGTCGCATATTTACGGCGCAGACGTTCGCGGAGGAGGATGGCGGAGAGATTGAGGACGACGACGAGGAGGATGAGAAAGAGCGTGGTCGCAAAGACCATCGGTTTGGCGGCTTCGGAGTCGGGCGATTGGAAGCCGAGGTCGTAGATGTGGAAGCCGAGATGCATGAACTTCCGATCGAGATGGAAGAAGGGGAAGGTGAGATCGAGCGGCAGACTCGGCGCGAGTTTCACGACGCCGACGAGCATCAGCGGCGCGACTTCCCCCGCGCCGCGCGCCATGGCGAGGATGAGGCCGGTGAGGATGCCGGACGAACTCGCGGGCAGCACGATGTTCTGGATCGTCTGCCACTTCGACGCGCCACACGCGAGCGAAGCTTCGCGGGCGCCCCGCGGGACGGCGGCGAGCGCTTCTTCGGTCGCGACGATGATCACGGGCACGGTCATCAGCGCGAGGGTGAGCGCGGCCCAGAGGATGCCGCCGGTGCCGAAAGTGGGCGTGGGCAGGGTGTCGCTGAAGAAGACTTTGTCGATGGTGCCGCCGACGAAATAGACGAAGAACCCAAGGCCGAAGACGCCGAAGACGATGGAGGGCACACCGGCGAGATTGTTCACCGCGATGCGCACCGCGCGGACGAAGAATCCCTGGCGCGCATATTCCCGCAGGTAGATCGCGGCGACGATGCCAAAGGGCATTACCGCGACGCTCATCAGGAGCGTCATGACGAAGGTGCCGAAGATCGCGGGGAAGATGCCGCCCTCGGTATTCGCCTCGCGCGGTTCTTCGCTCAGGAAGACCCAGAAGTTATGCGCGAAGAGGCTGAGCTTGGCCCCGAGACCGAGCGCATTTGGGCGGTAGTAGTGGACGATCTGGCCAGCGGGGATGGTGCGTTCTTCGCCGGTGAGCAGCCGGTAGCCAAAGGTGGCGTTTGCCTGCTGCGCGCGGAGTTCGGAGGCTTGGGCGGCGAGCGCTTCGTATTCGGATTGGAGGGCGGCGGTGCGTTCATCGAGCGCGGGGATCATGCCGGTCTGGCCGTTCTTTTCGGCGTTCGCTTTGCGGAGCTTCAGCTTTTGCATCTCGGCGCTGATGTCGCCGATCTGGCCCTTCTCGATCTTCTGAATGGTGCGTCGGCGCGCATCTGCCTCGCGGACCGAAGCCGCGAGACGTTCGGAAAACTTCGGATCATTCGCCGCGGTTTTTTCGCCGCCTTTCATCTCGAAAAATGACGGGAAGCCGATGGCGTCGCCGTATTCGATCCGCTCGATGACCATGACCTCCGGCGGGAACTCCACGCGCTCGACGTCCGCCGCGTTCACGTATTTGAAACTCAGCCCATAGGCATCGCGATTGGCCACGAAGAGCTGCCACTCTTCACCACTGTCGCCGGAGCGTAGTTGCTTCTTCACGATTTCGCCGCCGGTGATCGACGAATCGTTGATCCCGTTTTTCACGCCCGCCTTGAGCGTGATCTGGGGCACATTCGACGGCCAGAAAACGGCGACGCCCTGCGAGACGATGAGCCACAGGAGATACACGACCATGAGCAGGCCGATCGCGAGGCCCATGGAGGTCATCCAGACGTACTGCTCGCCCTTGGTGCGGACGATGGGACGTGAAGGAGGTGCGCCCATGGGTCAGACGGTCTTGTAACGCTCGCGCAGGCGCTGGCGCATGATTTCGGCGGCGGTGTTCACCACGAAGGTCATGATGAAGAGCATCATCGCGCCGAGGAAAAGGGTGCGGTAGAGGGTGCCGTGATGCGGGGCTTCGGGGAGTTCTACGGCAATATTCGCGGAGAGCGTGCGCATCCCGGAGAAGATGTTCATGTCCATGATGGGCGTATTGCCCGTGGCCATGACGACGATCATCGTCTCTCCGATGGCGCGACCGAGGCCGATCATCACGGCGGAGAAAATACCCGCCGACGCGGTCGGCAGCACGACGTACATTGCCGTCTGCCAGCGGCTCGCGCCGAGCGCCGCGGAGCCACTGATCAGCGCGGGCGGGACATTTGAGAGCGCGTCCTCGGTGATCGTGAAGATGATCGGGATGACCGCGAAGCCCATGATGAAGCCGACGACGAGCGAGTTGCGCTGCTGGTAATCGGCGCCGGTGACGTGCGGCCACCACTGGCGGAAGTCGGCGATCTTCGCGCCGGTCGTGGGATCGGTGACGGTGAAGAAGATGCGCTCGGCGACCGGGCCGAGTTGCCAGCCGAGCCAGCCGACGAGGAGGAGGATCGGGACGAAGACGAAGAGCTCGTAGCCGGGCCGGATGCGGCGGCGGATTTCGTAGCGCTGTCCCGCCCAGAGCCAGCCGAAGAGCAGCGCGGCGGTGGGGATGAGCACGCCCATCGTGAGCACCGAAGGCACCCGCGTTTCCAGCATCGGCGCCAGCCAGAGCGCGGCGAGGAAGCCGAGCACCACGGACGGCAGCGAGGCCATGATCTCCATCACCGGCTTCACCACGCGTTTAAATTTCGGCTCGAGAAAAAGCGCTGTGTAGAGCGCGGCGAGGAGGGCTATCGGTAAGGCGAAGAGGAGCGCGTAGAAGGTGCCCTTGAAGGTGCCGATGATCAGCGGGACGAGCGAGAGCTTCGGCTCGAAGTCGTCGGTGCCGCCGGTGGATTGCCACTCGTACTTCGGCTCGCTCGCGCCTTCATACCAGAGCTTGCCGAAGAGCGCCTTCAGGCTCGCCTCGGGGTGCGGATCATTGAGCCGGTGGAGGTGCAGTTTTCCGGCAGTATCGAGGAAAAGGATGCGGTCGTGTTTGCCAGCGATGACGGCGCGCGAAACATCAAACGGCAGCGTCGCTTCCCAGCGCACCGTCTCGGTGGTGCTGTAGCGCAATGACGCAAATTTTCCGCTGCCGATGAGGAAGGATTTGTTGCGCAGGCTGCTCGCAAAGAAAGTGGGCGCGGCGGGCAGCGTGCCGAAAGTTTTCGTCAGGCTCCACACACGCTGGTCGCCGTCCTTCGGTACGAAGAGGCTGTACACGCGGTTCTCGCCGGCGGCATTCGTCACGACGAGCGAGACGTCGCCGAGGATGAAATCCATCTCCGCGATACGCCGCTCGGCGCGATCGGCGAAGGGCTTGATCGTCTGCCGCACCGCGATCTCGTCGCCGACGCGGAAGAAGTAATCGATCTCGCCAGCGTCGGTCGCGATGAGCACGCCGTCGGCATTCGAGGTCACGCGCACGTGCGTCGGTTTGCCGCGCAGCTTGCGCGTCAGATTGAATTTTCCTCCGACCTGGATGCTGCCTTTGCCCATCAGCGTGCGCTTCTCGGTGAGCGTCGCGGCGTGGACTTCGATCTGTCCGCCGACTTCGCAGATGACCGCGGCGAGCTTCGTGTCGCCGGAGTCGCCGTAGGCAATCTCGAGCACCTTCGCGCCTTCCGGAGCGATCGCGTAAAAGGGATCCGCCTTCACCGCCTGGACGACTTCCTGATGCCCGTCCACAAAGGTCATCGAGTAGTTCAGATTCACCACGGCAAAGCGCCCGTCCGCGGTGCCGACGATCACCTTTTGCCCCTGCTGCCGATAGGTCAGCGCGGTGATCTCGCGCTGCTCCGCAAACTCCGGCACGACGACCTGCGGCGGTCGCGCGCCCTTCGTGTCGATAAAGATCAGCGTGCCCTTCGGCTCGATGAGCACGGGCAGCTCCGACCATTCATCCACGCCGAGGAGCTGGTAGCTCTTCGCCTCCACCGCGACGTTCTTTTCCTCCACCACCTCCGCACCGCGGAAGAGCGGCAGGATCTGCGAGAGGATGAAAACGAAGATGCCCGCGACGGCCGTGATCACCATCACGCCGCCGAGCTTGATGAACCACGTCATGAAGCGGTCGAATGCGAGCGTCGAGCGCGAGACCTGAAACCGCGCGGGGACCTCGGCAGCGGGTGGCGCAGGAGTGGACATGCGGGCGTTAGCCAAGGAGTTGGGGCGGCGGCGCCCCCCCTTTTTTTTAGGGGGGCGGGGGGGCCCCAACCCGTTGGGGGGTTTTTATGGGCACAGGGAGAATTAAAGCAGGGGCATGGGGGAAGGGGAGGGGCAGATGGCGGCC
>JANNXQ010000098.1:0-14194 GCA_031409655.1 Chthoniobacteraceae bacterium | reverse complement strand
ATTAAGAGGAAGAAATCGTGGGTACCGACTCTTTAGCAGCCTGTTGAAAAACGCATCCTCGGTGGATAGCGTCGCTCCGCGCGCCACGATTCGCTTCGCGCGCAACGCCACTCTGAAAGATGGGCCTGCGGCCAGAGTTTGGCATGGCGCGCGGAGCGACGCCATCCACCGAGGCCACAGAGGTTTTCCAACAGGCTGCTCGGCACTGGCAGACGCCGCGGTAGTTTATTTTGGGTCGAGCAGCGCGACTTCTTCCGGCCGCAGCGCACGGCGATTGATCGTGGCGAGAAGCTCTGCCGCTTCACTCTTTTGTCCGGCTGCCGTGAGGGCCGCGACTTTTATGGCCTTGAAGCGGTCGGCCGCCGTGGTCCAGTCGATCTTCCAACCGGCATAGAGCTTCACTGCGCCGGCGGCGTTCCCACGTCGCAGCTCGTAGAGCACGGCGGTGGTGCGATAGGCGAGCAAGCTCGGTTTGCGGCCGAGCAAATCGCTCAAGGTGTCGCGCATCTGGTCGTTGGTGGCGGCGCTTGTTAGCAGGCGGAGGTAGAGGGCATCGTTGCGGGCTTCCTCGAGGTCGGGGAAATCCGCGGTGATGCCCTCCATCCACGGGAGGACTTCGGTGGCGGGTGCGGTCGCGGGGATGCTGCGAATGAGCCCGGAGTAGCACGCGAACTTCGCATCCTGCGCGAGGGCGCGGTCGAAAGTGGCCGACGTGGAGGATTCCTGGAGCAGGCGCCGGTAGATCGTCGCCGCCTGCTTCATTGCGCCGGTCTTCTCCGCGTATTGGGCGATGTAGAGCTGATTGCGGGTGGGTTCGGATTGAAGTTGGATCTGGATGTCGCGCCAGATTTCCTCGGCATCGATCGGCTGTCGGAGTTCCGACCGTGCGCGGAACTGGAAGAGTGCGCGCAGAGCGCCCGGCATTTTGGCTGCCTGACCCGACTTGGCGCTCAGATGTTCGAGCACGGCCTCCCATTGGCCGGTGGCCGCAAGGGCGTCGAGAAAGACGAAGAACCAATCCTCTGACATATCCTTCTGTGGGGTGGAAAGTTCGAGGGCCATGCCCGGTCGGCCGTTTTGATTAAGCCAGCGGGCCGCCTCGAGCCGCTGGGCAAGATCCGCGTTGCGCCATTTTTCGAGGAAGTCGGAGAAAAACTCATCCGGATCTACCGCTTTGGAAGCGAGTCGAAGATTCCAGGCCAGTATCCGCACGCGCGCGCCCGCTTTCGGGTGCCGTTCCGCTGCCTCGATCCACGTCGGGACACTGTGACCAGCTAGCAATTGCGCGGCGGCAGGCTGCCGCGCCAGGGACATCAGCGTGGTCAAGGCATCGACGCCGGTGTCGTCCGGCTGCGTCGCCAGTTCCGCGAGAAGACCGACGGCGCGCTGCGCGGGCACGAGGCGCTGCTCCGCCGGAGCTCGATCGGCGGATTGCAGGAGCAGCGAGGCGAGCAGCAATTTTTCCGGCCCACTATCGGGCGACTGCCCGGCAGCCTGCTCCGCAAGGGTGAGCGCCGATGGCCACGAGCCCTCAAAAGCGAGCTGGCGCGCGCGCAATGCACGCGCAGCGGGCAGATCGCGCACGCGCTCGTCGTTTTGCACGCTCTCCAGGATCTTGCGAGTCGTCGCCGGATCGCCCCGGAGCGCAGCCATGCGGCAGGCGCGAGTCGCGTCATCGGTCGTCGCCTTGCCAGTGGTGAGGAGGTGCTCGTAGGCAGCGAGCGCGGCTCCCTCGCCGCGCTGCTCATGGTAGTGCGCGAGCGCGCGCCACGTCAGCGGGTCCGAAGGCAGGAGGGCGAAGGCCTGTCGGAGGTAACGAGTCTGCGCGGCCTCGTCGCCACTGCGGCTCGCCTCTTCAAATCGGGCGATCAGGCGCTCCGCGCGCCAGAGTTTGACAGCACGATAGAGTGTCCGCGCATTCCACCCCGCGACGAGCAGCACGATCAGCGTGAGGATCAAGAGCGCCCCTCGAACCGTGCCCAGCCAGACGAGCGCCTTCCGCCAGCCGGTTTTCTCGATCAGCAATTCATAACTGGGCTGTTCCTCCAGCGGAGCAGGTGGCGGGAGACTACTCATGGCGATCGGGGAGGGGATGAAAGCTCGTCAGAGGGTGAAGCATGAGATGAAAATGCCTAGACTGACTAGCACACCTCTGCGGGTTGAGCGAGAATCTAGAATCGAGCCACCACCCGCCGCGCGCAATCTCGGTAGATCCCCTTGGAGCAAATCAGCCGCGCAAATCGGGGCCTGGCTCGGTGCCATCCGTTCGATTCCAAAATGCTGACTGGGCACGGCCCCTTCGCAACTTCTTCCGCCCTCTCCGATTTTCCCGCGCCCCAATGAGGCCGAGCAGGCCGAGAGCCACGGCGAGACCGCCGGGTTCCGGGACGGCGGAGATGACCTCACCGCCAGCCGCGTGAAAGCCAGATCCGAGCAAGGTGGTGCCGCTGTCGCTGAAAAATCGGATCTGACTGAGCTGACCGGTCGCGATGCCGGAATTGCTCGTTCCGAAGAAAAGATGATCCACGCCATTCGTCCAATTCCAGATGTTCAAGATGTTGGGCGTCCCGTTGGAAGTCCAGGCCGCGGCGGAACTGACCGCAAACCGAAAGGTGTTACCGGCCGCGAGAGTTCCGAAGTCGATGGTGGAATTCGCGCTTAAGGTCAAAACACCAAATTGCTGGTCGAGGCTACTGCTCACGTCGCTCGCCGCCACTTTTCCTCCACCGAGATTCAGCGTTCCCGCGCTGTTCACCCTGGTGTTCACGCCGCCCGGGCCGCTGAAAAGGAGGGTTCCACCTGTGTTCACGGCCACGCTGGCCGTCCCGCTCAGGGTGCCGCCAGCGGCAATCTCCAGAGTGCCCCCGTCTATTATCGTCGCGCCGGTATAGGTCTGCGGCGCGGCAAGGACCGTCGCGCCCGCGCCGATCTTGCGAATGCTGCCCACATTTATGCCTCCCAGAGGATTGGTGACCGGCGAACCCAAGGTGAACGACTCGCCAGTGCCGGGAGACAGAGTGGTCAACTTTACCCCGACCGAAGCTGGCGACTGCTGCACCCGGCCGGCCATGAGCGAGCCTGCTCCATCCTGGCCAGTTCCGTCTTCGTAGGCCCAGTCTTCGATGAGGGCTCCACCCTCATTGGCCGTGAAGACTACGCGCATCCAGCCGTAGTAGCTGCTCAGTCCGTCGTTCGTAATGAAACGAAACGCCAGGTAGCCTTCGTCTCCGATTGCGAATTGCCCGGGGGACGACCCCAAATGCGTCTGCGAGCCACCGTAACCGGAGGAGAACAAGAGGCCGCTGCCAACCGTTGCGCCCGCATCAAATCGCAGCATGGCATCCAAGTTGCCCGTCCCGACTCGCGCGGCCTGGAAGGTGTTGTTCGTCGCCACGCCTACGCCGCCGAAGAACGGATTGATGTCCCAGTTCCCCGAATAACTGCTCACTCCCGTCTGGATGTCGAGATACACCCCGTCAAAGCCCGTGCCGATCGAGATATTCTCCAGCCCGCTGTAGATCACTGCCCCACGCAACGGGCAGGCACTGCCCAGGCCAATCGCAATCGAGATTAGGACTGGCAGGCTGAGAAGCCTCATTCGGGGGGGGCTGCGCTAGAACAAAGTTCAGTTTACTGCGAAGTAACCGCTACCCGGAAGAATCGCGCCTTTTTGAAGGTCGAAAGGAAAAAAGGATAGGGCACCGACACGGCTTGAATCACGCCATCATCTGCGATCACCGTGGGCGTGGCGGTGCTGCTTTCCCACGCCGTGGTCGCGGTCAAGTCGGATGCGAACTGCACCGTGTAAGTCAACCCGGAGAGCGCATCCTTGCGACGGCAAAAGAGCGCCTTAAAATCGACGCTCGTGCCCGTGTTGGTCGCCGAGATTGTCGGGAGGCCTCGTTGGATGATCGTTGAACCCGGGACGACGCCGGAGAGAATCATAGTCGCTGCGGAACTGACCGTCGGGTCGGTTCCAAAGGCAAATTCCGCGAGGTTTAGAGTCCCATCCAAGTCGAAATCGTCCGTTGGCGCGGAACCAGGCGCGGAGGGCTCGTCGAAGAAAAAGTAAATGTAGTCGCTGTAGGTGTGGGGCGGTGGTGCCGCTTGCGCAGTGACCAGCGACGAAGGCGTGTTTGCAAGGTTTACCGATTCAACCGTTAGCACCGCGCCGGTTGTGGCATCTTTGAGCACCGTCCTTCCCAGCCCGGTGCCAAGATGCGTGAGGCGAAAAGTATTTGGCACTTGCGAAGAGGCCAACGCGCCGGCTTTCACGACCACAAAATAGTTCCGCGTCGTGCCGGGCAAAATCTGGGCCGATATTGGGAGATTGCCCGGAAGTGCAAACGACAATCGTCCGCTAGCGAGCACCAAGTCGGTGACCGTTCCCACCGATAGGTCTGTTCCGAGTTCAAGGGCGCCGGAACCGTTCGTGTCTACGTAGAGCGATAACGAGTCGATCATCGTGTTTGCCTCTGCCGTCGTCATGATCTGGCCTGGGCTTTTCTCTAGAAGCAAGCCGATCGTTGCAGGCCGAGCGTTGTTGTCACCGGAGATCCCGAGAGGGGTGCTGACGACAATACGCAGAACATCGTCTTTGCGCCCCTCCATGAGCGTGCCCGGTGCAGTATTCACCGCCGCTAAAACGCATTGTCCGCCTCTATTAAAATAAACCGAGATCTTACTGTCTATACTGGTTCCAGCATTAATCCAAGCGGCTGCGACGTCCATCGTCCCATCCTGATTAAAGTCTGCGACCGCCACCGACTGGCCATTCGACGGAGCCGCAGCGGGCGCGTATATTTCAGTGAGACCCCCATCAAAATTCGTCGTACCACCGCGGTTTTCACACCAAAAAACCTTCCCCGGATTAAAGGAAATTCCAACAATATCTGGTCGGCCATCGGAGTTGAAATCACCCACCCCTAAGGAGTTTGGAGTGCTGCTCGTGGCGGCGAGCGGAGTTACACCACCGAAGTAAGGATTCAGCGGGTTGGCAGGGTGAATGTTTCGAAACCAATTGATCTTGTTTGCCGCATAAGCCGCACAGGCGATGTCCTGCCACCCATCGCCATCAAAATCAGCGATTACTGAGTCGCGGGTGCGAGTCTGCGAGGATGAGATGGAGGAGCGGCTAAAGGAAGTGCCGCCATTGCCCTTGAGCCACGCGATGGTGTTGTCAGCAGCAGAAGTGATTACCAGATCGGTAAGCCCATCGAGATTAATGTCATTCGCGCGGACAGACGTCGGTCCTGAACCCGCACTCGAGATCGGAATCTGGACGACTCCCGGATTCGGCCCGACCCAATCGACAATACCCAGGCTGGCGTTGGTAACGCCAAAATTCCGAATCCACACAACGGCGTTGCTCGGGAAATTAGCAGCTGCAATAATATCTTGCTTGCCGTCACCATCGACATCGGCGACCGAGATGATTGTCGAGGTGAATTGCTGGTTTGCTGTGTCATATGGAGTGCTCGCAATGACCCGCTGGTCAAAGAGTCCGCCGCCACTATTTCGAGACCACTTGATCTGGCCATCATCGGACCAGTAGGCAACATCCATCTTCCCATCGCCGTCCAAGTCAGCAGGGAAGGGCTTCGTGAAATAGCCACTTGCGAAAGTTGCAATCACATTTTGTTGCGCTGCAAATGTCCCATCCCCGTTGCTATGATACCAAATGATCTTTGCAGAAACAGCGGCGGTGCCGACCGAAGAGGCGAGCACATCGGGAAAGCCATCCCCATCAAAGTCCGCAACAGCAACCGAGCTAAGGTAGGGTTGAGTAGTAGACAAAATCGTCTCTTGGGGGGATGGGAACGCACTTCCGTGGATAGGCGAAGCCCGAAGGTGGCTCAAAACCGAGGCAAAAACCGCAAGGAAACTAACGAAGAAATGTTTCACAACGAGTTGTCTCTGGATTCAATGGAAACCTGTCCTTGTCGCATCGGGCGAACTAGGATATCCGATGCGAATCAAGGGCGAGGCTCTCGAGCAAAAACGATAGCCAACGGCTTTCTTTTTTGAGAGTCTGAGGGGCACTTACCTGAGACTTATGAGTCTCAGGAACCGAAGACGAAAGTTTTGGGGGGGATAGCAAAAAAAAAGCTCCCCAAGGTCAAGAAAACCGCAATGCTTTTTGCGCTAAATGAATCAGCCGAAAGGGCTGCTATGGACTTGGGGGGCAAGGAGTCGGCAAAAACAATGGATCGGCAGCTGCGTACTTGGGTTGAAGGTATGCGGGAATCGTGATCGTCTTCCCCTTGAAACAAACTTTAATGAAGCCTGTGGCGGCATTGGCAGGTTTCATATAGAAAGGGGAGAGACCTAGGCCGACTGCGAACAAAAACATCAGAGTGCGATTAGATTTTTTCATGGGGTATGTATTAATTGCTAGTTTAGGGATGGGTTTTGGATTCTGGCAGCAATAATTTGCCGCTTGCGAAGTTTAGCGAATGTCTGCAGCTTCCCACACAAGGAAGGAGGGAATCTTCATCTATGACGATTTATTATCGGGCCTTGGACGGACGTCAAGGGGAAAATGGAAGTATGTCGTCGTGCATTCAAACCCGGACATATTCTTGCGAGCAAAGCCGGACTGGGGATTTCAGGCTGGGAGGTGGAGAAGAAGTTGAGGTTTTAGGTTGTGGGCGGGCGGGTGGCGGAGGATGGAGAGGTCGCCGTTTGGGTGCTGGCAGTGGACGAGGCGAGTGTCGGGTGGAGCGGCGATGCGCAGGCGCAGGGTGCCGACGGGGACGCGGCCGTCGGGGCCGACTTTGAGGTTGGTGCGCAGGCTGAAGACTTAGGGCCACCACGGGCACTGTGGGGTTGGGCGGAGCACGGTGCGGCCTTGCTGTGCGGCCTGCTGCCAGGCGCTGGAGCGGAGTCATGCGCAGTTGGCGATGGCGCTCGGGCGCGTCGCGGTGGCGGCGCAGATCGTCGAGGTGGGAGTTGGCGGCGCCGAGGTCGCTGATGGACTCGGCGGCGGAGAAGGCCGGCAGCCGGTTCTGCCAGTCCTGATGGCTGCGCTCGATCTTGCCCTTGGCCTGCGGGGTGGGCGCGGAGCGGAAGTTGACGTCGTAGAAGTGGAGAGCGTGACCGAGCTGGGTCCGGGCGCCCGGCGTGCTGGTAAAGAAGATGGAGTGGTAATCGACATAGAGTTCCAGAGGCAGGCCGAATTCGAGGAAGGCGCGTGGGAGGAAGTCCAGGTAGGCGAGAAGGTTTTCGGCGGCATAAATGCGAGCGCCGACGCAGCGGCGGCTGCAATCGTCGAGCATGTTGAGCAGCGGACTGGGTGGAGCGCCTGGAAGCCAACGATGCGGAGTGGCATCGAGCTGCCACAGGGCGCCGATCTTCGCGCACTGCCCGCGGCGCACGGGAGCCTTTGGTCTTTTGGCAGGCTTGGCTGGAGCGAGGCCGTTGGCCAGGGCGAAGCGGCGGACGGTGGCCGGATCAAGGGCGACCTTGCAGCGGCGCAAGACTTCGCTGGCGGCGAAGCTGTAGCTGGCGGGCGGGCGGGCGCCGAGGAGCTTGCGCAAGAGCGTCTCGATCTCTGCGGGCCAGGCCGGCGCATGGTCGCCGCCCGAAGCGCCCGGCTGCCAGAGGTGGCCGCGCCGTGCCGCGCAGGCGCGGAGATAGTCCCCATAGAGTTCGTAAAAGCGCGAGCGGCTCAGAGCCAGAGCCTCCGCGCCCGCGCGGGCGGTCAGTTCGCCGGCCCTGAAGGAGCGGAGGACTTCGCGGATGAGAGGAGCGCCCAAGCGGGCGGAGAGTTGGGGATAAGGTTTTTCACAGCGCGCAGCATGTGCCGACACGGGCCGGGATGGGAGGCGCGATCCGATTTGGAACCCGCGGCCTGGCGACCTCCGCTACGCTCCGGTCCCCAGGCCGCGGGTTCCAAATCGGAATGTCCGGGTTTGCTCGCAACGCGACAGGGGAAAACGAAAGTATGTGGCGTAGCATTCAACCGTGGAGAAAGGCGTGCGCTCAAAGTTGGACCGGGGCTGGTGAGGTATTGAGAGCCCGCAGTGGTCCTGTCTCAGGTTGATGTCGCGGGCGGCGTGCGGCACGCCGCAGTTCTTGATTGGCGAGCCTCGGGAGCCTCAGTCAGGCTCTGTTATACCTCCGCTGCCGCAGCAAGGCGGAACCGGAAGCGATTTGTGAGCGGCGGGGCTGTTGGCATCGGGCATCGGGCTTTCCAGTGTCCAAGGAAATCGGCGCCGGGATGATTCCAGTGGCGTCGCTACGCTTGGCGCTTACATCATTCCGATTCAGGAGCGTGCCGTGCGAATGCCGAGTGCAAAAGGGATGTCCCAAAGATCGAGTTTTTCCGGTCCGTTGTCCCATTGCTAAGCTTGGACGATATAGAGGGGCTAAAGCCGCGGGAAGCTGGAGAATCGGCAGAGAGGAGCGCTCCAGAATAATTCTGGAAAATCAAAAACCCCGGACTTAAGCAAGTCCGGGGTTTTCGAGAAAAATTCCGAATGAACAGACGGTCAGAGCTGCGATGTTTCGGGCGACTTGCGAAGGCGGCCACCGACGCAGAATCCGATCATCGCCAAGCCAAACAAAATAGTGGATGGCTCGGGAACTGGCGCAAAAGTACCATTGAACGAACTTCCATTACCTCCAGTTGTATACCCAAGTGTATTGACATATGTCGAATAGTCAGTCCTAAGGACGAGCCATTGACTGGTATCATCCGCAAAAATGTTCTGAGGTGAAGGGGTAACACTGTTGAGAAATTGGCTTGTGTCGAAATCAAAGGCAGCATCATCATATCCAATAATGTTTGGTTCGCGATCCGCGCTCCAAGCGCTGGTCTTGTTGCCTAAAGAAGAGAACCCTCCAGGCACTCCAGTCAGACCCGCAAGACTCGTTGCGTAAGTGGCTTGAACGGCGACGGAGTCAAGGTAACCTCCGCCAATGCCTAAACGGAAGATGTCCGATTCACTGGGGCCCGTGCTCGTATTCACTACCTGATAATAGAAATCGAGAAACGTGCCAGGGCCAGCGCCATCTCTGTCGACAACCATAGTCCTGAGCGTGACGCCCGACGTATTAAATGGGTCAATGGCCTGAGAAAAAATCCCTATTTTAGAATCAATTACAGTGCCAGTGAGGTCCACAGCTCCGGAGCCTGCTCCGAGGAGCGCGCCAGGAGTTTCGGGGAAACCAGCGGGTATTGGTGCCGTGAAAGCGGCTTGCGCCGACGTGGCTAGCGCGAGGGAGGCAATTCCAGAGGCGGCAAACGTCCAGAGTTTGGATGCGGATAGTTGGGGAGTATTCATTGATGATCGTTGCTAGTTTATTATTCGGATTGGATTGGATTGGGGTGAGAAAAAATGGGGGCGACGACAGCTAATGTGTGAGTTTGGGCATCTTTGTCCAGAAAAATTTAATCGAGGCTTGATGACTTGTCTTCGGGGGCGGCGGGGGATTTTACAAAAGCCTGGATCAGGCACCTTCTTTTAATACGACAAAATGAGTTCGCGTGTCTAGATAAAAATTTGGTGGGCCTCAAAAGCGTGCCCGGCGAAGTCGGCGCGCCACCATCTGCGGCGTGGCGATGAGTCTCGCGGCAAAAACGTGATGAATTTGTGGATTGCCAACTTTTTCTGCATGCGGCGTTCGAGACGCGGAGTTCGGTCATTGAAGACTGCTATTCCGGAGTTTCCGGGGGGCGGGGTGCCGACGGTCAGCGGGATCCGGAAGTCGTGGGCGAGGATACAGCGAAGGCGCGGGATCGAGGGGTGGCGTCTGGAGACGGTTTTCCTCGCTAGTTTGAGCCGACAAACACCCATCGCGAAGAGCCGCGAAGCTCATTTGGCGCAGAAGAGGTCTCTCGATGGGGTCTTCGAAGCGGGTGTTGCGATCGTAGATGGTAGGTGTGGCTTTCTGAAAGACGCCTCGCAGATGCGCGTTGGCGATGCATACTGGGCGGAAATATTATTGTCCGCGATGTGTCCGGCGGGCGTCCGCGGAATCTCGCTAGTGCCGCGAATCACGGCCACGAATCGGCGTGGACTTCATGCAGATAGCGATCAAAATTCCTCCATGCCACCGCCCACTGGCCGTCGAAGGCCGACAACGCCGCGCTGAGTTGCCATATTTCCGCCGGAACACTGGGACCGGCACTTGCCTCCTTCAAGACCCGCCGGGCGCTAATGGTATTGCCCTGCTGCCAGGCGGCGTAAAAGGCACCGACCGCGTCCGCAGGATCGCGCGCCGGCGCATCAGGTCCAATCGTCCCGGGAGCCGGCAGGGTGAGGTTGGCACCGTAGTGCTCGGCTGCTGCCCGGGTCGCTTCCTCAAATTTGCCAGAATCGACCTGACGCTGGATCTTCAGCGTCCAAGCGATGTCGTGCCAGTCTGGCCGCTCCTCGATGAAGTGAAAAAGTGCGTCACGATCGCCTTTCCGATACCAAATGTGGAGGAAGCGCCGCCGATCGCTTCCCGTGAGGCTCGCGACAAAGGCCGGATTGGCGGCCACCCGTGGGATTTCAGCGGAGACGAGCAAGGGCGTGGCTCGCTCCAGCCACGTAAGGACGAGATCCGAGCGGTCCCAGCTTGCGGCGAGCAGGCGGCGCTGGATCTCGGGTTTTTCAGCGGCGTCTGCACACAGGCTGGCATAGAGCATCAATGCGCCTCCCGCGCCGCTACGCCGGTTGCGATCGAGGCGTTCCTGGGTGCGCACGGCTTCCAGGAAAAGGTCCGCCGCTTTTCCTGGATCGATTTCGCCCCAAGCCTCGCCTTGTTGGATGGCGATGTCCGGGGAGTCTCGATAGATTAACCGCTGCGCTCGAAAGAGCGAATCCACTTCGTCTTCATGTCCCCCGAGTTTCAGGAGGGTGGAACCGAGGGCAAAGTAGGGTCCGCCGTGCAATGGCCATCGCTTGATTGCCATGCGGGCGGCGGTCGCCGCTTCGGGCCATTTGCCATCGAGCCTGCGCTCGGCGATCTCGAAGTCGGCCCGGCGCATGTCCGTCAAGGCTGAAGAGGGGCCGCCGAGCCATGCGGAGCGAACGAGATGAATCCCGAACGCGAGCGTCCCGCATCCCGCGAGGACAAACAGCCCATGTTGGAGGCGCGAGGAGCGGAACGCCTGGCGGGGAAAAATCTGTAAGCCCATGCCCCCGAGCACTAGAATCCACCACCCGAGAGCGGGACGGTGCGCTGGGACATCCACGAAGCCATGAAGCAGTGCCGCGAGGGCCGCACACAGGATACCCCAGCGCAACGGCCAGTATGGATGGCCTCGCTGCGGCCACACACGCTTGACCAGCAATCCGATGCCGAGGAGCAAGAGCAACACCGCCGGAATCCCCGCTTCCGCAGCCAGCATCAGCCAATCACTCTCCGGATGCTGGAGCGGAGACTCCCAGAGGAGCCGCTCGCGGTATTGAGGGCCGATCCATCGAAATGAACCGAGTCCCGTCCCGGTGAGAGGGGCGTCGCCGATCATGCTCAAGGTGTCCCAGAAGATGAGCAGTCGAGTATCCAACGAGACCCGTTCCTCGGCCGAAGCGGGTGAAGCCTGGAGTTTTGCGGTGGCCGTCGCGACGGTCTTCGGAGGCTTCTCCAGACCCACCAATTGCAGTATCCGCTGCTGGACCGCACTTTGCGATGAGAGAAAGAGAATGCCAACGGCAATGAATACTGCGACGAATGAGACGAGCAGCGGCTTTGACCGATACCCCGCGCCCAAGCCACCGATCCAAAAGATCGTGCCGACGACCAGCGAGATGAGCCCGCCTCGCGACGTGGTGAAGAAGATGAGACCCGTGCCGCAGATGGCGAGCCCTGCGGCTGCTAGCGCCCCAGCAAACCAATGGCGTCCGCCAAAAGCGCTGCCGAGCACCCCAATGGCGAGCATACATCCCATGACAAGGAATGTGGAAGTTTGGTTCCCATTTGCGAAGAAACCGAAGTTGTCCGGGTTCGCGTCGAAAGGATATTCCCAACCCGTCTTCGCGACATAAATTGCGAGCCCCGAATACAGAGCGCAAACCCCAACGGCTAGCACCGTCAGCAAGAGCAGCGACTTGGATCGCAAGGGTTGCGCCAGTCCCTGGAGCCCAACGATCGCCGTCATGGCCAGAACCGATACCCAGAATAACGTTTCTTCCGGCATCGTTGTCACCGAAGATCCCAACGGGACGCCTGCTCCTAACAGGCGCGGACGCCAACTTGGTTCCGGAAACCATCTATACGGGAGCAGGGCGAGCGAAGCCGCGAGCGCCATTCCGGCGCCAAGGCCCCAGTACTTCCAATCGACCCTTGCCTGCGGCGGGCACCCGACAAGTGCGATTCCTGCAAGAATGAGGAAGACGCCGAGACTGCCCTCCGGCGATCCGCCGGCGAGAAATACCGCACCCGCCGCTCCTACAAGTAACAAAAGGTGGGCGACTAGCGAGATTGGCCCAGACGACCGTCTGGCATCAGTCCGCGCGGGAGGAAAGCCGGAATTTTCTACCATGAAAGGGGTGCTGATTTCCACGGCATGCGGATGCAGTATCGTGGATTCTGATTAGCCGAGTTTGATAGACCTGCATTATTTGGATTTCCAAGTGTGGTCAACCAAGGGGGGGCTTGGCGTGAGGGAAATGCAACTTGTCGTCAGCGTTTCCTAGCCGTGGAACCACTGACTGGCGGGAATCGTTTCTTAGAAATCTGGGTATGCACTTGGTTGCTTTAAGCACCATTCGTCGCGGGGTGATGCGCTGGTTCGCCCGAACTGGTCGGGCTTTGGGGATTAAAGTGCATATCCAGAAAAAAAAGTCTCCACCAATTTTATCGAGTGTCGGCGACGGTTCAAAACCGGATTTGTTGCCGGAACAAAACCGGACAGGATTTTACAGAGTAAAATGGCCCAAAATGGTGGGCCAAACGTCGGTTGGAGGATGTTCGAGGATCCAGAACTGGCGGCGGGGGTGATGGACAAGGGTGACGGTCTTGCGTAGGGTAGGGGCGATTTCGTAATTATGGCCATCGAAGTCGAGGGTGTGGTCGTGGTTGACGCGCCGGGAGCAGCGCATGGAGAGGTGCAGATCGAGCAGCGCGGCGAGTGGGGTGGGACGCTTGCGGCCTTCGCCGCGCTGTGACTGGGCTTCCCAGATTTCGAGGGGAACCTTGCCGAGGGTGCGGTGGACGGTGCGGTTCTGGCGGGCGATCTCCATTTGGAGGACCTCATCGGCCTGCCCCCCAGGTGTGGGCGCGGGCATGGGCGAGCAGGGCCACAAGGCGGCGTTCGTTTTGCCATTGGCCTGGGGACTGGGAGCGACCAGATGGGCGACGCCCAAGGCGCGCAGGGCGCGTTGGAACTCGCTCCTGGGATCGCGGTGGTCACCGCTGGAGCTTGGTCCGAAGAGGCTGAGGGCATCGGTCTAGACGGCCTCGGGCAGGCCCCAGATCTCGAAGGCAGAGCGGAAGTGCTCGAAGTGGTTCCAGGTGGTGTCGGACTCCACGAAACGGCCGGCGAGGTTGAGGCCGCAGTGGTCATCGACGGTGAGCAGCAGGGTCTGCTTGGAGGCGGCGGGCCACCATCGGTGAATGGAACTGTCGTGCGGCCAGAATCGAGCGGAGCGAGATAGCCAAAGGGCGGAGCCTTTGCCCGAAGGGCAGCGCCGGAGGGCGCTGGCAATTCGCCGATGCGCGCGCGGCGGAAGCGCCGGTAGACGCGGGGTTTGCGCTGTGGCGTGGGCACGAGGTGGGCGTAGTGCGCCTTGCCGTGGGCCTCGACCGAGGAGCGGGCATGGACCACGCCGCAGAGCCAATCGAGTTCGTCGGCGACCAACTGGTAGTTGGGCGGGTTCTGGAGCGGCAGGAACTCCTCGAGGAAGGCTTTGCTCTCCGCTGGCCAGTCGCCGCGCCGGGCGCCACCGCTGGCCATCGGCGCGTAGCCTTCGCGCTGCCTCAGGAAGGCGCTCCTGAGCTGATAGAGCCGGGCGCGGCTGACGCCCAGATGCGCCGCGGCGGTGACGGCGTCGAGCGACCCCGCGTTGAAGTCACGCAGGACCCGGCGGACGAACTCGGCGGGCTGGCGGTGAACAAGCTGCTTTTTTTCATAGGGGGCACCATCGCTGCGCCCGCCGATCCGCGGCAACGCCAGAGGACGGCCCTCAGGGGTGGCTGGGCGCCCCCCCACCCGGGGCCCCCCCCCCCCCCCCGCCCCCCGCAACGCGGGGGGCCCGCCCCC
>JANNXQ010000097.1:0-7307 GCA_031409655.1 Chthoniobacteraceae bacterium | reverse complement strand
CCCGAGGAGTATCTCGGGGCGAGGGCGCCCCTGCTCCTTGAGAGCCACCACTCCGCTTGCCCTAGCGTTTTCCGTCGAGCACCTCGCGCGCGGCGCGGCGCACTGCTTCGTCGTCATCTTCCATCGCGGCCCGCAGCAAGGAAGTCAGCGGCGCGCCATCCGGGCCGAGATAGGGGACGAGTTGAATCGCGGTGAGCCGCACGAAGGGGACCGGGTCGGTGATCGCCGCCTCGAGTCGGGGAAGGAGAATCCTGGACTCCACTCTGGCAGACGCGAGTGCGCCGAGGGCCATGGCCCGCACGCGTGGATCGGCGTCCGCGGTGAGCGGGAGCAAGGTCTCGGCGATCGGCTGCGCGGCGATGCCCATCTCTCCGAGAGTACGCACCGCGCCAAAGCGCCGCGCGAGCTGCGGATCGGCGAGAGAGGTCGCGAGCGCCGGGAGCGCGGGCGGTCCGATGGATTTCAGGCATTGCACGAGCCAGTGGTCCTTGGTGAGCACTTCGGGCGTCAGCCCATCGAACGCCGCAATCAGGGCCGGTGCCGACGGCGCGCCGATCTGCACGAGCGCTTCGATGAGCAACGGGGGCGGCGGCCGTTGCCGCAGGGCCGCGCTGATGATCTCCGGAGTGGCCGCGCTCGCGGCGGAGCCGAGTCGGCCGAGCACGCTCGCCGCACGCTCGGCGTGCGTGACGTTCCCACCCTGGAGCAAAGCTCGGAGCGCCGGCACCACCGATTCTCCCGAAGGCTTCACAATGAGCAGCGCGGTCATGGAAGCACTGCGGATCGTTTCGGTCTCGCTGCACAATCCATCGATCAGCAGAGGCACCATGGCCCGCGCGTCAGAGCCCACTTTGGGCAGGACGCTCAGCGCCGCCGCTCGCGCGAAAGGGTCCGTCTCCCTCCCGAGCATTTTCAAAAGCGCCGGGCTTGCGTCTTTGGCCGCGTGTCCGATCTCGCCGAGGGCCAGCGCCGCCGTGGCCCGGTCCGCAGATTCTTTTCCTCCCAGCTCACCGAGCAGCGCGGGCACGGCCGCGAGACCGATCTGGCCAAAGGCATCGACGACCTCGCGCCGCACGAAGCCTTCGCGATGTCCGAGATTGGCGATGAGGCCCGGAATCCCGTCTTTCGCCGCCGGCCCCATCCCGCCGAGCGCGCGCGCGGCGCCGGCCCGCACGCCGGAGTCTTCACTCTCCAGCGCCGTGATGAGTGCCGGGATGGCGGCGGCACCGATGCGCGAGAGAGCGTGCGCCGAGCGCATGGTCGTCTGCACCCGATCGCGCTCCCGCCGCCCGCGCATCTCCCGGGTATCGAGGGCGGCGAGCAGCGCCGGGATGGCTTCTTTCGCCGCTGGACCGATGCTGGCGATCGTCCCGACGGCGAGCGCCCAGACTTGCTTGTCGGGATCATCCAGCGCGGCGATCAGTGCGGGCAGCGCGGCCTTGGCATCGGGGCCGAGCTTGCTGAGTTCGAAGGCAGCGGTGCGCCGGACTTCGACCGAGGGGGCGGAGAGTTGCGGCACGAGTTTGTCGATGTCCCCGGTGCCGCCTTCAGCCAAAACTGTCGTGGCGCAAAATAACGCAACGAGCATCACCCAAACGTGGTGCGCGGTTTTTTCGGGGAGCGTACGCGTCCCGCCGGAACATTCTTTCCGCACTGCGCGGATGCTCCCCGGAATTCGCGCCACGGCGTCAACCTTCCAGCCCGCGCAAAACGCCAGTGCTATCACCAAAGGAATTCACCTTCGCGCCCACCCGCTGGAGCATCGCGAGGAGCAGGTTCGCCATCGGCGTTTCCGGCGCGTAGCGCACGTGCCGACCTGGCTGGATCGTGCCGCCGCCGCGTCCGGCGAGGAGCAGGGGAAGGTTCGAGTGATCGTGCGCGTTTCCATCCGCGAGCCCGCCGCCATAGACGATCAGACAGCTATCCAGCAGCGTCCCGTCGTCCTCCGGAATTGAGCGCAACCGGCTCAGCAAATAGGCAAACTGCTGCATGTGAAAGCGGTTGATGTCGCGGATCTGGAGATGCTTCGCGCGGTCGCCTTGATGGTGGGACAAGTTGTGGTGGCCTTCGCTGACGCCAATGTTTCGGTAGCTCCGGTTGGATCCTTCATTGGCCAGCATGAAGGTGGAGACGCGCGTCACATCGGCCTGAAACGCGAGGACCAGCATATCGCTCATGAGCTTGGCGTGTTCCTCGTAACTCTCCGGGATCTCCTCCGGCACTTGGTAGCCTGCGGCCACCGACGTATTCGCCGCCGCGGTCATCTTGCTCGCATTCTCCACCCGCAACTCGATCTCGCGAATCGCGGTCAGGTACTCGTCCAACTTCTGCCGATCGCTCCCGCCAACCTTTGCGCTCAGCGCCTTGGCATCCTCGTGGACGAAATCCAGGATGCTCTTTTTGAAAATCTCGCGCCGCTTCTGACTTTCGGTCTGCGCCTTTGGGAGTTCATCCGCAAAGAGCCGCTCGAAGACCAGACGCGGATTCAGCTCGCGGCTCATCGGTGTCGATTCATTGCGCCACGAGATATTGTTTGAGTAAGCGCAGGAGTAACCGCTGTCGCATTTCCCAGCCTGCCGACCGGGCTCGAGGCCGACTTCCAGGGAAGGAAAACGGGTGTCGCGGCCGAGCACCGAGGCCGCCACTTGATCCGCCGAGACACCCACGCGGATCCCGGCGCCCTCGCTCTTCAGCGGCTGCGAGCAGGTGAGCCAGCTGCCCGCCGAGCGCGCGTGATCTCCACCGCCGTCGCCATTGGCCCGACCCTTGTCTTGTGTGAGTCCGCTGAGCACGAGGACTTCACTGCGATGCGGCTGCAGCGGCTCGAGGATGTAGGGCAGCGCGAAGTCCGCACCTTCACCCGTGGGCGTCCAGTCCGGCATGTGCGCGCCATTTGGCACAAACATGAACGCGGTGCGCAGCGGCGGAGCCTTGGCCGCGGCGGCGCGCAGCGGGCGCATGGCGTCGAGCATCGGCAGGGCGATGGTGGCACCGAGTCCGCGGAGAAAGGTGCGGCGTGGAAGCGGTTGGAAAGTCATGAGCGCAAATCTAAGTCAGCGTAAAATACGCACTGAGTTCACCAACTCCCAACATTTCTTAGGCCGCCCGGAGTGGAATGACTTTTCGTGCCCCCCGGAATTCAACCGCCGTTCAACTCGGCCCACCATTCGGCGACGAGGTGCCCCAGGATCGCGAATCCAACTCCCATGCCGAGGAAGGCTCGCACCCCCGCCTTCTTTGCGAACGCGTAGGCGCCGCTACCAATGCAAAAAACCGCCAGCAGTGTTTGCAGCACTCCGGAACCTCGCGTCACAGCGACGAACGCAAATACGGTCGAAGCACTTGCCAAGTGATGCGGGAGATTCATCAGATACGTCTCCCTCTCTCGCTCCACAGGTAGCCGGGGAACGAAGTGCGCCATGTGAGGGAATACCGCCCCGAGTTCACGATAGTCCTCCGAATCCACAGCACGGCACAAGGTCGTGGCTTCGATCTCGCCGCGGCTGCGCATTTGGTTGAGTTGCACGAGGGTTAGCGGGCCGAATTCGGTGTCGCCGAGTTGGAGGAAATACTCTTGGACTGGACGGGAGATCGGGGTGCTCATGGGACGATGCTCTGGAGCGGAACCCCGCTCACTTGATCTGCGCCCTCCAGAAGCGCTTGGGGTCCGTGGACAGCGTGCGCAGGACGGACATGACGACGCCGGTACCTTGGAGCAAGCTGCCATCGTCGTTCCAATCCACGAGGTTGGGCGACCACTGCACCTGGTAGCGCAGTTCGGGCTCCGTGGACCACGAGAATTGCACCTGCCCGGCGGATGCGGGAATCAAGGCTCCATCCGGCACGGGGAGCGGCATCATGGTGAAGTCCGCGGTCGGCGTGTCGAAATCCAGCTTGATGGGAAAGGCGAGGACGTCGGATGAGTCCTTGTAGGGGACGATGCCGCTCACGACGAAGCTGCTGACGCCGGCTCCCATGAGAGCGACAAAGTCGGTGCGCTGGCCCGGCCCGTAGTCCCCGACCTTTTGGCTGCCCGTCGAGACCGTAAAGGAATTGGTCGGCGACACTCCCACGGGAAAGTCCGCGATAGCGGTGAATTTCGACGAACCCGTCATCGTGAATCGGTAACCGTAGGCCACGGGAGGATCGTACCAGTTATTCGTCGGAGTCGAAGTGAAGACGAATGTTTGGCCTCCGGGCAGCATTACCGTATCTCAGGGCAAAATCGGTCGCCCCTGTGTGCCGCCGACAGGTGAATCATCCACCTCTGACCATACCTCAAGGGTGTACAGCGTCCCCTGCGGAAGCCCAGGAAAGATTAAACCTGTCGCGAAAAGGGTTTGTGCGCCGCCAGTCTGCGGTCCGCGGTCGAAAACACGGCTTTGCACTCGTAATTCGATGACCGTATTTCCATTGCCATCGGCACTTTGGATGCCGGTGAAGCTCAATTGGCAAAAGCCCGATCTTGTTCCCGGAACACCGGCGCTGGAGTTGAATGCCATTTGCGAGCCGGGGAAGGAAGGGGGGTTGGTGAGAAAAACCAAAGGCACAAAACCACTGGTAAGCCGCGCCGGATAATATGGGCTACCTCCCTCGCCATAGTAACCGGGACTCCATGTTGTCGCGGGACTGACGCTATTGAAGGTGAGCCGGCAACGAATATTTAGGTTCCCATCGTTGCTAAACGCGTCGATTGAACCCTGAAGGGAGAGCGGAAATGGATTGCTGGGCGAGGATGCGCCTATCGTCCCTTGGTGCGTCCAGTGTCCAAGACCTTGGTCGAGGATCGTCGCCGCGTGGTTACCGAAATCGGGTTGAAAAAGCACAACTGATCCTCCTATCAATTGTCCCTCAGCTCTCTGAAGCGCCAGCCCACTGACAAACAGCGTCCAAAGCGCCAAGAGACGAAGAACTGCCGTCATTTCATACGCCGCGGACGGTGCCGGCAGTATCTGACCGAATACCCGGCGAATGGGGCGGAGAAATTCGGTGAAACGGCTGTGCGCGTGGAGGAATAGGGCTTTCATGACCTGAAATACGAAGGGCCGGTCTTGGCAGAGCTCACCGAGCGTTCCCGCGCCGAAGCCATCTGCTTCGCCCGCCACACAACCGTACTTCCGCCCTCGCCATCACTCCTCGCCCGATGCATCGAAATGGGAACGCTCGGTAAGCCACGGGCTAAAAGGCTTTGCGGCGGCGGGTGGCGGAAAAGACCGCGATCGGCCCGAAGATTGCCAGTAACTGGGCCGTGCCAGGCTCCGGAACATAAAGCCGCTGGACTTCGGTGGCCGTGAGCGCGCGGTCGTAGATGATCACGTCGTCGATCGCGCCCTGGAAGTAGCTGGGATTCGAGGAGTTTCCGGCGTTGCGAGTGCCGATGCGGAGCGGAGCGGCGGCGTTCGTCGGAGTGACGAAGTAAGGCGCGCCGAGAAACGTGTCCGTGTCTTTGAGCACGCCGTTTTTGTAGAGGCGAATCTGGTCGGCGGCGACGTCCACGGTGGCGACGTAGTGGATCCATTCACCGACGCTCACCGGCTCCTGGACGTACGCACCCGCGCCCAGCCCGCCCGAGGCATTGAACATGTAAAAGCTGGTGCGGTTGGCGCGGCCCTCGGTGTTGTCGAGTCCGTACATGCGGAAAGTGTACTCTTGTTCGCCGGGCTCCCCTTTCCCAAGCCAGTGGACGTAACCGCTGCCCTCTTCGTCGGGAAAAGTGAGCACGTCGGGACGCATCCAGGCGGAGATGGAAAATGCTCCCGTCGTCGCCACACTGAGCAGCGAGTTGTCGGCGATCTCGAGGTAGTCATTGATGCCATCGAAACCATAAGCCGAGTTGGCGAGGCCGAAGCGGTCCGTGGTGAGTGCAGCGCCGTTAAACACGGTGGCGTGAAGAAGATTGGGGCCGGTATCGAGCGCGTTGCCATCGAAGAGATAGCGGGCGACGAGGCCGGAAGCGGGAATCTGCGCGGTGCCGAACGACACCGACAGCAGTAAGGCTAGACCACACAGGGGATATTTCATAAGCGTGAACTGGTTGCTGACTGACCGCGCGCTTGAGACTGACCGCGCGCTTGGGACTGACCGCGCGCTAGAACTTCACCGACTTTCCGATACGAAAATCAGGCGACGACGTTGATAGCAAGCGAAAATTCGGGCGCCGCACGCACTACCGGCAGCGGGGCGCCGCCGCTACGCCAGCGCTACTGCCACGGTCGCAGACATTGACATGCTGGACCGTCCCGAGCGCCTCAATAGGCCTCTGCGCTTTTCCGTTTCAGGAAAGGATCGCTCGTGACGATGCCAGCGACGAGCGCGGAGAAGCGGCTGTCATTGCCCCCGGTCTTCGCCAGCACCGCATCGATCGCACAGCGGTCGTAGTAGTCGAGGCCTCGACCGAGCGCGTAGGTCATGAGCTTCTCGGCAAAGCTGCGCGCAAACCGATTCCCGGTCTTCAACGCCAACTTCAAATCGCGCGGCCCCGTGAAGTGCGCGCCTCCTGGCAGCTTCCCGGTGGAGTCGATAGGGAACTTCCCGTCCAGGTCCCGCCAGGCGCCGGTGGCGTCGAAGTTTTCGAGGGCAAAGCCGAGCGGGTCCATGCGCTTGTGACAGCCGGCGCACTCCGCGCGCGAGGCGTGATCTTCGAGGCGCTGGCGGAGCGACGCAGTTTGATTCACCGGCGATTGCTCCCCGAGCGGCGGCACATTGGGCGGCGGTGGCGGCGGCGGCGTGCCGAGGATTTGCTCCAGGATCCACTTCCCGCGGATCACCGGCGCCGTCCGCGTGGGCGTGGAGGTGGACACGAGCACGCTGCCCATGGTGAGCACCCCGCCGCGCGGAGAATCCGCCGCCAGCGTCACCCGCTGAAATTTTTCGCCCTGCACCCCAGTGACGCCGTAGTGCTTCGCGAGCTTCTCATTCACAAAGGTGAAATCAGCCGCGAGCAGATCGCTGATCGGTCGATCCTCGGTGGCCACGGCTTGGAAGAAGAGTTCGGTCTCTTCCTTCATCGCCCCCTTCAGCGCGTCGTTCCATTTTTTGAAAACGTCGGGATCGAGCGCGACCTCCCAGATGTTCCGGATCTGGAGCCATTGCCCGACGAAGTTGCCGAAGAAGGAGCGGGCGCGCCAATCCTTGAGCATTCGCGCCGCTTGCTTCTCAAGGTTGCAGTCCTTGCGCAGCGCGCCTTGCCCGGCGAGGCCGCTGAGTTCGGTGTCGGGCATGGAATTCCAAAGAAAGTAAGAGAGGCGCGACGCCACCTCGAAGTCGTTCAGCTCACGGATCTCGCCCGGCTTCAGTTCCGCGGGGTC
>JANNXQ010000096.1:0-18969 GCA_031409655.1 Chthoniobacteraceae bacterium | reverse complement strand
ATCGCAATGAACCCCGCGCGCGCAAGCGACGGCCAAAGCTTTACCAGTTACTCAATCAACCGCGTCATAAGATGCGCGTTATCCCACACAGAAACCGCTATCGCGCCGGATTCAACGAGGGCTTATCTTAGTGCCATTCTGGCCTGTCCCGTTGTCGTTTCGTTCCGTTGTCGTTTACTGAATGGGCAGATGCGCGAAAAGTCCCCCGTGCAGGACTTCCGCGACCCCGTCGCCGGGCCCAGGAAAGGGAAGTAGCGGCGCGCATTTGATCGGCGGCGCGCAGCTCTTTGGACTGCGGTGACTTGTCACCGGTTTTTGGCGGCGCGGAGTTGCCAGCGCCCCCCGGCGCTCCCCTTCGGGCTGCCTTCGGCAGGCTTTCTGGTTCCGCTCGAAATGTCCGCCCGGGCGGGAGTCTCCGGGGCCGGAGCGGGCGCCACCACGGAAGCAAGCTTCCGCACCCGCAAAGCGGTAACAAGTCACCGCAGTCCAAAGCTGGCGCCTCCAAATCGGCGCACCTTGCGCGCTCCTTCTGCTGCCCGCGGGCCGCCCTTACCTCGATGACTGCGGGCGCTCGCCGGGAGCGCGGTCGCCGGCTCGATCCTGCGGTTCATTTTCGCGCGGCCGGCGACCTCCGGACTGGCTACCGGCGGAGCCGTCGCGAGTGTAGGTGACATTCAGCGAGGCGCTCGCGAGCACCTTGTCCTTCATGGAGGTAAGAAGCACGTCGCGGCTGACTTCGCGCTCCGGCACGGTGATTTGCGGGAGGGTGGAGAGCGCATAGACGGTGAGCACGTAAGTCTTCGCTCCGGGGCCCTGCGAGTGCGGTGGCTCGTAGCCGACCATGCCCCGGAAGCTGGTGCCGAGTTTTCCGATGCCTTTCGCATTTTTCTCCAGCATCGTCGTGCTCGCGGGAATGTCCCACAGCGTCCAGTAGGATTTCACCTGATCGCCGGGCGCGAGGTGATCCATCACCACGGCGTAGCTCTGCGTGCCGGCGGGTGCGCCTTTCCAAACGAGTGGCAAGGTCGCACCGCTGCCGTCGCCGGTGTAGTCGATGGGAAGTCTGCCATCGGCGCCGACCTCGGGGCTCGTGAGCAGGAACGATGCGGCCGGCTTCTTCAGCGCATCCATCGGGATTTTCGAGCCTTCGCCCTGCGTCCCTCCGGCGCGCGGGCCGCCGCGGCGCTCCGGTTCGCCGCCCTCGCGCCGGGGTGGGCCCCCGCGACCATCGCGCGGCGGCGAACCGCCACGCTCGCCTTCCGGACGAGGTCCGCGTCCACCACCACCGCCGGGACCGCGCTGGCGGGCCGTGTACACTTCCTTGGTCGTGCCCGCGCGGCCATTTTGAAACTCAAACGGATAGGTCCCATCCGCTTGGATCGCATAAGCCACCGCACGCTTCTCGCCATTCACTTCGTAAGTGAGCTTGTAACTGTTCGTCCCCGTGGATTCGAAGCCCGTGATCTTCGCGCCCCGCAAAGGCTGGAGTGCCTCACGCACGCTGCCCGCCCGCGGTTGTGGGTCCACCTGGCCATCGCGCTCGACGACCTCGCCGTGGAAGCCGCCATTCACAAACGGATACTTCTTCGACGCGTGATAGTGATAACCCAGCTCCGCGGTCGTGTGGCCATTAAAGGCATCGAGCCCCGCGGGCGCGGACCCATCCGGCTCGTTGAGTCCGAAGATCGGATACCCATCGAGCGCGTAGGCGACTGGAAGATTCGGCCCGAGCACGCTCTGCAAGTGCAGTGGCGCGGCGTGGTAGTGGTAATCGTCCCCGCGCCCGCAGTGCCCGCCCCACTCGTCGAGTTCGCCGATGTCCTGCGAGACTTCGCCGCGATTGTTCTGCGGATTGAAGATCGGGATGCCATTCGCCGCGAGGGCGATCGCTCCGCGCAGGAAGCGATTCTTGATCGAGATGACTTCCTTCGCCGGCACCGGCGAGAGCGGGATCTGCCAGGCATTCGCGCCCTTGTAAGCCTGCGGCAGCGGCACCTGCTGCTGCCAAGCGGTGATGCCCACCATCATCTTGTGCGCGGGCAGGCCGTTGCTTTCCACAAAGAGGAACTGCTCATCCCACCGCAGCGCCACTGCCGGTGCGAACGCCTCGAAGCTCGCTGCCTGCGCCGGCTTGTTCGTCCGCACCATCCGGTCGCCGACCTGCACACGATTCTGAGGCGCCGCCTGCGCGAGGATGATCTCCGGCGGCTTCACCGAGCGATCGTAGTGAGGATGCGGGTCGCCGCTGATGTCGTGAGCAGACGCAGCGGCAACGGAGAACACGGCCAGAACGAGTAGGCATGGACGGAAGACAATTGGTTTCATGACCAAAGCGTAGGCGGTGGCAGATGAATGCCCCATGAATGGGCGGGCTCCGGCCGCATTTTCCTGCACCAATTATCGGGCCGTCATTCATCTCCCATTCATCGTGGGCGTGGGATATTCAGAAATCGCCGAGCGTAGTCACAACCACCTCCCCACCATGCGCCTCCTCGTTGTCGAAGATGAACCCGACCTGCTCGCGGGGCTGGTGCGGGCTTTGCGCAAGGAGGGCTACGCCGTGGACACCGCCGCCGATGGCGAGGAGGGCTTGTTCAAGGCGGAGTCCACGGATTACGACGCAATCGTGCTCGATGTAATGCTGCCGCGGATGGACGGCTGGGCGGTCCTGACGCGCTTACGCGAAAAGAAGAAGACGCCGGTGCTGATGCTCACGGCGCGCGACCGCACGACGGATCGCGTGCGCGGGCTCGACATCGGCGCGGACGATTATCTCGTGAAGCCGTTCGACATCCCCGAGTTACTCGCGCGGCTGCGGGCGATCATCCGTCGCGGCGCGCGGCAGGCGCGATCGGGAATCGAGATCGGCGCCGTGCGGATCGACACCGCCGCACGCACGGTGCTGCTCGATGGCGAACCCGTGACGCTCACCGCGCGCGAGTATGTCGTGCTCGAATATCTCGCGCTGCATCGCGGCGAACTCGTCACGCGGACCGCGCTCTACGAGCATCTTTTCGACGAGAACGAATCCACACTCTCGAACATCCTCGACGTGCACATTTTCAACCTGCGCAAGAAGCTCGGCCACGACTTCATCGTCACTCGGCGCGGCCACGGGTATTGCGTCGAAGCGTGATGTTTTTTCCGCGTTCCCTCCGCTGGCGGTTGCAACTCTGGTATGGCGCACTGCTCGTCGCCGTGCTGAGTGGGTTTGGCCTTACCGCGTATCATTTGGAAAGAGCGCGGCAGTTCCGGCGGATCGACGAGGGACTGCAGGAGCGACTCTCGGCACTGGTCGTCGCGCTGCGCACTGCGCCGCGCCCGGTCCCGACTGGAGGTCGGCGCGAGCCGCAGGCGCCGCCAGGCTCGGGGCGGCAACCAAGTCCCGCGCCACTCTCTGAGCTGCGACTTACGCCCGAGCAGTCCGCGCTCTTTGCCAACGGTGCGGGATATTACTTTGCCGTCTGGATGCGGGGGAAAGAGCCGATCCGGCTTTCCGCGAACGCACCCGCCGATCTGCCGCAACCGCAGGCGCGCAATCCCGCGGTGCGGATGCGCGGCGATTTGCGCGAATCGTTCCTCTTCGCCGCGCCGGTGGATTGCGTGCTCGTGGGCCGCTCCATCGCCGCCGACCAGGCCGATCTGCGCACGCTCGCCGCGTTGCTCGCCGGAGTCGGCGGCGTGGTGCTGGCCGCGGGACTGGTGGGCGGCGGATGGCTGGTCACGCGGGCGATCCGACCTATCGATCAGATCAGCGCCACCGCGGCGAAGATCGCGGCGGGCGATCTCTCCCAGCGCATCAGCACTGCCGACACCGATAGCGAGCTGGGCCGCCTCGCCAGCGTGCTGAATTCGACCTTCGCCCGACTCGACGCCGCCTTTGCCCAGCAGGCGCGCTTCACGGCGGATGCCGCGCACGAACTTCGCACGCCGGTCTCCGTGATCCTCACGCACTCGCAAAACGCCCTCGCCAGCGAATGCCCGAACGAAGAACACCGCGAAGCCTTCGAAGCCAGCCAGCGCGCTGCGCAACACATGCGCCAGCTCATCGACTCCCTGCTCACCCTCGCGCGCCTCGACGCCGGCCAGGAGCAGATGCGGCGCGACGAATGTGATCTCTCCAAAATCGCCGCAGACTGCATCTCCCTTATCCGACCCCTCGCCGACCGCCACCGCATCGAAATCCACGCCGAACTTTCCCCCGCACCCTGCCAAGGCGACGACGAGCGCCTAGCGCAAGTGGTCATCAACCTACTGAGCAACGCCATCGACTATAACCACGAAGGCGGTGAAGTCCGGATCACCACCAAGCGCGACGACGATGCCGCCACATTCACCGTGAGCAACACCGGACCCGGCATTCCCGCCGAGGATCTGCCTCACATCTTCGAGCGCTTCCACCGCGCCGACAAAGCCCGCGCCCCCGGCCACAGCGGCCTCGGCCTCGCGATCACGCGGGCCATCGTGCAAGCCCACGGCGGGAGTATCAAAGTGGTCAGTGAATTGGACAACACCACGACCTTCACGGTGAAAATGGTCCGCTGAGACTCCGATGGCAAAAGTGCACACGACAGTCTGCACGAAGCTCAAAGTGGTTGCGGGGGTAGGATTTGAACCTACGACCTTCAGGTTATGAGCCGGACGACCATCGGCTTACTTGCTATAAAGTTACTATACCCCGGCAACTACCCCGGCAAATTTTCGCTTGTTCTCACGGATGAGAGGAAGCACAATGCACGGAGATGAAAGCGAACACACTTCCCCGCAAGACCGCCCCGCGCCGCGCCCGTCGCGCGGCTCGTGAACCCATCGGCAGCCTCACCCTTCGCGAGATCATCGAAAGCAAAGACGGCTACTCGTGGACGACCTTCCTCGTGCAAGGCTGGCGCGAAGCCGATGGCCGGCACGGGCGCAAGCGGTTCAAGACCCGCGAGGAAGCGGAAGCCTTCATTGCCACGAAGAACGTCGAACTGGCGAACACCGACACCAGCCTGCACAACGTCGTGACCCGGCTTTCCAAGGCGCACGTCGAGGAAGCGGAAGCCGCCTTCACCCGGCTCGGCGCACGCTACACGCTCGGCGAAGCGGTGGACTACTTCCTGCGCACCTTCGCGCAGCCTGACAACCCCGTGGCCCTCGACGCCGCGCGCGACGCTTTCCTCGACGCCCGCGAGCGCGAAGGCGTGCGCCCGCGTTCGCTGGTGCAACTCCGCTCGACTTTGGGGCAGTTCATCGGCTTCGCCACGCTGCGCCTGCTGCCGACCGATTTGCGGCCGGAAATCGACCGGGTGCGCGCGGAGATCGGCAGCGAACGCGCCGCGACACTCGCGGAGATCGTGCGCCGGCTCGACCCCGCCCTGCGCGAAGCCGGGCGCAAGGCTGCCGAAGATGCCGACGACGTGCCCGGCCTGCTGCGCCGCAAGCTCGACCCCGCCCTGCGCGATGCCGTGGCAGCGGCCCGCGACGCAATCGAAAGCCTGCGCCAGCCCACCGACCGCGACTTGGCTGCTGCCGTCGTCGCCAGCGTCGAGGGCGCGAAGGTGCCCGCCGTTCACGAGATCGGCACGGGCGACGTGGAAGCCTTCCTGCGCGGCCTGCGCGCGAAGGATGGCAGCGCAGCGGCCCGCAAGACCTGGAACAACGCCCGCGCCGACCTTCACACCTTCCTCGGCTGGTGCGCCGACAAGCAACGCCGCTGGTGCGCCGAGAATCCCGCCTCTGCCGTGGCGAAGTTCAAACTTGGGCGCGGCGTGCCGCACGTTCTCACGGTGGCGCAGGCTCGCGAACTCATGGCCTACGCCGCGAGCTACGAAGGCGGGGCAATGGCCGAGTATTTCGCCCTCGCGCTTTTCGCCGGCCTGCGCAGCGGCCCCGATGGCGAACTGCTGAAACTCGCCCGGCACCCCGAACGCGCGAAGCTGCTCGACCTCGCGCGCGGCGTTATCCACGTCCAACCCGAAATCAGCAAAACGCACCAGTATCGGCAGACGACCATCCGGCCCGCCTTGCACCAGTGGTTGACCCGATTCGAGGGCGAGATTTGGCCCACGAACGCCGACCGCATGACGAAGCACATTCGCGCCCGCTTTGCCTTGGAACACGACGTGTTGCGGCACTCGTTTTTCTCCTACGTCGTTGGTGCGGAAAAGAGCGTCGAGCGCGCGGCCTTGGAAGGTGGAAACACCGAAAGCATCCTGCGCCGGCACTACCTCAACCTCACGAACACCGACGAAGCCGAAGACTTCTGGCGCATCCTGCCGCCCGGTGCCGGCAAAGCCTCGAAAGTGGTGCGGATGACCGCGTGACGCTGCCGGGGAAACGCCGTTGACCTCTCGCCCTTCGTGAGACACCTTTGTATCACCATGAAGACAGCCACCGTGCGCGACCTCAGAAACCATTTCGCCGACGTAGCCAAGTGGATTGAACACGGCGAAGCCGTGACCATCACCCGCAACGGCACGGCCTTCGCCACGCTCGCCCCGGCCAAGCCCACCAAGCCGCGCAAGGTGGATTGGGCAGCGCGCTTGAAAGCGTTCCCGCCCGTCGGCAAAGGCATGTCGAAAGCCGCGACGGAAAAGCTGTGGTCGGATTTGCGCGATTGAGTGGCGATGGAAACGAACTCCTACCCGGATTCGAGTTTTCTCGTCTCTCTCGTCTCCAATGACACCCGCAGTGCGGACGCTGCCGCCTACATGGCCCGCACCGCCGAGCCGTTGCTGTTCACCCCGCTGCATCGCATCGAAGCACGCAATGCCCTGCGCAACGCTGCCGGTCGCGGTGAGATTTCCGATAGCGAAAGGCGTGCGGCCTTCCATCGAATCGACGACGACCTGCGCGACGGTTTGCTCGTTCACACGCCTGCCGGGTGGACGGATGTTTTCCGCCGCGCCGACGAATTGAGCGAGAAGCACGCGGCGACGGAAGGCCAGCGCACCATTGACCTCTTGCACGTCGCGCTCGCTCTCGAATCGGGCGCGAAAATCTTCCTCTCGTTCGACGCGCGCCAGCGCAAGCTCGCCAAGGCTGCCGGGTTGAAGGTGAAGCCGTAGCGGCCCGCGCTCGCCATGCTGCGCCGGCACTACCTCAACCCCGCCACCACCGACGAAGGGCAAGACTTCTGGCGCATTCTGCCGCCCGGTGCCGGCAAAGCCTCGAAAGTGGTGCGCATGACCGCGCGACGCGGCCGGGCGAACGCCGTTGACCTCCCGGCCCTTGTGAGACACGCTTGTACCACAGTAAAGACAACCATCGTGCGCGAGCTGAGAAACCATTTCACCGACGTAGCCAAGGGGATTGAGTACGGGAACTTCCTGTGAACTGCGCAACAGGCAAACGCTACTGATCCCTTGCGGAAACTGCAATGCTCGCTGACGCGCTTATCGCTACCAAGGTGTTCGCTAATCTCGGATATCCCCACGCACAGTGTGACCTCGGCTTGATGTACGCGAATGGCGAGGGAGTGCACAAGAACGCGCGGAAAGCATGCGAGTGGTATGAGAAAGCTGCATGCCAGGGGTATGCCCTAGCGCAATTCATCTTGGGGCACAGGTACGCGAACGGAAACGGCGTGCCAAAAGACGCGCAAAAGGCCAGTGAGTGGTATAAGAAAGCCGCAGAACAAGGACACAGCGGGGCGCAGCATAATATCGGCGTGATGTATGAAACGGGGGAAGGCGTGCCAAAAGACGCGCGCAAGGCTTGTGAATGGTACGGGAAAGCCGCCGAACAAGGACTTGCCGTTGCCCAATATTATCTCGGCGTGCGATACGCAAATGGTGAGGGCGTTCCCAAACACGAGGCCAAGGCCCACGAGTGGCACACTAAGGCTGCTGAACAGGGTGACGCGCGCGCGCAGTGTAGCCTCGGCTTTATGTATGGAACGGGAACTGGCGTGCCCAAAGACGCGCGCAAGGCATGTGAGTGGTATCAGAAAGCCGCCAACCAAGGACATACCGGGGCGCACTATAATCTTGGTGTAATGCACGGGACCGGGGAGGGCGTCCCCAAAGACGTGCGCAAGGCATGTCAATGGTATGAGAAAGCCGCCGGACAAGGCCACGCCGTAGCGCAATATTATCTCGGTGCGATTTATGGAACGGGAGATGGCGTGCCCAAAGATGCGCGCAAGGCTTGTGAGTGGTACGAGAAAGCCGCTAAACAAGGACATACCGACGCCCAAAACAACCTCGGCGTGATGTATGCAAAGGGAGAGGGCGTGCCAAAAGACGCCCGCAAGGCATGTGAGTGGTATAAGAAAGCCGCCGAAAAAGGACACGCCGAAGCTCAGTATAATCTTGGCGTGCGATACGCGACTGGTGCAGGCGTGCTCAAAAACGCGCGCAAGGCTTACGCATGGACGAGCGTCGCTACGGCCCTCGGGAACGCCCACGCAAAAGCGAACTTATCCCAGATGGAATCTGTCCTCTCGCCATCAATGCGAGTCAAAGCTCAAGATCTCGCTGCCAAGTTATTTGCGGCCTTAAAAAAATAACGCGCGGCTCACCCTCGCCACCACCGACGAAGCGCAATGACTTCCGGCACATCGTGCAACCTGTTCGGCATAACGCCTCGAAAGTGGTGCGGATGACTGCCGCGTGAACCCATGAAACCGATGAAGCCCAAGACGAAAAAGGCGAAACCGACGCGCGGAAAAAGCGAACCACTGCCGCCGCGTGAATACTTCACCCACGGTTCAAGCAAGATGGCGCGTCACTTGCCCGTCACGCCGCTTTTTCGGCTCGCCGTCGAGCATCGCCCGAAGCTGACCCCCGCCGAACTCGCGGCTTTGATCGGCACGCTCAACCTCCCCAAGACGCGCGAAGGTGCCGGCGAAGCATTGCGGCTCGTTTGGGAGTGCGCGCAGGTTCTTGCAGAGGAACGCGCCGACCTCGCCGAACACGACAAATGGCGGGAACGGGAGGAAATCAAACACGCCGACCTGGTGAAGCTGATTGGCTTCGATCCTGACGCGGAAAAATACCCGATGCCGCACAAGCGATTCATGGCCCTGCTCAACAGCCAATGCCGCGACGGTGTAGTTGTTCGCGGCGTGAAGCTGCGCGGTGCCGGACTCTTTCGTGCCTTCCTATTCGGCTGGCTAGGCCATGAATTCGTGACGACTGAAAAAGGCATGGAGTGCCGGGAGGTTGAAGACGCTGACGAGCGCGTGAACAAATTCCTTCGCCGCGTCGAAACCGACCATTGGCCCAACTCCCTTTTCGTCCCGCACATCCATCGCGAATTCGCCTATTGGCGTGACCGACTGGCGAGGGAAAACATGAAACGCACGAAGGGGAATCTTCTGCGCGGCGAAGAGAAAAAACGTGCAGTGAGGCGAAGAAAACCGCTTGCACACCCTCGCGGCGAGTAAGTCGCGGCTTTGCGACCTTCTGCCGTGGCTTTGCCGGCGAACCGCTGACAGACACAGCCTCGCCGGGGAGATTTTGCCCCGTGTTGCGCGCCGTCGATTGCGTGACGGTGTGCGGCTTTGCGCCCCGCCGCTGTGGCTGCCGGCGTTTGGGAAGCTAGGTGCATGTCACTGCCTACCAACACCGAACCGAACCCACCCACCGGCCTTGTCGGCCCCGATGCCGCCCTCGAAATTCTCTTCCCTGATTCGTCGTCGCGACCATGCCTCAGAACGTGGCGACAATGGCAACGCCAGCGATTGATTCCCGTGGTGAAGGTCGGAAGGCGCACGTTCTTTAATCCCCGCGACTGTGCAGCGGCTATTGCGAAACAGTTCACAATCAAAGCGCGCGTCTAAGGCCATGAAAGACGACCTCTTTCCCGCCGATGCCGGCGACGACCTGCCGCCCGCGCCCGCCAACCCTTACCCGCCCGACGTGGTGGCAGCCTGGCAACTCTGCGCTTTGCTCTCTCCCATTTTTCGCAGCCCCGACAATGCCGCCGGCACAGACACAATGGGCGGTGCCGCCCGCTTTTTCTTCGCCGTCGAATTCGACAACAACTCACGCCGCTACTTGGCCGACCTCGCCCGCCTGCTGCCGCGCGAAGAAGCCGTAGCCAAGGCCCGCGTGGCCCTGCTTCACCATCTTCGCCGATGCTTCATGGAAGCTATCCGGCTCATTGACGAACGCTTGGCAGGAACGGGAGACGCGCCCCGTGGTTGACCTCGCGCTGAGATCCAAAATTGCGCACGAACTGCTAGGCTGCGCCCTCGATCGTGACGGCTTTGCGAAGTGCCCTGGTGAAGATCGGCACACGGGGCGCAATGGCCGGCGTGACTTCGTGGTGAAGCTCGACGGTGTGCCGACCGCGCATTGCGTTCACGCGAGCTGCGCCGACCTCGTGGCAGCCTTCAATCACGAGCTGCGCCGCCGCATCGCCATTGCCGAGAGCAACGGCACCGGTGCCGTTGCCGCGCCCGTGCTCGGCGCAGACGTGCCAGCGGCACCAGTGCCGCCGCGTGCGCCGAAACGCCCGCCCTACGACGCGCCCAGGCTCGCCGACTTCGCCGCCCGGTGCCCCGTCGTCGTGACGCTCGATTGGCTCGCCGACCGTTCGCCCGTGCCGGTGCCAGCGGAGCACGAGCAAGGCGTCGCCACGGCTGCCGCCTTCCTCTCTGCGCTCTATGCGCCCGCCGACCGGGTGCTCGTGTTCACGCGGAATTTCTCGCAAGGCGACTTCCTTTTCGAGCCGTCGCGCGGTGCCTACCGGCTCGCCGCGGTGCCCGGCGTGCGCGCGGTGCCGTCGCCGCTGCCGAGTGGTGCGCCGGAAGGCGTGTGGTGGCTCGTGCAACCCGTGACGGGCGCATGGCTGCCGAACGCGAACAACCGAAATGCGGCCGGCCTCGTGCAACTTGGCCGGCGACACGCCGCGTGCGTTACGAGCTGGCCTTACCTCGTGCTCGAAAGCGACGAAGCCCCCGCCGACCTGTGGCTGCGCGCACTCGTGCAACTGCCCTTTCCCATAGTCGCGGCCTACACGAGCGGAGGGCGCAGCGTTCACGCCCTGGTGCGTGTGAACGCCGAGAGCAAAGCCGCATGGGATGCCGTGCGCGACGACCTGCTGCCCATCGTGTGCCCGCTCGGCGCAGACGGTGGCGCACTCTCCGCCGTGCGCCTCTCGCGCCTACCCGGCTGCCTGCGCCACGGCAAACGCGACCGCGACGGCTACCTGCTACACTACGACCGGCCCTACCCGCAACGCCTCGTGTGGCTCAACCCCGCCGCGAAAGCCGCGCCCATCCTCGACCTCGCGCCCCGATGAACACCGACGACCACCACGCCGCCGACGGTGCCGACGAAATCCGCGCGAAGCTGCCCCAACTCGCCGCCGCCACGGGCGCACCTGCGCCCGGTGAAGGGCGCAGCCTGCCGTCCATCGCGATCAATCAGCCCACTGCCGCCCTGTGCCTCGCGGTGGGGCAATGCCTGCGCAACGCCCCGCTTTTCCGCCGTGGTGAATCTCTCGTGACCGTGAACGACACGACCGGCGAAGTGCAGCCGATGACGCCGACCCGCTGGCGCAGTTGGCACCAGCGATTCTTTACCTTCCACGATGGCGAAGGCGACAAACGCCGCACCGTGAACGCCCGGCAAGACCTCGCGCTGTGCATCCTAGCCAGCGACGAACTCCGCGCCCACGTCCGCGAGCTGCGCGGCGTGAACCTGCTGCGCCTGCCGACGTGGCGCGGCGAAGATGCCGACCGCACGCTCGACCTGCTGCCGGAAGGCTACCACCCCGCAACGCGCACCTTCACCGTGCCCGTGCTCGACTTCGCGCGCGACTGGCCTTTGGAAGACGCGCACGCATGGCTCGACGGAAGATTCGCCGGCTTCCCCTTCGCCGAAACTGGCGACCTTTTCACCCGGCGCAGCTTCTCCGCGTTCGCCGCTGCAATGCTCGGCGTGTTCGCCGTGAATCTGCTGCCGCACGGTGCCGTGCGCCCGCTCGTGCTCGTGATCGGCAATCAGCCTGGAGTCGGGAAATCGACGCTCGTGCGCGCGATCCTCACGCCGACGCATGGCGAAACGGAGGAAGACAGCAAACCGAAATCCGACGAAGAACTGCGCAACGTGCTCGACGCCGCCGCGCTCGCGGGCGCGGCCTACGTCTTCCTCGACGACGTGCAAAACCTCGCCTCGAATGACCTGAACCATTTCATTTCCTCGCCCACGCACACGCCGCGCGTGAAGGGGCAAAGCACGCGCGTGAAGTGCGCGAACTCGTGGCAAGTGTTCGCGACCGGCAACCACCTAAAGCTCGCGGAAGACCTGCCCCGGCGAAGCCTCGTGGTGTTCCTGAGTGCCGGTGAAAAGGCCAGCGAACGCGAGATTGCCGACCCGATGACGAACACCGTCCTTTTCTCTGCCGCCTATCGTGCCCACGCCTGCGCCGCGCTGTGGGCGATGCTGCGCCACTGGCGCGACTGTGGGATGCCGCACTGCCGCGACGCCCGCCTGTCGTCGTTTGAAGCCTACGCCGCCCTCGTGGGCAGCGTGTGCGTCGCCGCTGGCCTCGCCAATCCCTTCGCGCGGATTGTCGATTGGCCGATGGGTGGCGACGAAGCCGGACGCGCCCTCGAAACCGCGCTGTGCAAGCTCGCCGGCCCCCTCGTGCAAGGCGAAGAACTCACGACCGACGAAATCCTCGATGCCCTGCGCGAAGCCGGGACGCTCGACGACGTGCTGCCTTTCGAGTGTCGCGACGAACGCAAAGCCCTTGGGCACAAACTGCGCAAGCTGCGCGGGCGCGTCTTCACCGACACGCGCGGACGCCGTTTCGAGTTTGGCCGACGTGCCGCCGCCAGCGGAAGCCGCTACGTGGTGCATTTCCTCGACGACGCGACCGCGTAGCAGCGTGCCGGCCTGCGCCGCCTCGCCTTCGCCATGGTGCCGTCGCGAGCGGCCTACCCCGGCAACTGCGGATTTGCCGGGGTTGCCTCTGCGAGCTTGGCTCGCGCCAGAGAAGCCGCCAAACACGAGTTTGCCCGCGCTCCCCGCGCCCCTCGACGGCGTTCGCCGGAACGAACGCCAGCAAAACCACGTCTCGTGGAATACGACTAGTGCCGCCTACCCTCCCCCCGGTAAGGAATCTTTTCGGGCACACGCCCCGCCATCAGTTACTGCGTCGCTTACCCTATTCGCACGCGACACTTCCAAAAAGTTGATGACACCATGTCATGACACTTTGTCCCGTTCGTGCCCCCTCGCCCTGTCATGGTTGCCCCTTTGCCCCTCGTTCGTGACACTTCATGTCCCTTTTGCACCGACAAAAGCCCACAAGACCACGACGAACACCAGGCCGCCGACCCGCTTAAACACTAGATTTGTGGGCTTGTGGTGTTCTTTCCGTAAGGAAGAAAGAGAGAGGAAGGGCACGAGTTCAGAACGGAGGAAGGTCAGCGGGCGCGACCGGAGAAGCCGGCAACAACACCACAAGCCCACAAACCAAGCATTGATCGGCCTCGCCGGCTGGTGATCGGTCGAAAAGAATGGCACCCCCGATGCCCATTCGAGCGGAGATCGGCAGCGGCCTTACCCTGGCCCGCCTTCGCCCTGGTGCCTGCCGCCAGTGGCTACCCCGGCAACTGTGGATTTGCCGGGGTGCCTCGATTTCCGCCCTTCGCTTCGTGGTGCCCTTGGAAAAAGTCAGATTTTACCCCGGCAACTACCCCGGCAAATTTCGGTGCATTTCGGTGCATAAACCGCCATTTCAGAGGGATTTCACCGACTTCCACGGTCAAAAAGAAACGGCTCGCAAACTGTTGTCTGCGAGCCGCTTAAAGTGGTTGCGGGGGTAGGATTTGAACCTACGACCTTCAGGTTATGAGCCTGACGAGCTACCGGGCTGCTCCACCCCGCGATTTGTGAAACGCAAAACTAGCGGCGCAGTTCTCTCGTGCAAGGTCTTTTTCAGTCTTTGTCCACGGAGAATTTTCCGGGGCCGATGAAGGCGAGGCCGAAGAAGACGACGGCAAGCTCCAGAGGGTGGGCGTAGGCTTTGAAATCGCTGCCTTTTCCCGCGCTGAGGTGCAGGGTGGCGATAAACATGGTGAAGGTGAGCAGAAGGCAGGTGGGCCGGTAGAAGGCGCCGAGGACGAGGAGGACGCCACCGATGCCTTCGGTCACGGAGGCGAGGAAGCCCCACATTTCCGGCCATTGATCGATCCCGAGTTGGCCCATCGCGCCACCGATTGCTTTCCAAACCTTGGGGCCGCCAGTGAGCTTTGGCAGTCCGTGGATGACGAAGGCGATGCCGAGTCCGATACGCAGGAAAAGAAGGCCGGCGTCGCGGTATTGGGCGAGAAATTTCAGGAGCATGATCGCGGAAGGTACCGGGGGACGAAGAAGCGGCGAGTCTTAAAAAATGCCGATGAGACGCAGGGCGGCGACGGCCGCGAAGATGAGCAGGAGGGTATCGAAAAGGCGCTGGGCGATGCGGCGCACGAGCCAGCGTCCGGCGAAGAGGCCGACGGCGATCGCGGGGATGAGAGTGGCGTTCAGGAGGAGCGTGTCGGTGTGGATCAGGCCGAGGCTGGCGCTGAAGGGGATCTTGAGGCAATTGACGATGAGGAAGAACCAGGCACTGGTGCCGACGAGTTCGAACTTCGGCAGGGCTACGGCCAGGAAGTAGAGGGCCATGATGGGTCCGGCACCATTGATGAGCATGGTGGTGCTCCCTGCGAGCAGGCCCATGCCCCAGGCAAACCAGGCGCTGTGGGGCACATGGTCGAAGAGGGCGGGGCGGGCGAGTCGGAGGAGTTGGAGGCTCGTGAGCGCGAGGATGATCGTGCCGATGAGCGGCTTGTAGGCGGTCTCGGAGAGCCGGTGCATGAGCAACCAGCCCACGACGATTCCGGCAATCGCGGGCGGCAGCATTTTCCGGATGTATTCCCACCGGGCATGCTGGCGGAAGGCGAAGACGGCCAGGATGTCGCCGGCGATGAGCATGGGGAGGACGACGCCAGTGGAATCGCGCGCCCCGAAGAGATAGGCGAAGACCAGCACGTGCAGCATGCTGACGCCGGAGAAACCGCTCTTCGCCACGCCGATCCCGACGGCCCCGAGGATCGCCAGCAGCCATTGGGACGGGGTGAGCGTGGAAGCGAAAGAGGAAAACGAGAGGGGCGCAGTGGGCATCCGCAGCGGAAGCTCTCAGGTGGGGCGGGCTCTCGGGAAGGTCGAATTCAGGGCCTCGGCGGACACGCTCTCCAAAACTGCCAAACCGGGAGGCATGTCCCCAAAAAAATTCAGCCCCCCGCAACCGAATGGCTACGAAGGGCTGATGTTCCCCCCAGAACAATCTTTAAAAACTACGAGCAGAGAATGCTCTGCCATCTGTGAGAGTGCAACACCTTTTTGTTAAGAAAATTTATTTAGCAGTGAATCCATGTGATTGAGCGGTTTGATTAGCAGTCCTACTTTTGGAAAAGCATTCTCACTCCCGAGAAGATGAGCAGGATGGCGAAGATCCGCGTCAGCGTGGCATTGCTCAGGTGCTTGAGCAGATCGGCGGCGAACCAAGCGACCACGGCACCGGCCAGTCCAGCGGCGATCGCGACCCGCCAATCGATCATACTGTTCAGGTGATTACGGGCGGAGGCGAGCAGGGCCGTGAGGACGATGGCGGCGAGGGAGGTGGCGACGGCGGTTTTTTGCGGCATCCCCAGGAGCACGACGAAGAACGGGACCATGATGATCCCGCCCCCGACGCCGCAGAGCGCGGCGACGACTCCACTGAGGGCGCCGATCAGGAGCGCGAGGGCGATGGGCGACATCTTGGGAAAGCTCGAAGCTCGAAACTCGAAGTTCGAAACAAAAAGGGGAAAGAGGCTGGAAAACGCGGGCAGCAATAAACTGCGAGGTCGGGTGCCATCGGTTTCCATCCTTCCCGCCATTTCGGCTCCGTTTGTTTCGAACTTCGCGCTTCGGATTTCGAGTTTTCCTCGATCATGGCTTGGTGCAAATGCGGACGATGAGCTGGCTGAGGACGACCTTGGGCTCGAGGCCGGAGGTGACGAGCTGGACATTGGCATCGAGGCACGAGCCGAGGGCGGTGCGCAACTCCGGCAGGCTGAACCGGTGCGCATGCATGGCAGCGATGCCGAGCGAGTAGGTGTTGATCGATCCGTCCTTTTTGCGGGGCAGATGGGCGATGGCTTCGGGCGGGAGCCGTTCGAGCGTCTTGCCGAAAAAGAACGCCTGCGCCGGGCGCTGGAGCTTGTGGCGAGTGAGGAGGTCGCGCGCGACGAGGAGATTGCGCACCGTGGGGATGACGGCGACGAGCAGGATGCCGATGGCACTCTCGCCTTGGAACATCAACTGATCGAGCAACTCGAGCGCGCGCGGGAGCTCGCGCGCGGCGAGGGCGTTGCCGAGTTCGAAGATCACGCCGGCTTTCGACACCGGGACGAGGAGCCGCACATCGTCCACCCGCAGGCTGCGCCGGGCGGTGCCGAGGTAGAGGTCCAGCTTGTCCATCTCGCTCTCGCAGACGCGCCTTTCGCCGCCGGTGCTGAGCACGAAGAGCTGCAGCGCATCCCCCGCGATTTGCAGGCCGCGATCGGCCGCGAGTTTTTCCACGAGTGCCGCCGCGTCCTCCTCCCAGCCACTCTTGCCGGTGTCCAGTTTGTCGAAGATCTCCACCTTCGTGAGCTTCGAGAGCGTCTTGTAGAAAGTGCGCCGTTTATCGACGCCGATCGCGCTCAGGAGAAAGCGCGTGCCATCTGGCAGGCCGCCCGAGAGCGTCGCCGCGAGAATCTCCAGCGCCTCGAGCACCCCTTGCGCGCCGCCCATCTGCGAATCCGCGAGAAAGTTCGCGCTCTTCAGCCACACCAGTTTTTCGCCGCCGAAAAAGGCGAACGTGTTCAGCGCCTCGATCGTCGAGTGGATCTTCCCCACCGCAGCGTCCGCATTGTCCGCCGTCCCATCGATGATGTCCGCGCCGAAATCCCCGCCCGGCGAAAGCTCATCGGCGAGCGCCTTCGCGGCGCGTTTGATCTCCGCCTCGTCGGTGCCGACGATCGCGCGAATCGCCGCCTGGGTGCTCGGTTTCGCCGCGGCCATCACTTTGTGAAGCGCTCGTAGCGCCGCAGGAAAGCATCCCAGTCCTTCACCTTATCCAAGTAGATTTCCAGCACCGCGACCTGCATGCTTTTCCCATCGAGCACGGCGTCAATGAACTTCACGAAGCGATCCTTCGGAAACTCATTCATGAGGAAGCGGACGAACTTCTCCGACGTCTGGTAGAGCTGCCCGATCTCCAGTTCGCTTTCGGGATAACTCGTCATCGACTCCAGCGTCCCCAGCGGCATCTCCGCACCACCGAGCGCGCGCTGAAAGCGTTTCGCCGATTGCCCCTTCCGCGCCGCCACACTCGCGCCGCTCATGTATTCCGCAAAACCCTCATTCAGCCACAGCGGCCAGCGTCGCCCGCGGAAGAGTCGCGCCACCACCGCGTGCGTCGTCTCGTGGGCCAGCGTCTGGGACTCAAAGCCGCCGCCGTTGCTTCCGCGCACATTCAGAAAAAGCTCATCGCCCACCGCGAAACTCGCCGCCCACGTGAGCCCATTCGGTCCGAGCAGCCCCTTGAACTTCTTCCACTCCTCATCGTCCTCGAAGATGAAAACGTGCGACCGCCGCGAGTAGCGATCCTTCGTCGCCCCGAGCGCCGTGGCCACATGCCAGAGATTGTACTCCACCTCGCGAGCCACCTTCTGCGCTTCCGTCGCGCGCCGGTAGTGCAGGATGAAATTGTCCGTCTCGGCGTGCTTCCATTTTTCCGGCGCGATGCCGAGCGCCAGCTTGCCCTTGTCGCGAGGCTCCTTGTCCGAGAGTGCCTCCCACGGCTTCTCCACCAGCTTTACCTCGCGCGGCGCCGCACTCACCGCCGGCTGTCCAAAGAGCGACCGCGGAGTCGCCGCCGGGACCTGCGCCCATGTCGCACCGCTCAGTACACCGAGTGCGGCGAGGAAGAGTGAGCGGCGGTTCTTACGGAGCATGGTCCTTGGAGGCGTAAGCCTTAAACTCACGCTCCAAGGTCTCCAAGCTCGGAAACCGCGAACCGAATCCTTTGCTCAGCGCCGTCTCGGTGCGATTGCCCTGTGCGATCGCTTCCAGAAAAATGCCGAACCCGCGCTTGTCCGCCGCGCTCAGGAAACGCACCAGACGTTCGGATTCATCGTAGAAAGTGAGCACGGCGTCCGGGTCCGCGGGGTAATCGAGCATTGAGGTCAGTTGCGCGAGCGGGATGAATTTCGCCGGCTCGACCGACTGTGACGTCGGTCGAGCGCGATAGCCGCGCGCGCGGTTGAAGGAAGCATAGGCCCGCACCCCCGCGTATTCCGCAAAGCCTTCATTCAGCCAGCGTGGCACGCCATTGCCATAGAACCGGTAGATCACCAGATGCGTGATCTCGTGCCCGAGCGTGTGGCCCTGCCAGCGGAATTGCGGATTGCGGATCACGAAAAGCTCACCCAGCGCATGCAGTCCGCCCGTCCACGGATCGAGCCGCCCGCGCACCTGGAATTGCTGCCAGTCTTCCGCTTTCTCGAAGACGAAAATGTGACACTTCCGCTCCCACTGCGCGCTATCCTTGCCCAGCTCTTTGGTGATGCAACCGTAGTAAAACTCCGCTTCCGTCGAGACCGGCCCGGCCACGAAAGTCTGGAAGTAGTGGTACACAAAATGCGCCGACTCCGCGTGGCGCCACTCCGTCGGGCGGATCGCCAGCGCCGCCTGACCGAGTGGCGATACCGTGCGATCCGAGAGATGCGTAAAGGGCACATCCTTCAGCCCGCCAGAGTCTGCGGCGACGCGAAGGATGGTGGCCGCGAGGAAAGCGAGAAAGGCGGCGAGGAAACGCATGGTGCCAAGTCGAGGGGCAGCTTCCATGCCCCGGGAATGCCCTGGGAGCGCCGCCGTCCCCGGGGGGCACCGCCCCCACGCGCCCCGCCCCCCCCCCAAAAAGAGGCCCAGCGCGCCCAGGGGAGGGTTTACGCAC
>JANNXQ010000095.1:0-43860 GCA_031409655.1 Chthoniobacteraceae bacterium | reverse complement strand
CCCGCGCCCGGCGTTTGGGCTTTTGCGGACTCCAGCGCATGCGGCGCAACAGCCGCCACACTTCCGAGGAACTGGCCTGCTTAGCCAAAGTCTCGCTCACCAGGCGGCCCACGCGCGGCAACGTCCAAAGATCGTTCTCATAGCCATGCGCCACCGGTCCGCACCGCAGTTCTTTTTCGAGCACCGCCACGTCCTCCTCGCTGAACTTCAGAGCCGGCCCCGGCTTCGTCGTCGCCTTGAGCGCAGCAACGCCACCCGTGCTCCACACCCGGTGCCATTCGTGAGCCGAGCGCCAAGTGACCCCACACTCTTCGGCGACCTGCGCGCGGCTCTGGCCCGCCGCGAATAAGTCAGCTGCTTTCAGGCGCCGCTTCTCTTGCCGCTCACGGCGTCCGGTCACTGTTTTGGTTGATCTTCTTGCCATCAACCGTAACTAACATAACTCGGCATCTGATGTGAAGCTGTTTTGGAGGGCTCAGTAGGTGGCCGTGGGCTCGGCAGCGTGATAGAAGCTGCTGCGCGGCACGCTGAAGCTGGCACAGATCTGGCGGATGTCACAGCTGGTGGCCTTGCCGATGTCCTTGACCATTTGCCGGAAGCGTTCACCGAAAAGCGAGGCAACCTCATTGCCGGTTTCCCGATCCGAAAAACTTCCGACACGACGAATGCGGATCGATGCGAATGTTTCCCACTCCCGCATCGCGACGGCGGCTGTTCGGTTATGTGCTTCGATGGTCCGCTCATCACTGCCAGCCAGGGCGGCGATGGAACCGGATTTGGGAGGCGACAGCGTGAAGTCGTAGAACACGCGTCGGTTTGCCGCATTCCGCTCGGCTCCGTTTTCATCCACCTCGCGCCGGACATTCTTACGGCGTTGCGTCAAAGATTCCCCGTTCTGCAGATGATGGTTCTCACACAACGCGAGGAATTAATCGCGACCCACATCGCCGCGCAGTCCGAGTGCTTCAGCGCCTTTGCCGAACCACTGACCGCGAATCCTCTGCCCTTCGCTGTAATAGTCGCCTGCGCAAAGATGCTCCTCAAAATACTGCTGAGCATTCTTCAGGTTGTATTGCGTCTTCGGTGACAACATCAGCCGCTCAGTGTATTCGACGCTAATCTGAAAGTTGCTCCACTGGCGGAGCCGCTTGGAGGGTGCAGCCAGGCATGCTGCGGGAATGATTTTGAAGAATGGACGCAGCACCCCCGCACGGAAAGATAAGTAACCCTGAAAAAGTAACCCGGCGCGGAAAAGTGGGGCCATTTCAGACCGTTTGCGGCCAAGCATCACCGGCCGAAAACTCGCTTTTACAGAGTCCGTAGGAGATGAGGCCACTCCTGTCCAAATGAGTCCAAAACACCCCGACGAATTTCAAGACCGCATGAATTTTGGTTTCCGCCCAAAGGTAATCGCGCTCGCTTTTTGACCATAGTGGGACACTGTGGGTGGGACAATACATAGGCAGACAACCAACTTCCCAAGCTGCATATGGGGGTTCGATTCCCTTCACCCGCTCCATTTTCCTTCCGGTCTTTGCGGCGATCCAAACTCCAGGAAACACGGCAACTCCGGGACTTGCGCGAAATCTGAAGTCGCTGCCGGTTACTTGTTTTTCTTCTTCTTCGCGGAGTCGGTTTCCACGACCAATTGCCCCTCCGGTACGGCGTTTCGGAGAAGCTCCCGAAGCTTCGCCTGCATGACTGCGGTCCGCTCGGGTTCGGTCGCCGCGAGGTCGGTCTTTTCACCGATGTCGCTCGTGAGGTTATAGAGCGCTACGCCCGTGGCTCCGGCGGTTCCTTTTCGTTCCTTCGACTCATTGGCCGCAGCAGCTTCACCATCTTTCTCAGACGCGTTCATTAGCAACTTCCAATCGCCCATCCGCAAGGCGGCGCGCTCGGGGCTTTGCACGAGCAGGATTGCGTCGTGCGGAGATTTCGCGCCGCGCGAAAGCATCGGCCAGACATCGCGACCATCGAGCGAGTGCTTCTGAGCGAGCGACCCGCTGGCGAGCGTGACCAGCGTCGGATACCAGTCAATGGCATGCATCGGTTCGTTGATCGTGACCCCTGCCGGGATGTGACCGGGCCAATTCGCGAAAGCGCACACCCGCACGCCGCCTTCGTAGAGCGTCCCCTTCCCGGCACGGAAAGGGCCATTGTCGGAAAGTGCCCCGGGGTTTGGGCCACCGTTGTCGCTCGAGAAAACGATGAGCGTATTCTCCCGCAGACCGGCCGTCTCAAGCGCGCCGACGATCTCCCCGATCGCCTCATCCACGGCGGACAGCATGCCCGCGAGCTTACGCCGATTTTCTTTCAGCGCCGCATATGGCTGCATATAACTCTCGGGAACTTGTAGAGGAGTGTGAACGCCATTAAACGGCACATAGAGAAATAGCGGCTTCGCTTTATTCCTCTCCGCAATGAGCCGACAGGCTTTGCGCGCGACGAGTTGCGTGCTGTACCCCTCTTCTTTTCTTTCCACGTCATCGTGATGCCAGTCGTGAATGCCATCGCGGAGGTGGGTAAAATAATCGATCGCGCCAAAGTAATGGCCATGCTGGTGATCAAAGCCGCGCGAAGTGGGAAGGTAGGCGCGCTCGAATTCGCCAAGGTGCCACTTTCCGGTGATCGCCGTCTCGTAACCCGCGTCCTTCAGGGCGCTCGCGAGCGTCCGCTCGGAAAGTGGGAGTCCCCACTTTGCATGGGGACGCACGATTGTGTAAACGCCGGTCTGGGTTGCGTAACGGCCCGTCATCAGCGCGGCCCGCGTGGGCGAGCAGACGGGCTGGACATAATGCGCGGCGAGGATTGCACCCCCCTGTGCAAGCTTGTCACAATTCGGCGTCTTGAATTCCTTGCCCCCGTTAAAACCAACATCCGCATAGCCCAGATCATCGACGAGCAGAAAGACGATGTTCGGAGGCGAGGCGGCGTCCGCGGCATTTGGGACAAGACCAAGCAAGGCGGCGGCGAGCAGAAAACAAAGTGGCAGCAAACGAGAGGTCATGGACGTGTTGGATTTCCGCACCGAATCAGCATTGATGGAGACGTGCTGCGGGCGTCTTAAGTTCAGGCGATTTGTGGAGGTTCGAAGCCCGGCCGATAGGTGCGCGCCACGATTTCCTGGTTCGCCGCGTCGTGATTCGTAAAGCGGCAGGCCTTGCTGTCCCAGCGCAGTTCTTCTCCCGGATAACGTGTCGCCTTTACGGCCAGCAACGCGGGCTCTGTGATCCGCCAGCCGATCTGGAAAGGTGTCCAAAGCGGCTTCATCGCACCCAGGCAATTATCCGCCCAATCCTTCCAGTGGTCACGCGGCTCGACCTTTGGCAGCGGTTCGTTCTCCACCACCTTCCCCTTGCGAAAGATCGTGATCTTCCCATCCGCCTGGAGCATCAGCGTTCCCTCTTCGCACACGACCATGGTGTGGTTTGGAGGAGCCTTTGTTTCCGGCAGCCCGAGCGCAGCGAAGGCCGGCAGCAGCCCCGTGTCGTTGTAATGGAGGACAAATTTCTCCCGCGCAAACTTCCCGCCACCGCCGAAGGTCAGGGTACTTTGGTTGTGCGAAGAGTGGGCGACGCCTGCCGGGCGAATCGTGTGGGTGAGCACCGCTTCCGGCGAAGGCAGATCGTAGGCAAAGTAAAGCAGGTCGATCAGGTGACAGCCCCAATCCGCGAGCTGCCCGCCGCCTGTTTCCCAAAACGCCCGCCAACGCTTCGGCGCCAGGTCTTCGCTGTAGGGTAACTTTGAAGTGAGCGGGCCATGCCATAAATCCCAGTTCAAAGTATCCGGCACGGGGGCGGCCGGAGTGTATTCACTCCACGGCTCCACAAAGTAAGTGCCCCGCGCCACCGCCCCCGTCCACACATGGGCTTCGACCGGCCGCCCGAGCTGATTGCCCCGCAAGACTTCGACAGCTTGCATGCGCCCTTCCTTGCACGCCCGCTGATTGCCCATCTGGGTCACGAGCTTCGGACGCGCGGCGAGTCCATCGCGAATCATCCGCAATTCATCGAGCTGATGGACCAGCGGCTTCTGCCCGTAGATGTGTTTGTGATGCTTCAGCGCCGTGAGCATCATCGGCGCGTGGTGAAAATCGGGCACGTCGATGATCACGGCATCGAACTCGTCCGCCCGTTTCGCAAAAGCCTCGCGGTAGTCCTGGAGCAGCCACGCCTTCGGAAACTCTTTCGAGATCATGTCGAGTTGCTTGCGATCGACATCGCAAAATCCCGCAAATTCGACCATCGGATGATCCTTCAAGCCCTTGCGTTGCATCGCCGCCACGCCACCCACGCCGATTTGGAAGATGCGCAGCTTGCTGTTCTTGTTCACTTGGGCGCGGGCCATCGCGCCGAGTGCGGCGACGCCGCTGGTCAGGACGGCGCCCGTTTTCAGGAAAGTGCGCCGGGTGATTGGGGAGACGGGGAGGGAGGAAGGCGGAAGTGTTTTCATAGTGGGGAGATCTGGATGATGCACGGTGGGACCGATCACTCAACCTCGCTGTTCTGGGGCGCCGGGGCCGATGGGAGCATCATTGGGCATTCGGGTTCCTCTGGACCTGCACATCGGGCTCAGCTTTCAGCACCCACTCTCCGCCTCGGGCAGGTGAAACATCGAGAAGCTGCCGCAGCAAATTTCATCCGCAAGAATTCACGGCCACGATTTCAGCGCCGTTCCCCTGGCGTCCTTGAGTTGCAGTCCTTCGATGCGCACTTCGCCCGCGCCGGCGCACGGATCGAGGCGGAGGCCATGGAGCACTTTGAGTTCGGCAATGCTGAGGGTCATTTCGTGCCACTGACCATCATGCACGACGGCGAAGGTTTGATGTTTCCCTTTCGGCAAAATCGTTTTCGCATCGGTGGTCCAATAGATTTCCCCTTCGCCGCTGGCCCGACTTTGCACCCGGAAGGTGAGCGTGTAAGGGCCGACCGCCGTCACTTCCACCCTGGCAAAGGCGAGACCTGGGTCATCGCCAGTGCAAGTCAGGACGAGTTGCTTCTTCTCAACCCTGAGCTTCGTGTCTTTCCGCGCGCGGGGCAGTTCGGCGGACGTGTCTTTCGCGGCGGGGCGTTTCCCTTTCCCTTTTCCCCCGGTGAGCACCGCGTCGTATCTCGTCCACTGGGGATTCACCTTTGGCGTGGCTTCGACGGCAACCGGTTTGTTTTCCTTCGCAGAAACCATCAGGACTTTGGCGCTCATCTCGTGCCATTGCTTGACCATGCGCGCGACAATCTCGGGATGCTCCGCCGCGACGTCGTGCAGCTCCGTGCGATCCGTGGGCATGTGGTATAGCTCCCACGGGTTACTTTGAAAGCTGACGAGTTTCCACTCGCCGTCGCGCAGTCCCCGGTCGCTGGAGAAGAGGAGATGGATCGGCGGACGCGCCGTCATCTCCCGTCCTGCCAGGATCGGCGCGAGGGAGACCCCGGCAAGTACGGTGGGTTCGCGACCGGGAAATGACTCGGGCAACTTGGTGCCGGTGATTTCCGCAAGCGTGGGGAGCACATCCACGAGATGCGCGGGGCTGGTGATGAAGGTGCCAGGCATTGTTTTGAGCCCGGCTGGCCAATGCATGATCGCGGGCGACGAGATGCCGCCTTCAAATTGATTCTGCTTATAGAAGCGGAAGGGTGAATTCCGCGCCCAAGCCCAGCCGGTACTGTCACCCCAGGTCGTCTTCGGATCATAGGGTTCAGCGTCCGGCTCCGGACGACCGCGATCATACGGACACGCGCCGTTGTCAGAGACAAAGAGGATGAGGGTGTTATCCAATTCACCGGCGCTGCTGAGGTTCGCGATAAGCCGGCCCATCTCTTGATCCACCCGATCAATCAAACCCGCGTAAGCCGCCATGCGTCGCGCCTCCCAAGCCTTCTGCTCCGGGGTGAGTTGCACCCACGCGCGCACCTGATCCGGCCGCGCCGAAGCTTCCAGTTCCTTGGGGAGCAGCCCGATTTCTTTCTGCTTCGCCACGCGCGCCGCGCGGATCGTATCCCAGCCGATGTCGTAGCGTCCGAGATACTTTTTGTAGTCGGCCTCCAAGGGTTGCAACGGCGCGTGCGGGGCGTTGAAGGCGACGTAAAGAAACCACGGCTTCTTCGCCACCCGCGCTTCACCGAGAAAGTTGATGGCGTGATCGACATTCGCAACGGTCGTGTAGAAGCCGGTGTCCGGGACCGCAAAAGGCTGGCCATTGAGCCGGAAGGTTTTGTCGCCACGATAGTAGTTCGTCGAACCAGACAAGTGCCCGAAGTAACGATCGAAACCAAAGTCGGTGGGCTCTTTACTCAGATGCCACTTGCCCGTCATCGCCGTGAAGTAACCTGCGGGCCTTAACATTTCGGGAATGATCACCGCGCGGCGCAGGCTCTCGTCTCCCGCCTGCCGAGACCAGCGACCGCTGAGTAGGCTCACTCGCGAGGAGTGACACTTCGCGGTGTTATAGAACTGCGTAAAGCGCAAACCATTCGAGGCGAGCTTGTCGAGATTCGGGGTGGCGATCTCGCTGCCGTAACAGCCGAGATCGGAAAACCCCATGTCATCAACGAGGACGACGATGATGTTCGGTTTGGCAGCAGCCTTCGGCGATTCAGCTCCGCCCACGACGGCGAAAGCGGAGACGAGCAGGGCAGCAAAGAGAGCGAGGGTTTGTTTCATGGGAGATTTGCGGCAACGCGTCCCAGGTCGGCAAATTGGATGCGGGGACATCCTCTGGTACAGCCGTTGTCCTCCCGACTGAGACAAAGATGCGCCTCCGAGATCACCGAAAGCCCAAGTCCGGCACGCCCCTCGCTCTTGGAGCCGGACCATCACATCCGCCATGAGCCGCCCAATCTCCAGCCCTTCCATTCAGCGCGGATCTCGGATCCGACCGGTGCAGGCGGATCGCAACAGCGCAGCACCTACCTACGAGCAGAGCTTCGTGCGCGCCACCGTGGCAGCGGTCGCCGCCGAGATCCGCAAATATGCCGCGACCATCAGCGCCCTGCGCGACGGTGCCCCGCCCGGGAGGCGCGCTCAGATCGATCAAGCCCTGCGCGATGCCTTCGACAATCTCGACTGAGGCATCGGCCAAAAGTCGTGCCCTTTTCTGCTCAGGCGGCGGCGCGACCGAGCACCCGCCACAAGCCGCTCAAGGGGATGGGCAGCCAGGTCGGACGGTTGTTGAGTTCGTAACGAATTTCGTAGATCGCCTTTTCGAGAAGAAAGGCTTCGAGGAGGAACCACAGATCGACTTCCAGCGCCGGGCGGAATGAGGCCCCCGCAGTGGCCTCAAGCCAGGCGTCGAGAAAGACGCGGTTGGTAAAATCGGTCCAGGCTTCCGCCCAGGCTTTTGTTTCATCGGAGTCATCAGGACACGCAGCGTGCGCGGCATAGTGCAAGGAGCGCAACATGCCGGCCACATCGCGGAGCGGCGATTGCTTGCACCGACGTTCCGCGATCGAGCGGGCGGGTTCACCCTCAAAGTCGATGATCACAAAGTCATCGCCTGTCTCGAGCACCTGACCGAGGTGATAGTCTCCGTGGGTGCGAACCTTCGTGGCGGCGACTGGGCGGACGGTGAATTCCTGAGCGCGCTTGGTGATCAGCGGGGTCGCGGCGGCGAGGGCGGCGGCGGGTGCGGCTGGCGCGGACGCCGTGACGTCAGCCCAGAGGCTGAGCACACATTGCTGGAGCCCTACGAAGTCGGAAGCCGTGAGAGGCTCCGGCGCAAAGTCAGGATTCGCGGTGGAGCCAGCGAGCGCGACGTGCAATTCGCCAGTGCGTCTGCCGAGTTGGGCAATTCGGCCGAGGAGTTGTTCGCCCACGGTCGCTCGGATGTGGGCGACGTCGAGGAGTTCGCCGTGGCCCGCGCGCGCATAAAATTGCGCCACCTCTGCGAGGGCAAAGGTCCAGGCGTCGCCGCGATTGGGAACTGCGGCGATGGCGACGGCCAGTAACGCCCGCTCTCCGCTGGCGACCGGCCACTCCAATGCCCCCACGAAACGCGGCACCTGCGGGAACTTCCGTTCTTCCGTAAGAAAGCGGAGGACCTCCGCGTCGGGGTTCACGCCTGCCTGGATCCGGCGGAAGACTTTGACGAAGACCTTCTCTCCGTAGAGCAACGACGAGTTACTCTGTTCCACCGAGAGCACCCGCGACTCCGGCGCTGCTTCGTTCCCCCCGGAGATTTTCTGCCAGAGTTCGGCCCGGAAGCCCGCGAAGAAGAGCGCATCGAGCAGGACGTTATCCCCGGTTTCAGCGACCAGGGCACCGGGATTTTCCGCGAGTACCGATGTTCCCAAGTCGCGCGCGCAGTGGAGGAGCGGCAACTGGTAAGTCTCTGGCGGGCCGCTGGGATAGTGCACCTTCGCCAGAGCAAGGCAGGCCCCGCAATCGAAGGCGATGACTTCGGTCAGTTCGACCCTTTGTAGTTGCCGGGCCTTTCCGCCAAACCAGCGACTGCTCTGGATGTACCCAGGCAGCACCTCTGTCTCGAGCCAGCGCCGCCCACTGTCGGAAAGAAAAGCGTCCACCGTCATTGAAACTCGGAGAGTTGGCATCGAGTGCAGGTTTATATCCAGCCGGATCGGCTTTGAAAACCTCGCTCGGGAATGTTTTAGGACGCTGCCTCCAAGGAGCCGGGGCGCCCTCGCCCCCAGTAGCTCCTCGGGGCGAGGGCGCCCCTGCTCCTTGGGCGCTTCAGCGCGGAATCGTTCACCAACACGCTCCCGCCATCGGCTGCCAAAAAACAAATCGCCGCCCGGCACGAGGCGCGGACGGCGATTTGCAAAAGCGCGAGAACGTCTCGCGCAGGATCACGGAGATCCTTACTTGATTTCGACCTTGGCTCCAGCCGCTTCGATCTTCTTTTTGATCTCTTCGGCTTCTTCCTTCGTGATGCCTTCCTTCAGCGCCTTCGGAGCGCCCTCGACGAGCGCCTTGGCTTCGGCGAGGCCGAGCCCAGGGACGCAAGCGCGGACTTCCTTGATGACCGCGATCTTGTTTCCGCCGGCTTCCTTGAGGACGACGTCGAAGGCGGTCTTCTCTTCAACCGGAGCGGCGGCTGCGGCTCCACCACCAGCGGCCGCGACGGCCACCGGAGCGGCGGCGCTGACGCCCCACTTGGTTTCGAGTTCTTTCACGAGTTCAGAGACTTCCAGAACGGTAAGTCCGCTGAGTTGTTCTACGAGTGCGGATGTATCTGCCATATGTTCAGAAGGCGGAAGGCGGAAGGCGGAAGGCGGAAGAAGACAGGCGCACTCGCGCCGCTCCCTCATTCTTCATTCTTCGTCCCTCATCCTTTTTTTGCGGTATCGTCGTCACCCGGAGCTCCGGGCGGTTTCAGACCGGCAGCCGCCGGCCCGACGAGGAACCATTTGTTGGTTGTTTAAGTCACGGACACCGAATTGCGGCGCCCGAGTCTCGCGGCCAGCTTTCGCCAGCCAGGAAAGTTTAGGCCGAGGGTGCTTCGGGCGCGGCGGGGGCTTCCGGTGCGACAGAGGCTTCGGGAGCCGCAGGAGCTTCGGCCGCAGGAGCGGCTTCTTCCACCGCCGGGGCGGCGGCCGCGACTGGGGCAGCGGGACCGGCGGACGCTTCGTCCTTTTCTGCCTTGGCCTTGAGCAGGCGGGCCAGGGAGGAGGCGGGTTCGTTGAGCACGCGGACCAGCTTCGAAGCCGGGGCATTGAGCACGCCGAGGAGGGTGCCGAGCAGGACTTCGCGGGAAGGAAGATCGGCGATGGTGGCGATCTGCTCCTTCGAGACGACGATGCGATCGACGACGCCTGTCTTTATCTCGGGCTTCTTGAACTCCGCCGTGAAGTTCTTGAGAACCTTGGCAGCAGCCGCCACGTCTTTTTCGCCGACGACGATGGCCGTCTGGCCCTTGAGTTCACTGAGTTCCGGCAGACCGACAGCCTTGGCGGCGCGGCGGAGGAAGGTGTTTTTGACGACGTGGCAGCGGGCGCCAGCGTTCCAGAGCCGGTTACGAAGCTCGGCAAATTGATCGACTTTCAGACCGGTGTAATCAGCCACAAAGAGGAACGGCGAGGCGTTCAGCTTCGACTGCAAGTCTTCGACGATGGTCGCTTTATCGGGATGCATGAAGAGTAAGAGTTAAAGAGTATCAGTGCTGGGCGGCCCGATCAGTTCTTGATGAAACTGGAGGCATCGACTTTCACCCCTGGCAGCATGGTGGCGCTCAGGGTGACGTTTTCGACGAAGGCGCCCTTGGCCGTGGCCGGACGGGCTTTGACCACGGCGTCGAGCACGGCGGAGCCATTCTCGATGAGCGCCTCTGGAGTGAAGGAAAATTTGCCGACGGGAATGGCGACGTTGCCGTTCTTATCGAGCTTGAATTCGACGCGGCCCGCCTTGACTTCGCGCACGGCTTTCGCGGTGTCGTCGGTCACGGTGCCGGTCTTCGGATTCGGCATCAGGCCGCGAGGTCCGAGCACTTTACCGAGCTTGCGCACCTCGGCCATGCAGCCGGGAGTGGAGACGGCGACATCGAAGGCTTGGAAGCCTTGCTGACACTTTTCGACCATGTCCTTATAGCCGACGAATTCCGCGCCGGCGTCCCGCGCGGCCTGGGCCGAAGCACCTTCGGCGAAGACGAGCACCCGGACGCTCTTGCCGGAACCATTGGGCAGCGGGCAGGTGCCGCGGACCATCTGGTCGCTCTGTTTGGGGTCCACTCCGAGCCGGATCGAAAGGGTCACGGTCTGGTCGAACTTGGGGGCCGGCATCGACTTGAGCACGGCGATGGCCTCGGAAAGTCCGTAGGTCTTTTTGACATCCACCTTTTCGGCGGCGGCGCGGAAGCGCTTGCTGGTTTTCTTTTGCATGATCGGTTGCAGTCTTGGCGAATCCGGAGTTTTTACCGGGCTCTCCTGCGGTTGGGTTGGAGGTTAAAAAGGCCCGCCGCCGCGAAAACGCGGAGGCGAGCGGGACGCGGAAGGTAGGGATTCGCCTCCGCCTGTCAACTTCGTTTCTTCCCCCGCGCGGCGCCCAGCCGCCTGCCCCTCTGTGTCACAGGATTGTGACAGTGCCGGGCTTGCCCGCACGCCGCGAGCGCGAGACGAAGGGCGCTGGTGAAATCAGCACAGCCATGTCTTTCAAAGTGAAACGTCGCGACCCTTTCGGGAGTCGCCGCCGTTGCCTGTGGGCGGGGCTGCCGCTGGCCGCCGTGCTCCTGGTTCAGGCACCGCTTTTCGCGGCGGAGGGTCCTCCCGCGGCCTCAAAACCAGTCGAGGACGAGGTGACGCGAGCCATGCGCGGTGTTTATATCAGCGAGTATCGGGTGATCGGGACGAAGAAGCTGTCCGAGATCGAGATCGGCGAGGCCGTCTATCCTTTCCTCGGGCCAGGGCGGACGGAGGCGGATGTCGAGCAGGCGCGAGCGGCGCTGGAGGCTGCCTATAAGGAGAAGGGTTTCCAGACCGTCTCGGTGCAGGTGCCGCCGCAGCAGATGCGGCGCGGGGTGGTGCTGCTGCAGGTGGTGGAGGCGACGGTGGGGCAGTTGCGGGTGAAAGGATCGCGCTACTTTTCGCTGGCCGAGATCAAACGCCGCGCACCCTCGCTCGCCCCGGGGAATGTGCCGAACTTCAACGACATCACGCGGGATATCGTGAAGCTCAATCAGCATCCCGATCTCAAGGTCACGCCAGAATTGCGGGCGGGAGTGGAGCCGGGGACCGTCGATATCGATCTGACCGTCAAGGACACGCTGCCGCTCCATGGGAGCCTCGAAATCAACAACCGCTACAGCGCCGATACGACGGCCCTGCGGGTCAATGGATCGATCAGCTATTCGAACCTGTGGCAGCGGGGACATTCCCTGGGTTTGAGCTTTCAACTCGCGCCCGAGCGCCTCGACGATGCGAAGGTCTTCTCCGGTTACTACCTCGCGCGGTTCGAAAACATTCCCGCGCTCAGCGTCATCGTGTCCGGGACCAAGCAGGACAGCAACGTCTCCACACTCGGGGGCGCGGCGGTCGCGGGACGCGGGGAGATCATCGGCGCCCGCGCTTTGATCGCGCTGCCCGCCCGAGACGCGTTTTACCACACCCTGAGCCTGGGCCTCGACTACAAGCACTTTGCTGAAGATGTAAATCTGGCCGGCGCGATCACCCAGACGCCGATCACCTATTACCCATTCAGCCTCGGGTACAATGCCACTTGGGCCGGGAAGAAAATGACCACGGAACTCGGCGCAAATCTGACCCTCGGCTTCCGCGGGACCGGCAGCGACTCGGTGGAGTTCGAAGCGAAACGCTTCCGCGCCGATGGGAACTTCGTCCACTTCCGCAGCGACCTTGCGCACACTCGCGACCTGCCAAAGGGATTCGAGCTGTTCGGCAAGTTGCAGGGGCAGATCGCAAATCAGCCGCTGATCAACAGCGAGCAGTTTGCCGGCGGCGGACTGGGCACAGCCCGAGGTTATCTCGAATCCGCGGCGCTCGGCGACAATGGCCTCTTCGGTTCGCTCGAGCTGCGCAGCCCTTCCTTGCTCAGTGAAAAGAACGGCGAATGGCGTTTCTATGCCTTTGCGGATCTCGGGGCGCTCGCGCTCCGCGAGTCGTTGCCGGAGCAGGAGGATCGCTTTGAGCTAGCGAGCGTCGGGCTCGGCAGCCGCATTCAATTCCGCGAGCATTTCAACGGCTCGCTCGACGCCGGCGTGCCGCTCACGAGCGCGGGATCCTCGGACGCCCACGATGTCCTCGTGACCTTCCGTTTGTGGGCGGATTTCTAGGCGCGAGCGGCGCTTAGTCACCCAATCTTAACACTCCCGCCATCGTTCCGTCTTGAACGCGAGGCTCATTAGGCTCTGCCCGATTCACCACGCATGACCAGATCCTCGTTCCCACTTCTAGCGCTCGCTCCGGCCCGGATTTTCGTCGCGGTCCTGGCTTTCCTGAGCATCTGTGGGAATGCCCAGGCGTGGTGGAATCCCGAGTGGACGATCCGGAAGAAAGTCACCGCTGACACCACGCCCGCAGGCGGCGCCATCACCGATCCCGTGGGTACCAGTGTGGTGCTCGTCCGGCTCTTCGACGGCAATTTTCAGTTTGGCTCGGCCAAGGAAGATGGGGGCGACATCCGCTTCATCGCAGCCGACGACAAGACCGTCCTCAAGTATCACCTCGAGCGCTTCGACTCGCTGCTCTACGAGGCCTATGCGTGGGTAAAAGTGCCGGACGTGGCTCCCGGCGCGCAGACGACTTTCTGGCTCTACTACGGAAACGCGAACGCCGAACCCGCCAATGATCCCAAAGGCACCTACGACGCGGATACGGCGCTCGTCTATCACTTCTCCGAAACTGGCGCTCCGGTGGATTCTTCATCCGGGGGAAATAGTGCGGAAGGTCCAGGCACACCGGCCACGGGCTCCCTGATCGCCGGCGGCCTGCGCCTGACCGGCGCCACCGGGGTGACGATTCCCGGGTCGCCTTCGCTGGCCTGGACGGAAGGCAGTGCGCTGACGTGGTCCGCCTGGATCAAACCCACGGCGCTGCAGCCTGGCGGGATCCTCTTTAGTCGGCGCGATGGGGACCGTGGCTTGATCATCGGGGTGGATAATGGCGTCCCATTCGTGGAGGCGATCGGCGCCGCGGGCACGCAGCGCTCCAATGCCGGCGAGCCCCTCGAAATCAATGCCTGGCGGCATCTCGCCGTCGTCGCGACCGGAGCGCAGATCGTCGTTTCACTCGATGGCGAGCGCTACGCGACGGCCAATACCGTCCTGCCCGCGCTGAACAGCCCGTCGTCGCTCGGGAAAGACACCGTCACCGTCGGCGATCGAGTTGGGTTCGTGGGCGAGTTGGACGAGTTACAAATCTCCAAGGCCATGCGCCCACCAGGCTGGCTCAAACTTAGCGCCGTCACTCAGGGCAATGCGGATAAGGCGGCGAAGTTACTCACCTTCGCCGACGATGAAACCGCCGAGGGCGGCGGTGGCCACGGCGGCCAGGGTGAGCTCGCGGAACATCTCACCCTCATCAAAGACATCTCGAAGTCGCTCACCTTCGACGGCTGGGTCGTCATCGTCCTTTGTGCGATCCTCGCCGTCATCGGCTGGGGTGTGGCGATCGCAAAGTTCCTTTACTTGAACAAGGTCAGCAAAGCCACCACCGCTTTCCTCAAGCAGTGGGAACATCTCTCCAGCGACCTCACCGCGCTGGACCACAGCGACGAAGAAAGCATCAAGAGCATGGGCGGGACGGCCAACAGCAAGGCCATGAAACTCATGCGCCAATCGCCGCTCTACCACATCTATCACATCGGCTCAGTGGAGATCCGGCATCGACTCGACAATGCGCGCGAGGGCTTCACGGGCCTCTCCGGTCGCTCCATCGCGGCGATTAAGACAACCCTTGATGGCGGTCTCGTGCGCGAAATTCAGCGCCTCAATAGTAACCTCGTCTTCCTCACGATCGGCATCGCCGGCGGCCCGTATCTCGGGCTGCTCGGCACGGTCATCGGCGTGATGATCACCTTCGCCGTCATCGCAAAATCCGGCGAGGTCGAGGTGAACTCCATCGCTCCTGGTATCGCCGGAGCGCTGCTCGCCACCGTCGCAGGTCTGGTCGTCGCGATCCCCGCGCTTTTTGCCTACAGCTACATTAGCTCACGGATCAAGGACGCGATCAGCGACATGCAGGTCTTCATCGACGAATTCGTAGCGAAGATCGCGGAATTTTACCCGACGGCAAACGACTGACCATGCAAGCGGGCGACAATAAGTCTTACGACGACATCAATGTCACCCCGATGGTGGACCTGTATCTGGTCCTCCTGCTGATCTTCATCATCATGACGACGGCCGGCGTGCAGGGGGTAAAGGTAAATCTGCCCAAGGCCGGCGCCCCGTCAGCAAAGCCGATCGATGGCCCGAAGATGCAAGCCATCACGGTGAATAACGAAGGCAAGGTCTTTCTCAACACGCTCCCCGTCACGCTCGAGCAGCTCGAGAGCAAGCTGGCCGCGGTAAAAGCGAAGACCCCCATCTTTCCCGCCGTCGTCCGTGGCGACCGCCAGACGCAATACCAGGTCGTGATGGATGTCATCACCGTCCTCGGACGGCTCGACCTCGAAGTCTCCCTCGCAACCCTACCTTCCAAAAAATAACCGCCTCACGCCATGACTAACAACCTGGATACCACTGAAACACTGACGGCTCGCACCGTCGCGGAACTCCCGCAGCCGACCGCTCGTGCGGTATCGCGTCAAATCGACCGCCCACTTCAGCACTCGCCCTCGCGCAAGGGCGCACCGAAACCGCCCCGCCCCGACGATGACGATGAGGACGGCTTCCTCCAGCGCTTCCGCGTTCCGATCATCATAGGCCTCCTGCTTCTCGGCGGCGCGGGCTACGCGATCTTTGGAAAGCCCGCCACAGCCAAACCAAAAGCCCCACCGAAAGCACCTCCGCAACAGGTCGTCAGAATCCAGCCCCTGCCACCACCGCCGCCACCCCCACCAAAGGTCCAGCCGCCCCCACCAAAGCAGGAGGAAAAGAAACTCGATGAGGCTCCAATGGAGAAGCCGGAGCCCAAACCTGAAGCCGCGAAGCCGAAGCCCGTGGACGAGCCCGCGCCTCTCGGCACCGGGCTCGTCGGCAAGGGGCCAGGCATGAGCGGACTCGGACGCAGCGGCAACGGCGGCGGTGGCAATGGCACCGGCGGGGGTGGTGGCGACATGTTTGCCTGGTACGCGAGTCAGGCAGTAAGTCCGATCACTTCGGCTCTGCGCAATAACAGCCGGACGCGTGCGGCCAGCATGAGCGTCGTCGCCCATATCTGGGTGGATGGCTCGGGTAAGATCACGCGCGGTCAACTGATGGGTTCCTCCGGCGATCCGTCCGTGGACGAAGCGATCAAGAACGAAGTGCTTCCCGGCGTCCAACTTTCCGAAGCGCCACCCGCCGGGATGAAGATGCCCATCAAGCTCCGACTCAACGCCCGCCGCCAAAAATAATGCGGCCCGCCGCCCCACATTCCTCCGTTGCTCATGCTTTCCGTTCCATGTGTCCGCCGCCGTCCCCCCTTCGCGTTGCTCGCCGCATCTTCCTGGTGCCTGATCGCAGCTTCGCAGGTCTTTGCCGGTCGGATCATGGATCCTTCGGAATCGGTCCCGCTTCCAGCGCTGGATGGCATTGATCGCATCCTTCTCGCCGCCACACCCAATGCGGCCGCCGCCGCAGACACAGATCGAGCACTGACCGACGTCGCCGCCGCTCCGGCTCCGGCAGGAAAGTCGGAGAGCGTTGTCATTAATCTTATCAATCGACTCGTCCAGAAGGGCATTCTCAGCCCCGATGATTCGGCGGACCTGATGAAGATGGCTCAAAATGATGCTGACGAAGCGCGGCAACAGGCGACCGCTTCGCAGGAAGCAATCGTGCAGATCGCTGTCCAGCAGGCAGTCACCGCCGCGCAAGGTGCTTCGCCGGCTCCCGACCAAATGCCATCGGGAGGCGCCGTGCGCGTTACGTACATCCCGGAGGTGGTGAAGAAGCAGATGCGCGAACAGATCAAGGAAGAGGTCCTGGCGCAGGCCAAGACCGAGAATTGGATAGCTCCGAATGCCGCACCCGAATGGACGCAACGCTTCCACGTCTTCGGCGATGTCCGCGTCCGGGCGGAAGTGGATGCCTTTCCGGACGGGAATGACAACACCGGTGCATTCCCAAACTTCCAGGCGATCAATACGGGTTCACCGTTCGACGTCAGCGGCACGGTGTTTTCGCCCCAGATCAATGTGGATCAGGACCGTCAAAGAGTGCGGCTTAGGGCGCGGCTCGGTGTTGGGGTTGATCTTACAGAAGGCTTCAGCGTTGGCCTCCGCATCGCCACAGGCGAAAATAGCTCCCCCGTCACTACCAACCAAAGCCTGGGTCTCGCAAATCAGGGCCAGGGTGGAAACTTCAGCAAATACGCGATCTGGCTGGATCGCGGGTTCATCCGTTACGAAGCCGGGGGCTTACCGAACAAGAACCTCGCGATTAGCGCCGGTCGTTTCGACAACCCATTCTTCTCGACGGACATCATTTGGGATGAGGACGTCGGGTTCGATGGCGTGGCGCTTGCCGCACGCTACGAAGTGGCAAAAGGCGTCACTCCGTTTGTGGCAGGGGGCGCATTCCCTGTCTTCAATACAGACTTCACCTTTTCTTCAAACAGGCCGGATAAGTTCCAGAGTGACGACAAGTATCTTTACGGCGGCCAGCTCGGCGCCGACGTTAAAGTGGGCAAAGGCATCAGCTTTCGCGGCTCTGTCGCTTATTACTACTTTGAGAACGTCGAAGGACGGCTGTCGGACCCTTACACGCCGCTGAACGCTCAGGACGCCGGAAACACTGACAACACTCGCCCGTCCTTCGCCCAAAAGGGGAATTCCTACCGCCCGCTGCGAAACATCGTGGCGAATGCGAACAACAATTTCGGCACCACCAATCAATTCCAATACTTCGGCCTTGCGACGCCCTTCGAAGATCTGGCGATCACCGGCAAGCTGACGTATGACGGCTTCGAGCCCGTGCGCATCACTCTGCAAGGCGAGTGGATCAAAAACCTTGCTTTTAACAAAGGAGAGATAAACAAGATCGCGGTGAACAACCGCGGTCCGGCTGGCGGCATTAACAGCGCAGGCGCATTCGACGGTGGGGATATTGCATGGGTTGTTGGGTTGAATGTTGGCACAGCCGATCTTTCGGAGCGCGGAAATTGGGGTCTGGGTTTTAACTACCGCCACGTGGAGTCCGATGCGGTCATTGATGGCTTCAATGACTCGGACTTCGGCCTCGGTGGCACGAATGTGAAAGGCTTCACCCTCTCCGGCGCCGTCGCGATTTCCAAGAACGTCTCCCTCGGTTTGAAATGGTTTAGCGCAGATAGCATCGCCGGCCCACCGGCCAAGAACGACGTCATCCTCTTCGATCTCAGCGCAAAATTTTAACCCATGCCCCGCTTTTACCCTTCCCTCCTCTTAGCCTGCCTCATGGCCAGTTCCGCGATGGCCGCTGAAGCGCCGAACGCTCCCAATCCCGCCGAGACCAAGCTGCGCGACAGTCTTCGGGCGACAATGCTGCAGCTCCGCACTGCGGAGACGGAGCGGGCAACTCTCCAGGCGGAGAAGGCTACTCTGGAAGAAAGTGTCAAGGCATTGACCGAAAAGGTGGAGGCGCTAACCAAGGATGGCGAATCGCGGGAGAAGGCGTCTCAAGCCGCCATGGACGGGCTCAACAAACGTTTGGAGAACCAATCCCTCGAAATCGCCCGCCTGCAGGAGTCCCTTGAGAAGTGGAAGGATTCGCAGAAGAAGGCGGCGGCGCTCGCCGAAGCCACGGAAGCAAAGCGCGCCCGGGCTGCGGCAGAAGTCGTGGTGCTGAACCGCAAAGTCGCGGACCACCAGGCGAAGAACGCTGCAATGTTCAAACTCGGGAATGAGATCCTGGATCGTTACCAGAAGTTTGGCCTCGGGACCGCGCTCACCGCACGAGAGCCCTTCGTCGGGCTCACCCGCGTGAAGTTTGAAAATCTGATCCAAGATTACGGCGACAAACTTACCGGCGAGAAGATCAAACCTTGAAGCCACACCCACAGCCCGACGCTCCGCGCGCGTCCGTCTGTCTCTACCGACGGGCGGCAGCCCTCGGCGTTTGTTTCAGCGTGGCACTGAGTCTGAGTGCGGGTGCCGGCGATCTTCTGCGGGGCGGTGCCTCCGCGGCCCAGGCCCGTAAGAGTAGCGGCTCTGGACAGGCTCCAGGAGTGAACCCCGCTGCGGAACTGGCCAGAGCCAATGGGCGCGACGCACTCGCGCGGACGACGGCTGCGGTGCAGGCCGTGAAAGCCATGCAGGCGAAAGCTCGCGATCTCGCGATCAAGGGTCCGAGTAATCTCGGGGTGGGCTTGCCGAACGTCCCGGATGGCCTCGGTGTCGGTGGCTTGAAAGTCGCGACGGGCGTGCCGGTCAATCTTTCCAAGCCGAATGCAAGCGAGGATGCAGCTCTTTGGAAAGGTGCCGCGCTGCCCACTCAAACGGTGACCGGCGACCGCACGAAGGTCGTCATCAAACAAAGCGAGCAACAGGCGGTGCTGAATTGGGAGACGTTCAACATCGGTAAGAAGACGACGCTGCAGTTCGATCAAAGCGCGGGAAAGAGCGACCAGAGTAAGTGGACCGCCTTTAACAAGGTCAACGACCCGAGCGGCAAGCCATCTCAAATCCTCGGCGCCATCGAAGCACCCGGACACGTTTACGTTATCAATCGCAACGGCATCATTTTCGGTGGCTCCAGCCAGGTGAATACCCGCGCGTTCGTCGCTTCGACCTTGCCGATCAATGACAACCTCATCAAGCAGGGTCTGCTGAATAACAAGGACGCGCAGTTCCTCTTCTCCGCGCTGCCGGTGCCGGGCGGCTCGGATGGCACGCCCGCCTTTAATCCGACGATCAGCGATCCAGGATTTGGGCTCACTGTCGCGGAGCCTACTTACACCCTCCTTGAGAACGTCGCGCTCACGAACAGCAATACGCCGGTCGGATCGCCCGTGTTTAGTTTCCTCGCCACGGATGGCAGCCGGACAAAGCTCGGCGCAGGCACCGACTACACGCTCGCAGTGAACGCGACGACCAAGCGTGCCACGGCGACCTTCACCGCCGCCGGACTGGCGAAGGTTGGAGCCGCCTCGGTAAGTGTGGCCTACACGCCCGCCGTTGTGAAAACGGGCGACGTGGTCGTGCAGGCGGGTGCGCGGCTCAATGGACCGGTGAGTAGCGACGGGAATGGCGGGCGCGTGATGCTCGTCGGGTCCAATGTCAGGAACGAAGGCACGATCTCGACGCCATCGGGGCAGACGATCATCGCGGCGGGCCAGCAGGTCGGCGTCGCCGCGCACGCCAGTGACGATCCCAGCCTCCGTGGGCTCGACGTGTGGGTCGGCGCGGTGGGTGATGGCGGCGGCACGGCGACGAATACGGGCATCATCGAGAGCTTCACCGGGAGCGTCTCGATGAGCGGACGCCAGGTGAATCAACTTGGGGTGATCGATAGTTCGACCTCGGTGACGCTCAACGGTCGCATCGACCTCAACGCAAGCTACGGCGCGGTGGGCCATCCCAACTTCGATGCCGCAGGCGGGAATGGGATCCCCTTCTTTTTTCAACAGTCGGGCGTCGTGAAGCTGGGGATCGACAGCGTGACCCGCATCCTTCCCGATTACGCCAGCGAAAAGACGGTGCCGGGCACCACCTTGCCGGAGCAATCGCAGATCAATATCGACGGCCTGGCGATTCACCTCGGTGCTCGCGCGACGATGCTCGCGCCGAATGCCGACGTCCGCTTCAGTGCGGGCACCTGGCCTTACAAAGATGCCAATGGCGACCGCACCACTCTCGGCATCGATGGCTTGATCGAAGCGGGATTTACCACGCAGTTTAGCGGCACGAAGCAGCGCTTCCTTTTTGATAAGGGGCAGATCTACGTGGACTCCTCCGCGATGATCAATGTCGCCGGCACGCCCGATGTCTTCGTGCCGCTCGCCCAGAGCATCCTCGATGTGGAATTCCGCGGCTCCGAACTGGCTGACTCTCCGGTGCAGCGGGGCGGCCTGCTGCGCGCGGTGCCGCTGACCATCGACCTGCGCAAGACTGGGGAAAATAACGGCCAATACTGGATGGGCACGCCCCTCGGCGACGCCATCGGCCTAGCCGGGCTGATTCAGAGGAATGTCGCGCAACTCACCGCGCGCGGTGGGAATGTCACGCTGCATGCGGGCGGCTCGATCGTGGTGCAAGAGGGTGCGTCGATCGACGTGTCGGGCGGTTACTTCACCCATGAGGGCGGCATGGTGGAAACGACGCGACTGCTCCAGGCAGGCCGGCTCGTGCCGATCGAGAACGCTCTGCCGGGACAGGTCTATCAGGGTGTCTATACGGGGAAATTTTCCGTGGACCACGGCAAGTGGGGAGTGACCGAAACTTTCAGCACCCCGTTTGCTTCCGGTGCGCATTTTGAGGCCAGCTACATCGAGGGTGCCGCCGGTGGCTCGCTCACCCTCACCGCTCCGAGCATGGCCGTCGATGGGAAGCTGCGCGGCATCACCATCGCCGGTCCGCACCAGCGCGCGGAGAGGCCGGAACTCAGTCATCTCTCCCTCTCGTTCACTGCGGAACAGCGTTTCGCAGGCGGGGGCTCCGATTTGCTCGTCAATACCATCTCGCCGACCCCGCCCGCCGTCGTTTTCGGCTCAGGGTCGCCGGGACCAGCGGTGGGCGAGTTCACCATGGTGGGCGACGTGCCTGCAGCGCTGTCGGCCGCGCGGCTCGGACAAGTGGTGCTTTCGCCGGAGCTCTTGGAAGAGGAAGGCTTCGGTCATCTCTCGGTGGAGAATCCCGACGGCACGGTGACCGTCCCAACCAGCGTGAAACTCACGGCGGCTCCGGGGGGATCGATTGCGCTGCGGGGCAGCAATATCACGATCGGCGGCGACCTCGCCGCACCCGGTGGGAGCCTGAGCCTGCGGGCTGCGAATCTCTCCCTGGAATTTCTGGCCAACTTCCGCAAGGAACGGCCCGATGAGCTGCTGCCCGCGCCGAATCCAAATCGCGGCCTCGTCTCGATCGCCCCCGGTGCGGTGCTGAATACGGCTGGGCTTTTTGTGGACGATCGCGTGGGAGTGCCCGCGGCGCTCTCCGCACCGCTGGTGCTGGACGGCGGAAAGATCAGCATCGAATCCTTCAGCGCAAATGTCGCGGTGGGGAGCACCCTCGACGTCTCCGGCGGCGCGAGGATCAGCGAGCGCGGGCGCGTCACTTACGGAAATGGTGGCAGCATCAACCTTGTGACGGGCCGCGACCTCGGACTACCCGCGCTGATCGGAGGCCAGCTCGCACTTGGCGGCACGCTCCGCGGCTACGGCGGGGCCAGCGGTGGTTCGCTGACTCTGCGTTCCCAGATCGTGCGGATCGGCGGCACCTCGGCCTTTCCCAGAGCGCTCGTGCTGCAGCCCGATTTCTTCCAGCAGGGCGGCTTCACGCGTTACTCGATCAATGGCATCGGTGCGCCGACCGGCCCGCTCATCGAAACCGGTCCGTCCGGGTATGTCCCGGCCATCTCGATTGCCTCCGGCACGATCATCGAACCAGCGGCCGAGCGCTGGCAAGCCCAAGCCTCGGGTTTCGGCGATGGCAGCTTCTCGCTAAATCCCGTCCTCCTGCCCGTCGGCGAACGCACCCCGACGAGCGTGAGTTTTACCGGGGTGGGTGCGGACGACAGCGTCACTCCCAACAAGCTCGAAGCGCGCGCCGATCTAGTCATCAGCCAGGGCGCGCAGATTCTCACCGATCCCGGGGCGAGCATCGCGCTCTCCGGAGACACAGTCACCGTTCGCGGAACTCTGAGCGCACCTGGCGGAGCGATCTCCATCCGCGGGCGGGATATCTTTCCGCTGGCGTCGAATTTGGGCAATCCCACGCCCTTGCCGACGGTCCACCTCGCGAAGAGCGCGCACCTCTCCGCGGCTGGGACCACCGTCCTCCTTCCCGATGCGTTTGGCCGGCGCACGGGCACCGTCCTGGATGGCGGGATGATCACCGTTTACGGGAGCATCGTGGCGGAAAGCGGCGCCGTGCTCGATGTCTCGGGCACCACGGGGGTGCTGGACTATCATCCTTCATTGCTCGGCGCAGTGACCTCGCCCACCGTGCCGGCGCAAAGTGGCCTCACGGCTCCGCTCTGGCGGGTGGAGACCCAGCCCGTGCGCTTGGAAAGCGACGGCGGCCTCATCGAACTGGAGGGCTCGCAAATGCTCTTTTCCGATGCCACCCTCCGCGGCCTCGCGGGTGGGGCGAGCGGGATCGGCGGAACTCTTTCCATTCATTCGGGCCGGTTTTATCCCCGCACGAATGAGGGTGTCATCACGGGCGGCTACCGTTCCTCCGACATCAATCTGGTCGTCACGCAGGACGGAAACGTCGTTCCGAAAAGCGGGGCTTTGGGCGTCGGGAAAGTCGTGCGTGGCGCAGGCGGTGTCGCGCTGCCCGCCATGGGATACTTCGCGATCGATCGTTTTAGCCAAGGCGGCTTTTACTCCCTCGAACTCGGGGCCAAGCTGGTGCCAAGTCCTGCGACTTCGTTGGTGCCGAGCGGCGGGAACATCCGCTTTGACGGCCCAGTCTCGATCAATGCCCCCGGCCCGCTGCGCCTGGCGGCGGGCGGCATCATTGAGGCAAACTCGCGGGTCCAGCTCGCCGGCTCTTATGTTTCTGTCGGTCAACCTTTCCGGGTGCCCCTCAATCCCGGAGTCCGCGCTCCGGACGCTTTCCAGAGCTTCACCACTTCGGCAGCGCCGTTGGCTCTTCCGCCGACTTCCGGCTCCGGCCGGCTCACGATCCAGGCTGGCCTCATCGATCTCGGCAATTTGTCCCTGCAAAATATCGGCACGGCGCTCTTCGATGCCACGAGCGATATCCGCGGCAATGGCACGGTCAGTATCCGTGGCGATCTCACGCTGCGCGCCGACCAGATCTATCCGACCACGCTCTCGACGCTGAATCTTTTCGCCTACGATCCGGCAGACGGTCATGGCTCGATCACGTTCCTCGGGCGCGGCGGCGCTCCGGCCATCCCGCTGTCGGTGGGGGGAAATCTCCGCGCCTTTGCCCACACCATCAGGCAAGAGGGCACCCTGCGCGCGCCGCTCGGAACGATCACCCTCGGGTGGGATGGGTTGACGGATTTCGACACCGCGGATGCCGATATCGATTCCCCGTTCGATCCGCTCGCGCGCGGTTCGCTGCCGGTCCCGGTTGCGGCAGAAGTTTCGCTCGCGAAGGGCAGCATTACCTCGGTCTCCGCGGTTGACGGCGTCTCTGGATCGTTGGCGCTTTTCCCCTTCGGGCTCAGCCCGGACGGGTTTTCGTGGATCGATCCGCGGGGCGTGAACGTCACCGCTGCCGGCCTGCCCGAAAAGAGCGTCACGCTCGCGGGGCAGTCGGTGAAGACCGCCGCGGGCTCCACCATCGACCTGCGCGGCGGGGGCGATCTCTCGGCTTTCCGCTGGGTGCCGGGCGTCGGCGGGAGCATCGACCGGCTGGGCACGGCCTCCACCGAGTGGATCAGCGGGACGAGTTACGACGCGGGCGATCTCGTGCTCTTCAATGGCAACACCTACTCCGCGCGGGTGAGTTCACGCGGGGAGCAACCGAAGGTCGGGCTCTTCTGGTCGCGGGTGGCGGAGTCCTTTGCGGTGCTGCCGAAATTTGGCGCCGCCTTTGCGCCGGAGAATTCCTTCGCCACCGGCGCCAGTGCGGGTCTGCTCCAGGGCAATCCCGGTTACATCTTCACGCCGAACAGCCGCGCGGATCGCGTCTTCACTTCGCTCGCTGCGACGACGCGCGCGAGCGGCGGCTTCCACATCGGCGACCAGATCCACCTCGACGCGACGCCCTCGCTGGAGGCCGGGCTCTACACGCTGCTCCCGCGCCGCTACGCGCTGCTGCCCGGCGCGCTGCTCGTCACCGCGCAGGCAGGCGATCCATTCGGCACCTTCACCACGCCAGAGGGTGCGACTTTCACCTCGGGTTACCGGCTCAACGCCTTCCAAGCGCCGGGAGAAGTCGCGGGATTGCGCACGCGCTTCGAAGTCGCTCCGCAGGCGGTTTTGCGCGGTCGCTCCGCCTACGATGAATTCCACGGCAATGCGTTCTTTACCGAAGCGAGCCGCCGGCTTGAGATCGAGCGCCCGCAGCGGCTGCCGAATGACGCGGGCTACCTGGCCTTCAGCGGCAACACGGCGCTGAAGCTCGAAGGCGGCGTACTCACAGGTCGCCCCTCGGGTGCGCTCGGGGCCGCCATCGACATCAGCAGTTCGGCCGATATTTTCCTCCTCGGCGGGCGCGGCGCGGCACCGGACGGGGCGAAGGTGGTGTTAAAGACGGGCGTCCTCCAATCGTGGGGCGCGGAGAGTCTCTTGATTGGCGGGCTCCGGCGGGAGGAGGCCGACGGCACCGCAGTCACCGTGCGCACCAGCAAGATCGTCCTCGATAATCCGGGCGCGACCTTCACCGGATCGGACATCACCCTCGTCTCGAAAGCTGGCCTGACTTTGACCGATGGCTCGGCGATCCAGGCCAGAGGCCGGCTCGCGGGCGGTGCGGACACTTTCCAAATCTCGGGAGACGGCGCGGCGCTGCGGGTCAGTGCGGGCGGTGCCGCAATCGAGCGCAGCAATGTGAATCCCGCGGCGACCACGCCGCTGCTCACGCTCGGCGCCGGGGCCAAAGTCGCGGGCCGGAGCATGCTACTTGATTCCACCTACGGCACACTCATTGAGCCGAGCGCGCTCGTCTCCGCGGGATCGCTCACTCTCGGCAGCGGACAGATCAGCATCCTGCTCGAGCCGCAAGCCGGACCGCTCGCGGGCGAGGTCGTGAGTTCCCAGCTCATCCTCGACGGGCAATTTCTGGCCGCCGTGCAGCAGGTCTCGTCGCTCACCTTGCGCAGCTATCGCACGATCGACCTCTACGGCAGCGGCACCTTTGGCAGCGGGTCGCTCCAGCAGCTCGAACTCCTCGCGGGCGGTCTGCGCGGCTACGCCTCAGGAGCCGAGGCGACCGTGATCCAGGCCGGCGAGGTGCTCTTCAGTAATCCGGCAAACGTCGCGGCGCTCCCGGCACCGGCAGCGGCGGCAGGTTCGCTGCAAGTCGCCGCGGGCACGCTGCGACTGGGGGTGAATGCTTTCGGTGTGACGGGCTACGATCAGTTGGCGTTGAACGCGGCGGGCGGCGTGCTCGGCGAAGGCACGGGCTCCTTCACCACCGGGGGCGACCTCACCATCACTGCGCCCCGCATCACCGGCGCGCGGAGCGCAAACCAGGCGATCACCGCCACCGGAGATCTGGTGCTCGCGAAAGGCGCCGGCACTCCGAAGGTGCTCGGCGATCTCGGTGCGCGCTTCGCGTTCACCGGAGCCTCGGTGCTGGCGAATGCTGACCTCCAGTTGCAGAGCGGACAACTCACCCTCCGTGCAGTGACGGGGGATGTGACCGTCGGCGGTTCCATCGACGTGTCCGGGACGACCCGACAGTTTTACGACCCGACGCGCTACTCAAATGCGGGCCGCGTCATCCTGACATCCGATCGCGGTGATGTGGAACTCGCCGCAGGCAGTCAGATTTCCGTCGCCGCCGCCGGCACCGGTGAGGCCGGCACCTTCGCGGTGAGTGCGGTGCAAGGCACCCTGCGGAATCTCGGCAGCACGCTGCTCGGCGAGGCTTCTGCGGATGCGCGCTCCGGCTCCTTCCTGCTTGATGTGAAAAGCATCGGCGCTTACGCGACGGTCAATGATCCGCTGCAAACAGGCGGTTTCTTCAACGAACGCGATCTCCGCGTGCGCAGCGGTTCGGTGACCATCGACGGCACCTCGCGCGCCCGCGAGTTCACGCTCTCGGCGGATGCGGGGGCGATCACCGTGAGCGGCACGATCGACGCGAGCGGCACGACTCCGGTTGCGGGTCGCACTGGTGGCAAGATTACCCTGGTCGCAGGCGGCGGGCTGTCGGTGACTTCCGGCGCGCGGCTGACTGCACACGCTTCGAATTTCGACGCCGCGGGGAAAGGTGGCGCGATCCGCCTGGAAGCCGGAGCCGCGATCAATGGCGTCGCAAATCCGGCCGCACGCCTCAACCTCCAGGCGGGTTCGACCATCGATCTCGGCGTCGACGACTTCGGCGCGGGGGGCGTCACGAATATCCGTTCGAGTGCCTTCCGCGGACACTTCACCGGCACGCTGCATTTGCGCGCGCCGCGAATCGGCAACGAAGTGGCCGTCGGAGCGCTGGCGGGCAGTATTGTGGGCGCGTCGTCGATCCTCGTCGAAGGCTTCCGCGTGTACGATCAGACCGCGAGCGGCTTGCTCGACAACGCGCTGCTCCAGACGATCGACAGCGATGCGACGGCCTACCTGAACGCAGGCTACAGCGCGATGGAGACGCGCCTGCTCGGTGCAAATGCGGGTCTGAGCAATGCCCTCGTGATCGCCCCCGGCATCGAAATCGTGAGCCGCACCGGCGGCCTCGTGCTCGGTAGCGATGCGGAGGATTACCAAAACGACTGGGACCTCTCCGGGATGCGCTACGGCCCGAAAAATGCGCCCGGCGTGTTGACGCTGCGCGCGGCGGGCAACCTCGAATTTAAGAACGCGCTGAGCGACGGCTTCGCGGGTGATTTTTCGCCGAACGACTTCCTCGAAACTCCGCCTGTCGGCCAACAGCTCTGGCTGCGCCCACTCATGGACATCGCGGCAACGCTGCCGGTGAACACGCAGTCGTGGTCCTTCCGCCTCGCCGCGGGCGCGGATGTCCAGGCGGCGGATTACCAGAGGCTCCGTCCGCTCGACACGCTCGGCGCCACCGAGGGATCGATCCTCGTCGGCAAGTTCCTCCCGACGAATCTCGTCTCGGGCTCGGACGCGACGACGGGCAGCGCGATCGAAAACCGGCTCTCCTTCGTCCGCACCGGCGCGGGCGACATTTCCCTCGCCGCCGGTCGCGACGTGCAACTGCGGAATCAGTTTGCGAGCATCTACACTGCGGGCGTGCGCCTGCCCTACTCAGGCCGGATCTACGTCAATCCGGGCAGCGATCCGGATAATCCGATGCCATCCGAGAACGATGTGCGCCTGATGAAGATCTATGCGGATAACGACTTCGCAGTGCCGATCGTCGAGTTGTATGCGACGACCAGTCATCCGGGCCAGGGACTGCTCGGCACCGCCCAGCAGGCATACGCGGCACAGTACTCGATGGCCGGCGGAAATGTGTCGATCTCCGCGCAGGCCGACATCGCCCGCTTCGGATTGAATAATTTTGGTCAGGTGGCCGTAGATTCCTCGCGGCAACTCCCGAACAACTGGCTCTATCGCCGCGGATATGTCGATCCGGTCACAGGTTTGTTTGGCGACAGCGGTCCTGGTGGCAGCGGCGATCGTTCTGCCTCGACGACGTGGTGGGTGGACTTCAGCAATTTCTTCCAGGGCTTCGGCGCCCTCGGCGGCGGCAATGTGGCGCTCGCGGGACGAAACATCATCAATGCCGACGCCGTGGCGCCAACCAACGCGCGGATGGCGGGCCGAGACGAAGTCGCGAGAGTCAATCTCGCACCGGATGCCAGCCGCCTGCTCGAACTCGGCGGCGGCGACGTCACCGTGCGGGCGGAGAACGACATCGACGGCGGCGTCTATTACACCGAGCGCGGGTCTGGCATCCTGCGCGCAGGCGGGGAGATCAAGACCAATGCCGCCCGCGCGCCGGTGACCACGGATCGGCCGACGGCCGATTCCCGGACCTGGCTGCCGACGACGCTCTTCGTCGGGAAGTCCACCTTTGACGTGAGCGCCGGGAGCGACATCCTCCTCGGTCCGGTCACGAATCCCTTTCTCCTGCCGCAGGGCGTGAACAACAAGTTTTGGTACAAGACTTACTTCAACACGTTCTCCGCGGACGCTGCGGTGAACGTGGCGTCCTTCGGCGGAAACGTCACCCATCGTCTGGTCGCTGCCGATCCAGGGTCGCTCAGCGTGGCCCCAATCCTTCGCCGGTGGCTCGGCACGCAGAACTTGCTGGCCGAAAACAATTCCTCCTTCACGCAGCCGTGGATTCGCCTCGCGGAAACGAGAGTGGATCTGTTCGACACGGGCATCACCGTGAGCGCCCCCACCCTGCGCAGCACCGCCTTCGCGGGAAATGTGAACATCGCCGGCGAGATGAATCTCTTCCCGTCCGCCAAGGGCACGCTGGAGCTGGCGGCCACGCAGGGAGTGATCGGGCTCCAGTCCATCGGCGTCGGGTCGCGCATTGTCGATGGGGCCACACGGACGGTGAATGTGTGGGCCTCGTCTTCGCTCAATGTCTCGGACGCCGATCCCGCGAGTATCGCCGGCATCACCTCGCCGCTCGGCCTGCAGGCGTTCGTCGCTCGCGACGCTCTCCAGGGGTCCAGCGATCTGCCGTTTGCCTCGATCGATCTGGCCTTCAATGAAAGTGGCGCCACCCAGCTCACTGTGGACCGGCAGCGGGCGCTGCACGACACCGGCATCCTGCACGCGGGCGACCCTGATCCGGTGCGCATCTCTGCCCTCGGCGGCGACGTCACGGGGCTCGAACTCTTCACGCCGAAAGCGGCGCGCATCGTGGCGAGCAACGATATCTCGGATGTCTCGCTCTACCTGCAAAACGCCAACGCGTCGGACATCTCGCTCGTCTCCGCCGGCCGGGACCTCCTGCTCTTCAATGAGAACACCCGGCTGCGCACGACGGCCTCGGATCTCGCCCGTGGCAACTCCCTCGCCGGCACGGAAAGTCGCCGCACGGTGCTCGCGACGAATATCACGTCCCTCCCCGGAGATCTGCAGATCAGCGGCCCGGGCGCACTCGAGGTCTTCGCCGGACGCACCTTCGATCTCGGCGTCGGCGCGAACGTCGAGAACCTCCTCGAAATCACTGGCCTCGGCCTGACCAGTATCGGCAATCTCCGCAATCCATTCCTGACCGATGCAGGCGCGGATCTTCTCGTCTTCGCCGGCGTCCAGGGACTCGGGGACAAAGGGCCGGCGCTCGGGCTTACTCAGAGTTCGATGGACTTCAAGGCATTCGGCGACGGACAGGCCGAAGGGCTCGGTGATTTCGAGTCCAATTATCTGAACAAGCTCGGTCTGAATGCGAAGGCCAGCGCCCTCACGGACGAGCAGAAAGCGATCGTCGCCCTCGAAGTATTCTATCGCCGCCTGCGCAATGCGGGACGTGATTTCGCGACGACGGGTGGCTACGCGGATGGCGAACTGGCCGTCGAGACGCTCTTCGCCTCCGCCGGAAGCGGAGGGGAAATCTTCACCCGCGCGCGCGACATCCGCACGAGCACGGGCGGGAGCATCTCGATCGGCGTGCCCGGCGGCGGCGTCACGATGGCGTCGGATATTTTCGGCAATCCGCTCACGCCCCCCGGCATCGTCACGGAAGCCGGCGGAGGCGTCTCGGTCTTCACCGAGCAGAGCGTCGATATCGGCCAGGCGCGTATCTTCACCCTGCGCGGTGGCGATATCGTCATGTGGTCCACGGAAGGCGACATCGCCGCGGGCAATGCTCCCAAGACCGTGGTCACGGCACCGCCGACGCGCGTGGTCATCGATGTGACCAGTGCCGATGTGCAGACCGATCTCGGGGGTCTCGCGACCGGTGGCGGCATCGGCGTGCTCGCTTCCGTGGAAGGCGTGATGCCGGGGGATGTGGACCTGATCGCGCCCAAAGGCGTGGTGGACGCGGGCGACGCGGGCATCCGCGTGACCGGCAATCTGAACATCGCCGCGACCGCCGTCTTAAACTTCGCAAATATCTCCGTCGGCGGCGCCTCAAGCGGTGTGCCGACCGCACCGACCGTCAGCGCACCGAACATCGGCGGACTCTCCGCAGCCTCGAATGCCGCTGGCGCCAGCAGCAACACCACCCGCGAACTAGCCCAGCAACAGCGGCCCGAGGAGAAAAAGGAGGAAGCTCCTTCCATCATTTCTGTCGAAGTCCTCGGCTACGGTGACGGCTCCGCCCCGGAAGCGAGCCCGGCACCGAGCGCCCCACCTCCAGCCGCACCGCCGCCGGACGACGAAGAGGAAAAGAAAAGGAAAGCTGCCGCCAGCACCCCACAGGCTGCGTGAGCGCCGTCGCTCGCGCCGCGAAAACGCAAACTTCCGCAACCACGAATTTTTTTCACCTCACATCCCACCTATGATCCTCCTCCGCGCCACCTCCATCACCTCGCTCGCGCTCCTCCTAGCGCTCGCAAATCCGGCTTCCTCATCCGCCCGCACCCCGCAAGAAACCCTCGCTGAAGCGGAGCAAGGCGAAGCTGAAGCCCAGTTCCTCCTCGCTCGGGCGTATCTCAAAGGCGACGGCGTCCCGAAGAGCCCGACCAAAGCCTACCTCTGGATGAAAAAGGCCGCCGACCAGGGATTTCCCGACGCCATCGGCGGAATGGGCTACTTCTATTCAGCGGGCTTGGAAGTGGAGAAGGATGACGTGGAAGCCGTGCGCTGGTTTCGCCAAGGCGTGGAGAAAGGCTCCGTGCGCGCGCTGCTCAATCTCGGCCTCGTGACCGCAAACGGACGCGGCCTGCCGCAGGATCACGCGGAAGGCTTGCGGATGATAGACGAAGCGGGCGCGAAAGGTCTGCCGGAGGCGCTCAACGCCCAGGCTGAAACTTATTTTTACGGGCAGTTTGGCCGTGGTCAGGACTACGGGAAAGCTCGCGAGAGCTATCGTCGGGCGGCAGAAGCTGGCATCTTAGGGGCGCAGAATATCCTCGGCGTGATCTATCGCGACGGCCTCGGCGTGAGCCGCGATGAGGAAACGGCGATCCATTGGTTTCGCCGGGCGGCCGAACAAGGGGACGCCAAGGGCCAGAGCAATCTCGGGCATCTTCTAGGTGTCGGTTCCGAGGATTTGACGCGGCGCGTTGAGGCTCTCAAGTGGGTGACGCTGGCCGCCGATCAGAATGAAATCACCGCCGTCAAAACACTCGAGGAAATGCCCGCGCTCATGGGCGAGTACGTGGCTGCGGCACGCGCCGCGGCAGATCTCTTTAAGAAAACATCCGAAGAAGGGGCGCGGTAACGAACGCAGGGAGCCCTCTCCAGAGCCGCATCCGCCTCCGGAACGAACGAGCCGCCAACTACTGCTTCGCCGGGGCCTCCCCCTCGACCGGCTTTCCGGCGATCGCGTTGGCCGCCGTCTCGGCCAGCTTCTGGTTGTACGCTTCGGCCCCGAAGATCGCGAGGTATTGCGCGTCGGCGTTGGCTTGTTCCTCGGCCCACGTCGCGGTAAAGTCCTCGTCCGAGAGCGTGCCAGCGGCTTGTTCGATCCGGTCCACGAATTCATTGGCGATCGCCGCCAAAGCGCGCGCTTGCGCGGGCGCCAGATCCGCGGAGGAACCCACCAGCGCGATCGGCTCTTTCACGCCGGGAGCCAGATCGATTTGGAGTTCAAAGGTCGGAGTGGCTCCCGCCACCGCCGCGTGGCCAGCCAGCGCGGATGGCGGGGCGGTTTCGATGATCAGCCTTCGAAGCGGAGCTTCTACAATAGGGTTTTCGGACTCCAAGGCCGTAGCCGAACGTGAGCGGTTCAGAATTTGGGCTTTGATCGCGCCGACTGAAGTGGAGATCGTTTCGCGCGGAATCGTGGCCGTGGGCGGGCGGCCAGATTCGCCCGATGTGCGTGGCGGTGCGTGCGGTCCGGACTCAGAAGCTGGAGAAACATCGCGGGTCAGAATGGACTCAGAAAGAGAAAGGGGAGAAGCGCCGGGCGTCGGACCATCGACATTACCACGGGCGTGGAGATCGGTCGCGGGCGAGGCCGTGGGCGACGCTGGCACGAAGTGCCAAATGGAGACCGCTAAACCGCCGGCGGCAGCGGCCGACAGCGCGAGCTGGCGAAGGTTGGAGTTCATTTCAGTTTGGAGGTGAAAACAAGAACTGGCGCCGGGGATTGACCCGGCGCCAGTCTTGAGGAGTGCTTCCGCGAGTTAAAGCGCGGACTGCATCAGGCTGCGAGCCAGATTAGGGCTGGGTCACGATATCACCGTCGTTGGTGCGCACCGCGGTCATCGCCGAGAGGGCGATGCCGTTGGTCGCAAGACCGCCGGGGATGGCGGCGCGGAGGGCCGTATCGATGGCCTGCTGGTTGACGCTGAGTGTGCCGCGAGTGTAGAGGCGCTCGTAGCTCCACACGGTGTAGCTGCCGTTGGTCACCTTGTAGCGATCCGCCGGCACGAGGCCGGTCGGGTCAACTCCGACAGCCACCGGGGTGATGAGCACACCGTTGTAGCTGAGGATGCCGCCGCCATTGGCCGCGACGGTCACGCCGTCGTTCGTGCCGACAAAACCGACGACCGAGATCGCACGAGGGCTGCCGGCCGAGGTGGCGGGAGTATAGCTGCCCGAGACCGGGAGATCGGTGCCACCGGGCCCAAGGACGCGCACGCTGCTGGTGTTTGCCTGGAGGAGGAGCGAGGTATTGCTGCTCGAGAAGTAACCACCGTTGCCGTTGGTCAGAGTATTCCAGAGGACCGAGTTGTTGTTCACGTCCTGCGCGTCATTTGCTGGCCAGAGCTGCAGGGAACGGGCGATGCCGCCCGCTCCGACGCCGCCAGCGGCCGTGCCACCGACGCCCGCGCCGACGCCATTAAAGCCGTCCGCCGCGAGTTTGAACTGATTGACGAGCCTCGAGACGCCGTAGCCGGGTTCGATAAGGTACACCGCACGGGTGCCGGAACCGTCGTTACGACCGGTGGCAAGCACACGACCGGTTTGGTCGGCGGCGAGGCCAGTGTAAACGTTCAGCGGCACGCCGCGGTTGCTGGTCAGCGTGGCCCGCCAGGCTTGGGCGGTGACGTTGGTCAGGTTAGCGGATGAACCCTCGCTCTTGCAGAAGACGAAGGTCACCACACCGACGCGGGAATCGGCTGGTCCGAGGACCGGCGTGCGGTAGGGGCTGTTCGTCTGCTGCACGTCGGAGAAAGCGACGTCCGGCTTGAACGCGACATTCGCGCCGACCGGGTTGCTGTTCTGGTTGAGCGCCGTGATCGTGCCGATCGCTGGAATGAGCGCGTCCGGATAGTAGAACACGTCATTCGGGGTGCCAGGGACGATGGTGCCCACGAGATCGCGGATGCCTTCCGTGGAACCGGAGAAGCGGCAGCGGATCGTCGTGTTTGGGATGCCGCCAAACGTTCCGAAAAACGAGATGGCGTTGGCCCCGGACTGGGCTCCAGCCGCGCCGGAATGAATGACGCCGCAGGCACCAAGGCCCCCGTAACCATTGATGATGGAGTTGATCGTCGCAGTCCGGAACGCGGTGGCGCCGGTGATGTTGTATTCGGTCTGCGCGTGCGCAGCCGTGGAAATGACGGCCAGGGCGGCCGCAAAGAGGAATCTGAGTTTCATGTATTTATTGAGGATTGAGGGCTAGTTACTTGCTTTGGTTTGCTTGCTTACTTGTGGTTTTGTTTCAGTGGGAATTATGCCGTTGCGGTCCGGCGGCGGCGCGCGATGACGCCGAGCATGCCACCCGCCACGAGCAGCGAGAGGGACGGCTCAGGCACAGCCACCAAGTTGCCAAGGCTGACGTTGCCGAGGCTGTCGATGAGGATGGAGCCTTCGTAGGTTCCGAGATCCGTCGCCGCGCCGAAGCCGAACTGGCCAGGGATGTCGTTGAAGCGCTGGATGCGGTAGAGATCGAGCGCGGCCTCGGCATTGACGCCGCCAATGTTGCCGAAGGTCCCGGCACCAAACGTGGTCTGGATGCCCGCGGCAAAAACGCCACCGATCGCTGTCCCCTGGGTGGTTCCGCTGACGGGATTTTGGTCGTCCCAGTCGGTGAAGCTGGCTGTTTTCGAGATGACCGCGATCGTGCCCGTGGACTGGAACTCATAGGTGGCCTGTCCGGCGGTGAGGCCATTCGCAACATCCTGCGTCGCGGCTCCGTTGAGGATCGGCGCAAAGGAACCCGCGTTACCCGCGGTTCCGACGCTCGAACGCTGGACGCTCACGTAAGAAGTCAAATCTGGATCGTTGAATCCAAAGTAGCCATTGAACTCATCGTTACTGCCGATCGCCCCCGCGCCCATGAAAAGATCGGTGCGGTTGGCCCAGCCTGCACCGAAGGTCAAGCCAAGCTGGTTCGCCAGGCCCGATAGACTGCCGTTGATCAACTGCGTGTTCGAGGTGAAATCACGGATCAGACCGGCTGCACCGAGATTGACGAAGAGGTAGCTCCCACTTCCGACGCCGCCCGAGGCTTGGAAGCCGAGAACGAGATCGCCGTAGGTGAAGTTAGGGTTTTGGGCACTCGCGGAGGAGAGCGCGAGCCCGCCGAAGGCGAGAGCTGCCAGGGCGAGAGACTTTGAGGTGTTATTCATTGATATGGTTATCGATATTGCTGCGATGTGATGTGGTTACTAGTTTGGTCGATCGAGTTGTCGGAGGGCCGGGCAGCTCGATCGGGGCAAGGTATGGATGGGGCGCATGGAGGTCTCACGACTGCAAAGTAACGTTTTCGTGACAGGATTAGATTCCTGCGCAGGCCGCCATCGCGGGCTGCTGCTCCCTGCTCGAAAAGATCGTCTTTCGTCTTCATTCGGACGCGCCGTTGTCACCGAATCGTCGCTTCACCGGACGGTCCGTCATTGCTAATCTGGAGATTGTTTAGCGCTCCAGTAGAGCGCTCCGTAACTCCGACTCCACTCCTCATGAAGACTCTGGTCACGGTGTTCACAGGCCTGCGGCACTTCTCCGTCTTATCCGCGGAAGCCAAACCGTTTGCGCCAGAGCGGCGAGGCTTTGCTACCAGCTAAGGCACTGCCCGCGAAACCTCTCTTGCCTCCCCATTATGCATTCCTCTGCTTCTCTTTCCTTCGTCCGCTCCTCGCTGCGCTGGACGGCCGCGGTCGCGGTGATGGCACTCCTGTTCCTTTGGTGGCCTTACAAGATCGGGCAATTTTCGGAGAAAGTCAGCGTGTTCGCAGACTGGGCGCAGATACTGGCCACCAATCAAACAGGGGAGTGGCTTTTCTGTCCCTTCGTTCCGCTGATCAGCCTCGCGCTTGCGTGGCGAAGCCGTGCGCAGTTGGAGACCTTGCCTCTGCGGGGACATGCGAGTGGCCTCGGCATTCTCTTGGTGGGGGGGTTCGTTTTTTGGTTCGGCTACAGGGCGGACAGCGTCTCCCTCGGGTTTGCCGCGACGCAGATTGTCCTGGCGGGCTTGATCGTCTGGTTGTGTGGCTGGGTTTGGATGTGGGTGTTGATATTTCCCTGGATGTTTCTGGTTTTCATGTGGCCGAATCCCTACCTTGATTCCCAACTCGCCGTTCCCATGCGCGTGATCGCGGCAAGCCTGACGGCAAAACTGCTCAGTTTCATGGATCTGGCCGCGGTCAGCCGAGGGACTGCTGTCTTTTCCGCTGCCGATTTGCCGAATGCCATCGCGGAGGGTGCGCGCTTCAAGCTCGACGTGGCTGCGGCATGCAGCGGGCTTCGTTCGCTGTACGCACTGCTCATGCTGGCCGCGTTTTCCGGTTATTGGTTTCTCCGCCGCTCGCTGCCGCGCGGGGTGCTCTTGCTCAGTGCTTTACCCCTCGCCCTCGCGGGGAACATCGTCCGCTTGGTGCTGCTCGCTTTCGGTGCGGTCTGGCTGGGAGAGGAGTTCGCCGTCGGAAAACTGACGCCGACCGGGGAAGAGACGAGTTGGTTCCATCAACTCGCCGGCGTGACAGTTTTTGCGGTGGCCTTGGCCGGAATGTTTGGCCTCTGTTCGCTGCTCGAGCGTGCGCGCTGGAACCGCAATGCAGAGCTGCCAAGCGGCCCCGGTGATCGCGCGGGGGACGACAGCCTCCGGGTCACCGTCGTGCGAGCAATGGTGGCAATGACCTTCGGTGGCGCGGTGCTGGGCTTCTGCGCCTCCGCTGGGAATAAACATTCCCCCGGCGAAGCGGGTGTGACGATGGATCTGCCACGCAGCATCGGTCAGGCCCAAGGCACGGAACTACCCATCACCGATCTCGAGCGCGGTGCCGGTGGCCTCCCCGCCGACGTCACGATGGTTCGCATGATGTACACGAGCCGCACGACCCTGCCCACACAGGTCGCAGTGGTGCTCGATGGGGTGGCGGGGCGTGGATTGCACCAGCCGGAAGCTTGCGCAGTCGGCCAAGGCTGGCGCATCCTCGACGAGCGGGTGATCAAGGTGCAAGTAGCCGGTCGAGAGATCGATGCCACCATGCTGCGCCTCTTCATGAACGAGAAAGATCCACCGACCGGGCGGATGATGCGTCGGCGCGGCATCCACGTCTTCTGGTTCCAGAGTGCCCACGGTGTCGCTGCCGCCGACCATTTCGGCCACGTTTTTATGACTCATTGGGAGTCTGCTTTTAGGAACGTGAAGCATCGCTGGGCGCTCGTGTCCTTTTCCACTTACTTGCCCGCTGACTTATCGGACGGGAGTGATGGCTTCGCTGAAAGCACCGCTCTCGCCGACTTACAGGGCGTCATCGCGCAGGTAGGTCCAACGATTCTCAAACCGTGATCGCACAGCCTAGCGTTTTCGCCAGCACTCATCCCCGCCAGAAGGCTGGCTGGGGCGGTTTAAGTTTTGTCGGAGCCAAAGGAAGCGCGCCATCCACCTGCAAAGGTGCCGGCTTCAGGGGATACCCCGAAACTCCGCATCTCGCCCCGCTCAGGGGAGCAAGGCCACTTCTTCCGGGCGCAGATAGCTTTCCTTAATTTTTGCCCGCATCTCCCGCGCTTCCTCCGCGCGACCAGCGGCTGCCAACACGGCGACCCGCACAACCTTGACGCGGTCGAGCGCGGAGTTCCAGTCGATTTTGATGTCTTCGTAGAGTTTGTGCGCCACGGCGGCATTCCCCGATTGAAGTTCAATGAGCGCCGCTGCCGCGATGAGCTTCGGTGCCACCGGCGGCCGCGCCAGGAACTTTGCAACCTCCGCACGGTCCTCGTCATTTAACTTACCAGCAAGGGTCCGAAGATAGATGGTATCGTAGCGCGCTTCTTCGAGTTCCGGAAACTCATTTGCGAGTAGTTCGACAATTTGTAGCACCTCCGAGAGGGGCGCGGAAATCGGCAGGCTGCGCAAAAGTCCCGTGTAACAGACAAGCTTCGCTTCCCGACTCAAATTGTGAGCGAGGGATGAAGTCGTCGAAAGGTCAAGGATCCGCTGGTAGGCGGTCGCGGCCTGCTTGAATTCGCCGGTCTTTTCGGCGTATTGGGCAATGAATAACTGTGTTGGGACAGGATCGCCTTGGAGCTGGAGCTGAATTTCACGCCATGCCTCTTCGACATTGACTGGCTCGTGCAATGCCGCACGCGCAATGATCCGGAAAAGCGAGCGGAGCGCGCCGGACATCGCCGCCGCCTGACCAGTTCCGGCGTCCAGATTTTCGAGCAACGCTGGCCATTGGCGAAGGGCCGCGAGGGCGTCGAGGTGGACGAGGAACCAATCCGCCGAAGTATCCTTCTCCGGGAAAGTGAGTCCGAGGCACAGCCGCGGATGGCCGTTCTGATTCAGCCAGCGGGCCGCCTCAAGACGTTCGGGCAGCGGGGATTCACGCCACTTTTCGCGAAAGGCCGCGAGGGACTTTTCTGACTCTTCGCGTTTCCCGACGAACTGAAGGGTCCAGGCCAGAACGCGCAGCTTCGGGCTGGCTTTCGAATTGCTCTCCGCCGCTTCTATCCACGCATTGACGTTGCGGCCAGCAAACAATTTCACCGCCGCAGGCTGAGGGGCGAGCGAGATCAGGGCGCTAAGCGCCTCCACACCGATTTCATCCGGGCTCGTGGCCAGTGCGTCGAGCAAAGCGACGGCTCGTTCCGCCATTGGGAAAACCTCGCCTTCGGCGACGTGATCGGCCGCCCGGAGCAAGGTCGTCGCGAGGAGCATTTTCTCCGAAGCCCCGCTCCTGGCCTGTTCGACGGCCTTTTCTGAAAGAGCCAGTGATTCGCTCCACGCATTGACCGACGCCTTCGTACGAGCGCGGAGTGCGAGGAGTGCGGGATGTTCGCCCGTGCCCTGAATTCGCGTCGCGAGCTCAAGGATTTTTTCACACATGTCCCGCGAGCCCCGCAAAGCGACGAGACGGCAGGCACGGACGGCGTCATCCGTAGTAACGTCCTCGTTGCCGAGGAGCTGGCGGTAAGCGGCCAGCGCTGCGGTTTCGCCTCGCCGCTCATGATATTGTGCCTGCGCCCGGAGGGTAAGTGCGTGTGCCGGCAAAAGATTCAAGGATTCCTGGAGAAACCTTGTTTCCGCGACCTCGTCACCCGCCTTCTGCGCCACTTGGGACTGTGCGATCAATTTCTTCACCCGCCAGACTTTGGCCGCTCGATTGATCGTCGGCGCCGTCCAGACGAGGATCATCACCGCCACGAGGATTGCTACCGACAGCCTTCCGGGAAGGGTCCGTAGCCAGTGGGCAAATTTCTGCCAGCCGTGACGCTCGATGATTAGTTCATGATCGCGCAGTCGCTTTTCTGGAAGGGGCGGGGTGATGTTATTCAATGTGACGGTAGGTGAAAAGGTGACTCAGGCGCGCTGAGTGGTGCTGGGTTTTGGCGGAACGCTCAAAACGAGGACGGTAGCGAAACCATCGGACGGACGTCAGGTTCATCAAAGCTGGGGTTTGCGAATTCGAGTGAGTCGGGACGCTGGCTCACCGATTCGGTGACGTGCCAGCGGTCGCCAGAAAGATCGGTTTAACCAACCTCAAATTGCAAAAAACAGGCGCCGCTGCACCGGGATTAGCGATGCAGCGGCATGTGCGATATAACTTATTGACGCAAATTACCGCATCACTCCTTTTACCGGCGCCGACGGCGGGCGAGACCTACGATGGCCGCACCGACGGAAAGGAGCCCGAAGGTCGTTGGCTCCGGAACCGAGACAAGAGAAACTTGGCCTGCACTATTGATGACGACGGTGCCTTCGAAGGTGCCAACGTCTGTCGGCTGGCCGAGACCAAACTGGCCGGGAATGTCGTTGAAACGCTGGATGCGGTAGAGATCGAGCGCGGCCTCCGCATTGATGCCACCCACATTGCCAAACAACCCAGCGGTGAGGACGACTTGCGTGCCACCCGCGAAGACATCGTAAGCAGTGCCTTGGACACCTGCGGCGATCGGGTTTTGATCGTCGTAGTCAGTAAGATTGAAGCCTTTGGAAATACTCGAAACCGTACCAGTGCCAGCGGCCTCGAAGATACTGTGTGCCGCGAAGATGGCACTCGCCGCCTGCTGCGTCGCCGCACCGTTGAGGATGGGTGCAAACGAACCAGCGGTGCCCGCAACACCAACGGACTGGCGCGGAATCCCGATGTAAGGAGTAAGGTCGGGATCACCATTCTGGAAATAGCCGTTGAATTCATCGTTGCTGCCGATCGCAGCCACCCCAACGTAAAGGTCGGTACGCTCAAACCAGTTGGCGCCAAATGCTGTCGTCAAATCAGCACCGATATTGGCGAGGGAAATAGTGCCAGCCGCATCGCGGAGGATGCTGGCTACACCGATCCGGGCGAGAAGGTAGCTTCCGCTGCCGGTCCCGCCGGTGGCTTGGAAGCCTAGAACGAGGTCGCCGTAGTCGAAGGCGGGATTTTGCGCGACCGCAGGAGCGACTGCGAGTCCGCTGACGGCGAGCGCCGCGAAAGCGAGGAGTTTAGGGGCTTTGATCATTTATTTATGGAATTGCTTTGTAGGTTTTGGGAGAGCCGTGCCGGGCGGGGGCTAAATTCCCGCCTTCGGCTCACTGATAAACTTGCCCGGCACGTGTGGAGACTTCGCGACCTCAATGTAACAATCAAAAGACATTCCTCCGGGGTGGCGGACTCCCCGCGCGCTTCCCAGCGCTCCCCTCGCCAGCCCGGGATAGTTCGTCACATTGTAACGCCTGCGCCTCACGTTCGTGACAAGTCACTGCCAGTTTTCACGAACCGATGAGCAGCCACATCCTGATCGCCGACGACGAAAACGACATTCTCAATCTCGTCGGCACGAATTTGAAAGCCGCCGGCTACCGCATTTCCACGGCGATGGACGGCTCGACGGCACTCTCCCAGGCCCGGCGCGAGGAGCCGGCGCTCATCGTCCTGGACATCATGATGCCCGGGATGACCGGCATCGAAGTCTGCCGCGAGCTGAAGCGGCAAACGGCGACGGCGGCGATCGCCATCCTCCTGCTCACGGCGCGGGCGGACGAAGTCGATCGCATCCTCGCCTTTGAACTCGGCGTCGATGACTACATGACGAAGCCCTTCAGCCCGAGGGAACTCGTGCTGCGGGTGAAAGCCATCCTCCGGCGGCGCTCAAATCCTCTCGAGAACAGCGACCTGCTCGAGACGGGAAACATCGCGATCGACCGCAAGAAGCACGTCGTCACGATCAAAGGCGCGCCGATCCAGGTGACCTCGATCGAATACCGGCTCCTGTGCGCTTTCCTGGAGCGCCCCGGCCACGTCCTGAGCCGGGAGGAACTCCTGGCCAAGGTCTGGCCCGCGGAAAGCGAGATCGAGCTGCGCACCGTGGATACCCACCTGCGCCGCCTCCGCGAAAAGCTCGGCCCGGTCGGCAAGCAAGTGCAGACGGTGCGCGGCTTCGGCTACCGGCTCGACGCCTGATCCAGCGGTCGGGGCTCCTCTCTCCTCCGGGCTTCGCGGCCCGGGCGCATCGGTCTGGTGGGAGACATTGACGGGCCGCCGCGATGCGCTAGCCTCCGTGCCCCAAATGTCCTCGCTGAACAAAAAGTTCCCGCGCCTGCTACCAGGCTCGATCCGCAAAGGGATGAAGGTCACCGACCTCATCGACACCGCCTTCAAAGCCTACAATGGCGGACGGCTGGCAGAGGCCTGCCGCCTTTTCACCGAGAAGATGATCGCGGGCGAAGGTACTGTGGGCATGTCGCTCACGGGCGCGCTCACCCCGGCAGGGCTGGGAAAATCGGCCATCATCCCGCTGCTGAAAGCGGGCTTCGTGGACTGGATCATCTCCACGGGCGCGAATCTCTACCACGATCTGCACTTCGGCCTCGGGATGCCGCTCTATGCAGGGTCGCCTTCGCTCAATGACGTCGAGCTGCGCGAGGAAGGCATCATCCGCATCTACGACGTGCTCTTTGATTATGACGTGCTGCTCGATACCGACGCCTTTGTGCGCCAGGCAATCCAGGCGCCGGAGTTTCAACGCTCGATGGGCACGGACGAGTTTCACTATCTGCTCGGCAAGTACGTCTATGAGCGGGAGAAAAAACTCGGCCTGCGGGAGACCAGCGTGCTGAGCGCGGCTTATCAATACGGAGTTCCGATCTTCACCAGCTCGCCCGGCGACAGCTCCATCGGGATGAATGTGGCGGCGATGTCGCTGCGGGATGCGCGACTGGCGATCGATGTGAATCGGGACGTGAACCAGACGGCGGCGATCGTCTATGGCGCGAAGTCCGCCGGGCAGACTTCGAGCGTCTTTATCCTCGGCGGCGGTTCGCCGAAAAATTTCATCCTCCAGACCGAGCCGCAGATCCAGGAGGTCATGGGCATCGAGGAACGCGGGCACGATTACTTCCTGCAGTGTACCGACGCACGTCCGGATACCGGCGGCTTGAGCGGTGCGACTCCAGGCGAAGCGGTGAGCTGGGGAAAAATCGACCCGGCGAATCTCCCCGATTGCGTCGTCTGCTACTGCGATTCGACGATCACCCTGCCGCTCATCACCGCCTATGCCCTGAGCAAGGCGAAGCCCCGCAAACTGAAGCGGCTCTATGCGCGCCGCGACGCCCTCTACGAGGCGCTGCGGGTCCAGTATTTCAAACATGGTCGCGTCGAGAAAATCGAACACCGCACCGACCTCACCAAACCCAAACGGGGTCGCTCCGGGCGCTCCGTGACGGGCACCAAAAGAAATGGGACGTAAAGCCGACGCCCGCACGCTGCTCTTCGAGCGCATCCGCACTTCCCCGAAAAAATTCGTGCATGTGATCGGCGTGCCTTACGCCGTGGAAGTCGAGAAAGAGGAAGATCCGCTGCGCAACGATCACGTCTGGATCACCATCGAGGCCCCGCCTTTCGGCCGCTTGAAGTGCGCCATCAATACCCTCTCGCGCTTCAATCGTGATGCGGGCTTCGATGGCCGGGTGCGCGTCGCGACCATCACCTCGACGTGGACGGAGCGTCCGGCGACGAGTCTCGATGAAGTGCCCGGTCTCGACTACCTGACGATCGACGCGCAGCTCCAGCTCACCTATCAGGAATACGAGCATGAGGTGCTCAGTGAGATGCTGGTGACGAAAGCGAAGACCGCCGTGCGCGCCGAAGTCTGGGGTGAACTGTACGCCGGCGACACCCTCGGCGTGCATCAGGTTCACTGCCGCCGCGCGAGCTGTGCGGTGAAGGTGGATCTCAAAAATCGCGACGGCGCCCTCAAGCTCTACTACCCGCAGGACAACGCCGCGGAGATGTTTCTCTTCAAGTTCTGCGGCCAGCCGTGAGGCCGGGAGTGCTGGCGGGCCAGCGCGACGTGATCCGGGAAATTGCGCCAGATCGTGGACCCGCGCCGTAGTTGTCTGACCACGGCCGACCGACTACTCACTACCGCTGCCATGCGCATCCTCCGCCACACCGACGCTGATTTTTCCACCGCTCTCACCGCGTTGCAGCGTCACGCCGAACCCACGCCGCAAGTTCGCCAGACCGTGGAGGAGATCTTCGAGGCCGTGCGCGCAAAGGGCGACTCGGCCTTGCTGGAATTCACGGCGCGCTTCGGCGGACCGCGGCTGAAACCGAGCGAAATGCGGGTGCTCGGGAAACCGAAAGTGGACGCCGCGACGCGAGCCGCCATCAAGGAAGCACATGCCAACGTCTTCCGCTTCGCGCAGCAAAGTCTGCGGAAGAATTGGACGATGAAAAATGCCCAGGGCGCGCTTGTTGGCGAGCGCTTCGATCCTTTCCAGCGCGTCGGCATCTACGTGCCGGGCGGGACGGCCCCGCTCGTTTCCACGGCGATTATGACTTGCACGCTGGCCCAGGCGGCGGGCTGTCCAGAGATCGTCGTCACCACGCCCTCCGGTCAGGATGGAAAGGTGAATCAGGCGCTGCTCCACGCGTTGCAGGTCGCCGGTGCCACAGAAGTCTGGCGCGTTGGCGGCGCACAGGCCATCGCCGCGCTTGCCTATGGCACCGCGACGATTCGCCCCGTGCAGAAGATCTTCGGTCCCGGCAATGCCTACGTCGTCGAGGCCAAGCGGCAGGCCTTCGGGCAAGTGGCCATCGACCTCCTGCCCGGCCCGAGC
>JANNXQ010000094.1:0-19080 GCA_031409655.1 Chthoniobacteraceae bacterium | reverse complement strand
CTGGAGACCGTGGCGCCACCGATCCCGGCTCCCGCCGCCGTCGCCTGAGTCCGGTTTGACGTTCCGAAAGCTCTGGAGACATGAAGGACTATCTTCCGATTCTGCTGCAGGTGATCGTCGCCGTGGTGTTTGCCGCCTCGGCGCTGATCATCAGCGTGATCCTCGGCAAGAGCGCCCGGAGCAATCCCACCAAGGACAGCGCCTACGAGTGCGGCATGCCGGCCGAAGGGCCCGCGCAGCCGCGTTTCAGCGTGAAGTTCTACCTCGTGGCGATGCTCTTCATCCTTTTCGATATCGAAATCGTGTTCATGGATCCGTGGGCCGTGGTCTATCGCGACTTCGTCGCGGCGCACGGCCCGGGCATCTTCTGGAGCATGCTCAGCTTCGTCGCCATCCTCACGGTCGGCTACGTGTATGCGATCATGAAGGGCGCCCTCGAGTGGAAGAGCTGAGCCAGGCCTGAAACTAAAACCCCAACGGGCGGCTGATCGAAATGGTCAGCCGCCCTTTCTTTTTCGGGGGGAAATTGGATTTCAGAATTTTCCCCGTTGCCTCTCCTCCGCGCCCGTCCTACAAAACCCTGCCTAATGGTCCACCACCTCCTGCTCTGCAAACTCAAGCCCGAGGTCACCCCTGCAAAGTTGGAGCAGATCATGATGACGACGCGGATGAGCCTCCTCAAGATCCCTGAAATCCTGAGCGTGCGCTGCGGAAAAAACATCGATCCGGGCAATGAGTGGCCGTTCTTCATCGCGCTCGATTTTGAATCGATGGAGAAATTTCGGATGACCGAGGAAGACGCCATCTACATGAAATTCGTCGCCGATGTGGTTCGGCCCAACACCCACGGACATCTCGCCCTCGACTACGAAATGGAGCCGGGAAAGAACGTCAAATTTTCCTGACCGAAGCGCTGCGGGTTACGGCGTGAGGTAGGCCTGGAGACGGTCGATGACGAAGGCGATCTCTGCGTCGCTGATCTCAAAGGGGGGCGCGAAGCTGAGGACATTCGAAGTCGGAGAATCCGCGAGGAGGAGGACACCGTCGCGGAGCGCGCGCTGGACGATCCCGATCGCCAGATCCGTCGCGGGCGTCAGGGTGCGGTCGCTCACGAGTTCCATCCCGAGCATCAGACCGAGTCCGCGGATGTTTCCGATCTGCGGCGACTGCAAGGCCGCAAGCGCCGCGCGGAACTTCGCCCCGCGCTCCCGCACCTGCCGCGCGACTTCGGGATCAACGTGCAGATCGAGCGACGCCAGGGCCATCGCGCAGCCGAGCGGATTGCCGAGAAAGGTGCTCGTGTGCAGCGCCTCGCCAGACGAGCGCGGCCAGGCATCCATCACATCCGCGCGCCCCACGCAGGCCGAAAGCGGAAAGCCGCTGGTGAGCGCTTTCCCCACGCAGATGAGGTCCGGCACGACGCCGGAGTGATCGCCGGCAAACAGCTCCCCGGTGCGGTTGAAGCCCGTGTAGATCTCGTCCGTGATCAGCAGGATTTTGTGCGCGTCGCACAGGCCGCGGAGCATCGGCAGGAAATCGCGCGGCGGCACCACGCACCCACCGCGGCCTTGCACTGGCTCGACGAGGATCGCACCGATCGCGCGTTGCGTGATCGTCTCTTCGATTTGGTCGTGCAGTTTTTCCAGGCACGAGGTCGAGCAGTTCGGACACGACCCGCCTTCGGTGCGGTACTCATCCCGCACGCCGAATGGGCAACGGTAGCAATGCGGATACGGGAGGAACGTCGCGAACTCGCGCAACTGCGCCTGGAACGGCTCGCGGAAAAACGGGATGCCGGTGGTCGTGAGCGCGCCGAAACCGAGCCCGTGGTAGCCGCCGGTGAAGGCGATCACGCCGGGTTTTCCGCTGTAGAGCAGCGACGTCTTGAGCGCCGCTTCGATCGCTTCGAAGCCCGAGTTTCCGAGGATCACCTTCCCATCACCCCGCCCCCAGCGCTCGAAAGTCAGCGCACTGAGCCGCGCGCAAAGCTGCGCCTTTAATGCCGTGGGATGCACGTCGCCCATGGCGTGCAGCAGTTCTTGCGATTGCTCGACGAGCGCCTCGCAGACCGCGGCATTCGTGTGCCCGAGCCCGCTCACGCCGAAGGCCGACGTGAGATCGAGGAAACGATTGCCATCCGCGTCCCACACATTCATCCCGGAGGCGCGCTGCCAGAAGATCGGCCAGTCGTCGGCGAGAAAGGTGACATTGCGCGACTCATGGCGCCGCAGTTCCTCAGCGAGCGAGCGGGAACGCGGGCCCGGAATAGCGGTGTGGAGTTCAGGAAGCATCGATCGAGTGCGGTGCTAGATCACCGCCCTCCATGAAGCGCGCGCGCATACACTTCCTCGTAAGCCAGCACCGCTTTTGACCACGAGAAATCCACTGCCATCGCGCGCCGCATCAGCGTTTCCCAGCGCGGCGCATCGGCGTGATAAGCCGTCGCCCGCATGATCGCGTCCCAGAGTGCGGCCGGTGTGTACTCGTAGAAAAGGAACCCGCTGCCCGTCTCCGTCGTCGGATCGTAGTCCTGCACGATCTGGTGCAATCCGCCGGTGGCGCGGGCCACGGGCAGCGTTCCGTATTTGAGCGAATACATCGCGGTGAGCCCGCACGGTTCGAAATGCGAAGGCACGAGCGAGATATCCGCGCCGGCCTCGATGAGATGCGAGAGCCGAAGATCGAAGCCATTCCGATAGGCAAACCGTCCAGGGTGCCGCCGCATCGCGATGGCAAACTCGCGTTCGTAAGCCGTCTCGCCCTGACCGAGCACCACGAGGCGCACATCATTGGCGAGCAGGCGGTCGAGCAGTGGGAGCAGCAGCTCGATTCCTTTGCGTTCGGTGAGCCGCGAGACGAGCGCATAGACGGGTCCGGGCGGATTTGGCTCCAGCCCGAGTTCCCCGAGCAAGGCGGCGCGGCAGGCCTTCTTGCCGGCGAGTTCCGACGGCTGATACGTCTCCGGCAGAGACGCGTCGGTCGCCGGATTCCACTCCGCATAGTTCGCCCCGTTCAGGATCCCGCTGAGCTTCCCGACGTGCTCGCGGATCACGGCGTCGAGGCCCGAGCCGCCTTCGGGTGTCTGGATTTCCCGGGCGTAACTTTCGCTCACCGTCGCGAGCGCGTCGGCCTGCACGATGCCGCCTTTGAGCAGATTCAGGTTCCCGTAAAATTCGACCCCGCGTGCGGAAAAGTAATCGCCCGGCAGATTCGTGAGACCGAAATCGACGCCCCAGAAATTTCCCTGAAACGCGAGATCGTGAATCGTCAGCACCGTGCGAAAGGGCAGCCGCAGATGCCGGGCGAGCACGGGCGCGAGCGCCGTCTGCCAATCGTGAACGTGCAGGATGTCCGGAGGAGGAAGGATGCGCCGCGCGAGTTCGACCACCGCCTTTGAAAAGAAGATGAAGCGCTCCGCATTGTCCGGATAGTCGCCGCCATTTTCGCCGTACAGCTCGGGGCGATCAAAATAGGCATCGCACCCGATCAGGAAGATCTGCGAACCATTCGGGGCCTGGCCTTCGAAAATTTCGCAAGGCACCCGCTTGCCACCGAGCGGGATCACCAGACGCACGCCGGTGCTCCGCGCCCCGAGCCGCGGATCCCCGCGCAGCCCGCGATAGCACGGCAGCACCACGCTCACTTCATGGCCGCGGGCGGTGAGTGCAGGCGGCATCCCTTCGAGCACATCGCCGAGCCCGCCGGTACGGGCAAAGGGGGCAACTTCACTGGCGGCGAGGAGGAGCTTCATGCGGAAAGGATGAAGGATGAAGGATGAAGGATGAAGTGAATACCGCGCTTTCGCGCGCACCCTTCTTCGTCCTTCATCCTTCCGAGAGTTCGCGCTTGTCAGGTCGGGGCCGATTGTTAAATTCCGCCGACCGTGTTTTCAGGCCACCTCTTCCTCGAATGACCCTCGGCAATTTACTCTCGGTCGATCAAATCATCCCGGAGATGAAATCGGCGGAACGGTGGACCGCGATTGTCGAACTGGTCGATCTCCTCGTCGCGCAAAAGCAGATCAAGGAGCCCGACCGCGACGTCGTCCTCGGTGCGCTGCGGCAGCGGGAGGAAACCATGAGCACCGGTATCGGCTTTGGCATTGCCATCCCGCACGCGTCGTCGGATCGGGTGGAGAAAGTGGTCGCGGCGTTTGGGCGTTCCAGCACCGGCATCGAATTCGAGTCGCTGGACAATGCGCCGGTGAAATTCATCGTTCTCTTCGTGGTGCCGAAGGATCAGTTTCAGACCCATCTGCGGACGCTGGCGGCGATCGCGAAGTTTCTCAACGATCGCTCGGTGCGCGACCGCCTCGGCTCGGCCGTCTCGGCCGCGGAAATCCTGGCGATCTTCGAGAATTCGCCGGCCAAGGCGTAAGTCGGCTTGGGAAATCGCGAATGTGCACTGGCCCGCGGATGCTGGCCTGGGAGCGCCGCCGTCCCGTGCGGCAAACCTATCCGTTGCGCGAAGCGCCATCCGACAACGGTGAAGAGTTTGGCGCTGCGCGCGCTGGTTGGTTTGCCGCACGGGACGGCGGCGCTCCCAGGACTCCGATCGCGGCCCCGGCCAACGGATGTTGCGACCCTTTCAATCCACTCCTACAAACCCCGCAATGGAAACGATCCCCAATCTGTTAATCGCCCGACTTCGCACCGCGCTCGCGACCGTGTCGCCTGAGACGGTTCCGCAAGTGACGCCGACGACCGATGCGCGTTTCGGCGACTACCAGACGAATGTCGGGATGATCCTCGCCAAGCAGCAGCGGGCGAATCCGCGCCAACTCGCGCAGCAGATCATCGACCAGCTGGACGTGGCCGACTTCTGCGAGCCGCCGGAGATCGCCGGTGCGGGTTTCATCAACTTCCGGCTCAAGCCCGAGTGGCTTTCCGCGCGCTTTGCGGAGTTCGCGGACGATGCGCGGCTCGGCGTGCCCGCGCCGCCGCTCCAGCGGACCATTGTCATCGATTTCAGCTCGCCGAATGTCGCGAAGCCGATGCACGTCGGCCACATCCGCTCGACCATTCTCGGCGATGCGCTCGCACGGATCGCGGAGTTCGTCGGTCATCGCGTGGTGCGGGACAATCACATCGGCGACTGGGGCACGCAGTTCGGGATGTTGCTCGTGGGCTGGCGCACGGAAATGGACCGCGCGGCGCTCGAGGCCGACCCGCTCGGCGAGATGGAGCGGATTTACAAACTCATCTCCGCGCGTTGCAAAGAAGACCCGGCGACGCTCGATGCCGCGCGCGCGGAACTCGTGAAGTTGCAAGGCGGCGATGCGGAGAATCTTTGCATCTGGAAAGAAATGATCCGGCTTTCGCAGGCGCAGTTCGACGCGATCTATGGGCGGCTCGGGGTGCGCTTCGACGTCGCGCTCGGCGAGAGCTTCTACAATCCGTGGCTGAAGCAAGTGGTGGCTGAACTGCGCGAGCGGGGCATTGCCGCGGAGAGCGGGGGCGCGCTCTGCGTGTTCAGCGACGGCTCGATCCCCGCGGAGAGCGATCCCTTTCTCGTCAAAGACAAGGAAGGCTGGCGGAAGAATCCCGCGCTGGTGCAAAAGAGTGACGGTGCGGCGAATTACACCACCACCGATCTGGCGACGCTGCGCTATCGGATGAACGAGTGGACACCGGACGAGATCGTCTATGTGACGGATGGCCGGCAGCAGCTCCACTTCCGGCAGTTCTTCGCGATCTTCCGCCGCTGGCAGCCAGAGTTCGCCGAGAAAGTGCGGCTCGCGCATGTCTGGTTCGGTTCGATCCTCGGCGACGACGGCAAGCCTTTCAAAACGCGCAGCGGCGACACCATCAAGCTCACCGACCTGCTCGACGAAGCTGAGGAGCGTGCGTGGAAGATCGTCGCGGAAAAGAATCCCGACCTCGCGGAGACGGAGCGCCGCGACATCGCGCGGATCATCGGTCTCGGCGCAGTGAAATACGCGGACCTGCTGCCGAATCGGCAGAGTGATTACGTCTTCGCGTGGGACAAGCTGCTGAGCCTGCAAGGCAACACCGCGCCGTATCTCCAGAACGCTTACGTGCGGATCCGGTCCATCTTCCGCAAGGCGGGAGAGGATTTCAAATTTCAGATTTCAGATTTCAGATTTGGCGAGGCCGCGGAGCTTGCGCTGGCGAAGAAGCTCTTCCAGTTCGGGGAAGTCATCCCACAAGTGCTGGAAGATCACCGGCCCAATCTGCTCGCGAACTATCTCTTCGAACTGGCCAACACCTTCCACGGATTCTACGAAGCGTGCCCGGTCTTGAAGAGTGAAGGGGACACGCGCGCGGCCCGGCTGGCGCTCTGCGACGCGACGGCGCGCACCTTGCAAAAGGGGCTGGGCCTGCTCGGCATCGGAGTGCCCGAGCGGATGTGATCTGGGAGCGCCGCCGTCCCGTGCGGCATTGTGACGATCGCGCGCAGCGCCATTCTCGACGCCGGCCATGAAGGAGCGGCGCTGCGCGCAAGGATAACGATGCCGCACGGGACGGCGGCGTTCCCAGATCATCCACCCGCTCGCGCGAGCGGGCCGATGCGGCGGACTTCCGGCCAGATCGCCACGACCGCCAGCACCGCGAGGATCGTCCCGATGCCGCCGCCGACCACCGAAAGCACCGGCCCGAAATAGGCCGCCGTCAGTCCACTCTCAAACGCCCCGAGTTCATTCGAAGAGCCAATGAAAATGTTGTTCACCGCGGCGACGCGGCCGCGCATTTGGTCCGGCGTCATCAGTTGCACGAGGGTGTGGCGGACGACGACGCTGATATTGTCTGCGGCGCCGGTGAGGGCGAGCGCGGCGAGGGAGAGCCAGTAGTTTTGCGAGAGCCCGAAGACGATCGTGGCCACGCCGAAGACCGCGACCGCCCAGAGCATCGCGACGCCAGCGCGGCGCATCGGTGGCAGATGGGTGAGCGCCATGGCCATGGTCACGGCCCCGATGGACGGCGCGGCGCGCAGCCAGCCCAGCCCGACCGGACCGACGTGCAGGATCTGCTCGGCAAACATCGGCAGGAGCGCAATCGACCCGCCGAGCAGCACAGCGAAGAGATCGAGGGTGATCGTCGCGAGAATCACCTTCTTCCCCCAGACGAAACGCAGGCCGGCGAGCAGATCGCGCACGGGATGTTCGCCGGTCGGCTCGTGGGGTTCCTGCCGTGAGCGGGTGGGGAGGAGAAAGGCGATGAAGGCGAGCTGGCACCCGGCATCCAGCGCATAGACAAAGGGGAAGCCGAACTGCGCGAGGAGCAGTCCGCCGATGGCCGGGCCGACCATGGAGCCGATCTCGAAATTGCTGCTGCCCCAAGTCACCGCATTGGCCAGCGCCCGGCGCGGCACGAGGCCCGCGGCGTATGGCGTGCGCGCGGCCCAGCCAAAGGCGCGGGCGGTTCCATTGATCAAAAGGAGCCCATAAATCAGCGGCACTTCCGGTCCGAAAACGACGCGCTCTTTTTCCCCAAACCAAGCGGCCAGCGTGGAGAGCGCCCGCTGCGCCCACTCGACGGGCAAGGCCACGGTGTGCCCGAGCGCGAGCCAGCCAAGCGCCAGCGACGTGACGACGAGCAGGCACTGCGCAAGGATGATGATCCACTTCCGGCTGAGCCGGTCCGCGATGTGCCCCGCTGGCAGGGAGAGCAGGATGACGGGGATCGCGCCCATGAGCCCCACCAGGCCGAGCGCCGTGGCGGAATGGGTGCGCTGATAGACTTCCCAGCCAATGGCGACGGCGAGCATCTGGCGGCCAATCACGGAGATGAATCCGCCGATGAAATATCGGCGATAGTCGCTGAAGCGGAAGGCCGCATAGGGATCGCTGCCCCTGGGGATCTCGGCGTCGTGGGATTCAGGGAGCATCGGCGGGCGGAGATTCGTCGCGGACCTAGCGCCCGGCGCGGGCCAGTTCCGCCGCGCGGCGATACTGCGCGCGAAAGCCGTCGGCCAGTTCCTTGGCGAGTTGCACTTCCTTGATCTTATCGCCGCTCAGCGCCTCGCGGATCCGGCTGCCGGCGATCGCGTAGTCGATCGCGCTCACGTCCTCAAAGACGGCTTTCGCTTCGGGCGGAAAGCCGGCCTCGATCAGGGCGCGCCAGGCGTCCGTCTGTTCTCCGTGGGTGTCGATGCACATGAGTCGGAAGACGAAGGCGATCGGGCGGAAGAGGGGAGCGGTCCACTTTTCGTGATAGGTGAAAGTCTTCGCGAGTTCGTAAGGCGCGATCTCAGGGTCGCTGCGAAACTGCTGGAACTCCGGCACGTAGAGCGCGGGTAAAATCGGTGGCCGGCGAATGGCGTAGCGCTGGGGCCCGCCGGGCGTGCCGACCTTCCAATTCCACAACTTCTGCCCATCGGCGGAGAGGACAAAGGCGAGGAACTCTTTCGCCAGCTCGCGATTCGGCGCACCGCGGAAGAGGCCGATGGGATCGACGGTCACGGACGAGCCGCCGACGACATTGACGTATTGGACGCGCGATGAGCCATCGGGCTTGCGCACCGCCTCGCTTTGGAAGCGGCCGTAGAAGTCGATGGTCATACCGGCGGCGGCTTCGCCTGCTTCCACATCGAGCGCGATCTTCGTCGAGGCATCGGTGAAGTAGCGGGCGTTGGCCCCGATCTTCTGGAGCAGCCGCAGCGCGCGCGTCCAACCGGCGGCGAGGGCTTCCTTTTCCTGCTCGGGAGAAAGCGGGCCGCGCGCTGCGACCTCACGCTGCATCTGTTGCTGGATCAGCATTTCAAAGGATTTACTGACCGAGCCGCTCTGCGTTGGATTCGCCATGGCGATCTGGTGAAAGTAACGCGGATCGGCGAGATCGTCCCACTGTGCGGGCGGCTGGGTGATGCCGAGGCGGCGCAGGGAATCGACGTTGTGGACGATGCCGAAGGAGGAGAGCACCGCGCCGATCCAGCGCCCTTGCGGATCGTAGAAAGGTTCGCCGCTGAGGATCGGCGGGATTTTTCCCGGACCTTCGCCATACAGCTCTGGATGCTCGCGGATGAAGCCGCTATCGACGAGTCGTCCAGCGCGCGCCTGCTGCTCGAAGTCGTAGGGGCCGCCGCCAAAAAAGAGGTCGAGCTTGCTGCTCACTTCCGACGCGAGAAAAGCGCGGCGGGCCTGCTGCTCTGGCGTGTCATCGGCAGGCGAGTCGTCGAGCACGACCTTGGGATTGTCGAAGCTGAGTTCGACCGCGCGGCTCCACTTGCGACCGAGGGTGCGGGTCCAGTGGTTTTTGAAGGCGGCGAAATATTCCGACGCGATGTAGCGGCCGATCTCGTTCGTGCCGCCGGGGGTGCGGTAGTCCACATGCACCCTCTCGCCCGTGCGCTCGAGGTGCCGCTGCTCAAAGGCGCGCGCAAATTCGTAGCGGATGGATTCGATGTGCGGGGTGACGATGACAACCGAGCGTTCACCAGGCTGCGGCGCGGACTCGCCTTGCGGACGAAAGATCAGCGGTCCGAGCAGCACTACGAGCAGCAAAAGAGCGACGGCGGCGGACTTCAGCATGTCAGCGGAATACTTTCACCGCGCGCACTCATGTGGGCAGGGCGACCACATCTTCCGGGGCGACGCTGGCGAAGACTTCGCGCTCGGGACTCAGTTCCACGAATTTCGGATTCAACTCAAAGATCTTCAGCGTCTGCGGGCCAGTGGTGAATTGATACTGCGCCATCTCGCCGAGATAGACGCGGTCGTGGATGCGACCCGGCACGGAATTTTCCGCCGAGTCAGTGGTGGAGAGCCGCCAGCTTTCCGGACGGATCGAAAGCGCGCAGCCGTCGCCAATCTTCGGCTGCCAGTCGTTGCGACCCAGCGTGATTTCAAAAATGCGGAGCGGTGTTTCCACGCGCACTTTGTCGCCATCCACGGACGCCACTTTGCCGGTCAGGAAATTTGTCTCACCCATGAAGTCCGCGACGAACTTGGAATGCGGATGCCGATACACGTCCGCCGGCGTCCCGGCCTGGCGAATGTGTCCACCTTCCAGGATCGCCATTCGATCGGCGATGGAGAGCGCCTCTTTCTGATCGTGGGTGACGTAGATCGCGGTCAGGCCGAATTCCTTGCAGATGCGCCGGATCTCCGTGCGCATCTCGACGCGCAGGCGCGCATCGAGATTGGAGAGCGGCTCATCGAGCAGCAGGCACCGCGGACGGATGACGAGCGCCCGCGCGAGGGCCACCCGCTGCTGTTGACCGCCCGAGAGCTGATGGATCTTCCGCTCGCCGTATTGCCCCATCTTCACCTGCTCCAGCGCCTGCCCGACCCGCTGCGAGATTTCCGCCGTGGGGACCTTCCGCTCCTCGAGCCCGAAGGCCACATTGCGCGCCACCGTGAGGTGCGGCCAGAGCGCGTAGCTTTGAAACATCATCCCCGTATTCCGGAGATGCGGCGGCACGTGCGTCACCTCTTCGTCACCGAAAAGGATGCGCCCTTCCTCCGGCAGATAAAAGCCGGCGATGGAGCGCAGGAGCGTCGTCTTCCCGCAGCCGCTCGGGCCGAGCAGGAAAAAGATCTCGCCCGCGCCGATGCTGAGATTGATCCGATTCAGCGCGACGGTGTCGCCGAAGCGCTTGGTGAGATTTTCGATCGTCAGAGCTATCATGCGCGGCTGGGCAGGCTACGCAGTGGCCAGTGGCGGTGGAAAGTGGAATGCCGTGCGCGGTGGAGAACACATTCCCGGCGTCCGGCATTTTTTTCCTCGCTGCGGCACGGTGCTTGCCGCTATCCCCACAGGAAATGATTCGCCGAGACTATCTTATCGTTGGAGCCGGAGTCGCGGGCGTCGGGGCGTGCGAAGGCATCCGCGAGCACGACAAAAAGGGCAGCATCATGCTGGTGGGCAATGAAACCGTGCTCCCTTACCACCGCCCGCTGCTGCTGAAATCGTATCTCGGCAAGAGTGCGCCCGCTTCGCCGGCGAAGTTGCTCGTGCAGGACGAGGCGTGGTTTGCAAAGCAGAAGATCGACGTGCGTCTGGATACCCTCGTGAGCCAGCTCAATATCGAGCGGCATCTCGCGGTGCTGGGCAATGGCCAGGCCGTGGAGTTTCGCAAGGCGCTCGTCGCCACGGGCTGCCGCGCCCGGCGACTGCCGATGGCCGGAGCAAATCTGGGCAATGTTTTCTACCTCCGCTCGGTGCGCGATCTCCAGGCGCTCCGCGAGGTGGTGGACCTCGAGCGCAATGTGGTGGTGATCGGCGGCGGCTTTCTCGCTGCCGAAACGGCCGCTCTCCTCAGCCAGTTGCCCAAGGCGCAGGTCACGGTGATGCATCGCGGCGCGCACATTTTGGGGCGCATTCTGGATGCCGAGACCGCGGCCTGGCTGACGGCTTACTTTGCCAAACAGGGCGTGAAGCTCTGTATGGGCGAGGCGCTGAATGGCTTTGAAGGCCGCACCGTCTTGCGCAATGTGCAGACGAAAAGTGGGCAGCGTTTCGCCGCCGGCGCTGCGGTGGTTGCGCTCGGTGCGGACATGAATAACGGCCTTTTCCTCAATACTCCGCTCAACTATCCGAACGGCACCCCGGTGAACGACTACCTCGAGACGGACGAAAAGGGGATCTTTGCGGCGGGCGACATCGCGCTCTATCCCGATCACGTCTTCGGGAGTGTGCGGCGCGTCGATCACCACGATTCCGCGATCGCGCAAGGCCGTGTGGCGGGCGCCAATATGACCGGCAAAAAGCGGATCAAGTGGGACTGGATGCCGCATTGCTGGAGCCAGGTCTTCGATCTGCGCTTCGACTTCGTGGGTGACTTTACCAAGGTGGCGACGCGCTTCGAGATCGAGGGCGATCGGACGAAGAAGAAGTTCATCGTGCGGCACTATCATCTCTCCGCGCTCATGGGCGTGGTGCTGTGCAACCAGACGCCGGAGAAGATGGAAGCTGCGAAGACGCAGGTGCGGGAGTGGAAGCGGGAACTCAAAAAACACGAGCCGGCGTAGTTCGTGGGGCCGTCTGCAGCGAAAGACTGCCATGCCGAGACCGCTGCGAATCGAGTATGCTGGAGCGCTTTACCATGTGATGAGTCGGGGGGATCGGCGGGAGGCGATCTACCGTGACGATCAGGATCGGGAGTGCTTCTTGCAGACGCTTGGCGAAGTGTGTGGCAAGACCGGCTGGCAGGCCCATGCCTGGTGTCTGATGGGCAATCACTTCCATCTGGTGCTGGAGACGCCGCAGGCGAATCTGGTGGTCGGGATGAAGTGGCTGCTGGGAACCTTCACCGGGCGGTTTAACCGGAGGCATCGTTGGAGCGGGCATTTGTTTGGCGGGTGGTATAAGGCGCAACCCATCGATGAACGCAGCGGGGCGTATCTGGTGACGGCGTGTGATTACGTGCATCTGAATCCAGCGCGCGCCCGGCTGCTGGCCGCGGAGACACCGCTGGAGGCTTGGCAATGGAGCAGTTACCCGGCGTATTTGCAGCCGGCGTTGCGGACGTCGTGGCTGCGGGTGGACCGGGTGCTGGGCGAGCATGCGCTGGAGCGGGATGAAGCGGCGAGCCGGCAGGAGTATGCCCGGCAGGTGGAATGGGCGCGGACCAATGGAGTCACCGAGGCGATGGCGATTCGGAGCCGCTGGTGGCATGGAGCGGAAGATTTCCTCGAGCGGCTGGCCGAGCGAATGGGGCGGCGCGGCGCAGTGGGTGAGCGCGCCATGGAGCGGAGTGAGACCGACGAACAACTCGCAGGGCGCTTGCTGCGAGAGGGGCTGGCCCGAGAAGGATTGGCCGAGGTCGCGCTCGAGACACTGCCCAAAGGCGACCGCCGAAAGGTGGCCATTGCACGGCAGCTGAGGCAACAGACGCAGATGACCCGCCCCTGGATCGCCGCCCGGTTGCGGATGGGAAGCGCGAGCTATCTTTCAGTCTTACTCGCTTCGGAAAGTGTCAATAGTAAGCTCTAACCCCTAGCGCTTACCGTTCTAGCGAAGTTTATGATTTACCCTTAAACATTATAACTCAGTGAAGAAGATAATATTAGGCACTTTGGTGATCGCATTGTTGATTGCGATAGTACTTTTCTTTGATCGGAAGCCAAATGAAGTGTTCAGCGCATCAACAAGAAAAGCGCCGGGGCAAACTGCATACGAACCGGCATCGCAAGCTCCTCTGCTTCCAGAGCCGCCGCTGTCAGAGGGAAAAAACGAGCCCATTGCCGGCATTGAAGAGAAGCAAAAGGCATTTTTAGCCGCTTTTCGGGCACCAATTGTTTTTTATGGAAAAGTGGTAGATCAAAACGGTCATCCGGTCGAGGGTGCCGCCGTTGCGGTTTCTGCAAATGGGAATGGCAAGGAAAACGCATTGAACGATTCTCGGAGAACTGACGCTGATGGACTTTTCTCAATTCAAGGCTTATCCGGATTGAGTCTTTCTATTTGGGTTTCTCGGAATGGCTACAAGGTGATGCGTAAGGATCATTCCGGAGCGGCCAGCTCAAGCGGTATGTTTAACTATGGGCTTGCACCAACTCACAAGCCGGAACGTGAAGCGCCGGTTGTTTTCATTCTTCACAAGGAAGGGACGATTGAGGCATTGGTAAGTGTTTCAAGAAGGTCCTTTCGGATTGCAAGAGACGGGTCGCCGCTCGTCGTCAGCTTCGGTGAACACGAGACACGGCATCATGTTGTTTTTACGTGTTGGAATAGCGAGTTGGATAGGCCAGCGGGCCAGAGGCAATACGATTGGAAGCTTGAAATCGAAGTTTCTGACGGCGGGCTGCTCGAAAGGAACGATAGGTTGTTGTTCGATGCTCCAGAGAATGGATACCGGAAATCCTACGTCATTAATATGTTGTCCACGCTTCCTCGAAGCGAGTGGCGTTCTTCCGTAGAGAAAAGCTTTTTCGTTTCTTTTGACGATAAAACCTTTGCCCGATTCGATATTGAAATGGTGGCGGGTGGTGATCACTTCCTTCGATTCGAGTCTTTTTTTAATCCCAAAGTTGGATCACGGCATTTGGAAACAGCGTCTGGCAGGACGCGGTTCGTGCGTAAGCCGGAGTGAGAATGCCATTCGCGAGGGAAGGGGGTCTGTAAACGTTGGCCTTTTTCGTTGGCCAGAACCCGGGCCGGTCGGTTGAGAACCGGAGCATGGCACGGAAGGTCCGCGTCGAATTCGGGGTGCAGTGCCCCTTCTCGACCGGGGTGATCGGCGCGAGATGATCTTTCGTGACGAAGTCGGTCGGATGATTGGGGTCAATGATTGGGGTCAACAATGATTGGGGTCAACGCTTGAAACTTGAAAGTTGACACGTCGCGGAGCCTCTGGTGGAAGCAGGCATGTCCCGGCCCGTTCGCGTCGAGTTCCCCGACGCCTGCTATCATGTGACTGCCCGCGGCAATGAGCGGCGCGCCATTTTCAAGGATGACGCGGATCGAGCCATGTTTGTGGCCACGTTGGCGGAGGCGGTGCAAGGGCATGGCCTGGTGGTGCAAGCGTGGTGCCTGATGCTCAACCACTACCACCTGCTGATCGAGACGCCGCGGGCCAATCTGAGTCGAGCGCTGGGCTGGCTGCAGACGACTTACACGATCCGCTTCAATCGACGGTGGCGGCGCAGCGGGCATCTCTTTCAAGGACGATTCAAGGCGCAACTGGTGGAAGCCGACAGCTATGCGCAGGAGTTGCTCCGCTACGTGCATCTCAACCCGGTGCGCCCGCGGGACAAACAGGCGCCGGTGCCCGGCGAGCGGCTGGAGGCGCTGCGAAGCTACCGCTGGAGCAGCCATCGGGTGTATGCCGGGATCGAGGGAGCGCCGGCGTGGCTCTCGGCGAGTTGGCTGGCGTATTTCGGGACGCATCGGGCGGAAGCCCAGGAAGGCTACGTGGCTTTCGTGCGGGCGGCATTTGGGGAGGTGCTGCGCAGCCCGTGGGAGGAGTTGCGTGGGGCGTTGGTGCTGGGCGGCGAGAGTTTCCTGGCGCGCATCGGGGAAATGCTCGGCGACCGGCTCGGTCCACAGGAGGTCCAGTGGCGTCGACAGGAAGTGGACCCGGACGGGAGGCGGCGACGTGCGCTGGAATTAGCCGCGGCAGAGCCGGATCGAGCGTTGCAAGCGTGGCTTCGGGTAATCGGAGGGGGCGAAAAGCGCAGCGCAGCGGCGCGAGCGCTGGGTTACGCAGATGGGAGCGCGATCACCCACGCCTTGCGGCGCCTGGCCGGGTTGAGCCCGGCAGACGCGACCGTGGCAGAGCGGTTCGAGCGATACCGGCGGGAGTTTCAAGCGGTGGATTCATGATTCAAGCGTTGACCCCGTCTCATACCAGTTTCGCTACAAAACACGATGATATTAAAAAATGAACTTCAAAGAATAGCCGACAAATTAATTAGAGGTAACTACCCATGGTGAGAATATTTGAAATAGGATATACGGATAAGGCACCTCCAATCGCTGCAACTCCGAACAATGATCAATTCTGGCGGGAGATTATGAGAGATTTAGATACGCTTCCTGCCGATGCTACTATCCCTCCTTTTCAACTTATTCGTGCTCCGTTTACGACGGCGAAGGGCTTTTTTAATCTCCCTAGTAAGGCTCTAGTGTTTACTGAAAGGGTTCTTTCCAGTAGCCTTGGCGAATTCCTGGAATATTCCGGGAACATCCACAAAACACAACTAAATGACACAGGAGAAGAGATCTTCTTTCTAAATATTACAGCATGTTACAATTGCATGGATCGGAACAATACCACTTTCAACGCGCCAAATGGGGAAGAACTGGGAGTGGATCACGAAATGGGAATCAGGAAGCCAGCATTCTTTCCAAATTTGATCGACGAATCATTGATCTTCAAAATTCCGAACATGTCTCACCTGATTCTGGTGGCCTCAGACGACACCGGCCACAGTCAGGACTTTTATCGAGCCTATCAGGAGTCAGGGTTGGAGGAACTGAAGTTCAACCTCGTGTGGGAGGGCGAAGGGCATCTGTAAGAGAGAACGCAGCGGTGAGAGGGGTGAGAGGGGTCAAAGCTTACTATTGACAGTGTCAGAAAAATGGTTCAGTCGAATCCTGTTGCAAGATTCCAGTGATTCGACACCCTGCGGACCATGCCAAGACAGGTGCGCATCTAATATCCGGGAGCGGTGTACGGGAGCGGTGTACCATGTGAACGGGGTCAACGCTTGAAACTTGAAAGTTGACCCGTTGCGGAGCCTCTGGTGGAAGCAGGCATGTCCCGGCCCATTCGCGTCGAGTTCTCCGACGCCAGCTATCATGTGACTGCCCGCGGCAATGAGCGGCGTGCCATTTTCAAGGACGGCGCGGATCGGGGCGATGTGGGTGGTCACGCTGGCGAAGGCCATGGAATGGCACGGTTTGGTGGTGCAGGCGTGGGGCCTGATGCCCGATCACGATCACCGGATGCGGTCTGTGAGATCGGCTCATTTTCGCTGGCCAGAACCCGTGCCGGTCGGCTGAGAACCGGAGCATGGCACGTACGGCCCGCGTCGAATTCGGGGGTGCAGTGTCTCACCTTCTCGACCGGAGTGATCGGCGCGAGACGAACTTTTGTGACGATGCCGGCGGGGAACGGGTTCTGGACTCGCTGGGGAAGCGCGTGAGGGAGGAGGGGGCGACCGTGCAGGGTTGGCAAGTCCGGCGTCTTGCCTAGGGGGGCTGGGTGCCTTAGCTTGCGCGCCCATTTTATGAGCACGCCAACAGTCACCATCTACGACACCACCCTTCGCGACGGCACGCAAGGGACCGGCATTTCGTTCTCGGTGCTGGATAAGATTCGCGTCGCCGAGCGGCTCGATGCCTTTGGCGTGGATTACATCGAGGGCGGATTTCCCGGCTCGAATCCGAAGGACGCCGAGTTTTTCAAGGAAGCGAAAAAGCGCACCTGGCAGCACGCGAAGATCGCCGCTTTCGGGGCGACGCGTCGTGGAAAGATGAAGGTGGAGGATGATCCGCAGGTCCGCACGCTCCTCGATGCGGAGACGCCTGCGGTGACGATCGTCGGCAAGACTTGGCCGCTGCAGGTCACCGAAGTCCTGGGGGTCACGCTCGAGGAAAACCTCGCGATGATCAGCGACACCGTCGCCTACCTGAAGAAGCACGGACGCGAGGTGCTCTACGACGCCGAGCACTTCTTCGACAGCTATCGCGACGATCCGAAGTATTCGCTCGCGACGATCCAGGCCGCGCATGCGGCGGGCGCCGATCTCGTCGTCCTCTGCGATACGAATGGCGGGACCATGCCCGAGTTCATCGAGCAAACGACCCGCGACGTGATCGCCGCGCTCGGCGTGCCGGTCGGCATCCACACGCACAATGATTGCGGCCTCGGCGTCGCCAATGCGCTCATCGCCGTGCAGGCCGGAGCGGTGCAGGTGCAGGGGACGATCAATGGCTACGGCGAGCGCGTGGGGAACTGCAACCTCATCACCGTGATCCCGAATCTTCAGCTCAAGATGGGCCTCAAGGTCGCGCGCGATCTCACGGCGCTGCGCGGGCTGTCGCTCTTCGTCGATGAACTCGCTAACGTGCCGCACGACGTGCGCGCGCCTTACATCGGCACCGCGGCCTTTACCCACAAAGGCGGCCAGCACGTCCACGCCGTGCAGAAACTCGCGAGCAGTTACGAGCATATCGATCCGACGCTGGTCGGTAACGAACGCGTCATCTCGATCTCGGATGTGTCGGGCCAATCGAACGTGATCGTGAAGGCCGAGGCGCTCGGCTTTAAGTTTCAAAAAGGCGCGCCGGAGGTCGGCAAGATCCTCAGCGAAGTGAAGCAGCTCGAAAGCGAAGGTTACGAGTTTGAGGCGGCGGAAGCGTCGTTCGAGTTACTGGTGCGTAAGACCGTTGGCGTGCATCGCCCGCTTTTCGATCTGCAGGAGTACCACTGTTCCTTTCGCCGCACGGCCAATGGCGCGTGGGATAAGTGCGAGGCCACGGTGAAGCTCACGATCAACGGCGAGAAAGCCTACACGGTCGAGGAAGGCGATGGTCCCGTGAACGCGCTCGACGCCGCTCTCCGCAAGGCGCTGCGTCCGTTTTATCCGCAGATCGATGCCATCGCGCTTTCCGATTACAAGGTGCGGATCATCAACGGCCAGTCCGGCACCGCTGCCCGCACCCGCGTCTTCATCGTCTCCACGGATGGGAATGCCGATTGGGGAACCGTCGGCGTTTCGGACAATATCATCGAGGCGAGTTGGCTTGCGCTCGTGGATAGCTTTGAGCACCGACTGAGTCCGCGTGAGCTCGTGAGGAGCTGAGATTTCACAGAGGGATGGACCACAGATCACACCGATGGGCACAAATGTCGGCGGAGGCGCGCCGCGCCGAATCCCCATCCGTGCCATCTGTGTAATCCGTGGCTTCCCTCTCCGGGCAATCCCAGGAAATGCGCCGTGAGTCAGGGCCGATCGAAGCGGATCGTCGCGCTCCGCGCGTGGGCGTCGAGGCCCTCGACTTCGCCAAACTTCGCGATCGTCGCGACGGACTTCTTGAGTGATTTCGCGTCGAGCTGCACCAAGCTCGTGCGGCGCTGAAACATGTCGGCAGTGAGGCCGGGAAACGATTTTCCCGCGCCGCCTGTCGGCAGAGTGTGACTGGGGCCGGCGACGAAATCGCCTGCCGCCACCGGGCTGTAGCCACCGAGGAAAATCGCGCCGGACGTGCGGATCGAGGCGGCGATCTTCGCGTCGTCCTTCGTCACGAGTGAAAGGTGTTCGGGTGCGAAGTCATTCGCGATGGCGATGCCTTCCTTGAGCGACTTCACCAGGATGAGCACGGCATCCTTTTCCAGCACGGGCGCGAGATGCTCCTGGCGGCTGAGCGTGGCGAGTTGGGTAGCCACTGCTTGCTCCACGCGCTTGAGGAGCGGAGCGGAGTTGGTGACGAAAAGGATGACGCTGTTCTTGCCGTGCTCGGCCTGCGCGAGGAGATCGGCGGCGATCCACTCGGCATTCGCACTGGCATCGGCGAGCACCAGGATCTCGCTCGGGCCGGGCAGGAGGTCGATGGCCACTTGCCCGAAGGCCTGCCGCTTGGCCTCGACGACGTAGGCATTGCCGGGACCGAAGATCTTCTGCACGGGGCGAATCGTCGCGGTGCCATAGGCAAGCGCGGCGATGGCCTG
>JANNXQ010000093.1:0-5138 GCA_031409655.1 Chthoniobacteraceae bacterium | reverse complement strand
TCTTCGCCGTCCTCCACAAAATGGTCCGCACCGCCTTCGCTCTCCTCCAATCCAAAGCCGACTACAACCCCAATCACACTCTCTTCACGACCCCTTAAATCCCTCCCTTCTTTTCCTCTCTTGACCAACACGGTATCTAATTTGCGGGCGGTGACTATTGACCTGTCCCTTTGCACGCCTCTTTGTAAGCCTCCGTGCCGATAGAGAATGACGCAAGAACTTCGCCGCCAAGCCGCATCGCAAGTGGGTGCAGCAGAGTCTCTTGCTGTAGGCGCGGCAACGTTTCCACGGCGGCTCCGATCTCAGTGAGCGTGCTCATGGGCGGAAGATGCCCGAACCGGGAGCCACCGGCAACCGTTGAGTCGCCTCCGTCAGCGCGGTGCAATTTCCGTGGCGTGGTGTGGCGCGGTCGGGTTCACGCGCCGCCGCTCTGGTTCCTGGTAGGCCTGCCCCCCACCGAAAAAGTCAGGTTGCTGGCCGTTGCCACGGCCACCCTTCGGGTTGCCTGCGTCAGGCGATGTCGCTCCGCTCCATTCCCCGCGCAAAAAAGTGGCGTTCCCAACTCCTCGACTTGGCTACGAGGGTGGAAAAGTCGATCGAGCAGTCAATAATTGTCGCCTGACCCCGCTCCGCGACCGCCGCTCAAATCCCTCGACCTTGCCGCGAACCCGATCACCGATCTCAGCTCGTTGCGTAGGTTGCCATTGCAAGAGCTGCATCTCCCCCACACGGCGGTCAGCGATCTTTCGCCGCTCGTCGGCATGCCGCTGACGGAACTGCATCTAGCGGGTTGCAAGAACATCACGGACATCGCCTCCCTCCTCGAAATTCCGACGCTGGAAGTGCTCACGGTGCCGACGACAGCCCGCAACCTGGAGCTGCTCCGCAAGATGCCGAAGCTCAAGACGCTGGACTTCAACACCTTCAAAGACAGCCCTAGGACTGTCGCCTCCACGGTGGCGGACTTTTGGAAGAAGTGGGATGCCATGCCATGGATGCGCGCCCTGCACGCCGCCGGCATCGCCTACACCACGACCGAGATCACCGAAGAGACCCCGCAAGGCGCCAAAGGCACCGGCATGTGGACGGTCAAGATCGGGTCGAAGGACTTCAGCGACTGCTCCATTTTCCGGGGCGCGGCCAATATCCAGGCAATGAACCTCAGCGGCAGCGCCGTGACGGATCTGGCGCCCCTCGCGGATTGCAAAGAACTCAAGAGCCTCATCCTCCCGCCATACCCGAAGGATATCGAGTTCCTCCGCACCTTTCCCAAGCTCGAACGCCTCAGCTTTAGGGAGGACAGTAAGACCAAACAACCCGCCCAGACCGCCGCGGAGTTTTGGAAGGAATACGACAGCCAAGGCTGGCTGATGGCGCTGCGCGCCTCGGGCGTCGCGATCAAGAGCGTGCAGCAACTGGAGGACGGCACCTGGGACGTGAACCTCGAAGGGGCGGCGATCACCGACCTCACGATTTTGAAGGGCGCACCCATCAGTCGCCTCAGCCTGAAGAAGACGGCGGTCTCCGAGCTGACACCGCTGCGCGGCATGGCGCTCAAGGGCCTGAATCTCGAAGGAACCAAGGTCACCGACCTGACTCTCATCCAGGGGATGCCGCTCGAGGAGCTGACGTTGAACCGTCTCCCCATCTCCGACCTCACCATACTGCGCGGGCTGCCCCTCCAGAAACTCGAAGTCAACAGCACCCGCGTCGCCGATCTGGAACTCCTACGCGGCATGGCACTCAAACAGGTCGCCATTTCCGACACCAAGGTCACCGATCTGCAGCCTCTCAAGGGGATGCCGCTGGAGTATCTGCATCTGGGTGGAACCGCAGTGACCGACCTCTCCGTCCTCCGCGGCATGCCGCTGACAAACGTGAGATTGATCGGCTGCCAGCAACTGACCGACCTCTCGCCCCTCGCCGAGGCCAAGGGACTCACGCTGCGCACCCTCCCGCCGAACGCGAAGGACATCGAGTTCCTCCGCACCTTCCCCAAGCTCGAACGCCTCAGCTTTGCCCAAGCCCAACCCGATACCCGGCTCCCCGCCCAGACCGCCGCGGAGTTTTGGAAGGAATGGGACGAGAAGAAGAAATAGGCGCCCCACTTTAGCTTCGCGATCAAGAGCGTGACGGCAAACTTCGCGATCAACACCTACACGGTGACCTACAACGGGAACGGCAACACCGCCGGCACGGCTCCGGCCCTACAGTCGGGAAACTACAACACCTCGGTGACACTCGCCGGTGCGGGCACACTGGTCCGGACAGGCTACAGCTTCAACGGCTGGAACGCATTGGCGAACGGCACCGGAATAGCGTATGCGGCCGGAGCGAGTTTCACCCTTCCCGCCTCCTCCACCACGCTCTATGCGCAATGGCTCCAGTTGACGCCTCTCGAGAACTGGCGGCAGACATGGTATAACACTGTGAACAACAGCGGCAACGCCGCCGACACGGCGGCACCGTATGGCACCGGCATCCCTAATCTCGCGGTCTTCGCTTTCCTCGGGCCGGGCCAGAACCCCGCGACCGCCCGGCCCAGTCAGCTTCCACAGGCGCAGACCAGCGGCGGAAACGTCGTCTTCGGCTTCACCCAGCCAGGCGGAGTGAGCGGCATCACCTTCGGCGCGGAGTGGAGCACGACGCTCCAACCCGGAAGCTGGACCGCGATTTCCGACACCGGCAACACCTCCGCCATCCCACCACAGCACCGCTTCAGCATGCCAATGGGCACGAACACCAAGCTCTTCCTGCGCCTGCGCGTGACCAATCCGTAGGTCCCTCCCTCGTTCCCTGCTGCCATTCGAGGAAGCGCTGGTCCCGGCGGCGCCGATGGAAGCTGCATCGTCTTTGAAAACCGGATCAAATCAGGCCTCATCGTGCGCACCGAGGAATGGAACTACCGCGCGTCCATCAACGCCGTGCAGATCGTCCCCAAAGACGGCGTCGCCGTCACCACCCCGCTGGGCGACTACGGCGGGCCGACGCCGACGATGCCGCCGCTGCCGGGTAGTCCGGCCCTCGATGTCGCCACCGCGATTGCCAACCTCACTGCCGATCAGCGCGCGCTCCTGCGCCCGGTCGGGTCGCTGCCTGACCTTGGCTCCACGGAATACCAGGGGAGTGCCGATCTCGGGCGGTTCTGGCTGCTGGATCTGGACGGCGACGGCACCGCATACGGTCTCGAATATGCGCTGGGTACCAACCCGTGGTCGCCCGATCTGAGCGATCCACGGCGATTGACGGCATTTGCGGACGGGACGGGAGTCGGGGTCAGCTTCGGGATCGACGTCAACGCCACGGCCCATACGGCCTGGGTCTTGAATCGTTCCTACGATCTCAGCCCGGGCAGCTTTGTGGAGATCTACCGTTTCAACGGCCCCGGAGACACTGCTACTGCGGAATCGGGAATCACCGTGACCTATAGTGTTGGCATAGCCCGCATCCGCGCCGCGTCAACGCCAGCGCACCCGCGCGCCTTCTACACCGTCACCGCCGAGTTCATTCCCTGACGATCTGACGACGCACACGCGCGGCTTACGCAGCCTCTAACGTGATCCCACGATCTTGCGGAGCGCCAGATAGGTGACAAACGCGAGGCCGAAGCCGGTGAACCATGCGTAGTCGTACGACGCCGCGAGTAGTGGCGGGACGGATTCCTTGGCGATCACTTTCGTCGCAGCGAGGAAGCCCGGCAGATTCGGCAGTACCGCGAGCACCAGCGCGGCGAGCCCCGCGACATTGAAGCGGCCGTATTCTCCGGTCGTGGAGTAGAGCGCCTCGACGTTCAGCTTCCCCCGGCGCACGACGAAGTAATCCGCGATCATGATCCCACCGATCGGTCCGAGCAGGCCGCTGTAGCCGATGAGCCAGCCGATGTAGCGGTCGGCATTCGCGAGCAGTTCCCACGGACGGATCAGGATGCCGATGACGCCGGTGATCAGGCCGCCGGTGCGAAAGGAAATCCAACGCGGCGCGAGGTTCGAGAAATCGTTGGCCGGGCTGACCACGTTGGCGGCGATGTTCGTCGCCAGCGTCGCGAGGCAGAGCGCGAGCATGGCGACGATGAGCACCACCGGATTCGTGAAGCGCGTGAGCACATCGACCGGATCCCAGAGCGTCTCGCCGTAGATGATCGTCGTCGCCGAGGTGACCGCGACGCCGATGAACGCATAAAGCGCCATGGTGAGCGGCAGCCCGATCGCCTGGCCGACGATCTGGTCACGCTGCGTGGCGGCGTAGCGGGAGAAGTCGGGGATATTCAGCGAGAGCGTCGCCCAAAAGCCGATCATGCCCGTGAGCGCGGGGAAGAAGAACTTCCAGAACTCGCCCGCCCGCGGCTGTCCCGGATCGAACGCCGATGGCTGTGCGAGCATCGGGCCAAAACCGCCGACCTTGCTACCGGCCCACGCGAGCAGCGCCAAGCCCAGCGCGATGAGCAGCGGTGCCTTGATCTGCAGCAGCCAGCGGATGCAATCGATGCCCCGGTACACGACGAGCATGTTGATCGCCCAGAAGAAGAGGAAGCAGGTGAGCTGCGCGCCATTGATGCCGAGCGCGGCCAGCGGTGGCGCGCTCGTCATCGCGGGAAAAAATACGCCGAGGATTTTGTAGATCGCGCTCCCGCCGATCCACGTCTGGATGCCGAACCAACCGCACGCCACCAGCGCGCGGAGCAGCGCCGGCACGTTCGCACCGAGCGTGCCGAAGGACGCGCGGCAGAAGACCGGAAACGGGATGCCGTAAGCCGTGCCCGCGTGCGCATTGAGGATCATCGGGATGACCACGATGACGTTGCCGAGGAAGATCGTGAGGATCGCCTGCCACCAATTCATGCCGCCGCCGATGAGCGACGACGCGAGCATGTAGGTCGGGATGCAGGCCGACATGGAAATCCACAACGCCGCAAAGCTCCCCACCCGCCAGGTCCGCCGCTCCGGCGGCACGGGTGCGAGGTCGGCATTTTCGAGGCGGCTCGCGTGGGGCATGCGCGCGTTACAGCAGAACGGCGCGGCAGGCGCAAGGAGCCGGGGCGGGCGGGGCGCCCGGGGGTGATGGGCGGGGGGGGGCGCCCGGCGCGCGGGGGGGCCTGAGACGGGGGGGGGGGGGGGGGGCGGGGGGGGGGGGGGGGGGGG
>JANNXQ010000092.1:0-3098 GCA_031409655.1 Chthoniobacteraceae bacterium | reverse complement strand
ATCGAGTCGGTCGAGCTGAGCGAGATGCACGCCGGGGACGTGGATTTCCGCGTGTTCCGCCGGGGTGCGGACATCGAGAAGATGGAGCTTTTCGCCCTGCTGAAGGCGGTCGTTAAGTTGGCGTGGAGTGATGGTGGTCATATTGGTTGTGGGGTTGCGAGTGGGGCTGCGTGCTGCGCGCGTTTCCATTTCCATTCCTCGATGGCGGAGAAGAGGCAGGGGACGATGAACATGGTGATGACGCTCACGGCCATGCCGCCGAGAGAGGGCAGTGCGATCGGTTTCATCACATCGGCACCGCGGCCGGTGGCCCAGAAGACAGGCAGCAAACCGAAGACGGTGGTGCAGACGGTCATGAGGTTGGCGCGGATGCGTTTCAGGCCGGCCTGGACCACGGCCTCACGGATCTCGGCGATGCTTCCCGGCTTGCTGTGATCGAAGATGTCTTCGAGGTAGGTGGAGAGCACGACGCTGTCGTCATCGACGACGCCGAGGAGGACGAGGAAGCCGACCCACACGGCCACGGAGAGGTTCACGCCCCAGATCGGCAGCAGCAGAAAACCGGCGGAGAGCGAGACGGCGACATCGAGGAAAATGATGGGCGCGATCCATTTTCGCCGGAAGCCGAGGTAGAGCGAAATGAACATCAGGGCGATGCAGACGGGCACGAGGATTTGCATCCGCTTGGTGGCACGGACCTGGTTTTCAAATTGCCCGCTCCACTCCCAGAAATAGCCGGCGGGAAGTTTGAGCCGGCCATCTTTGAGCGCGCCTTGCAGCAGGCGCTCGGCGTCTTCGACCACGCTCACTTCGTCGCGGTCGCGGGTGTTCATGGTGACGTAGCCGACGAGCAGGCCGCGCTCGCCTTTGATCTCCTGCGGACCGAGCACGCTCTTGATGGTGAGCACTTGCGCGAGCGGCACCTGCGCACCGGTGCTCGTGGGCAGGAGGATCTTTTCCAGCTCGGGAATGTCTTCGCGAAACTCGCGCAGGTAGCGCACACGGATCGGGTAGCGTTCGCGGCCTTCGACCGACTCCATGATGTTCATGCCGCCGATGGCGATCTCGATCACGTCCTGCACGTCGCGGATGCTCACCCCATAACGCGCGATGCGGTCGCGATCGATCTCGAACTCAAGATACGGCTTCCCAACGATGCGGTCGGCGACGATGTCGGTCGCGCCGGGGACTTCCTTGAGCAGCGCTTCGATTTGCAGGCCGATACTCTCGATCTCCTTCAAATTGCTGCCGTAAATCTTCACGCCCATCATCGCGCGGAAACCGGTTTGGAGCATGACGAGGCGCGTCTGGATCGGCTGGAGGAAAGTGGGCAGCACGCCGGGAATCGCGGTGCGCTCCTGCATCTCGGTGAGGATTTCGCCTTTCGTAATCTGCCGATGTTCGGGTGCGAAGAAGGCGAGCGGTTTCTTGAGCCAGCCCGGCCAGTCTGCAAACCAGCGCTTCACCGGGACGTGTCGCCAATCCGACTCCGGCTTGAGGATGACGATGCTTTCCATCATCCCGACGGGCGCGGGATCGAGCGCGCTTTCGGCGCGGCCGAGTTTCCCGACAACGCTCTCCACCTCGGGCACGCTGGCGATGGCGAGGGCTTGTTTCGCGCTCACCTCAAGGGCTTGTGAAAGGCCGCCCTGCGGGAGCAGCGACGGCATGTAGAGGAACGAGCCCTCGTCGAGCGATGGGATGAACTCGCGACCGATGCCGGCGAGGATGCGCGTTTCACGGATGACCTCCGCGCCGTCAGTTTGCTTGTGCGCGACGAGGCGGCGGTGCGTGGAGCCATCGGAGCGGCGCACGGTCTGCCAGCGGAGTTGGTCGAGCTCGACGCGCGGGTGGTCGGCGGGTGCGCCGAGGTTTACGAGCCACTCAACGGGTTTCAGCGTGGTGCCGATGCCGAGCCAGATGCTGAGGCCGACAAAGAAGATCGCAGCAGGTGCGAGAAGGAAGGTCTTCTTGTGGTCCAGCACCCAGCGCAGCGCGGGCGTATAAACGGACGCGATGCCGCGCGAGACAGGGTTTGCCTCCATCGGCAGAAAGCGCTCCCGCGTCATTCGCACGAAGGCCAGCGCGACGATCACGCCGACGACAATCGCCATCGGCCAGCCGCTGTAATGCGTGCCGGTGAGCGCGAGCATGAAGATGGCGTGAGTCGCAAAAATCGCGGCGACGGCGAGCGCACCGGCGATGATCCAGATCGTGCGGCGCGACCATTTCACCGGACGGAAAAGGTAGTAGCAAACGACCGGCACGACCGTGAGCGCGAGGATGACGGCGGCGCCGATGGCGAAGGTCTTCGTGAAAGCGAGCGGGCGGAAGAGCTTCCCCTCCTGGTCAGCGAGAAAGAACACGGGGATGAACGAGATGAGGGTGTTCGCGACGGCCGTGACGATTGCGCCGCCGACTTCGCGCGCGCCCTCGAACACGCGCTCGAAGTGCGACTTCTTCGGATCGTTCGCCGCGACGTGACGGTAGATGTTTTCCGTCATGATGATCCCCATGTCGCCCACGTCGCCGATGGCGATGGCGAGGCCCGCCAGCGACATGATGTTGGCATCGACGCCAAAGGCGAACATCAGGATGAAGCAGAGCCCGACGGAAAGCGGCAGCGTCGTCATGACGGAGACGGTGCTGCGCAGATGAAGCAGGAAAATGAAAACGACCGCGGCGGCCATGAGCGCTTCCTCGCTGAGCGCTTCTTTGAGCGTGTCGATGGTCTCGTGAACGATGTCCGTGCGGTCGTAGAACGGCACGATGTGGACTTTCGAGATGCGGCCGTCGGGGAGCGTCTTTTGCGGCAGGCCGGCTTCGAGTTGCTTGATCTTTGCCTTCACCCGCTCGACGACGTGCTGCGGGTTTTCGCCGTAGCGCATCAGCGCCACCCCTCCCACGGCTTCGACGCCCGCCTTGTCCAGCGCGCCACGGCGGAAGTCCGGGCCGAGCGTGACTGTGGCGACGTTGCGCACCTGGATGGGCGTCCCTTTTTCCTGCCGGATGACGACCTTCTCGATGTCCTCGACGGTCTTGATAAACCCGACGCCGCGGATGAAAAACTCGACGCCGTTTTTCTCCAGCACCTTCGC
>JANNXQ010000091.1:0-3569 GCA_031409655.1 Chthoniobacteraceae bacterium | reverse complement strand
TTCATCCAGTGGCGCACGCACGCCGTGGAGCCCGACGAGCGCATCGTGGTCATCGGGATGAATGAGGACGATCTCGTCAAGTACGGGCATCCCTTGAGCGACGAACTGCTCGCGCAACTCCTCGAAAAGATCGCCGCGGCCGAGCCCGCCGCCGTCGGTCTCGATCTCTACCGCGATCTGCCCGAGCCGCGTTCCGGTGCTGGCCTGCCGAGGCTCGAGGAGGTGCTTTTGAAATACGACTCGATCATCGCGATCCGCAAGGTGCCCGACATCGGACCACCTCCGGCGCTGGAAAATCTGCCCGCGCGTGTCGCCGCCAATAATTTCCCCAAGGACGCCGCCATCGACGGCATCGTGCGCCGCAGCTATCTGACGGTGCGGAGCGAAGGCGAATCCTGTCAGTCGCTCGCCTTTGCGCTCGCCGCTGCGTGGTTGCGCACGCACCAATCCGGGACGGTGAGGGACGGCGCGGATACCTGGATGGGGCGCTCCATTTTTCATCCGCTCACGCCCGACGCGGCGTGGTATCGCAAGCTGCCGATTGGCGGCGACGAGTTCCTAATCGACCTCCGCGGGTCGCGCGACTTTCTCGTCGCGAGCGTGGATGCCGTGCTCAGCGACGAACTCACGGCTGAGGATTTGCGCGGGAAGATCGTGCTCGTCGGCACCGTCACCGAGAGTGTGAAGGACTCGAACGCCACCCCGCTCGACAATTCCTATCGCGGCATTCTTCTGCACGGGCAGGTCGTCAATCAACTCCTGCGTGCCGCCCTCGAAGGGCAACGCCCGCTCAACTGGTGGAGCGAGCCCGCGGAGATCGCGTGGATCGCGCTCTGGGCGGCGCTCAGCACCGCGCTGGGCTTCACGCTGCGTTCTCCTTTGAAGCTCACGCTCGCCCTCCTCCCACTCCTCGCCGCGCTCGGTCTCGTGGCTTGGATGGCCTTCAATCGTGGCTGGTGGGTCCCGCTCGCCGCGCCCGCCTTTGCCGCCATCTTCAGCGCCGCCTTTGCCGCGTCTTATGTCGCCTTCATCCAGAGCGAAGAGCGCGCGGTCATGAAGGCCCTTTTCTCCCGGCACGTCTCCCGCGCGGTCGCCGAAACCCTCTGGGTGCGGCGCGAGGAGTTGATCGACGGCCAGCGCCTGCGCCCGGTGCGCGCCATTGCCACCGTGGTTTTCACCGACCTGAAAGGCTACACCACCACGGCCGAGAAGATGGATCCCACCGCGCTGCTCGACTGGATGAATGAATACATGGGCCCCATCGCCGCGCACGTCGAGGAGCGCGGCGGCATGATCAATCGGTTCATGGGCGACGCCATCATGGGTGTCTTTGGCGCGCCCATCACCCACACCGAGGAGGAGGCGCTCGATCGCGATGCGGCCGACGCCGTCGAATGCGCGCTGGCGATGGAGCGCACCCTCATCGCCCTCAACGAAGACTGGGCGCGCCGCGGGCTCCCGACCACGGAGATGCGCGTCGGCATCCACACCGGCGCCGTGGTCGCCGGCAGCCTCGGTACCTCGGAGCGGCTCGAGTATTCCGTCTTCGGCGACAGTGTGAATACCGCCGCCCGACTCGAGTCCGCAGGAAAAGAGGCGACCGGTCCGGACATGCCCCAGAGCCCCTGCACCATCCTCATTGGCGACTCCACCTTCCATCGCTTGCACGATCGGTACCGCACAATTCTTCTGGGACCAATGAGCTTGAAAGGCAAGGTGGATAAGATCATAGTACATCGTCTGCTCGGTCCGGCCTCAACCACTCCTCCTGTATGAAAACGCACCTCTCTCTTCTCCGCCTGCTCCTCTGCCTCACCCTCACCGCACTGACGGCATCTGCTGAGGAAAAGCCCGCGCCTCCGGCCACCCCCGCGCCTCCGGCCGCCACGCCCGCTCCGCCGAAAAAGAGCGGCTTGATCAAATACACCCCGCCGAAGACGTCCAAGGGTTCGCGCGTGGATGGCGACGGTGGCTCGCGCGCCGGCGGAATGAAACTTCCCTCCATCTACGTCCTCGCCCCACAGCACGCCGGGCTCACCACCCAGGCGCAGCCCGCGCTTTTCTGGTTCCAGACCGGCGCCGCGGTTTCCGAATTCGAGCTTACCGTCACGGAGCCCAAAAAAGCGCAACCCCTGCTCAGCGTCCGCGCCAGTTCCAAACTCGAGGAAGGCATCCACAGCGTCTCCCTCGCCCGGCAGAAAATCACGCTCGATCCCGGCACCAGCTACCAGTGGAGCGTCGCCCTCATCCCCGATCCCGCGAATCGCTCGAAGGACGTCGTCGCCAGCGGCATCATCCAGCGCGTCGAGGCTCCTGCTGGCCTCGCTGCGAAGATCGAGAAGGCAGCCCCCTCCGAGCGGGCCGCGATCTACGCGGAAGGCGGCTTTTGGTACGACGCGTTGCAGAGTATTTCCACCGCCATCGGCGGAGAAAAGGACGCCAGCCGCAAAGCAGAACTTACCCGGGCCCGCGCGTCCCTGCTGGAACAAGCCAACCTGCCCGCTTCCGTAAAGCGCTGACTCCGCGAGCGCCCGGGACGCGCCCGCGCGCTGCCCCGATGATCCGGGCACGTTTCGGTGCTCGTCGTTGCGCCATCGCGCGGCGTCGTCACCCGGCAAAGACGATCTTCCCGTCCCGGGCGTCGGCGGTGATGGTTTCGCCTTCGCGGAAGGTGCCCCCGAGGATTTGCAGGGAGAGCGGGTCGAGGAGTTCGCGCTGGATCACGCGCTTTAAAGGGCGGGCGCCATAGACGGGGTCGTAGCCTTCGCGGGCGAGGTGGACTTTGGCGGCGTCGGTGAGGGTGAGCGTGAGTTTTTGGTCGGCCAGGCGTTTCTCGAGGCGGAGGAGTTGGATCTCGACGATGTGCGTGAGGTCTTTGTCGTTGAGGCGGTCGAAGATGACGATTTCATCGACGCGGTTCAGGAACTCGGGGCGGAAGTGGCCGCGCAGACTTTCGAGCACGCGGGCCTCGCGTTGCTCGGCGTTGTCCAGATCGAGGATGAACTGCGAGCCGATGTTGCTCGTCATGATGATCACGGCGTTTTTGAAATCCACGGTGCGGCCCTGCCCGTCGGTGATGCGGCCGTCGTCGAGCACTTGCAGCAGCACGTTGAAGACGTCGTGGTGCGCTTTTTCGATCTCGTCGAAAAGGATGACGCTATACGGCTTGCGGCGGACGGACTCGGTGAGCTGGCCGCCTTCCTCGAAGCCGACGTAACCGGGAGGCGCGCCAATGAGTCGGGCGACGCTGTGCTTCTCCATCTATTCACTCATGTCGATGCGGACCATCGCGCCTTCGTCGTCGAAGAGGAATTCGGCGAGCGCTTTGCTCAGCTCCGTTTTGCCGACGCCGGTGGGGCCGAGGAAGATGAAGGAACCGATCGGGCGGTTCGGGTCTTGCAGGCCGCTGCGTATTTATAAAAGACCTATCCCGAATGGCACTAAGATAAGTGGAAAAATGGATGATTTGGCGTGAAGTTGTCGGAATGCGGCTAAGGGTTACATAGAGAAGGGGATCTGAAGTACATGGGACTTAGAACACCTTTCTTCTCGGCCTTCGGTCCGTTGTT
>JANNXQ010000090.1:0-55994 GCA_031409655.1 Chthoniobacteraceae bacterium | reverse complement strand
CTCTTTGAAGGGGCCGCCGCCGGAGTCCGCCATGTGGAGATGAATGGCACTGCGGGTGCCTTCACCATCGGCCCGACAGGGGTCATCCGCACCGCGACCGGGCTCGGCGTTTCGGGGGGTGGCAGCATCGGCAGCAGCCAGAACTTCGGCGGGGCGATGACGCTAACCAATCAGGGGCTCATCTCCTCCCAGGTCAGCGGACGCACCCTCACCGTCGCCCCGGCCAGTCTCGTCCAGACCGGCTTCTTCGAAACGAAGAATGGCGGCATCCTCAATGTGCCCGGCGGTTACACGCAGACTGGCGGGATTACCCGGCTAGATAATGGCACCGTCTCCGCCGGTTCGTTTGCGCCCTTTGGCACGATCATCATCGCGAGCGGACGCCTCGAAGGACGCGGCACGGTGATTGGCAACGTCACAAACTCCGACACCATCGCGCCGGGCGTCTCACCAGGCACTCTCGCGATCAATGGCGACCTCACCCTCAACGGCACCGCGAAGCTCGAGATCGAAATCGGCGGCACCACCCAAGGGGCGCAATACGATCTGCTCAGCGAATCCGGCACGATCCCGCTCACCCTCGGCGGCGAACTCCTCGTGAGCTTCATCAATGGCTTCCAGAGCAGCGTGCAACCCGCGGATAGTTTCACCATCGTTACCTCGAATGCCGCAATCAACGGCGCCTTCAGCAATGTCATCGGTGGCCGCGTCTTCACCGCGGATGGGGCGGGCTCCTTCGCCGTCACCGTCTCGGGGAATTCTGTGATCCTCGGTGCCTTTGTCGTCCCCGAGCCGAGTACCGCCGGGCTGCTCACGGGCGGTCTGCTTCTTTTCCGGCGGCGCCGCACGCGCTGAGCGGGCGGAGTCCGGAGTGCCGATCGCAGGGTATTTGGCTTCTTCGCCTGGTTGCGCTCCAGCGTTTGTTACTTCGCCGGCGCGTCGCGCGACAAACCCACCGGCAGCTCCCGCAGGCGCTCGATCTCCGTGATCTCATGGTAGAACCACGGCTTCCCGCCGACCTTCTTGTAGATGATGGTCTGCGCAGGGTACTTCGCGCCATCGTGCTCCTTCCACTCCGTGAACCGGTAGATATCGCTCCGCCAATCCGTGCGCACGAGTTGCAGGCGTTCCCGATCGAAGTAAAGCTCCAGCGGCGGATCAATCGTCCCACTGACCCGCAGCCCAAACACCGAGCGCCCGTCCTCCGTGACATCGGGGACGACCTCGATCTTTGAGCGATCGTCAGTCAGTGCCACCAGCGTCCAGGCCCAGACGTCAAATTTCGCTGGCTCATCCGTGCGATCCTTCTTGCCGACCCACCAATAGGCCGGCGCCTCGAGCACCGAGTCGCGCGTGGAGGACTTACCGCTCGCCGGCTCCGGCAGGGCGCCAAAGTGGTACCTCTCTTTCATCCGGAAAAGCCGCAGTAACTTATCCGCCCCTCCCGCAGCTTCGATCACTTTGACGACGAGCGGCTGCGGATCCACTGGCGTGGCGGCTGGCTGAGCCGCCGCGGTGAGCAGCGCAGCGAGGCAGACGATGGGGAGAGTGCAGCGGATCAAAAACATCCTGTTCTGCGTAACCTCGCGGTTCTTCACAACCTTGGAAGAGATCGCCACAGCTCTGCCCCAGTCGGCCAGTTGCCAGAGTTCGCCGCGGATCAATCACGATGCCGCGCGGCTGAGGCACTGAAAGGTCAGGGAGTTACATCATCTTGCAGAAACAGACTAACCCTCGCCCAAGGAGCAGACCCCGGAGCGGCTGCGTTTCCGGGGCGATCACGGTGTTTTTGAATACCAGGCACACTAACAGCCTGTTGAAAAACCCACTCGCTCAGCGGAGCACAGCCGTTACTCTCCTCGAAACGAAGTCGTGCCCGTGTTTCGAGGCCTGGTCATTTGCTCCCAGCAGCGATTACGACAACACCTCGATGAGGTAACGGAGTTCCTCGGCGATTTCCTCCGGAGTGGTCACGGTCTGCGCGATCTCGGCCTGGATGGCGTCGCGGAAGCCCTTTCGCAGTCGATGAATGGCCACCTTGATGGCGCCGGTGGTCATGCCCAGTTCCGTGGCGGCGGCGGTCTGCGGGAGGTTCTCGGTGTCGCCGATGAGCCAGGGCTTGAGAATCTCGAACTGCTTCTCTTTTCCTGACTCCGCGAAGGTCGCTTGCACCGCTTTGAGCGCCCGGTCCATCACGGACAGGGCCCACTCGCGGTCGAAGTAGGCATCGGGGATCGTGCCCGTCGGGTCGGGGATCTGAAGTCCGGGCGACGTCTCGGTGCCGGCTGATTCGATCGACTCGATGACGGCTCCGCCCCCGCGCTTCTCGCGGCCCTCGCTGCGTCTGCGGTCGGCGAGGAAATGCTTCAGCGCGCCGAGGAGGTAGGAGCGGAAGCGGCCCTTTTCGGGGTCGGCGTTTTCGATGCCGCCGCCCGAGAGCAGCCGGGTGAAGAACTCCTGCGCGAGCTCTCGGCTCTCGTCGTCGTTGCGTCCCTCGCGGCGGAGGAAATGAAAGACGGGATTCCAGTAGGCCGCGCACAGCTCGCTGAGCGCGGTGCGGGATTCGTGGGAATCGCCCCGCGCCTGCATCACGAGCGTCCAGCGGGTGGCGTGAAAGGCGGAGACTGTGGAGTTTTCCGGCATGGCTATGGGTGCTTTTCCACCGCCGGAGCGGGTTCGGTATGCGTGGAGGCGACCGTCTCAAAGTAAAGTGTCTCCACCTTTTTCCCGAGCCAGTTGCTCCGCGTGGCGACTTCCATCCGGTCTTGTTTCATGCTGAGCATCTGGGATCGCCCGTTTCCCGAAGTAGTGAACTTCCAGTGGTCATCGAGATACACGCTTTTTCTGTAGGCCTCCCCCGAGGCGACTTCGTAGCCGGCCTCGATTTTCTGGCGTGAGCTTTCCTTCCACCGATTTGTGGCGACGAGTGTAAACTCTGCCTGAACGTTTCCGCCAACCGGCGCGGCGATTGTGCCTTCGATGCCCAGCGGCGTTTCGTTCCCATCCAGGTCGATGCGGACGACTCGGAAATCCACCATTTTCCGAGACAGGATATCCATGCCGATTGTCCACTTGGTTCCGGTTGGGTCGAGGTAAGCCTCCCTGGTCGCTCTCTCCTCGCGGACATAAGCGAAGACGCAAACCGCGGCCACCGATGCGGTGGCAGCGAATCGCCAGACGTGCGCGCCTACGCTTCCCGCCGCCGGACGGTGATCGCGCGTCCGCCGGAAGATTCGCACGATCATCACCACGCCGAGCCCGCTGGTGACGAGGAGCAATACAGCAAGCAACATCCGCCAAACGGTGGCCACACCGTTGTCGGCAAACATCATGGAGATGGCGCTGAACACCATGAGCATCACGAGAAGCGCAGGCCAGGAAAGGACGCTGGCGATGGCTCGCTTGAGGCCCGCCAGTTTGCCGCCAGAGCTGCGAATCTCTCGGACGGCGCGCACGCCAAAGTCGAACCCCAGTATTGCCGGCACACCGAGGAAAAGTGCGAGTTGAAGGACCACTATCATCCAATACCCGGGATCCACCTTGAGGCTGAACATCGAGGCAGGAATGAAGACCACGGCCAGCGCCAGACTGAGGCCCGTGCAAACGGCAGCGACCGTTGCAAACCGGGCGGTCGAGCGAGCTGGCGCGGCACCAGGCGCCTCGGTGCTGGCACCCACAGATTCCGTCGTCCCGACACCGGGCGATTGTGTGACGTTCTCCATCCGCGTCTTCACTTCACCAATGGTTTGGAAACGCAGTTCGCGCTCCTTCTCCAGCGTGCGCATGACGATCGCGTCGATCCGCGCGTCCATCGCCGACTTCGTCGAGGGCGCCGCGAACCGGCCGATCGGCAGCTCGCCCGTCAGCATCTCGTAAAGCACCACGCCCAGCGAGTAGATGTCCGCCCGCTGATCCACATCACCCGGCGATTCGAACTGCTCCGGCGCCATGTAGCGCGGACTGCCGAGCACCGATCCGTGCTGCGTGAGGGTCACGTTCTCGCGGTCATTTTCACCGACGATCTTGGCGATGCCGAAGTCCGCAATTTTCACCCTGCCGCTCGCATCGATCAGGATGTTCTCCGGCTTGATGTCGCGGTGCAGGATGCCCTTCTCGTGGGCAAACTTCAGCGCGGCGCAGACGTCCTGGACCAGCACCAGCGTCTCCGTTGGCGAGAACCCGCCCGTGCGCATCGCCTGCCGGAGATTCACCCCGTCCATGAATTCCATGAGGAGGAAGCAAAACGGACCCTGCGTTCCGAAGTCAAAAACCGTCACGATGTTCTGATGGTTGAGACGCGCCAGCACGCGGGCCTCGCGGTTGAAGCGTTCGGTGAACGCGGGATCCGCGGCCAGATCGTGCGACAGGATTTTGAGCGCCACGAGGCGGTCGAGCTTTGGCTGTCGCGCCTTGTAAACCGCGCCCATTCCGCCGGCCCCGATCAGTTCGAGGATTTCGAGTTCCGGGAAATGCGGCGCCAGCTCCTGCACGGTGGGCGTGGGCGTTTTCCCAGACGGGGATCTCGGCGGGTCCAGCACCGCGGCGGCGCCCGCGAGGACGCACTTCGGGCAGAGACCTTGCGGAGCATTCTCAGGAATGGAAGCACCGCACTTGGGACAGGATGATGGACTGGGATGATTCATGGTACCGGCTTCCTGAGCCGTCGGTGGCACGAGGTTACAGGAAGCGTAAAAATTGGTAACGAGCCTGCAGGCCGGAATACTCTTGTCTTCGACTTTGACCTCGCAGGGGTCCATGAGCGTTCGGTTTGCATGGACGGTAAGAATTTTGATTTGCAATCAACCGACCGAAAAGGGCCAGCGCGAGAAGTGGTGTCGGGAAGCGAGTGCGCGGTGTCTGATTGCGCTCAGGCCGACAAAGCGATGTTTCGAGAATTGAAGGGCTTCCGCTGGATCTTTTACCGGGCCATCAATGGCCGGTAGCTTCGAATCGCTGACAGCTTCGTCATCTCCTCCGCGTTCAACGCCCGGTTGAACACCGCCACACCGCCGATCCATCCCGTGAAGCCGACGCTGCGCGAACTGTGGATGACGCGGCCGATGGTGAAGGGGCCGCCGGTGCCGTCGTTGGCGGGCGTGTAGAGCGCGTCGTGCGGATACCACCAGGGATTCAGGCGCACGTCGGGAAGGTCGCGGGCGGTGGTAGTCCAGGCGCCGGCGGCGGCTTTGCGTTGGGTCACTTTCACGCGGGCGTAGCGGAACTCCTGCAATTCCACGCGCTCGTCGGCAGTCTCGCTGAGCAATTTCACGACGACGGGTTTGTCCTCGGGCGGATTGTAGAACTGATCGGTCGGGAAGTTCGAGTCTTCGCCGGGTTGCACGCCGGGCTCGCGATGCAGGTGGCCTTGCACCCAGGCGTTGTGAATGACCGGAATGGCTTTCTGTACGTTCTCCTGCCAACGGCCGGTGGCCTGGCCATTGAGCCAGCCGGTGAGTTCGTGGGTCTCGTGGTTGTAAGTCATGGCGAAGCATTGCCACGCAGCATCCAGCACCTCGGCGGGCGAATCCGCAGGCATGGCGGGCGAGACCCCGTTAGAGTTGGATTTGTGCATGGCGTAGATGTGGCCAAAGGACTTCGCGCCGTTCTCCGACACATGCCCGCAGGCCGAGCCTTCCTTGTTGAGGCCGGCAAAGAGCGCGTATTGCCGCTGGCCGCGCGCGACGACTTTCGCCGCGCCCCCATGATTCAAATCGGTGCCTTCATGCCAGATGCCCGCCAGCGCGTGATTCCCGCTCTCGCGAATGGCCCACACGACGACGCTCACCGACTTGCCTCCGCCCTTGATGTCGATGGGCGAATCATGCAGCCGCGCGCGCGGCACAAAGAGGAACGGGCGAAACGTGGAGTCCGCCTCCTTGCGAATGCGAGTCGCCTGTCCGAATGGTCCGCGTCCGAGCAACGGGAAGTCCGCATACGTCGCCTCACGCCCTTCGCCCCAGTAATCCTTGATGTAGTTCCCGGCATCGAGCGCGAAGTCATTTGTCGCGCCGTTGGGAACATGCGCCGTGAAACGATGCGGACCGTCCGGCTCGCGCTTCACGAAGTCCCAGAAAGCGACGCAACCAGGGGTATTCACGACGGCGGCGACGCGATCGGTGTTGCTGTCTGCGGCGTGAGCGGAGGAAATGCTGACGGTGAGAATGACGGTGAGAGATTTCATGGTTTCAACTCTGGGTCAGAAAACTCCCATCTTCGCCTGCCGAGTGACGAAGTCATCACCCTTTCCGCTCTCCTTCTTGCCGCTTCCCGGGGGAAAGCCCGCTCGGGACACGTCGCCCCAGAGCACGCCACCTTCCAAAACCCGCCAACTCGACCGGGATCACCACACTCGCGACACTCAACCAGACGCTGATGCGGGCCGGACTTACCCACTCCGACTACGGCGAAGTAACCTCCAGCCGAAGGAAGCGGCGCGTTTCCGGGGCGACCGGCGCCGAATCGGTGACGCTCACCGAGAGCAAGGAACCGGAAGCGCCTTCCTGGACCTGAAAAGCGCCAAGGCTCAGGGTCGTCGCTCCACTGCTGCTCCGCGCGATGGGCGTCCACGCGGTAAAATCATCGGAGGCTTGCACGGTGTAAGTCACATCCGTGAGCGCTGGGTTGCGGGGGAAAGTTAGCCGCAGTCGATTACCGGAGAGTTGCGCGGACCACGGAGCGGGCGTGTGGCTCGTCGGGTCTGTGGCGAAGCCGTACTCGAAGAGCCCGCCGAGACCGTCGCCGTCCGTGTCGAGCGCCGAGGCTGGCACGTCGTTCCGCGCGGCCCACGCGGCGAAGGAATCGCGCGCGGTGATGACGACATCACTGGCGGTCGTCACCGCGCCGTCTGTGGCGAGCAGGCGGAGGGTGTAGCTGCCGGGCTGGGTGAAACTCGCAGTGGTGATGACCTCGTTCGCGTTTCCGAAAGTCACTGCGCCGGGGCCGCTCTCGACGACCCACTCCGTTGTCAGCGCGGAAGGCTGGGCGTCATCACTGGCGGTGCCGTTGAGGGTTGCCGTGGCGGGCAGGGTGATCGTCTGCGTGCTGCCCGCGTTGCAAGTCGGTGCAACGTTCGTGCCTGCGGGGCCGGTCGCGAAAATGGAGTAAGTGAAGGTGCCGCTGCCCGTGAGATTCACGGGACTCGGCCACGTGCTGAAGGGATACGCAGCGTAACGAATAGCCCCGGAGCTGAGTGCGCTGATGCGGGCATTCACGTCGTCGGACCAGACGGCGAGCCAGTAAAAGGATCCGTTGGCGACATTCAGAGGAGACGTGAGCGGGAAGTCGTGCCAGCCCTCGGCGGGATTCGTGATGGTACCGCCGTCGCGGAGAAGGTTGCGCGCGCTGCCATTGAAGTCCTCGTAGATCGCGCACTGGTAACTCCCCACAATCGCTCCCACCTTCGCGCGCAGCTTGTCGATGGTCATCGTCTGCGTCGCCTGGAAGCGGCAGGCATTGATGTAAGCTCCGGTATTGTCGGTCAGCGTGTCGGTCGTCGTTCCTTCCGAGGTGCTGCCAAGCGCGACATTGCTGGCCGCGCCTACCGTGAGCGCGACGGACGTCGAGGTGATCTGCGCGTCTTGATTGTCCGTTGCCACCGCGGTGAGGGTGTAGCTCCCGAAGGGCGCATTGCTCCAGGCAAAGTGATACGGCGCAGTGGTGTCCTCGCCGAGCTTCGTGGCGCCGCTGAAGAACTCGACCTTCGCCACGGTGCCATCCGAATCCGTGGCAGACGCGACCAGCAGGATACTGGCCGGCGGGGCGACCGTGGCCTCGGCAGCAGGACTCGTCAGCGTGCAGGTGGGCCGCACATTTACGGAAGTATGAATGACCACGAGCGTCATTGCCGCATCGTGCCGCACGCGGAGCACTCCCGTTGCTGGCGAGTAAGTCCAGCCCTCCTGCGTTAGATCGACGCGCTGCGAGAGCGGAGTGCCATTGGCCGTGACCGAGAGCGGTGTGGAGGAAAGGCGAAAGACCTCGGTGCTCGCCGCGTCGTAAGTCGTGTAGGAAATGCTCCCCGGGTTGTAAGCGACCGACTTCACCACGCTCGACGAGCGCAGTAGTCGATTCTCATTCGCCGGCGCCCACTCGGGCTGCGCCCCCATCGCGAGCATGAAGTTCCGGATGTAGTCGCCGTGACCGTCGGAGTACCAGTTGTTCTGGTTTTGGATGAACTTAAACGGCCCCTCAATGACCGAACCGGAACTGCGGGCCATGTAGCTGCACCAGTTCAGTGAGCGAAAGGCTTTCTCTCTCAACGTCGGGTCTCCCGTCTTCTCCGCGAGCATCGCGCAGATCGCGGCGAAGCGGCTCGTGTGGCTGGCCATCTTATACTTGTAGGCGTTCTGCTCGGAGATCACGCGCGCGCCGTATTGCAGGCCAGGCTCGCCGTTGTCCGTACCCCCGAAGTTCGACTCGATCCACGCGATGAGTGCTGTGGAGTGCGCCTGCCAGTTCGGATTCAAGTCGGGCCGCTCGAGGAAATAGCGGACGGTCTGGCCGGGGTTGTATTGGTTCAGATTGCCCGAGTGACTGCCGTCGATTCCCACGTCTTCGAAATACTTCGTCCAGAAGTTGTTCGTCATTGGGCAAGTCATCAGCCAGTTCCAGGAAGTCGTGCGTGCGGCCTGATAGGCGGCGACGTTGCCGAGGTTCAGGCGGATGAGTTCGTCGAAAAGCCGGATCGGTGCGATGACGTGCGCGCAGTACTCCTCGACGATGGCGCCGGTCTGCGCGTTGGCGCGGAAGGGCCACGGTGAATGCGTGGTGTTCCCCGGGCGGACGTGCGCCGCCAGCGCATCGGCGCAGGCCACGGCCGCGTCCCGATACTTGGTCTCGCCAGTGACCTGGTAAAAGCGCAGGTAACCGAAGAAGCCGAGTTCGCCGAACTTGTCCGGCTCGATGTTACCCACGCCTTCGGAGATGCTGTCCGTGCCGTATTGTGGATTGCTGGCCGCCGAGGCGCTCCACGGCACCTTCGCCCAATAGTAGTTCGCCGGAGTCGTGCCTGCGCTGCTGAGCTGGTAGTCGAGCAGCCCACGCACCGCATCGAGCACCCCGCTGTCGCCGGAGTAGGCGTAGTAAAGGATTAGCGAATCCGCGAGCATCGAGTTCCGCCCGGCGGGATGATTGGGCCAGCCGCTGCCGATGAACGTGGTCGGATGATATTCGCTGTGCGTGTAAATCATCGGCAACCCATTCGCGCCGTCGATCGGCCCGACCATCGCCGCCTTGATGAAATCCGCCGATAACTTCGCCACATGTGCGTAAGCCCGGTCCTGCGGCGTGAACCACGAGAGTAACTTACCCGTGCCATCGACCACCACTTCGTGCGTATCGAGCTTCGGCACTGGCGTCGCGAGAGTGAAGACCGTGTGGCCCGCGACGGTCAGGCTAAACGCATTGCCACTCACGGGGACATCCGCCCCGCGTTGCAGGTTCGAAGACAAGTTCGTGCGGTAACTTTCAAAGGTGGAGACCGCAGCGGGGAGATTGGTGAGCGTGCCATTGACGGTGATCGTGCCGCTGCCGGAATTCCGCCCGATGATCGTCACCCGCCCGGTCGCCGGATGGCGGAAAGCGGACACCGTCAGGTTCCCATCATTGTCCGTGCCGCCGATGCGCACCGCACCGGGCGCGACGAACTTGAAGAGCTGCGCGTATTCGTAGAACTCTCGGCGCGGCGTGAAGAGGCGCGTGCCGGTGTCGTAGGCGAGGAGGGTGGGGCCATTGCCGAGATCGTTGTGTGGCACGGTCCCGCGTCCGGCGCGGATGGCGTGATTGCACACTGCGTCGAAGCCGTCCCAAACGAGCGTAGCGCTCGGGCCATCGCCAAGCTGGGCGAGCGCATCCTCGAAGCGCGCCGTCTCCGTGACCCAGAAGCGGAGATTCGGAAACGGCGTGCCGGCGATGAATGCAGACGCACCGCTGACGCTGGGACCGTAGGAGTGGATCGCCCACTTCGCCATCTTCGCCATCACCGAGGAGTTCCCCAGCATCGCTCCGCCAAAGTTTTGAAGGTCCGCGATCGTGCGCGCGCCATCGGGGCCGACGAAGCGGATGTCGCCGAGCCCGATGTCCTCCAGCCGCGCGGCGAGCTTGGCCAGGATGCGCGTGTATTGCACCGGATCCACCAGCGGTCCCTCGATGCCATCCCAGTCCGGTTCATTCATCGGCGCGAGTAGGGTGAAGCGGACGCCCGCCGAATTCCGCGCGTAATAGACGGCCGAAGCGATCGTCTCCACGAACTCATCCTCCATCGAGACCGAGACCGTGGACGCCGGCCCAATCCAGTCCGGCCCTTTCCCCATGAAGTTCAGCATCAGCCCGCTCTCGATGCCTTTGCTGTTCAGGTAACGCAGCGTGCTCCAAAGCTCCTGAAACTTCGGGCCACCGTAGATCGCGTTGTAGTAAGTCCAGTTGAAGCTATTCGGATCCGCGTTGTCGTTCACCGCCTCCCAATCCATCTCATCGAGGATCACCCGGTACATGGTCGCGCTGAGATCGTCCACGAGCTTGTCGAGCGCCGGCCGCAACTCCCCATCGTCCCAGCTCAGCGAGTTCACATTCACCCCGAAGCCATCCATCGTCTGGAAGGTCTGCGCGGCGTCCACCGTCAGGTTCACCGCGAGCGTCCGCAGGCAGAGCGTGCAGATCAGGAGCAGACTGAGAAGGCAGGGTTTCATCGGGTCTATGCCGGGAGCCTACTCCGCTTTCGTCTGGAAGGTCTGCGCGTGGCCGTGGGCGGGGATCGTGACGGTGTAACTCCGGCCATCCGGTGCGACGCTCAGCTTGATGAAATGCGCGGCGCAGTTTGCGTCGAGGTTGGCGATGAAGGGGTCGGCGGTGTTATTCTCCGCGTCAGCGCGCACGTTTTTGTGGACTTGATACATGGCCTGCAGGCCAGGCGAACTTTTCAGCGCGGCGATGGTGGCGGCGCCGGTGCCTTTGCGTGGGCCGTTGTTCATCACAGAGACGGTGGGTGCGAGGCTGTGGATGAAGACGGGGTTATTACTCACATCGAGGCCGTGATGATTCACCTGATAGACATCGACCTGGCCGATGCGATTGACCGGGGAGACGAGCGCCGCTTCCACATTCCACGTGAGGTCGCCGCCGTCGAAGAAGCGGAACGCCCCGAAGCTGAGGAGGAGCGCGACGCTGTTCGCGTTGTCGGTCGGGTCCGGGGCTTTCGCGACGTGCTGCGCGGCGAGTGGGTTGGGCGCGGCCCTCGGCAGCGCAGCGGCGAAGGCTTGATTCGCCGCCAGGCAGCGGAGCGCGAGCGGCGGCCCTTTTTCCGACTGCCGCAGCGGGATGGGGTCGCCCGCGCGCAGCACCTGGCGACGGTCGGCTTGGAAGTTCCGGTAAGGTGCGATGGTGCTGGGCCAGCGCGTGTCGTTCGGGCGGTTGTCGGGATTCGTTTCGGGAATGCCTTTGTCATGCACGGTGCCGATGGGGATGAGCGCGGAGAGCTCCGCCGCGCCGCCGAAGTGATCCGCGTGAAAGTGCGTGGTCACGAGGTGATCGATCTTCTGCAAGCCCGCGACCTCCGTGGCGACCTTATGGATGCGGCCGGGGTCGCGCTCGAAGGGATTGCCGGAATCGACGAGCACCGACTCGCCGGTGGGCATGACGATGAGCGTGGCTCCGCCGCCTTCGACATCGACCCAATAGATCTCAAGCGTGCCATCGGCGAGGCCAGCAAAGGCGACCGCAGCCGTGAAGAAAAGGCCGAGTGCGGCCAGAAGCGTGGAGCGGAAGGGATGGACAGGCATACGGAGAACAAAGGTGGAGGACTGAACGAGGAGTCGTGCTCGCCCCTCAAATGGGGCGTTGGGAACGCTGGAGTCGAGAGGAAGCTGTGCCCCCGACATTCCGCCCAATTTCACGAGCATTGGGTCTGCGTCCTACAAGAATTCCAGCCTGACAAATTTTCCCCAAATCAATAGCTTGCGCGCTCTTGTTTTTCGCTCTCGCCAATTTGCATGACCTCGCTTGATCGCATGTACCTGTATGGAGCCGGAGGCCACGCAAAGGTCGTCACGGACATCCTGACCAGCCGGGGCGTGCGCGTGGTCGGGGTCTTCGATGATCATCCGGCGGAGGCCAAGCTGCGCATCGTCAAGGTGCGCGATGGGCTCTCCTTACTCGGCGACGGCTTCCCGAAACTCGATGCGCCAATGATCATCACGGTGGGCCACAATGGACGCCGGGCGGAACTGGCGGCCGCCCTCGGCGCGACGTATGGGACGGCCATTCACGGCAGCGCCATCATCGCGCCCACGGTGACGATCGGCGCGGGGACGATGGTCTTGCACGGTGCGATCTTGCAGACGGATGCCCGCATCGGGCAGCATGTGCTCATCAATACTGCGGCCAGCATCGACCATGACAATGTGCTCGGCGATTTCGTCCATGTTTCGCCGCACGCGACGCTTTGTGGTCACGTCGAAGTCGGTGAAGGCACGCACATCGGTGCCGGAGCGGTGGTCATCCAGATGGTGAAAGTGGGACGCTGGTGTACGATCGGCGCGGGAGCCGTGGTGCTGCGCGATGTGCCGGACTACGCGACCGTCGTGGGCAACCCGGCGCGGATCATCAAGACGAGGGCGCCATGAGCACTTTCTCGCAGGACTAGTCCACCGATGCGCGCGAGCTACGACATCGCCTTCGTTGGCGCCGGCATCTCCGCGGCCTACACGCTCCAGCATTTCATCGCGCTTCTTGAGGAGAGTCCTCCGGCGACGCCGATCCGCATCTTTGTCGTCGAAAAGTCCGGCGAGTTTTGGGCCGGGGTGCCTTATGGAGGTCGGTCGGGACACGCTTCGCTGCTGATCTCCTCACTCGCCGAGTTCCTACCGATGGAGGCGGAGCGCACGGACTTCAAAGAGTGGCTGAACCACAACTACGTCCGGTTGCTCCAGCACTCCGCCGAGGCCGACGGACCACTCGCGACGCAGTGGCTTCGCACTCACGCCGCAGCCATGAAAGCAGGGGCTTGGGACGACCTCTACCTGCCGCGCTATCTCTTCGGCTTGTACCAAAACGAACGCCTGACCGCCCTCGGCAAACGCGCAACGGCCAGGGGTCTCGTGGAACTCACATTTTCCTCCAGCGAAGTGCAGGACATCGAACGCGTGGGGGCGCGGCACCAGTTGACTCTCGGTTCGCCGGAGCCTGCGAGCATCCTGGCCGAAAAAGTCATCCTGGCCGTCGGTAGCCCGCCTTACTCCGGAGCCGCGCAGTTTCAGTCCGACGAGGCCACCGATGATGCTTTCATCGACAACATGTATGACCCTTCGCTGGAGACGAACATCCAGCGCATTTGCAATCGCCTGGAGCAAACCACGAACCGGCAAGTGCTGATCATCGGCTCCAACGCCAGCGCCCTCGAAGCGCTCTACAGCCTGAGCAATTCCGAGCGCGCCATGCGGCTGATCGATCAGATCATCCTGCTTTCCCCGGATGCCGCCTTTCCCCATCGCATCGAGGAGCAGGAGGTGCCACCCACCTTCTGCCTCACGCATCTGACGGCCCTGACGGAGGCGCGCGCGATCACCTCAGCAGACATCCGGACCGCGGTGCAGCAGGACGTCGCGAGAGCGACCGCGGAGAAGATCAGCATCACCAGCCTCTACGGTGAGATCTCGCGGAGGGTCATCACCGCGCTGGGGCGGTTGAACCGAGTGGAACGCGAGAAATTTGTGACCACGGATGGAGTGGAAATCGGCAAGCTGCAGCGGCGTGCGGGGCCGGAATACCTCGACGTTGCGCAGCGGTTGATTGCCCTCGGCAGGCTGGAGGTGCGCAAAGGTAAGTTCCTCAAGTGCGTGTCTCGCGGCGCGGGTGACGCTGCGTTTGAGTATCGGGAAGCCGGGGGGATCGACGCGCAGGTTCTCTCCTGCCCGATCGCGATGGTGATCAGTTGCGCCGGATTTCAGGAAGTCACGAAGGCCTCCTGCCCCTTGCTCCAAAATCTCGTCCGGCGCGGCCTCGGTGTGCCCAATGCGTCCCGGCGTGGTTTCCGGATGAATGCGGAATACGAAGTGAGTCCCGATTGCCACGTCATCGGGCCGCTCGTCGCGGGAAACATCATCGGCAACGTCAGCGTCTGGCACGCGGAGAGTTGCTCACGGATCATCCAGATGTCGAAGCGCCTGGCGGAAATCCTCACCGAGCGGATTCTGGAACGCGTCTCCTGACGGGCGCAACGGGGCCGCCAGCTTCGCGAAGAAGCACCGGCCGCGCGCCTTCCTCAGCACGGCGCTGGCGGTTACTTCGCGGTCAGGCGGATTTTCCGAAACCACGTCTCGTCGCCGTGTTCGGTGAGCATCAGCCGGCCTTTGCCGGGAGCGAAGCCTTGCTTGTTCTTAAACTTGCTGGTGGCAATGCGCTCCTGCCAATCGGCGGATTTCGTATCGGCTTCGGCGGCGATGCGGCCATTGAGCCAGTGCTGAATCTTTCCGTCCTCGACCACGATCTTGCTCATGTTCCATTCGCCGGCGGCCTTGGCGGCTTTGTCTTTCGCGGGCTCTTTGATGTCGTAGATCGAGCCCGTGGTGTGCGAGCCGCCCTTGATTCCGTCGGGGTGCTTTTCGTCGTCGATCATCTGGTACTCAATCCCGAGCCATTCCTTGCCGCCGACTTTCGTCACCCAGTACTTGATGCCGTTGTTCCCACCAGGCGCCACCTTCCACTCCCACGCGAGGGTGAAGCTTTCGTATTCGCCCTTGGAGATCAGGCTGCCACCGCCTTTGCCCACGAGATGGATGGTGCCGTCACCTTCCGCGGACCAACCGCCCGAGGGCGCGGCGTTGTTCGTGTCGGTAAAGTCGGCCAGGGTCAGTGAGACCGGCTCCGCTGCGGACAGGACTCGGGCGAAGGTGAGAGTGGCGGCGAAGAGGAGGGTGCGCATGGTGGGTCGGTTGGAGGTGGGCCTCCATCAAAGTCGCCACGGAGCGACACGCGAGACTCTTTTTTCGCTCGAAAGGACGAGCTCCCGGCGGTCTTCGACCGATTGGCGTGAAATTGATGATGACGATGGCGGGGAAGGCGTTGAGGATGGGCAACAACTTCTTTCGTGACCTCCTAGATGCCGCCTCGCTGGTTCGCCGCCGCCCTCGCTTTTGCCACGCTCTTCTCCGTTTCCGCGGGCGCGAAACCGCGCAAACCCGCCACTCCGGAGGTGGTGTACCGGCCAGTCTTCCGCATCGGGACGGCCGAGAAAGCACCGGAACGTCTCCAAATCTCGGGCACGGTGGCCGATGCTTATCAGGGCTTTTTCGGACCGGGACTGAAGCCGGAACTCATCACCCTGGACGACGCGATCGCCTCCGCGCTGGCAAATAATCTGGAGGTGAAATTCGACCGCGTGGCCGTGGAGATCGAGAAGGCGCGGAAGGATTTTGCCTTCGGCGTCTTTGATCCCTCCTGGACCATCAACGTGGGGCGGGAGTCCACCCAGCGGCCTGACAACACGGCGAATCTCACCTCCTCCAGCGGCATCATCCAGCTCGAGCAGATTCGCGCGATTCAAGAAAACACCCGCGCCTTTCAGATCGCCACCGGGCAGCCGATCACTCCGGCGCAGGATTCCGCGACCTCTGGCGAGGTCGTCGTCTTCGATCAGGATCTCGACCGCTACGGGACGAGTCTGCAGGCGCGCACCCCGTGGGGTATGCGGCTCGCGCTCACGGCCCAGCAGACCAAGCTGCGCAGCACTTTCATCGGCGACGACCGTTCGATCACTCCGCAGTACAGCGCCTTTGGTGGCATCGAGATCCAGCAGCCGCTCCTCCGCGGCTTTGGCTTTGATGCCAATCTGGCCGATGTGCGCACGGCGCGCGTAAACCAGCAGGTCGCGGAGTTTGCCTGGCAGAAGCAAATCGCCGATACCGTGCAGCAAGTGTTGGTGGCCTTTACCCAGATGACATACGCACTGCAGGACATCCGGGTGAAAGAGGACGCCATCGCCGCAGACCGTCGGCTGGTCACGCAGAATGAACGCCGGATGGATCTCGGCTTTATATCGCCGATCGAAGTGCAGCAGGCGCGCGTGGCGGTCTCGATCGACGAGGAGGCGCTCATCAGTTCGAAATTTTTCTTCATGGAGCAGCAGTATCGGCTCAAGCGGCTCATCTCGAAGGAAGTGCGGGAAAATGATCGCCGCGTTTTCATCCCACGCCCCGTCCCAGCGCTGGCCGTGCCGGTCATCGACCGGAGTTGGGCCATGCGCACGGCTTACCAGAATCGCTACGACTACCGGGGCGCGGTGGCCGAGGCAGAGGTGCAGGACATCCGGCTGCGCTTTGCAAAAAATCAGCTCTGGCCGCAGCTCGATGTCATCGGCAGCTACGGCTACAACGGGCTCTCCGACAACTACCGCTCCGCCCGCCAGGAGGCCTACCACACCCAGGCGCCGCAGTGGACCTTCGGGGTGCAGTTTTCCCTGCCGCTCGGCAATGTCCAGAGCCGCGCGCAGGTCCGGGCCGTTCAGGGTTTCAAGGAGCAGGCGCTGCTGAAGATCAAGCAAACTGAGCTCACGGTGAGCGTCGATGTCGATACCGTCATCAGCCGGATCGAGACGAGCCGCCAGCGCGTGGAGACCGCGCGGCAGTCGCGGTCGTTGGCCGAGGAAGCCGTGCGCATCGCCAACCGGCGCCTCGAAGAAGGTCAGATCTCCAGCTTCGACGTGATCGAGACGCGGAAAACGCTCTACGCCGCGCAAAGCCGGGAAATCGCCGCACATGCGGAACTGCAAACGTCCATCACGCAATACTGGCTCTCCACCGGCACCGTGCTGGATCGCACGGGAATCTCTTTCAAGTAAGCAAAAGCGCGGCTTCAACCTCTTCCTCTTCCTCTCGATCCTCAATAGCCCAAGCAATGATCAAGGTAAGAATGAGAAGCTGATCCGTGGAACTGGCCGCCCGCCCCACGATTTGCCAAAGTCCGCGCCATGCGAATCCCCTACTATCAGGTCGATGCCTTTACCGACCACGTCTTCAGTGGCAATCCGGCGGGCGTGTGCCTGCTGGAAAGCTGGCTGCCCGATCCAGTGCTGAAGCGGATCGCCGGCGAGAACAACCTTTCCGAAACCGCCTTCGTCGTGCCGCACGGTGAGGATTGGGAACTGCGCTGGTTCACGCCCACGGTGGAGGTGGACCTCTGCGGCCACGCCACGCTCGCCGCCGCGCATGTCCTCTTTCACGAGCACAAGGTGGCCGCGCCGCAGATCCACTTTCACACCCAGGGCGGCGTGATGGGCGCGGCTCAAGATGGCGAAGTCGTGGTCCTGGATTTCCCCGCGTGGAAAGCGGAGCCGACTGGCGTCCCCGCGGCGCTGGCGGATGGCCTCGGCTGGATCCCGCGCGAAGTGCTGAAGACGCGCGACTACCTCGCGGTCTTCGCCGATGCCGATGAAATCGCCGGCCTCAAGCCCGACATGGCGCAACTCGCGCGGCTGGATTGCCTCGGACTCATCGTCACCGCACCAGGCCGCGACTGCGATTTTGTCTCCCGCTTTTTCGCCCCCGGCGCCGGCATCCCGGAAGACCCCGTGACCGGCTCCGCACACTGCACCCTCATCCCCTTCTGGAGCCAGCGCCTCGGCAAAACGAAGCTCCACGCCCGCCAGCTCTCCCTGCGCGGCGGCGAGCTTTTCTGTGAAGACCGCGGCGCGCGTGTCGGCATCGGCGGCCGCTGCGCCCTCTACAGCCGGGCCGAACTGGAGATCCCGTAGGGAGTTTTGTCAACGCCGGTGGGACGCGCCACCGACGAGCAGCGGCATCCTCACCTCCAGTAGAAACCGGCGCGAGAGTGCTGCTTCTCCCTTTCTGCACTTATGCACGGACTGACCCTCCCGCCACCGGTCGCGACGGCCACTTGTGCATCTCCCTGCTCGGGGAATTTCGCACCCTGGAGGAAAAGCGCGCGGAACTCCGCGACGACATCCGCGCGGAAAAGGCCCAGGCCAATGCCGCCGCCAGCGAGCAGCGGCAGCCCTTACCGCACACCCAGGCCGAGATCGACGCCGCCCACTCCCGCCGCCCTGCAGGCCCTGGATCGCCTCCTCGCCTATGCGCGCGCAAAGCATCGCCTGCCCCGCACCGCGCTCTACACCCACCGCGAAGTCGCGGAGTCGAACTGCCCCGGCGCCCTCCTCCAGAGCGAGATCGAGAAGCGCCGCTGAGCCCTCCCCGCCCAGACGGCGGACGAGCTCCGGAACCCGGCTCCCATCTCCGATACCCAGGCCCGGGGAAGCCGATGACTGGCTCCTCCTTCGCGGGATTTTCCTCCGGCCGCCCGTGACGTCGCTCCCGCCCCCAGTAGCGCCACTCCCTCCGCCAGTAGAGGCACTCCTGCCTCCAGTAGCGCCACTCCCGCCTCCACCGCCCTGAATCCTTCTTTCCGTGACGCTACTTTGCCCGCGGCAGGCGTTCGTCCCGAAGCCGGAGCACCGCTTCCCTGGTGAAATCCTCGCCGGTGAAGACGAGTTGTTTCACGGATTTGCCGGGCGATTTTTTCTGCGCGGCGCGGATGGCGGCGGTGGCGTTCATGAAGCGAAGGCGCCCATCGCTGGTGCGGATGATGAGCAGCACCGGCACCTTCCCTTTTCCCGCCCAATAGCCCTCGTAGTGCTTCTTCATCGCGAAGACCTCGCTGCCGTCCTGGCGCGGCTTCAGATGCGAGTCGCCGGACTTGAGTTGCACGCGGAAGGTGATGCCGGTCGCCTTCTTCTTGGTGTCGCGGAACTCGATCTCGCCGTCCACGCCTTCGTCGGGCTCGGCTTGGATGCGGTAGATTTGATCGGCCTCACCGACGAGCGCCATCACTTCGCCGACCATCACTTGCTCCATGGACGCGGTGTTCTGTTTCTCGCCCGCCGTGCGCCCAGCTTCATCTGCTTTTTCGCCGCCTTCCTTGCTGATGAATTGCTGCTCCAGCACGTCATCGAGCAGGATGGCCCCTCCACACTGAGCGCAGAAAATCTTCGCGCCGGTCTTCGTCTTGGCCCGCGCGGCGTCGATGGCGGCGCGATCCAGCGCCTCTTTCCCGCACTTCGGTTTCGGGCAAAAATAATTCCGCAGCCGCTCCACGTCCGTCGCCTTGGCGGTGAGGTGCTCGTGGACGAATTGCTGGAAGGCCGCTTGCACATCCGCGTCGAGCTTGTCGCCGAAATACACGTCCAGCTCCCCGCGCTCGCCGCTTTCCCGCAGGGTCAGCGCGGCAAGTTTGTCCGTGATGGTGCGGAAGTCCGCGGCCTGCCGGTAGAGCTTCGTTTCGCAAAAGAGCCCGCTGTAGTGCAGGCGCACCACCAGCGTGCAGTAGATCTCCTCCAGCGGGCCGGTGAAGCGATACACCACCGTCCGTCCGGGACGCGGCGGCGGCGTCGGGCGGGGCAGGCGCACGTAGTTCGGGAAGACGAGCATCGTCCCTTTGTCCGTCTCCTGCTTCCAGGCGAGCGCCCGTTCCAGAAAGAGCGCCACCAGTGCGGGCAAGAGTTGCGCTTCGTCTTCCCCGCTCAGCCGTGGCGTACCGTCGATGGGAAGTTTGCCCGGCTGGATGGTCGCCAGCGCGACGTGGCCGAGTTTGTTGGCGGCTTCACCGGCCAGCTTCACGAGCGTGGATGCGTAGCAATTCACCCAGCTCGGCTGGAGCACCACGAGGTCGCCGTAGGGTAGCGCGTGAAGCACGCCTTCGCCGGCGAGCAGACCCGTCACGGCGCGGAGATCTTCCGGGGTGAAAGTGAGGTGCGGTGCGACCTGGCGCACGCGGGCTTCGAGTTCGGCGGGCTTCACCACCACGCCGCCGGGGTCTTGCGCCTCGCGCACGGCGAGGGCGGCGTCCTTCAGGGCGGGGAAGTTTTCCTGCGTGCTGCGGAATTCCAGCTTGTCCCACGGCAGCAGCTCCTCGATGAGCGCGCGCAGTTCCGCCACGCCAGGGTGTTTGCCGTCCTTCGCGGCAGTGAGGATGGGGCCGTGAAATCCATTTTGCACAGCCCACGCTTTCATTTCCTCGACGGTGCAGCGTTGCCCGGGCTCGTCACATCTCCCCGCCACGAGGATATACGGCCTGTCTGCCGTGTTTGCCACTTTGCCCAGCGCTTGCTGCCAATACTTGCCGGAGGAAAAAAGATCATCACGCTGCCGGTCCACAACGACCACGGCAAGCGCGGTCTGCTCCATGAAGAGTTGATGGGTGAGACGATATTCGGGCTGACCGGCAAGATCCCAAAGCCACATCTCCCGTTCAATCTCGGGATGTTCACTCGTCCCGCTGAGCGGCACGCGCCGAACTTCCATTCCGTGCGTGCTGTCGGTGACTTTCCAGGTGTCGTGCCAGATCCGGTTGGCGATGCCAGTCTTACCAACCCTCGACTCGCCCAGCAGCACCACCTTAGCATTCACATACCCGCGCTTCCGAGAAATGGCCGCACGGGCCAGGATCGGCGCGGGGATGTCCCAGACGCGGAGGGTTTTGTCGCTACCGACCGAGGCGATGCGGCGGGCATCGGGGGTGATGGCGATTCCATACACAAAGCCCGCGTGACCGCGCAAAACGGCGAGGCACTCGCCGGTCTCCGCCGCCCAGAGGCGCACGGTCTTGTCGGCGCCACCCGAGACGCAGAAGCGCCCATCGGGCGTCACCGCCACGGTATGCACCTGGCCGCTGTGCCCTTCGAAGGCCGCGACGCGGCGGCCCTCGGTGAGGTCCCATTTCGCCACCTTGCCATCGCCAGTGCCGGTAAAGGCGAAGCGGCCATCGGCGGGCAGGCTCACGGGGGACTGCATGGCGACACTCTCTTTGAAAATGACCGGCTTCGCGCCTTCGCGCCCGGACCAGAGAGCCAGCCCTTCATGCAAAGCCGCACCGACGATCCGGCTGCCATCCACCGATGCCGCGACACCGTAGAGCATTCCCTCCGGCACCCTGCACTGCGCGCTGTTGTCACCGGTGTCCGCATTCCAGCGGCGGAGATAGCCGTCCTCCGCTGCGCTCAGCAACTCTCGGCCACCGGCATGAAAGGCCACATTGCCCACCCGCTCGCGATGGCCTTTCCACTCGCGTAGCACACGAGCGGTGGAGAGATCGATGACGCGGATGGTTCCTTCCGCATCCCCCGCCGCCGCGCGGCTGCCATCCGCCGTCACCGCGAGGCCCACAAACGCCTTCCCCCCGCACACGATCTCCCCCTCCGTCCCGTCCTCCGCCAGCGCCCATCGGCGCACCGTGCCATCGCCGCTGCTCGTGAGCGCGAAGCGCCCGTCCTCCGGCATCGCCACGCGCAAGACACTGGCCTTGTGCCCTTTCAGCACCCGCACCCGCACGTCCGCCTCCGTGGCTGGCGCGGGAGAGCGCCCCGAGGGTGCGGTGGAAGTCTGCTTACGGCCAGCCATGTCCGTCGCTTCTATGCGTCTCACCTGCGGAAGGCAAACCCCGGCTGCCGCCGCCAGCGTCAACAGAAGACGTGTCGGCTGCGCAACCCGTGGAAACAAGCGCGGGGACGGCGCCGCATCCGCACGGGCTGGAGCCCCACACCGGCACCTCCAGCGATCCGCCGACGCACGCGGAGATGCCGGACCTTGCCGCCGGCGTGGAGACGCGGCGCGGGGCGCCGGTGCGGGAGCGAGGCAGTCGGGAAAGGCCGGGCTCACGGAAAGGTGAGTTGCACCTTTGGGAGCAGTTCCGAATGGCATCAAGATAAGCCCGCAGATGGTGAGTGCGCATGGGGCAAAGGGGAGCGTCGGGAAAGGTGCTGTCATTCCGAGCGGAGCGGAGCGGAGTCGAGGAACCTCCGATCTCCGCGGGCAGCGGCGGCGCGGAGCTTGACCGCGCGAAAGGCTCCGCACCGCCGCTGCCCGCATGAGCGTTAGGTTCCTCGACTCCGCTCGGAATGACAGGTTTGATCAGTCGAGCCACGTGCCGGTGCGGAGTGCCCAGTCTCCGGCGCACGCTGGAGCATGGTCCATTCATCCATCCGATGTCTTATCTTAATACCACTCGGAGCAGTTCGTTGGTCCTTGCCTGAAGGTCTGCCGGGGAGGGCTGGGGGCGCTTTGGGAAAGCAGGAGCGCGGATCGGCAAACCGAGGAGGATCGCGCGAAGCCGGAAGTCCATCCGCGAATTGAGTGGCGGGTGGCTGCCGGCTTTTGAAAAGCTCGGAAAAAACGCACCCATGAAAGCAATCCGCGTCACGCAATTTGGGGAACCTGAAGAGATGGAGTGGCAGGAAGTGCCGACGCCGGTGCCGACGGCCGGCCAGATCCTGATCCGGGTGAAAGCTGCCGGGGTGAATCCGGTGGAGACGTACATCCGATCGGGGAAATACGCACGGCTGCCGGCGCTGCCTTACACGCCGGGCTCGGATGCCGCGGGGGTCATCGAGGCCGTGGGCGCTGAGGTGCGCGAGTTTCAGCCGGGGGATCGCGTGTACACTTCGGGTTCACCGAGCGGCACGTATGCGGATTTTGCGCTCTGCGAAATCGCGCAGGTCCATCGGCTGCCGGAGCGGGTCACATTTTCCCAGGGAGCCGCGCTCGGCACGGCCTACGCCACGGCCTACCGCGGGCTGGTGCAGCGTGGGCAGGCGGTGGCTGGCGAGACGGTGCTCATCCATGGCGCCAGCGGCGGAGTGGGGACCGCCGCCGTGCAGATCGCGCGGGCGCACGGGCTCACGGTTTTCGGCACCGCCGGAACCGAGCCGGGCCGGCAACTCGTGCGTGAACAGGGCGCGCACGAGGTCTTCGATCATCATGCGCCGGATTACCTGACGGAGATCCTCGGGCGCACTGGGGATCGCGGCGTGGACGTGATCATCGAATTGCTCGCCAACGAAAATCTCGGCAAGGACTTGAAAGCGCTCGCGCGCGGCGGGCGCGTGGTGGTGATCGGCAGTCGCGGCAAGGTGGAGATCGACCCGCGCGACACGATGCTCCGCGAAGCCGACATCCGCGGCATGGTACTCGCGAATGCACCCGCAGCAGACGTCGCCGCGATTCACGCTGCGCTGATCGCCGGCCTGGAGGCGGGCCGCTTGCGCCCGATCATCGCCCAGGAAATCCCGCCCGCCGAAGCCCCGCGCGCGCACCGCGCCGTGATGTCCCCCGGTGCGCTCGGGAAGATCGTGCTGCTCCCCTGACGCGCAGCCAGTGGCGAGGTGGACACGCGTGCGGGCGGCGGATACGAAAGTCTGATGTCCTTCCGGCCACTCCTCTTCCTCCTGCTCACGACGACGGCAAGCTTCGCGCAGCTCCGCTGGGAGCAGACCACACGGAGCTTTGAGCGCGCGCCGGGCGATCCCGCGGTCGAGGCGGCCTTCGCTTTCAAGAACACCGGCTCCACGTCCATCGCAATCACCAAGCTCAAGACCTCGTGCGGCTGCACGGCGGCGCAGCTCAAGAAGCGCGACTACGCGCCGGGCGAAAGCGGCGAGGTGCTCGCAAAATTCACTATCGCCGGGCGCCGGGGACTGCACGTCGTGAGCGTCACGGCGACCACGGACGACGCCAGCCAGCCGCCGACCGTGCTCTCGCTGCGGGTGAATATCGCAGACGCCGTGAAGCTCGAACCCGAGCTGGTCTGGTGGCGCGTGGGCGCGGCGGCGGAGGCGAAGAGCGTGCGCTTTGCGGTCGAGCCAGGGCGCCAGGTGCGGGTCAGAGCGATCACTTCCTCCAACCCGAAAATCGCGGCGAAACTCGTGACGCTCGCGGCGGGCAGCAGCTATGCGATCTCGATCCGCCCCACGGACACCACCCGGAAGGAAAGCGCGGAGATCACGGTGGAGACAGACTTCCCGGCGGATGCACCCCGGCGCTACGTGATCTACGCGCGGATCAAATGATCGCCCTCGCCTGCCGCCAGCTCTGCGCGCTGCTCGGGCTCGCGCTCGTCCCGGCGCTCCTGGCCGGCGTGCTGCAACTGAAGACGCACCAGCCGGACCCGGTGCCGAAGGTGGAAGCGGCGCAGGTGCGCGCGTGGGGCGACCAGGTGCTGTGGGTCGATGCGCGGCCGCGGGCGGAGTTTGAGCAGGGTCACATCGCCGGCGCCGTGCTGCTCAACGAAGACGAGTGGAACGGACTCGTCGCCCAGTTTCTCAACGCGTGGGATCCGGACAAACCGATCGTCGTCTATTGCGAAGGCGGCAGGTGCCAGGCGAGCAAATCCGTCGCGAGCCGCCTGCTCACGGAGTTGCAGCTCGAGAACGTCCACGTCTTGAAAGGAGGCTGGAAATCGTGGCGCGCCGAGTGATCACCCTCACGCTCCGCTTCGGGCTGGCGGGCATTTTCCTCTACGCCGGGGCGCTGCACGCGTGGGATGCGCCGAAGTTCGTACAAGCGATCCAAGCCTACGATCTCCTGCCGCCGGATGCCACGCTGCTCCTCGGCGTCTATCTGCCGTGGGTGGAAATTTTCGCCGCGCTCGGTGTCCTCACCGGACGGCTCTATCTCGGCTCGCTCACGGCCATTGGTGGAATGCTCGTGATCTTCCTCGCGGGGCTGATCAGCGCGTGGTCGCGCGGGCTGGATATCTCGTGCGGCTGTTTCCGCGCCGCGGAGTCGATCCAGACGCACTTCCCGCAACTCCTCGCGCGCGATGTCGCGATGCTCGCCGCCGTCGCCGCGCTCTTCGTGCTGGAGCGCGCGCGGAGCTTGTCCACGGCCAGACCAGCGCCTACACGTTCGGCATGAATTTCCCCCAGCTCGTCCTCCTCGCACTGCTGGCCGTCGCTCCCGCCCTGCGCGCCGAGGCTGATTTTAAGCCGCTCTTCAACGGCAAAGATCTGACGGGGTGGGAAGGTGACGCGCGCTTTTGGAGCGCGCAGGACGGGGTCATCCGCGGCGAGACCACGCTCCAGGCGCTCCCGACTAAGAACACCTTCCTCATCTGGCGCGGTGGCATCCTGAAGGACTTCGAGATCAAGCTGCGCTTCCGCATTCAAAACGGAAACTCCGGCGTGCAATACCGGAGCAAGGATCTCGGGAAATTCGTCCTCTCCGGCTATCAGGCGGAGATCGAAAACAAGCAGGGCAAAGTCGGTTTCCTCTACGAGGAGAGGGGCCGCAAATTCCTCGCAAACGTCGGCGAGATCGTGGAGATGCAGCCCGGTGGGAAACCGCAAGTGACTGGCCAGCTTGGGTCCCGGCAGGAGTTCATCGACAAGGGCTACTACAAGGAAAAGGACTGGAACGAATACCGCATCGTGGCCCGCGGGACGCAGATTGAGCATTGGCTGAATGGGCACAAGACCATCGCGCTGACCGACAACGATCCCGTCGGACGCGCGCTCGTCGGCCTCCTCGCCCTGCAGATCCATGTCGGCCCGCCGATGGTCGTGGAATTCAAAGACATCCTTTTGAAAGATCTCTAACGATTCCGCATCCGCGCAGTCCCATCTTCGCCCGCGCTTTCCGCCTTCACCTCAACCACCACCACTGACTCCTATGATCACTCGCCGCACTGCTCTCAAAACCCTCGCCCTCACCTCTGGCGCCCTCGCGCTGAAGGCCGGCGTTTCGTCCGCCCAGACTCCTGCGCCCGCGCCCATGGCGGAAGGCGTCTTCAAGCTCCCGCCGCTCGGCTACGACTACGACGCGCTCGAGCCGCACATCGATGCGGAGACGATGAAGATTCACCACGACAAACATCACGCCGCCTACGTCAGCAAACTGAACGAGGCCATCGCCCAGGCGCCGGATCTCGGGAAGAAGTCCGTGGAAGATATTCTCAAGGATCTCTCCGCCGTGCCCGAGGCCATCCGCACCGCGGTGCGGAATCACGGAGGTGGACACGCGAATCACACCTTCTTCTGGCAATCGCTGAAGAAGAACGAAGGCGGCAAACCCACGGGCGAACTCGCGAAGGCGATCGAGAAAAGCTTCACCAGCGTGGAGAAGTTCCACGAGGATTTTGCGGCGACGGCGATGAAGGTCTTTGGCAGTGGCTGGGCGTGGCTCGTGGTGCGCGACGGCAAGCTCGTCATCGAATCCCTGCCCAATCAGGACTCGCCGATCTCCAGCGGCGGCACGCCGATCCTCGGCCTCGATGTCTGGGAGCACGCCTACTACCTGAAGTACCAAAATCGCCGCGCCGATTACGTGAAGGCCTTCCAGAGCGTGGTGAACTGGGACTTCGTCAGCGACCGCTACGCGAAAGCGGCGAAGTAGGCGCGCCAATAGGGTGGTTTCTGAAACGGGGCGAGGGCGCCCCGGCTCCTTGCAAGGAGTGGGGCCGCCCTCGGCCCCAGTTAAGTTTTGGGCTCACCCAATTGAGTCTACTTCCCGGTCGGGAGCGGCACCTGCGTCCGGTGCATCAGGTAAGCGATGAGATCGCGCATCGGCTTTTCCCCCAGTGCCTCGGGCAATCCTTCCGGCATCAGGGACATCGGCAGTTCGTCGATCTTCTCGATCTCGCGGCGCTCGACGGTCGTCTTCTCGGTCATCGTTTGCAGGGTCAGCGTGCGGTCGGTCTTGGCCGTGACCATCCCGTTGAGCAGGCGTCCGTCCTTGAGGTGCAGCACGGTCATGCGGAAATCCGCGCTCACGACGGCGCTCGGGTCGGCGATGTTTTCCACGAGGTAGTCGAGGTTGTCGCGGCCTGAGCCGGTGAGATCGGGGCCGAGCTTGCCGCCGGCGCCGTAGAGCGTGTGGCAGGTGGCGCAGGCCGTCGTGAAGACCGCGCGTCCGGCGCTTTTATCAGCGGCAGCGAGCGCGGCGGGAGACAGCACCTGCTTCCATTTCGCGATCAGCTCCTTTTTGTCCGCACCGGACTCGCGCAGCTCGCCCCAGACTGCGCTCAGGCGCTTCGTGAGCTCGGGATCGCTGAAGCTGCGGATCTGGCGGGCGTGAAAAGCGGAGAGGTCCGCGCGCGGGATGCGCTCCGCCGCCACGGCATCCAGCAAGGCCCGCACATACGCCGGACGCGACACCAGTGTGCCAATGAGCTGCGCGCGCTCCGTCGGGTGGAACTTTGGGTAAGCTTTCACCAGCACCGCACCGATCGCCGGATCGTCGATGGTCGCGAGCCCGCGCGCGGCGACGGGATTGAGGAAACGCGTCTCGAGCACCTTCTCGCAGATGGCCCGCAGATCGGGCGCGCGATTGTCGATCAGCGTCTGCAGCGCGGCCTTGCGGGCACCGAATTCCGCCTTCCCATCGAGCGCGATCTTCTTCACGTCGTCCAGCGCGCGACCATCCCCAAAGACGACGCTCAACTCCCGCACCCGATCGCGCAGCGCAGCATCGGGTGCAGTGGAAAGCTTCGCGGCGAGCGTCTCCCACACCGCGGGCTTGGGCGCCTTGCGCCAGCCGGTGAGCGCCTCGGCGATCCCCGCGATGAAGTCTTCGTAGCGGGTCGCTTGCGTGAGCAGATCATTGAGCGGCGCGGGCTTCGTCTCGAGATCCTCCGCCAGCCGGCGCGCGAGGTAACGGCGCGTCAGCGGCAGCTCGCAACGCGCGGCGACTTTCACCAATGCCGCAGGCTCCACGGGGATCAGGCCGTACCAGATGAGCAGCGGTAAATTGTGATCCTCCGCATCCTCCCGGTTCGCGACGAGTTCGCCCGCGACCTCGGCGCGGAGATCGAGCGGCAGCCGCTGCAGCGCCGAGGCCAGCGCCAGCCGCACCAGCCCGGAGCGATCTTCCCGCGCACTGCGCACCAGCGCGGGCAGGAGCTTCCGCGCTGCGTCCGCCGCGGGCTCCACCTTTGGCCGACCGGAGGTGAGCGTATCCAGCGGCCACGCATCCGTGAGCAGCCGCACGGCCCAGGTGCGCACGTGCTCATCCGCGTGGTCCATTTGCGCGGTGAGGAAAGCTTCGTCCGTCGCGCCCATCGCATACAGCGTCCAGAGCGCGCGCAGCTTCACCACTGGGTCCGCGCCCTTCGCAAACAAATCGCGCAATCCCGCCGCCGCCTCCGCGCTCGGCCTCTCCGCGAGCACCAGCCTCGCCTGCCGCGAGAACCATTCATTCGGATGCGTGTGCAGCTTCACCAATTCGGCCACCCCGAGCTTCGCGACATCCCCGATCACCGGACGCTGCGGCGCGCCGTGGGTGATCTTGAAAATACGTCCGCTCGTCCGATGCACCCCGGTCGCGTCGTGACACTCGCCGGTGTCGCTCCAGTCCGACGCATAGACCCCGCCGTCCGGCCCATACGTGAGGTCCAATCCGCGGAACCACGGGTCCGCCGCAATCAGCGTATCGACGCCATGCTTACCCACATAGCCCGAACCCGCGCGCTCCAGGATCTCCACATTCGCCCGCCGCCCGTGCTGATTCAGCGTGAGCAGCCGACCGCGATATTCCGCCGGCCAGTTGTCGCCGAGATAGACCATCGCGCCGATGTGCGAGTGCCCGCCGCCGAGCGCATTCGCCGCGCCGTCGCGCGATTTCGTCCAGTCCTGCGCCGTGTCAAAGTGCCAGTGATCCGCGCATTGATCGATGAGCCCGTAAGCGCGCGGATTTGGATCGATGGTGTGCGCGCGGACGAAGTGCGCTCCCGCCACCGCGTGCCAGAGATGCCCGTTCACCGTATTCACGTAGAAAAGTTCGCCGTGCTCATTCCAGTCGTGCCCCCACGGGTTCGTATTACCACTCGTGATCGCCTCAAAGGCGTGCCGCCCCGGATGATACCGCCACATCCCGCCGCGCACCGCGATCGCCTCGCCATCGCCACCCACCACCTTCACCTCCGCCGGACCGGAAGCACCGCAGCGTCCATACAGCCAGCCATCCGGGCCAAAGCGCAGCCCATTGGCGATGTTGTGATGATTCTGCAGAGGCGCGTGGAAGCCCTCCAGCACCGCCTCCATCGGCCCGTCCGCGACATCGTCACCATCGCGATCGGGAATGAAGAGCACCTGCGGCAAGGCAATCACCCACACCCCGCCGCGCCCGACTTCGATGCTCGTGAGCATTTGCAGATCGTCCGCGAAGACCGTGCGCCGATCAAAGCGCCCGTCGCCATCCGTGTCTTCGAAAATGAGGATGCGATCGCGCAGACTGAGGTCGTAGCGCACCGCGCGTTCGGCGAAGGTGTAGTTCTCCGCCACCCACAGCCGCCCGCGCGCATCCCAGGCCAGCGCGATGGGATTTTGCACGTCCGGCTCCGCGGCAAAGACCGTCACCTGGCAGCCCGCCGGCACCGTCATTTTCGCCGCCGCCTCCACCGCGGGCAGCAAGGGCCGCGAGAGATCCGTCTCCGTATTTGGCGGCGTGGGAAACTCCGCAGCGTGGGCGAAGGAAACGAGCGCGGCGAGGGCCACGGAGCAGGAGCGGGAACGTGTCATGAGGAAGGGACCGGCGAAGGCGCTGCGTTTTAGAGTCGAAGACCGCGCGCTGGAAAAAAGGGAACGCTGCTACCAGCTCGCGCCGCCGATCTGCCATTCCTCCAGCAGCCCCTTTGGCAGTTCCCCGAGGAAGCGCGACGGCCGCTGCATCATCTCCCCGTAGCCCGCATTCAGCCGCAGGAGCGGATACGTGAGATACAGCTCATCCTTCGCCCGCGTCACCGCCACGTAGAAAAGCCGGCGCTCCTCCTCGATCGCGTCCGCACTTTCCAGACTGCGCATACTGGGAAACATCCCATCGCTCATCCAGATCACGAAGACCGCCTTCCACTCCAGCCCCTTCGCCTGATGAACACTGGAGAGCGTCACCATCTCGTCGTCGTCCGTCCCGGCGGAGGCTTCATTGTCGAGATTCGTGAGCAGCGCGAGCTGGTCCAGGAAGTCGCCCGCGTTCTCATACTGCTTCGCAAAATTCGCCAGCGTGTTCAGGTCTTCGCGGCGCGATTCGTAGTTGGGAAACTTCGCCTGCGCATAGTCCGCGTAGATCGCCTCGATCACGCTGTGGATCATCTCCGCCGGCGGGTTCGGCTTCCGCCCCGGCGCGATCTCCTCCAGCGTGTGCGCCAGTTGCTCCCAGGCCTTCTGCGCCTTCGCCGGCACCTTCATCCCCACGAGCAGCGCGCCGTAGCCCGCCGCATCCTCCGCCTTCTCCAGGCTCGTCCAAAGCTGATCTGCACTGCGATTCCCGATCCCTGGCAGCAGCCGCACCATCCGCTTGAACGCCACCTCATCGCGCGGGTTCACCACAAATTTCAGGAACGCCGCCACATCCTTCACATGCGCCTGCTCGAAGAAACGCAGCCCACTCGTGATCTGATACGGGATGCCGTGCCGCGTCAGCTCCATCTGCACCTCCATCGAGTGATAATGCGCGCGATAAAGCACCGCGATCTCCCGCAGTTCCAACCCCTCCTCCCGCAGATCCAGGATGCGCTGCGCGATGAATTGCGCCTGCTGACTCGAATCCCCCAGCGGCACCAGCGCCGGCCGCATCGCCGCCGCCGGACGCACACTCACCAGCTCCTTCTTAAATTGCTTCACATTCCCCGCGATCGCCGCATTCGCCACCTCCAGGATGTCCGGCGCACTCCGGTAGTTCGTCTCGATCTTAAAGACCTGCGCCTCCGGATAACGCTTCGGAAAATCGAGGATGTTTTGAAAATTCGCTCCGCGCCACGCATAGATACTCTGCGCGTCGTCCCCCACCACCATCACATTGCGATGATGCTTCGCCAGGATGTCGATGAAATCCGCCTGGATGCGATTCGTGTCCTGATACTCATCCACGAGCACGAATTGAAACTGCCGCTGATAGCGCTCCGCGATCGCCGCGTCCTTTTGCAAAAGCAGCAGCGTCTTCTCCAGCAGATCATCAAAATCCAGCGAGTTCGCCTGCTTCTTCTTCGCCTCATACTTCTGCTGCGCCGCCGCGATCTCCTCGGAAAATTCGAGGAAGTGCGGATACTTCTCCACCAGCACATCCTCGATACTCCGCCCCGTATTCAGCGAAAAGCTGAAGATATCCGCCAGCACCTCCCCTTTCGGAAACCGCTTATCCTTCGGATCAAAGCCCAGAGTGGGAATCACCGCATCCAGCAGATCCTGCTGATCCTCCCTGTCCATGATCGAAAAACCCGGCGCAAACCCCGCCTCCACCGGATGGCGCCGCAGGATGCGATTCCCGATCGAATGAAAAGTGCCCCCCCACAGTCCCGTCATATCAGTCGGCAGCAGCCCCGCCACCCGGTCCAGCATCGCCCGCGCCGCCTTATTCGTGAAAGTGAGGAGCAAGATATTCTGCGGCGAGATCCCATTCTCGATCAGATATGCCACCCGATACGTCAGCGTCCGCGTCTTCCCACTCCCCGCCCCCGCGATCACCAGCGCCGGCCCCGGCGCCGCCGTCACCGCCGCACACTGCTGCGCATTCAGCTCCGCGGCAAAGTCGATCCGCGGCCCTGGAGGCGCGGCGTGGCGGTGGAGCATGTATTGGCGGGCCATAAAAGGAAATCATCGGGGTGCCGATCGCTGGGTGCCAAGCCCATTCCCCGCCATGATGAGGGAGCCACGCTGCCATCAAAAAGTTACATTGGCACGCTCGGCAATCCGCACGACCGCCGATACCAGCCGATCTGAGATTCGGACCCGGTTTTGCCACACCCTCCCCGCCCATTTTCCTTGTCGCCTCATGCTGGAGATCGAACGCAAGTTCCTCATCAAAATTCCGCTCATCGAATTTGCCGGCGCACCACGGGCCGAGATCCATCAGGGATACCTTGCCTACGAGCCCGGCAACCGGCAAGTGCGTCTCCGGCGCATCGGTGAGGATCACTCGCTCACCGTCAAGCTGCGCGATGGAATGGCCAGGGAGGAAGTGACCATTGCCCTGACCGCCGCCGATTTCGCCGACCTCTGGCCGCTCACCGAGGGCCGTCGGATTCATAAGTCCCGCTGCCACCTGCCCTTCGAAAAACACATCGTCGAAATCGATATCTTTCACGACAAACACGACGGACTCGTCGTTGCCGAAGTCGAATTTGAAAGTGAGGACGAGTGCCGCGCCTTCGTCCCGCCCCAGTGGCTCGGTGAAGATGTCACCGACGATCCGCGCTACAAGAATACCGCCTTGGCGATGCGCTAAGGCACCGCATCGCTGCTTAGCGGCTCCGCAACCTGCGACTCGCGCAACACGGCAGCTCGGCATCATCAAGCCCGGCAAGCGACCGTTCGGGCACTACGAGAATTGGGAATGAACTGCCTGTTACCAGGTCCGCATCGTTCGTTACGACCGCGAGCGATCGGTTCCGCGAAAACCTTTCCGAATTTCCAGGCAGGATGTTCGCCTCGCAAAGCTCATACCCGGCCCCACTGCGACCGGAAACCCGTTCACGCCGATGGGCCGGCCTTTGTCGAAAGGACGGCGCACTAGCCTTTCGATGCTCCTGCGTTCGCAGTAACCGCATCTCCATCAAGCCTCGTTTGCGCACGAGAATTTTTTCTCGCTCAACACCGTCAAACAATCGGCACAAACGTCGTCAGCCCGTCTCGGTAAAGTTACAGTTGCAACGTTGATCGCGGTGCGAGCGGTCGCCTAAGAACTGCGCGTCTCAAGCGAAAAGCATCAGTCCAGTCAATGCGGCACTCGCCGTCCCCCTCCTGACTGGGAACCGCAACCACTCTCTATCTCCGCATCCATAGACCAACCACGGTACTCATCCCCATGACGACGACGCCCTCTTTGTTCCTTCCTAATCGTGCCCGTGCCCGCACCCCGCGCGGCCACTTCCTCACCTTCGCTATCGCCGCCTTTGCAGGCGTCAGCGCCTCGCACGCTCAGGTTCTTTGGTCCTCCGCAGGTGGCTCCGCTTGGCTTACCGGAACGAACTGGACAGGTAGTGCGGTCCCGACCGCCGGCCAAGTAGCACAGTTTGGCACAAACCCGACGGCAGCCACCGGGGTGGGGATAAACTTCAACAGCACGACTAACGCCGGCACGCAAGTGAATGGCCAACGCGTCCAGGAGGCCGCCGCCATCCAAGTAACCTCAGCCCGCGCCGCAGCGTTTATCGTCGGAAACAGCTCGGGAACCTCTGGTGCAACGGGGACTCTACGCTTGCTGGGCGCGACCATCGGAGCCAACTCCAACGTCATTCTCCAGAACGATAGCAGTCAGAGCTTCACCATTCAGAATATACAAGGCTCGGGCAATCAGACGATGGCCCTCCAACTGACGAACACAACTGCGAACAATGTCGCGATAACCGGCTCCGGCAATGTCGCGATTTCCTCGGTTATCAATGAGATTGGAGGGGCACGCAAGTTGGGCGTCCTCGGCACAGGCACCGGTGATCTTATTCTCACGGGCGCGAACACCTTTACCGGTGGCATCGATATCTCAGGGGCCGGAAAACTCCGTTTTGGTGCATCTACATCGCTGCCAACTACCGGAAACATGTCCATCAGTGGGGATGGGCGGCTTCGCTTTTCTACGGCCGGGACATTTGGTTCTTCTGGCCAGACTGTCACGATCAATCCGACCGCCACCACGAACCCCGCCATTGACCTGCAAACGAGCAACATCGCGGTGACGATGAACCAGAACATTGCAATCAATGCTGCTGCGCGCATCGAAGCCAATGGTCCATCGGGCAGTCTGACTCTTGCCGGGAACCTGTCTGGCTCTGGCCAGCTTTTGAAGCAAGCCGCGGGAAATCTGATCCTCAGCGGCACCAGCAACACGGCTACCGGCGGCACCCAGATCGGTAATGGCACCGTGACCGTCAACAGTGGCTCGTCCTTGGGTACCGGCGCGCTGACCATGTTTCAGACCGCAACGAACAACACCGCGTTAACGTTGAACAACAGCGCACAAACCATTGGCGGACTAACCAGCCAATTCACCGCGGTTTCCGGGACTCAAACCCAAACCGTCACACTAAACGGAACGGCGCTCACGGTAAATCAGACGACGGATGGCACTTATGGCGTTGGCGCAGTTTCCACTCTGACTAGTACGATTACAGGTACCGGTGCATTGGCAAAAAATGGCTCGGCGAAACTGACTCTTACGGGCTCGAACACGTACACCGGAACAACCACGGTCAGCGCTGGCACCTTGGAAGCCGCTGCCAACAACGCGCTCGGCAGCACGACCGGCGTGACTGTCAACTCCGGCGGCACCCTTCTCCTGAGCAACACCGGCACCACCAACCGCATCAACGATTCCGCAACCGTCACGCTCGGCGGCGGCACCATAGCATTCTTTGGCAACGTGACCGAAGGTTCCTCTCCTGGTACCGGCGCACTGACCCTCGCGGCCAACTCGATCATCGACTTCGCCTCCGGCAACGCCGTCCTCAACTTCGGGGCAAGCCAGCTCGCCACCTGGGCCGTCGGCACGACCCTCTCCATTTATAACTGGGCCGGACTCACTACCGGCGGCGGCGCCGATCAATTGCTTTTCGGCAGCGACAGCTCGTCGCTCACCTCGGCGCAGCTCGACCAGATCAGCTTCTTCAGCGGCGCGGGCACCGGCTTCCTCGGCACCGGAACCTTTGTCGGCTCTCTCGGGGAAGTCGTCCCGGTGCCGGAGCCCACCGGCACGCTCGCGGCCCTTGCCCTCTTCGGCATCGCCGGCTGGCGGGAACGGCGCCGGGAACAAGTCGCTCGCCGCGCCCACCGCCACTCCGGCCTCGCCACCCTCCGCGCCTGAACGGGGCTCGACCGGTCACCCGGAGAAAGTCCCCTCACGTTTAGAGCACCCGCCCCGCGGCTCACCCGCGTCTCCGGTGCGCCATGCCCGCATCTTCCCACTCTCCCGCGCTCACCCGCCTCATGAACCAACCACATTACCCCCTCACCCGCCCCTTCGGATCACCATGGCACACCTCGCTTCTGGCGTGTCTTTTCCTCGTCTCCGCTTGCTTCCTCCGCGCGGAGACCGTCGCGTACTGGAGCTTCAACACCCTCTCGATCGCCACCGCCAGCAACCCCGGAACTGGAGGTGTGCCCACCTCCATCCCAGCCAGTCAGGGAACGGGAACGCTCTCGCTCACCGGTTATCTCGGCACGGTGGATGACTTTGCTGGTTCGACGATCAATGTGCAGGGGAGCGATCCGGCGGAGGAGTCTCTGAGCCTCGTGGCGGGCGGTTCTGCGGCACCGTTTCCGGGAAATGGCAGCTACGTTGAGTTGCAGCTCAATCTCGCCGACCATGCCGATCCGATTGTGACTTTTGCCACGCGCGGCACGGGGACTGGGTTCAGCAGCGGAGTCTGGTCTTATAGCGTGGGGGGCGGAGCTTTCACGACGATTGCGGGTGTCAATACAGCGACAACGTCCACAACATTTGCCGTCGCGACGGTGAATCTCAGTGCAATCAATGCCGTGGATGGTCAGGCCAATGTGCGGCTCCGCTACATAGTGAGCGGTGCGACTTCGAGCAGCGGCAACAACCGCATCGACAACCTGCTCGTCAGCGCCACCGTCACTGCGGACACCGTCGCGCCGCTGGTCACCGGCCTCGCGCCGCTCGACAATGCGACCAACGTGCCGGTGACGGCGACGCCGACGGTCACTTTCAATGAGGCGGTCAAGAAGGGTGCGAGCGGGAACATCGTCCTCCGGCGCAGCAGCAATGGCACGGCTTTTGAAACCATCGCCATCGCCTCGTCGCAGGTGGCGGTTTCGGGCGCGGCGGTGACGATCACGCCCTCCACGAACTTCGCGAACTCGACGGGTTACTATATGGAGATCGCGGCGGGCGCAATTGAGGACCTTGCGGGTAACGACTACGTGGGCCTGAGCGGCGCAGCGGCTTGGAACTTCACCACGGCTGCACCGTCCGCTCAGCCGACGGCAACGGAGACCTTCACGACGCAGACGCGCGTCACGCAGACGGGATCCAGCGCCACAGTGGACTACTACGGGGAAGGCAGCGGGCAGGGCACGTTCGCGGTTTATGGCTTTGGCACATTCAACTTTACCAAGCTGGACTTCGGGCTGTCCGGTGCTTCGACGATCACCGGAATCACCTCGCTCGAATTCACGCTGCGGCAAAACAATCGCAGCTTCACCACGGGCACGCAGCTCGAGTTTTTCCTGACCACGGATTCTTCCGCCGGAAAGACCTTCAACTCGACGTTCCCGAATGGCATCGACCCGGCGCAATACACGTTCGCGCCGATCTCGCTCGGGCAGTTCACTTACACGCCGACGCCGACGGACCCGACTTTCAACACCTTCACCCTGAATCTCAGCGCCGCGGCCTCCGCGCTGATCTCGCGGCTGAATACGGGCGAGGATTTCAGCATCATTCTTGCGGCGGTGAACGCGCCGGACGCCATCACCTTCTCGGGCAAAGGCAACACCTTCGATCCGGGCGATCCGCAGTTGAAGTTCACGGTCACAGAGACGACCGGCGTCGATACCACGCCGCCGACGGTGGCGTTCTTTACGCCTGCGGACGGGTCCGGCGGGCTGCCTATTTCGTCAAATCTCAAGGTGTCCTTCAACGAGTTGATTCAGAAGGGTGCTGGGACGATCACGATCTTCCGTGCGGATAGCTCGGCCTTCGAGACGATCAGCGTCGCGAGCGCGCAGGTCACGGTGAATCTGGGCACGGTGACGATCGATCCGGCGAGTCCGCTGGATTCCGCGGGCAGTTACTATGTGCAGATCACGCCTGGGGCAATCGAGGACGTGTCGGGGAATGACTTTGCGGGGATCGCAGATACCACGACCTGGAACTTCAGCACGGCGCAGCCGCCGATCACGAACGTTGGGCCATTCAGCATCTCGCAGAATGCGCCGGCGGGCACGGTGGTCGGCTCGCTCAATCCGGCGGTGCTGGGCAAGGAAGGCATCAAGTATGCGATCCTCGGCGGCAGCGGCGGGAGCACGCTGATGAAGGGCGAGCCGGGCGAAGGTTATGTGGTGAATCCGATCTGGACCATCGGCGATACGCTGGAAGGCGCGACGGGCGCGCTCAACGCGAGCAGCGCGGGCAACTTCTCGCCGGTCGGCACCCCGGACGGGCTTGGGGCATATTCGCTCAATGCGAACACGGTGCGCGTGTTCATGAACCACGAGATCGAAGTGCCGACGACCGGCACGGCGGGATATCCTTTCACCCTCAGCAATGGCACGATCTTGAACAAAGGCGGCGCGCGGATCACTTACTTCGACATCGACAAGGCAAGCCGCCGTGTCGTCGATGCCGGCCTGGCGATCGCGCGGATGTATGACCGCAATGGCGCGGTCGTGACGAGCCCGAGCCAGCTGGAACTCGGCGGGCTGGACCGCATGTGCTCGGCGTCTCTCTTCGAGCCGAATCTATTCGGTGCGGGCCGCGGACTGGTGAATCGCATTTACATCACCGGCGAGGAAACGGCGACCTCCTTCGGTCATCCTCACGGGGGCACTTACTGGGCGCTTGATACTTCCAACGGTGACTTCTGGGCGCTCCCGGACCTGGGTCGCGGCTCGTGGGAGAATGCGGCGCTCGTCGATACCGGCACGACGACGCACGTCGCGTTCCTCCTGGGCGACGATGCGCAGAGTACGCCGCTCTACCTTTACGTTGGCGTAAAAGACACGGCGGTCGGCGCGAATTTCATCCAGCGCAACGGTCTGAGCGGCGGCCAGCTTTACGTGTGGAAAGCGACGAATGGGAACACCACGCCGCAGCAGTTCAACGGCACCGGCGCGACGCGCGCGGGCACCTGGGTAGCGATCGATGCGAAGAACGCCGCGGCCGTTGGCATGGTTGGGCACGACGCGGCTGGCTACAAGAACGACACTACCCTGCATATCGAAGCGGATTCGCTCGGCGCGTTCTCCTTCTCACGGCCCGAAGATCTTTCCACCAGCCCGACCGACGGCAGCATCGTTGCCTTCGCGTCGACGGGCCGCGGCTCGCTCTTTCCGGCGGATAACTGGGGCGATACTTACATCATCGACATCGACTTCACCGCTGGCGTCCCGACGGCGGGCGCGTTGCGCATCCTCTACGACGGCGACGACGCGGGCGGCGGGCAATTCATGACTCCGGAGGAAGGTCTGCGTTGCCCGGACAATCTCGACTGGGCGGACGACGGCTCGATCTATGTGCAGGAAGATCAGTCGAACCAGACCGGCACCTTCGGCGCGGCGGGCGAGGAGACTTCCATCTGGCGCCTTAACGCAACGACGGGCCAGGCAGTGCGCGTCGCGCAAACCGATCGCTCGACGGTGCTCCCGCTCGGCTCGACCGATGGCAACACCGGCGACTTCGGCAACTGGGAATCGTCCGGCATCATCGACGTCTCGGCGCTCTTCGGCGAAGCCGTGGGTACGCTCTTCCTCTTCGACGTGCAGGCGCATTCGATCACCAACGGTCTCATCTCCGCGAAAACGCTCTACGAAGGCGGGCAGCTTTGTTTCCTCGAGCGCGGGCTGGAGAAGGGCGCGTTCAAAGTGAACCCGAATACCGGCGTGATCACGCTCGCGAATCCGGCGGCCCTGAGCGCGGCAACCCAGCCGACGCACGAGTTGCGGCTCCAGGCTTTCGACGGCACGAACGTCACGCTCGACACCATCACGATCAACGTGACCAACACCGGCGTGACCCTCTCGAATAACTTCAAGGCGGCGACCTTCAACACCTCGCTCTACCGCGACACGGCCAGCACGCTGATCAACGACCTCGCCACGCCGGTGAGTAACACGAACGCGCAGCACATCGCTCGGATCATCCAGCGCAACAACCCGGACGTGATCCTGCTCAATGAGTTCGATTACGACGACGCCGGGCGCGCGGTGCGGCGCTTCCAGGAAAACTATCTCGAAGTCGGCCAGAGCGGCGAAGCGCCGGTCTATTATCCATATGCCTTCTTCGCGCCGGTGAACACGGGCGTCCACTCCGGCTTCGACCTCGATAACAACGGCACCGTCGTCTCCACACCGGGCGCGACGGGCTATGGCGAAGACGCGTTCGGTTTCGGCCTGCATCCGGGGCAATACGGCATGGTCGTCTTGTCGAAGTTTCCGATCGACACTGCGAACGCGCGCACCTTCCAGAAATTCCTCTGGAAAGACATGCCCGGCGCGCTGCTGCCGGATAACCCGAACAGCGCCGGCCCCGCCGACTGGTATTCGCCGGCCGAACTGAATGTCTTCCGCCTTTCCTCGAAGACGCACATGGACGTGCCCGTGCTTGTGAACGGCACGCCCGTCCACATTCTCGCCAGCCATCCGACGCCGCCGGTCTTCGACGAAGGCCCGCCGTGGATTACCGGCGTCGATCACAATGGCCGACGGAACAGCGACGAAATCCGCTTCTGGTCCGACTACATCACGCCCGCGAACTCGGCCTACATCTACGACGACACGGAGACGCCCGCTACGGCCTCCGGCGGCCTGCCGGTGAACTCGCGCTTCATCATCGTCGGCGACCAAAATGCGGATAACAACGAGGGCGACAGCACCGACCCGGCGATCAAGCAGCTCATCGGCGGAGTGGCCACGGTTGGCGGCGCTCCGATTCCGGCCAATATCCTGGTGAATAGCGCATTCGTTCCCGGAGGCGGCAGCGGGCCGCAGCCCGACGACACCGCAGCCTTCAGCGGCGGCGTGCGTGTGGATTACGCGCTGCCGTCCGCCTTTGGCCTCACGGTGCAAAGTGGCGGCGTCTTCTGGCCTGGCGCGGGCGACCCAATCACCGGCTCCCTCGGAGCAACGGATCACCATCTCGTCTTCGTGAACCTCACCCTCACCGGTGTCGATCTGCCGCCGAATACCAGCCTCGCCAATTACTACGCTCCCGCGCAGGGACTCACCGGCGCGGCCCTGCAAACGGCGCTGCAAAACATCATCGATGACCACGTCATCCTCGACTACGGCATCATCGACGACCTCATGCGAGTGATCGACGAAGCGGCGGGCGACAGCACCGCGGTGCGTCTGCTCTACTCGCTGGCGAACCTGCCGAAGACTTCGAGCCAGTGGAATCGCGAGCACGTCTGGCCGCGCAGCGACGGCGTGGGCGATGAAGGTGCGGACTATTCGGACTTACATCATCTCTTTCCCGCCAAGGACACCGTGAACAGCCTGCGCTCGAATCTGCCCTTTGACGAAAGCGCGAATCTCCAGAGCGATCCGTTCGCTCCCGAGTCCTTCAAGGACAACGATTCGTGGGAGCCACTCGACCGCGACAAGGGCGTCGTCGCCCGCGCGCAGCTCTACATGATGACGCGCTACGACGGCTCCGACGCGCTGACGACGGATCTCCTCCTCGCGAACAACACCGCACCGGTCGGCACGCAAGGCGTCCTCTCGACCTTACTCGCGTGGCACCGTGCCTCCCTGCCGAGCGACTACGAACGCTCGCGGAACAATGCGATCTACGGCGGGGTCACCGTCGGCGGGACCACTTATGCGCAGGGCAATCGGAATCCCTTCATCGACATCCCGCAATTCGCCGACGGCATCTTCCTCGGGCCTGGCGCCACCTCGTTCAGCAAGTGGCAGCTTTTGAACTTTACCATCGCGCAACTCCTGAACCCGGCCATCTCCGGTGCGACCGCCAACCCGGACGGCGACGAACGCAATAACTACGCGGAGTTCCTGCTCAATGGAAATCCGCTCAATGCGGACGACGCGCCGGTCGGGGTCACCGCGGACTTGGACACGAACACGGTGACGATCGTCTTTGACCGACCGAAAGCCCTCGTCCCCGAGACTGCTGCGATCCAGACCTCGACCACGCTGGCCGACGGCAGTTGGACGACGATCCTGAATTGGCAACTTTCCGCCACGGTCACCGATCTCGGCGACTTCGAGCGCGTGACATATATCGGCACCTTCGATCCCGTCGCGACGCCCCGCCTTTTCTGGCGCGTCCGCTTCCAGTAAAGCGCAGTGCGTTCCCGCCTCGCCATCGTCGTCCTTTGTGGCGTGCTCCTCGCAGGGTTCGGCACGTGGTTTTTCGCCCAGGCGGAAAGTCCGGCGCCAGCGGTGCAGACACCGGGCCTGAAACCGCTCGTCGAAGCGCCCTTCGAGCCTGAACTCGCCGCTCTGATGGCCACACTGCAAACGCTCACGCACAAGCTCGCGCTGTCCGCCGACGCCGGGAACGCGCCGCTCGCCGCGTTCTATGTGCATGAGTCGCTGGAGCAGTTGAGGACCATCCAGCGCGAGGCACCTGAGTATGAGAAGCTGCCAGTCGCCGTGCTCATCGAGCGCCTCGCGCTGCCCGCCTACGACGCGCTCGCCGAGGCCACGCGCGTCACGCCCGCTGCTTCGCGCGACGAGTTGCTCTCCGCCTTCGATCGGGTCGTCGCTGCGTGCAACGAATGTCACGGTGCCACGCAGCATGGCTTCATCCGCATCACGCGTGGCACCGAAGTGAACCCATTCAACCAGACCTTTCAACCGTGAGCGACCGACGAAAACCCATGACGCTCCGCGCAGCCGCGGTCATCCTGATCGGTTGCTGCTTCGCGGCGACTGTCCGCGCCGCGCCACTGCCACCCACTATCGTCCACATCGCTGGCCACGCCGCGGGCGGCGGGGGCGAACCCGGCGCGCGCGTCAGCCAGGCGCTCGGTTACATCGTCGAAGCCGACGGCTTCCTCCTCACCAACTACCGAAACCTCGTCGATCCCGCGACCGGCCGACTGCTCCCCCACTTCCGCGTCACTAGCGCCGCGGACCCTGCTCGCGCCTTTCCCGCGGAAGTCATCGGCGTCGAACCGACGATCGACGTCGGCATCCTGAAGATCGAAGGCGCACCGCCGCTCGCCGCTTCCGCCGACGCCCGCGCGCTGCCGATCTCGACCGGCACGAGATTGCGCGCCGCAGCGAGCGTCAACGGCACCAACGTGTCGTTCGCAGACGGCGAAGTCACTGGCCTGAACACGCGCCAGTGCTACCAGGAAAGCCTGAGCTCCACGATGTTCCGCGCCCACATCGCACTGGGCCCGGAAGCGATCGGCGGTCCCGTCTTCCTCGCTGAGACCGGCGCCGTGGTCGCACTCTACACTGGCTACCATCCGCCCGCCGCGCCCGGCCACGTCGAAGACCCCGGGGAGCGCCACCTCTTGCCGATCAGCCTCTGCTTCAATATCTACGACAGCCTGAAACAACGGCGCAGCCTCCGCTCACCGTGGACCGGCTTCGCCGTGCGCCCGCTGACCGCGGAGGAGGAAAAATTTTTCCCCACGCCGAAGCGACACAACGGCGGCGTGGGCATCGAATACATCTGGCCAGAAAGCCCCGCCGGCCGCCTCGGTGTGCGCGAAAACGACGTGCTCGTGCAACTCGGCTACAACCGCATCACTTCCGTCGCGGACTTTCAAAAGTGGCTCTATCTGAATGGCGTCGGCCAGACGGTAAAATTGATCTTTCTGCGTGGCGGCCGGGAGTATCTGTTCGCAGATTACGTGATCGAAGAGCGCCCTGCGACCGCCCGGCCGCGCTAAGACGCCCGCAAGCCCCCTTTGCATTTTGCCCGCGGGATTGTAAAGATTGCTGAGCAATCTCTACCGCCATGTCTCGCCTACTACTCCCGATCGTCCTCGCCTCGCGTCCAAAATTCCGGCGTTCCGCCGACGCCTTCACGCTCATCGAACTCCTCGTCGTCATGGCGATCATTGCGATCCTCATGTCGATCATGGTTCCGGTCATCGGTTCCATCCGCAATCGCGGGAATCAAACCACGTCGATCAATAATCTGAAGCAGTGGGGGACGGCGCTGAATAGTTCGCTGGCGGATTTTGATGGGACGCTGCCTTCGGATGGGGTCTCGGGCGGGGCGACGGATGTGACGGATACGGATGCGTGGTTTAATCGGCTGGCGACGTATGTGGGGGAGCGGCCGCTGAGTGATCCGGAGACGGCGGCGAAACCGCCGAAGGCGGGCGATAAGTCCATGTGGATCAATCCGGCGGTGCCGGTGGCGGAGGGGAAGAGCGCGCAGCCGTTTCTTTTTTGCTACGGGATGAATGATTACCTGAGCACGACAAACGCGAAGACGATCAAGATCTCGCGGATCGAACGGACGGCGGCGACGGTCTTCATGGCGGAGCGGGCGGATGGGGTGGCCTCGATCGTGCCGGGGGAGGTGCGGACGTTTTTTGGGGGTGGAGATTCGCGCACGGCGCCGGATGGGGAGGCAAATTTCCTCTTCTGCGATGGGCATGTGGTGGCGATGAAACGGAAGGTTTTCCTGAACCCGGATGCGCTGAAGAAGGATCCGATCGATCCGAGTTATACCTTCATCCCGTATCCGGACGTGGAGCTGTAGGCGGGGTGGATGACTCGCTCAGAGGGCGCTGGTAAAAATTTTGCCGCAGGGTTCTCTCTTCAAAAAGGCGCTGGCGCGCTGCGGGGCCATGGCGCGGCGGAGCACTCCATCCACCGAGACTCGGTGGCTCGTGGCTAGGGTTTGGGTGGCTCGATGTCGGTCGGCGCGATCCAGCCGGCTTTGAGTTTCTCGCCGGCCATGAAGCGTTCGTAGAAGCCGACGAAGCCGCGGTTGGCGTGGGGGTATTCGTCGAAGACTTTGCCGTTCCCTTCCATGCGCGGGTCGCCTTGCTGGCGGAGTTCGGTGTGCATTTTTTCTCGGAGCGCGGAGAGGTCGGAGGTGGCTTGGGGGACGGTGGCGAGATTGCGGGTGAAATCGGGGTCGGTGCGCAGATCGTAGAATTCCTCGGCGGGACGCTGGCCGAAACAGGCGGCCCAATGGGGGTCGGTGGGGCTGGCGCGGTGGGCGTCGAGGATGAAGGTCTTGGTGGTGCCGCCGTCGGTGTCGAGGTAGCCGGTCTCGGGATTGCCGGCGGGCCAGCGCGTGGGTTCGAAATTTTGCACATACAGGAAGCCGCCCCGCAGGATGGCGCGGATGGGGTAGCCGGCGTCCTGCGGGCGGCCGATGTCGGTGCGCTCTTTGCCGAGGAGCACGTGATCGCGCGCGGCGATGACCTGCCCGCCGCGCTCTGCGCGGAAGATCTCGGTGAGGCTACGACCGGGCGAGGCAGCCATGCCGGTCTGGTCCCACTTTAGACCGGCGACTTCGATGAGGGTGGGGGCGAGATCGATGAAGCTGATGTAGTCGTCGATGACGCGGCCGGGGCGCGCGATGCCCTGCTTCCACATGGCGGCGAAAGGCACGTGATTCGCGAGGGCGTTGGCGTTTCCTTTGCTCCGCGGGAAGGGCATCCCGTGATCGGCGGTGACGATGACGAGGGTGTTTTCGAGGAGGCCGCGCTTTTCCAGCTCCGCGAGCATGCGACCGAGATGGCGGTCGAAATGCTCGGCCTCGAAGGCGTAGTCGAGGATGTCGTGGCGCACGGTTTCATTGTCGGGCCAGAAGGCGGGGACGTGATCGACGTCGCTGAGTTTCTTCCCGCCCTTCGCGACGCCGGAGCCGAATTCGTAACCGCGATGCGGCTCGATGGCGCCATACCAGAAGCACCACGGCTGCTCCTTGGGCGCGGCATTGAGGAAGTCGGTGAAATTTCCGGCGTAGTCGTTGTTGCTGATTTCCGGCGTCGGCGGTTCTGCTTTGCGTTTGTTGAAAGGGACGCCGGTCATTTGCCGAGGCTTGCCTTGGGCGTCGATGGCCACGCCCGGTCCCCAACCTTTCAAGGTGTGCCCCACGAACCAGCCGTGCTCCGCGAGCGCCTCGCCCCAGCCTTTGAATTCCGCCGGGAAGTAACAGATGTGATTCGCTGCTTCCTTGAGCTGCCAGGAATTGCGCCCGGTGAGGATGCAGGCGCGGGACGGCGCGCACTTCGCATTCGGGGTGTAGGCGCGATTGAAGAGCAGGCCTTCGCGAGCCACGCGATCAAAGGCCGGGGTCTTGATCCATGGCGTACCGTAGGCGCTGGCGTGCGCGCCCCAGTCATCGGCGATGGCAAAGAGGATATTCGGCGGCGCAGTCGCGGCGGGCGAGTGGGCGGCGAGCGCGGCAAGCAGCGTGGTGAGCAGGAGGAGGGTGCGTTTCATGGAAAGAAATTCGACCGTCGCGCCGGCTCGCCCGAGGGTTTCGGCCGGGGGCGGGACAGCGGGAAGTATTGCTCCCGCAGCATGCGGAGGCGTTCGCGCTCGTGCAAGGGCACGGCGGCAAAGGGCGAGTAAACCACGACCAGCCAATCCCTCAGGGTGCGCGGATCGTAGCGGCAATAGACCCAGCCCCAGGAGAATTCGCGCTGCCCGAAAAGGTCGCGCGCGACGATGCTCTCGTGAAAGAGGTGCCGCTCGGAGTCTTCGGGGGTGGCGGCTTCGTAGAAGGCGTGGACGTGGCTGAGATGCACAGCGGCCACGCGGCGCGTGTCATCGATGGTGGCCTCCACGGAGAAGGTTCCGTAGTCGGAAATGTGCGGGCCGAGTCCGTAGTGCCGCCAGCCCTCGATCTGCATGTCGCTCCAGAGGGCCTCGGGGATCTCGAGGAGGGCGAGGACTTCCGCAATGGCGGCCTGGGCCGTGATGCGTAGGCCATCGTGGAAGCTGACTTCTCCGCTGTGGGGGTTGATCACGGCTCGAATGCGGGTTGCACGCGGAGCATCTGCTAGCACTGCCGAGGAGGTCAATGTCCGCGCGGCTTTGTCTCGCGCCGGAATCGGTGGTGGGGTGAAATCGCATCGGCCTATTCTCCCCACCCTAAGCGTTATGACACCTCTCCGTTCGCTCCTCCTTGTTTTCACTTTCCTCGCGCTGCAGCTTGCGCGCTGCTTTGCGGCAGAGGCGCCGGAGAGCGCCGCGCGGCAGATCCCGAATCCGCTCAAAGCCTGGACAGGATGGGCGACTTGGAACGATGCGCACTACTTTTGCCCGACGCCGTACTCGGACGCGAAGAAGCATCTCTGTCTCTGGCCGTCGCGCGCCGGCTTGCAGGTGGATCGCACGGGTGGGCGGTTCGACGTCGCGCTCACGGCTTTTCATGAAACGTGGGCGCCGCTGCCGGGCGGGGCGGAAGTATGGCCGGTGGAGGTGCGCGTCGATGGCGTGCTCGCGCCGGTGGTCGAGCATGGCGGCGGGCCGGCGGTGAAGATCTTGGCGGGCACGCATCGGATCGAAGGCGCGTATCGCTGGGCGAATATCCCGCAGCGCCTCGCGGTGCCGCGGGAGATCGGCATCCTCGTGCTGCTCATCGACGGCAAGCCAGTGGAGACGCTGGCTTGGGATGCGGAAGGATTTCTGTGGTTGAAACGCGACGGCGCGTCGGGCGAGGCAGACAAGGATTTCCTGGCCGTGAAAATGTACAGTGCGATCGAGGACGGCAACCCCCTGTGGCTGCGCACGGAGATCGAGCTCACGGTCTCGGGTAAGAGCCGCGAGGAAGATCTGAGCACGATCCTGCCGGAAGGCTGGAAACTTTCCGCCGTCGAGAGCCCGATCCCGGTGGCGGTCGATGACGCGGGGCGGATGAAAGCCCAGGTCCGCGCGGGCAAATGGACGGTGAAGGTGGATGCATTCCGTTTCGATAATCCGACGGAGATCCGCTACGCGGCAGCAGCGAAAACCGCGGCGGCGGAGCAGCTCGTCGCCTTCCGAGCGCGCCCCGATTTCCGCATCGTCGAGATCGTCGGCCTGCCCGCGATCGATGTCTCGCAGACGACCTTCCCCGACCGCTGGCGCGAGCTGCCCGTGTATCGCTGGGAGACGGCGACGCCCTTCCGCATCGAGGAGCGGATGCGCGGCATGGGCGAGCAAAAGCCCGCAGGCTTGAGCGTCGCCCGCGAGTGGTGGCTGGATGAAAACGGACGCGGCCTCACTTTCCGCGACGCGATCACCGGCCAGATGCAGCAGATCTGGCGGCTCGATGCGGCGGATGGCCAGGACCTCGGCTCGGTGCGCAGCGGCGGCGCGGGCCAGCTCATCACGCGCAATCCGCAGAACGGCGCGCCCGGCGTGGAGATTCGCACGCGCAGTCTGAATCTCGAAGCCACCGGCCGCATGACCCGCGCCGAGCAGATGCCCGCCACCGGCTGGCGCTCGGATGCGGACGCGCTCCAGGTCACACTCAATCTCCCGCCCGGCTGGCGGCTCTTCGCCTTGTTCGGCGCGGATTGGGTGAATGGCGACTGGCTCACCGCGTGGACGCTGCTCGATCTTTTCCTGCTGCTCATCTTCACCCTCGCGGTCTTCCGCATGTGGGGCTTCGGCGCGGCAGTACTCGCCTTTCTCGCGTTCGGCATCTCTTTCCATGAGCCCGGCGCGCCACGCTATATCTGGCTCATCCTGCTCGTGCCACTCGCGCTGCAACGCGTGGTGCCGGCGGGTTGGGGGCAGCGGCTCGTGGTCGCGGGGAAATGGCTCGCGCTCGCGTGTTTCATCGGCGTGCTCGTGCCCTTCATCGCCGCGCAAGTGCAGCAGGCGCTCTATCCGCAGCTCGAGCGGGTCGGTGCGCCGACCTTCCCTGGCGGCTCGCGCAGCGCAGATTTCGCCGTGAACACTGCTGCCGTTTCCGAGCAACAGAATGCCCCCGCAGCGCCCGCCGCGGACGAGTCCAGGGGGGAATACGATCGCTCCTCCCGCTTTGGCATGTCCTCGACGATTCGCAAGCAAGCCGTCTCGAAAGAAAACCTGTACTACGACGCGAAGGCGCGCATTCAGACCGGGCCTGGCGTGCCGGAGTGGAAATGGCGGACGGTGAGCTTTGGCTGGAATGGTCCGGTGAATGCCGCGCAACAGGTGCAGCCGATCCTGATCTCACTGGCCGTGGAGCGCGGGCTGACGACGGCGCGGGTCATCATGCTGCTCGCGCTTTCCGCAGTGCTCCTGCGCGTGCGGAAGGTCACGACTTCAGTGCCGCCGACGTCGGCCGCGAAGGCCGCGGTGGCGCTGCTCGCGCTGGCGCTCCTGCCAGCTTCGGCGCACGCACAGGTGCCCGACAAGGCGACGATGGAGCAGCTTCGCCAGCGCCTCCTCGAACCCTCCGACGCTTACCCAACCGCCGCCGACATTCCCTCCGTCGCGCTCACGCTCAAGGACCGGCGCGTGACCATCGACGCGGAGATTCACTGCGCCATTCGCACCGCCGTGCCGCTGCCAGGCCGGCTGCCAGCGTGGTCGCCGGTCTCGGTGTTTCTCGATGATCTGCCCGAGGTCGCGCTGCGTCGGGAAGACGGCTTCCTGTGGGTCGTAGTGCCGGCTGGGGTCCATCGCGTACGCGTCGAGGGAATGCTCGCCGCTGTCACCGAATGGGAGTGGACCTTTTCCCTCAAGCCGCGCCGCGTGACGATCACCGCGCCGGATTGGACCGTGACCGGCGTGCGTCCCGATGGTGCGCCGGAAGCACAGGTCTTCTTCGCCTTGAAACAAAAGACCGCCGCCGGCCAGGCGAGCTACGACCGCCAGGACGTGCAGACGATCGCCGTCATCAATCGCAGCCTCGAGCTCGGTCTCATCTGGCAGGTCCGCACGACCGTCTCGCGACTTTCGCCACTGGGCAAAGCGATCGCGTTGCGCGTGCCTTTGCTGCCGGGCGAAAATGTCCTGACGTCAAATGCCGTGGTGAAAGACGGCTTCATCGAAGTGCGCATCGGCGCGCAGGATCAGTCGGCAGCTTGGGAAAGCGGACTGGCCGTCAGCGACACGATCACCCTCGCGACGCGGGCCGAAGATGCGTGGGTCGAGCGCTGGCAACTCGTCGCGTCCCCGGTCTGGAATGTCGCGATCGCCGGCCTCGCGCCCGTCTTCGCAGGCGACGCTCCAGCACCCGTAACGAACAATGAAACCATCCGCGCGGGCGGCGGCGATTTGATCCCGACTTGGCAACCGTGGCCCGGCGAAAGCGCGACGCTGGCGATCAGCCGGCCCGAAGCCATCGCCGGCGCGACCGTCACCGTGAGTCGCGGCACGCACGAGATCGTCCTCGGAAAAAGGCAGCGCGTCTCCACGCTCGAGCTCTCCCTCCGCTGCAGCCTCGGCGAAGATTTTCTCATCGATCTCCCCGCCGAAGCCGAGATCACCAAGCTCGAACATTCCGGCAAGGCGATCCCCGTGCGGAAGGACGGCGCCAAGCTCATCGTCCCGCTGCGGCCCGGCGAGCAGACCGTCTCCGTCGGGTGGAAAATCAACGCCGAGCTCGGCAATCGCGCGCGAGCGGAAGAGGTGCGGCTGCCCGTCGAGAGCGCGAATATTTCCACCGTCATCACCGTGCCCGGAGATCGCTGGGTGCTCTGGGCGGATGGCCCGCAGCGCGGACCCGCCGTGCGCTTCTGGGTGATCCTCGTCTGCTCCCTGCTCGCCGCGCTCGCGCTCGGCCGCGTGGGGCTTTCGCCGTTGCGGACCATCGAGTGGATGCTGCTCGTCATCGGGCTGACGCAAGTGCCGCTGCCGGCCGGTCTCGCCGTCATCGGCTGGCTCTTCCTGCTCGCCTGGCGCGGCGACGCCGCTTTTCAAAAGCTCAGCCACCCCGCCTACAATACGCTGCAAGTCGTGCTCATCGGCCTCACCGCGATCGCGCTCGGCATCCTCATCAGCGCCGTCGGCGAAGGCCTGCTCGGAAATCCCGAGATGTTCATCAGCGGCAATGGCTCGAGCCGCACGGTGCTGCGCTGGTTCCAGGCGCGCGCCGACACACTGCTCCCGCAACCGGGCTGCCAGTCGATCTCCATCTGGTGGTATCGCCTCTCGATGCTGGTCTGGGCACTCTGGCTCGCCGCCGCGCTCATCCGCTGGCTGCGCACTGGCTGGGGAAATTTCAGCAGCGGCGGATTCTTTCGGCGGAAGGTCAAAGAAACCGTGCTCCCCCCGCCTCTTCCTCGGCACCCATCCGCTCCCACTTCCCCACCGCCATGACCTCCCGATTCCTCGCCCTCTGCGGCGTTTTTCTTTGCCTCTCATCCGGCTTCAGTTCTGCGGCGGAGGCGAAGCGTCCGAATATTCTCATGGCCTTCGCGGATGATTGGGGAAGGCACGCCAGTGCTTACGCAAAGCTCGATGGGCCGGGGACGGCCAACGACATCATCACCACGCCGGCTTTCGATCGACTCGCGAAGGAGGGGGTGCTTTTCCGCCGTGCTTTTGTGTCCGCGCCGAGCTGCACGCCTTGCCGCAGTGCGCTGCTCTCGGGGCAGCATTTCTGGCGCACGGGGCGTGGCTCCATTCTGCGCGGCGCGGTGTGGGATCCGACGATTCCCGCGTGGCCGCTCCTGCTGGAGGAGTCGGGCTACCATCTTGGCAAGATGTACAAAGTGTGGAGCCCCGGCACGCCCGCAGATGCGCCGATCGGCGGACAGAAGCACGCGTATGAAAAGGCCGGGCGGCGCTTCAATGACTTCTCGGAAAACGTGACCAAACTCGTGGCGGCGGGGAAGCCGCTCGAGGCCGCGAAGCAGGAGCTCTACGCCGAGGTGCTGGCGAACTTCGACGCCTTCCTGGCGGATCGGAAGCCGGGGCAGCCGTTTGCCTTCTGGTTTGGGCCGACGAATACGCATCGCAAGTGGATCAAGGGCTCGGGCAAAGCGCTCTGGGGACTGAACCCGGACGATCTGAAAGGCAAGATGCCCGCGTTTCTCCCTGACGTGCCAGAGGTGCGCGAAGATCTCGCGGACTCCTTTGGCGAAGCGATGGCTTACGACACAACGGTCGGGTTGCTGATGAAGAAACTCGAAGCCATCGGCGAACTCGACAACACGCTCATCGCGATGAGCGGAGATCACGGCGCGCCCGGCTTTCCCCATGGGAAATGCAATCTCTACGACTTCGGCGCGGGGGTCTCGCTGGCGCTCCGCTGGGGCGGCGCGAAGGGCGGGCGCGTGCTCGACGATCTCGCCACTTTGCCGGATCTCGCGCCCACTTTCCTCGAAGCCGCCGGGCTCAAGCCGCCGGCCGTAATGACCGGTCGCAGTCTCGTGCCGCTGCTCACTTCGGAAAAATCCGGCCAGGTCGATCCCGCGCGGACGGCGGTCTTCATCGGTCGCGAGCGGCATGTGGAAAATGCGCGCGAAGGCTTCCTGCCCTATCCGCAGCGAGCCATCCGCACGCACGATCATCTCTACATTGTGAACTTCAAACCCGACCGCTGGCCGCTCGGCGAACCCTATCGCCTCGACGGCCCGAACCCACCGGACGCCACCGAACTCACGGAGAATACGCGCGCCACTCTCCCCGATGATGACTCGGGCCCGACGAAGGCCTGGCTCGTGAGCAGGCGCAATGATCCGAAATGGCGGGCAGCTTACGAGCTGGCGTATGGCCGGCGTCCCCGCGAGGAACTCTACGATCTCAAGACCGATCCGCAGCAAGTCCGCAATGTGGCGACCGATCCGGCATTCGCGCAGGTCCGCGCGGAACTCGAGAAGCGGCTGATGGGCGAACTACAGCGCACCGACGATCCGCGCGTCATCAATGGCGGGAAGTTCTTTGAGACGCCGCCGATGGCTGGGCCGGTGAGCGACGCGGAAGGTGCGGTTTCGCCGGAAGACCTCCGCAACGGCACGGTTAAGCGTGGTAAGAAAAAGTAAATCCGATCCCCATCCGCTATTCCCTCTCCATGAAATCCACCCTCCTCCACCTCCTCTGTCTCGCCGCGTTCACCGCGCAGGCTCTCGCCGCCGACACCAAGCGCCCGAACGTCCTTTTCATCTTCTGCGATGACCTCGCGACGCAAGCCATCAGTGCCTACGGCGAAAAGCGGAACTTGCTTGAAACGCCGAACCTCGATCGGGTCGCGAAGGAAGGGATGCGCTTCAATCGCTGCCTCGTCACAAACTCCATCTGCGGCCCAAGCCGCGCGACGATTCTGACCGGGAAATACAGCCACCTGAATGGCTTCTACAATAACTCGAACAGCACCTTTGACGGCGCGCAGCAGACCTTCCCGAAGCTCATCCAGAAAGCCGGCTACCAAACGGCGATCATCGGCAAGTGGCACCTGCAAAGTGATCCGACGGGCTTTGATTACTGGAATATCCTTCCCGGCCAGGGCGTGTATTACAACCCGGTGATGATCCGCATGGGCGAGAAGGTGGAGCACGATGGCTACGTCACAGACCTGATCACCGACGACTCCATCGAGTGGCTGAAGAAGCGCGACAAGACCAAGCCTTTCATCCTCATGACCCAGCACAAGGCGCCGCACCGCGAGTGGGAACCGGCGCTGCGGCATCTCAATTGGGACAAAGATAAGGTGCATGCCGAGCCCGAGACTTTGTTCGACGACTACGGCGGCGGACGCGGCAAAGCGTGGCGCGATCAGGACATGACCATCGAGAAGACTTTCACCCAGCGCGACGCGAAGCTCGTGCAGCCGGGCGGTCTGAATGCCGAGCAACTCGCGGTGTGGAATGCCTACTACGAACCGCGTAACGCGGCCTTTCAAAAAATGAATCTCACGGGCAAGGAGCTCGTCCGCTGGCGCTATCAGCGCTACATGCACGATTACCTCGCCACGGTGAAAGCCGTGGATGAAAGCGTGGGACGTTTGCTCAAAACATTGGAAGACGAAGGTCTCGCGGAGAACACCGTGGTGGTGCTTTCCAGCGACCAGGGCTTCTACCTTGGTGAGCATGGGTGGTTCGACAAACGGTGGATCGTCGAGGAGTCCGTGAGCACGCCGCTCTTCGTCCGCTGGCTCGGCGTCACCAAGCCCGGCAGCGTGAATCGCGATCTCGTCTCGAACCTCGACTTTGCCGAGACCTTTCTCGACCTCGCCGGTCTGCCGAAACCCGCGGACATGCAGGGCGCGAGCCTCGTGCCGCTTTTCAAAGGTGAGCGCCCGGCGGATTGGCGGACCAGCTTCTACTACCACTACTACGAGTATCCCGTGCCGCACCGCGTGCGCCCGCACTACGGCGTGGTCACGGATCGCTACAAGCTCGTGCATTTCTACAAGCCCGACGTGGATGACTGGGAGCTCTACGACCGCGAGAAAGATCCGTTGGAGACGCAGAATTTTTTCACCGATCCGGCTTACGCGAAGACGGTGGACCAACTCCGCGGGGAACTGACGAAGCTGCGCGCGCTCTATCAGGAAACTACGGAGCCACCGCGCAAGGCGCATGGCAATCAGCCCTTTGAAGGCGAAGCCGTGCCGGAAGGTCAGCGCAAAGGCGGCGGGAAAAAAGCCGCGCCGGTCCAATGATTCGCCCGCTACGTTTCCTGCTCGCCGCGCTCGTCTGCACCGCGCTCACGCCGAGCCGCGCCGCGGAGAAGCCAAACTTGATCTGGATCCTGGCCGACGACCTCGGCTACGGCGATCTCGGCTGCTACGGGCAAAAGGTCACGCAGACGCCGAATCTCGACCGCATGGCGCGCGAGGGATTGCGCTTCACGCACTTCTACTCGGGGGCGACGGTCTGCGCGCCGTCGCGCAGCGTGCTCATGACGGGTCAGCACCACGGCCGCACCCGCGTTCGGGGAAATGGCGGCGGGCTGGCGCAGGCACTGCGAGCGGAAGACACGACGGTCGCGAAGGTCCTCCAGCAAGCGGGCTACAAGACGGCGCTGATCGGCAAGTGGGGACTCGGTGACATCGGCGCGGCGGAGGTCGGTCGACCCGGCAGGCAGGGCTTCGACTATTTCTTCGGCTTCCTGAATCAGCAACATGCGCACAATCACTTCCCGGATTTCCTCTGGCGAAATGAAGAGCGCGTGGCGCTGCCGAATGTCGTCACGCACGTCGGTGAATCCGGCGCGGGCTACGCCACGGAGCCGAAGGTTTTCGCCGACGCCCTCTTCACGGATGAGGCGCTGAAGTTCGTCGCGGAAAACAAGGGTGGCCCCTTTTTCCTCTACTGGAGCATGGTGGTGCCGCACGCGAATAACGAACGCACCAAGGCGCTGAAGGACGGCGCGGAAGTGCCCGGCTATGGAGACTACGCGAAGGAGACCTGGCCGAATCCAGACAAGGGTCAGGCGCAAATGATCACGCTCCTCGATGGCTATGTCGGGCGCATGCTCGAGGAGCTGAAAAAGCAGGGGCTCGCGGACAACACGCTCGTGATTTTCACCAGCGACAACGGCCCGCACGATGAGAGCAATCACGACCTCACGCGCTTCTCGCCAGCCGGTCCTTACAGCGGCATCAAGCGCAGCCTCACCGACGGCGGCATCCGCGTGCCGTGCATCGCATGGTGGCCGGGCCGCGTGCCCGCCGGAGTGGAAAGCGCGCACGTCGCTTACTTCGGCGACTGGATGGCCACCGCCGCGGAACTCGCCAGCGCGGAACTTCCCGAAGGCCGCGACTCCGTGAGTTTCGCGCCCACCCTGCTCGGCAAAGGCGCCGCGCAGGCGAAGCACGAGTTCTTGTATTGGGAATTTCACGAGCGCGGCTTTTCGCAAGCAGTGCTTTATCAGGGTCGATGGAAAGGCTTGCGCGAACGCAGCCTCACCGCGCCGCTCGCGCTCTACGATCAGCAGAACGATCCCGCGGAGAAGACCAACGTCGCAGCCGAGCATCCCGACATCGTCGCCAAACTTGACGACTACTTGAAATTCGCCCGGAGCGAATCCGCCGATTGGCCGATCAAAACGCCCGCGGCTGGAACGCGCGACGGCGGGACAAAAGCGCCATAGTCCTACTCCCTCCGCGCCCGGCGACTGGCAAGCTTGGAGGTATTTTCATAAATTCAAGAATGCGGGCATACCCGGTGCTAAAACCCGGTCCATGTCCACACTCACCAGCCGCGAACCCTCTGCCGCGCCGCCCCTCGCCGGCCCCAGGAAAGGGTCCGCCGCCGTCAAACCCGTCTGCTACTCGCTCGCCATCTTCACACAGCGCTGGAGGGACATCCGTGAATTTTACATCGAACTGCTCGGTGCCCGCGTGATCAGCGAAAAGGCGGACGTGTACTGCGAATTGGAACTCGGCGGAGTGCCGCTCTGCCTGCGGCAATGTGAGCATGGCGAGACGACCAGCTACTTTCATCTCTACCTCGCACTGCATAATCGCGATGCCGTGCTCAATGCCTTGCGGCGGCGCGGGATCGTCGTCACGACCGTCGGGCCTTACACCAATTTCCGCGATCCCGAGGGTCGCGTGATCAAGCTCTCCGAAGAGCCAACAATCGTCGAGTGAAGTCTTCCTCTTAATCTTTCTCTTCCTCCCTGGCTTTTTCGTGGCCAGAGCGGGAGGAAGGTTTGGAGGAAGAGCCGGGCCGCTACGCCGTCACCCGCTCCGCGCCGGCATAGACGTTCATCGTCCGAGCACGCAAAAAACCCACCAGCGTCTGCCCCGCCGCTCGCGCGAATTCCACCGCGAGACTGCTCGGTGCGCCGATCGCCGCGACCACGGCGATGCCGCCGGCGTAGGCCTTTTGCATCATCTCAAAGGACGCGCGTCCGCTGAGCAGCGCGACGCATCCGGCGAGCGGCGTCTCGCGGGCGAGCAGCGCCTGGCCGATGAGCTTATCGAGCGCATTGTGGCGTCCCACGTCTTCGCGCAGCGCGATCATTTCACCCGTGCGGGAAAAGAGCGCGCAGGCGTGCAAGCCGCCGGTGGCCTTGAATGCCGTCTGTTCGCGTTCGAGCAGCCGCGGCAATGCGCGGAGCGTTTTCGCCGAGACGCGCACCGTGTCGCGCAACGGCCGGCGGCGCTTCATCACCGACTCGATCGAAGTCTTCCCGCAGATCCCGCAACTCGACGACGTGAAGACGTGCCGCGAAAATTTCGCCGGATCGAACGCGCCCGGCTTCGTCAGCGCGACATCGATCACATTCCCGACACCCGGCCCCTTCGGCGCCACGCACGGGTTGATATCGAAGACGTCCTTCGCCGACCGGACCACACCCTCCGACAGCAGGAACCCCGCCGCCAGTTCGCGATCCGCGCCCGGCGTGCGCATGATGATCGCCAGCGTGCGCCCCTCGACGCGCAACTCCAGCGGTTCCTCCACCGCCACGACATCCGCGCACTCGACCACGCGCTTCCCGACGATGCGGCGTTGCAGGCGGATTGAAAGGACATCGGACATCCGCGGCAATCTATTGCCCCTCTCGCGGAAGGGAATCCTGCAAGCGCCCTGGCGACGCTGGCCTCCGCCGCGACGGCGGTGGCACGCATCGTGATGCGTTGAAAAGCGTTAGGGAACCGCTGATTAACTCGAACGGCGCAAATGGCCCGTTCTGCGGTGCGAGGGCGGCGGTTTTTCAATGATGGCTGGTCGCGATTTTGGGTCTTTTGCGCGGTGCTGAGCGGTGGTTGATGTTCTTGGCGGTCGGT
>JANNXQ010000089.1:0-22191 GCA_031409655.1 Chthoniobacteraceae bacterium | reverse complement strand
GGACTATTACGTGGACGAGCCGGCGGTCCACCACCCCGCCAAATCGCGGACTGGACACCCGCCCAGCCCCCCTCGAAACTCCGCGGCCATGAACTTCATCGAGTCCGTTTTTCAGAAACTGAAACGGCATCCCAAGCGGATCGTCTTTCCCGAAGGAACAGAGCCTCGCGTGCTCCGGGCGGCGGCGCGTTTCGTGAAGTTGAAACTGGGCGCTCCCGTCGTCCTCGGCGCCAAGAACGCGATCGAAAAAGTCGCGGCGGCGGAAGGTGTGAGCCTCGATCACGTCGGGGTGATCGATCCGGCGTCGGCGTCGGATCTGCCCATCTTCATCAAGCGCCTGGAAAAGCTGAAGCGCTACCACGACCTCGGCTCGAAGCAGGCCCGGGAGCTGATGATTCGCCCGGATTACTTCGGCGCGATGATGGTCCAGTATGGCCAGGCCGATGCCCTCGTCACCGGCGCCAGCGAGACCGCGAGCAGCGCGCTGCGCCCGCTCATTCAGCTCATCAAACCGCAGCCCGGCGTGCAGAGCGTCTCAAGCTGCATGCTGCTCGACCTTTCCAATAAACGCTACGGTGAGCGCGGCGTGATGCTCCTCGGCGACTGCGCCGTCATCCCCGAGCCGAGCGTCGAGCAACTCGCCTCCATCGCCGTCGAGACGGGCAAGGTCTGCCGCCAGCTCACCGGCAATCGGCCGCGCGTCGCCCTCCTGAGTTACTCGACGAAAGGCAGCTCGCAGCTCCCTTCACCGCAGCGTGTCGCCGCCGCCGCCGCTCTGGCAAGACAGTGGGCGATCGACGGTGGCTTTGAACTGGAGATCGATGGGGAAATGCAGGCGGACACCGCGCTGCTGCCCGACCTCGCCTCGCGCAAAGCCCCCTCCAGCCTCGTCGCCGGCCGCGCCAATGTCCTCATTTTCCCCGACCTCAACTCCGCGAACATCGGGGGCAAGCTCGTGCAATATCTCGCCGGTGCCGAAGCCTACGGCCAGATCCTCCTCGGCCTCACCAAACCCTGCGCGGAACTCTCCCGCGGTGCCACTGAGGATGACATCCTCGGGGTGGCCGCGATCCTCGGAGTGCAGGCGATCGAGTATCGGAAGCTGTACCCGGTGGAGGGGACATGAAGGGAAACATCGAACGTCGAACCTCGGACCTCGAACCTCGAACGAAGCACCTCTCTGCTGCCGTTCGATATTCAATGTTCAATGTGCGCCGTTCGCCGTTCAGCACCGCTCGATGAACACGGTCACGCCGCGCGTCTTCGTCGCCGCGACTCAGCAGAACGACGGGAAAACCACCACGTCGCTCGGGCTCTTCTCGGCCCTGCAAAAACGCCTCGGTCGCATCGGCTACATCAAGCCGGTCGGGCAGCGGTTCGTGGAGATTGACGGGCAGCGGATCGACGAGGATTCGGTGCTCATCGGCGAGACTTACCGCGTGCAAACGCCGCTCGAAGCGATGAGCCCGATCGCGGTGGAGCCGGATTTTACGCGGCGCTACATCGAGGATCAGAACAACGAGTTTCTCGTCGAGCGCATTCAGAATTCGTTCGATCGCGCGGCCTGGGAGAAGGAGTTCGTGATCGTGGAAGGGACCGGACATGCGGGCGTCGGGTCGGTCTTCGATCTTTCCAACGCCCGGGTGGCCAAGCTGCTGCACAGCAAGGTGGTGCTCGTGACCACCGGCGGCATCGGCAAGCCGATCGATGAGGTGGCGCTCAATAAGGCGCTCTTTGACCAGGAGGGCGTGGAACTCGTCGGGGTGATCGTGAACAAAGTGTTGCCGGCCCGGCTCGATTACATCGCCGAATTCGCCCGACGTGGTTTCAAGCGCCTTGGCATCGATTTGCTCGGCGTCGTCCCGGAAGAGCCGATCCTCGCGAATGCCACGCTCGGGCAAGTGGCGAAAACGATCCGCGGTACTTTCATCAACGCGAAGAACAAATCCCGGCGCCGGGTGAAGAAATTCATCATCGGGGCGATGAATTCCAGCCACGCCATGGAGTACTTCCGCCCCGGCACCCTGATCATCACGCCGGGCGATCGCGAGGACGTGATCCTCGCCGCCCTTTCCTCCAGCACGCTCACGGAGAATGACGGGGGCACCATCGCCGGGCTCGTGCTCTCCGGCGATCTGATGCCGAGCCAGCCGGTGCTCGATCTCCTGCAACACTCCGAGGTGCCGACGATCACGTCGCCCCTGGATAGTTACTCCGTCGCGAGCAGCATTCACTCGATGACCGTGAAGACGCTCCCTGGCGACGCCGAGAAGATCGACCTGATCCAGGGACTCATCGAGCGCCACGTCGAGATCGACCGACTCCTCGCGAAGCTGAGCGATTAGCGCCTTCCACCGCGAGGGAGGGTTGGTCAGCCGCGGACGCTCGGACGCCGCCCTGGGAGCGCCGCCGTCCCCGTGCGGCTTCCTCGCAAACGGGCTCTGCGCCCATCCTCCACGCGAGCGCCTAAAGTGGTGGCGCTTTGCGCGTGGGGTGACGATGCCGCACGGAATGGCGGCGCTCCCAGGGGTTGTCGTGCCCGCCTCGCTCGGGGCAGAGGGTTTAGTTGCCCGCCTTGCCGGTGAGCCCCACGTCTTGTAGCGCGCGGAAGACTTCCTTCGCGTTGAAATTGCCGGTCACTTCAAAGGTCTTCGCGTTTTTCTCGGCGGTGTTGCCGGTCACGCCGCTCACCTTGCTGATGGCCTTGTTCACGGTCGTCACGCACTTGCCGCAGCAGAGATGCACGTCATTCACGGTCAGTGAGGTGACCTTCACGTCCTTCGCCCCGCTGGTGTCCTTGAACTGGATCGACGGATCGCCGCTCTTCCCGAAGTAACCGGCGGCGATCAGTGAATCGACGGCCTTCTGCGCGGTCGCCGCGTCTGGGGCTGTGAGGGTGACGGTTTCGGATTCCGCATCGCAGGCCGCCTTGGCGCCCTCGACCTTGCCGACGGCTTTCGTGACTCCGTTCACGCAGCTCTTGCAGCAAAGATGCACGCCAGTGAGTTTCACCGTGGATTCCGCGCGAGCGATGGTGGCGATGGCGAGGAGAGCGAGGAGGGTGAGGAGGGAATTTTTCATGCGGGTGAGTCTGAGATTGGAGCGGTGGTTTCCCGGGAAGAGACGCAACCGCGTTGCCATCTTAGCCGTAGTCCTCCCCGGAAAGCCAAGGCGTTCTACGATTTCGAGTGCAGAATCTTCTGAGTTGCGCAATGGTCCCCGCCCTTACGGCGGGCTACGCGACCGAATCGCGCTGGCACGCCGTTTTTTTTACCTCATGCAATCATTCTGTTTCTGGACCGCTATCGCCTTCCTCGCCTGGCTCGTTGTTGCTTCGTTTTACGAATGGACGCTGCATCGCTTCGTCATGCATCGCCCGCTGGGTCCGTTCAGTTATCCCTTTCGCACGCACGCGATCGTCCATCATCAGACCTTCAAGGCGGACCACACCTACCACCTAGTCGACAATAAGGATCTCTGGACGATCCCGATGGCCTGGTGGAATGGGCCGGTGATCATCGCCATCGCCGTGCTGCCCGCGTGGCCGATCGCCGTGTGGATGGGTGAGTGGGGCATCCTCGCCGGTGCGATGCTGGCCATCGGTGGCTACTACTGCTTCTACGAGTACATCCACTTTTGCATGCATTTGCCGAAGCAGCGGCACGTCGAGCGGTCGGGCATCTTCTTCCGGCTCAATGGTCACCACCTGCTGCATCACCGCTATATGCACAAAAACTTCAACGTGGTCCTGCCCATCGCGGACTTCTGCCTCGGCACCTTGCTCCTGCGCTCAAAGGTGAAATTTGCGCAAGCTCGCGGCACCGCGGTGCCGGACGTGCAGCCGCTGGTGGCTGCTTAAAGTCCGCAGCGTTCCGCGGTCTCGCGGACGAGTTCTTCCGTCGTCTCCCAGTCGATGCACTGGTCGGTGATCGATTGGCCATAGACCAGGGCGGAGCGGTCGTCGGGGAGCGCCTGGGCGCCGGCGATGAGATTGCTCTCGAGCATCGCGCCGATCAGGCCGCGGGTGCCGCCCTCCCCGAAACGCAGCGCCAGGATCTCGCGATAGGTCGCCGGCATTCTCCGGCAATCCTTCCCGCAGTTCGCGTGGCTCGCGTCGATCATCACGGTCTTCGGCAGGCTGTTCTTTTCCAAGGCGGCGATCGTCTCCGCGACGGAAGCGCGGTCGTGATTCGGACCGTCCTCGCCACCGCGCAGGATCACGTGGCAATCGGGATTCCCCTCGGTGGCGACGACGCTGGCGCGTCCTTGCTCGTCGATGCCGAGGAAGGTCTGGGGCTGCATCGCGGCCTTGATCGCATTGATGGCGGGGATGACCGCGCCGCTCGTGGTGTTCTTGAAACCCACGGGCATCGAAAGACCGCTAGCCATCTGGCGATGCGTCTGGCTCTCCGTGGTGCGGGCGCCGATGGCACTCCAGCAAGTCAGGTCGGCAATGTATTGCGGGGTGATCGGGTCGAGCATCTCCGTCGCGGTCGGCAGGCCGAGATCGAGGACGTCGCGGAGGAAGGTGCGGGCGAGACGCAGACCGGCGGGGATGTCGTTCGTGCCATCGAGATGCGGGTCCATGATCAGCCCCTTCCAGCCGACCGTGGTGCGCGGCTTTTCAAAATAGACGCGCATCACCACGAGCACGCGATCGCGCACCTCCCGGGCCAGCGCGCTGAGCTTCGCGGCGTAGTCGCGCCCGCCCGCGAGATCGTGGATGGAGCACGGGCCGACGATGAGCAAAAACCGCGCATCTTCGCCCGAGAGAATGCTGGCGATCTCGGCGCGACTACTGGCAACGAAACCGGCATGGTCTTCGAGGCGGGGGATCTCAGCACTCAACGCCTGCGGGGCAGGCAGGGGCGTGTTGGCGATTACGTGAACGTCGGAAACGCGAGTCATGGGCTGGGGGAGGAAGATCGTCGCAGAAGATGCACGTCGGCAAGCGCGGAGGCGCGTCCCTTTTTTTGCGGGCAGAAAACTGCGGCGTGAAGTCAGCGCTGGGGTTTCGTCGCGCGGACTTTCTCCGCGGCGGAAAAGCGGATCTTCAGCGGCAGGAAAAGGTGCCGCGTGCCGCCATGGCTGTCGGCGATGAGGATGAGACTGCGCGACCCATCCTGGAGCGCGGGGCCAAGGACGAGTCCCTCGAAATTTAGAAAGCCGGTGGCCTCGTCGTAGATCGCCGTCTTCCGCGCCGGGGTGAATTCCGCCGCGGTCAGGGACGCGAGCTTGGAGACATCCGTCGCGCCGGCGGTCTCGGCCACGTAGATGCGGGCGCGGAGTCCGAAGCGGCTGAAGCCGCGCTCCAGCACGAGCAGCGTTCCATTGGGCAGCAGGAGCAGATCCGCGATGCCATTGCCGGGGCCGTAGCGCATCGCGGCGGATTCCGTTTGCCAGGCAAATTGCGCGAGGGGGCGGAAGTCCGCGTCGAGCTTGAGCAGGCGGACGACGCTGCCGCCATTCGGATCGCTCACCGGGCCGTCCACGGCGAGCGCCTCTTCATTCGCCGTCCAAAACTGCCGCACGGTGCTGTCCCAGGTCATCGACTCCATCGTCAGCCCACGCCGCGCTTTGGAGAAAACGGCGGGCAGCGACAGCGTCTTCGCCGCGGCGTCGCCGGGCCGGAAGCTGATCGCGCCCGGCGCGGATTCCGTGGCGATGAAAAAGCGCCCCGTGGCCGACACGAGGGCGACGCCTTCAAAATCGAGGCGCTTCGTCGGCACGGGAATAGGCGCGCCAAATTCACCGCTCCTGATCGCGCCCGTCGCCGGGTTGATGCGCAGCGTTACGGGGAGCAGCGCAGCTTGTTTATCCGAGACCGCGAAAAACGAATCGCCGCCGGCCCAAGTCAGTCCGCTGAGGTCCGTGAGCGGGCCGTCCAGCGTGAAGCCGTCCTGACTGGCGACGGGCTCGATGCTGATCGGCGCCGCGGGCAAAGCCGCCGCGCAACCGAGCAGCAACACGACGACGTGGCGGCAAAACTTTTGCGCTCGCGAAAGCGTCCTCAGACGTGCGGCTCCCAGCCTTTGCGATACTCCCGTTTCCACAGCTTCTCGCCTTCGGGATTGTTCAGCATCTTGCCGGTCTTGGGATCGCATTGGACGACAGTGTTGGTGCGATAGGCGATGTTGCCAAGATGGCAAAGCATCGTGCTCTTCTGGCCTTCCTCGATCGGGCTGTTGAGCTGGCCCTTGCCGCGGATGGCGTCGAGGAAATTGCCGATGTGTGCCGCGTCGCCGCCGCCCGCGCCTTTGCCCTTCGCGGTCTCCACGCCTTTCGAGTCATAGGCCGTCCAGGTATCGCGATTGATGGCAAACGTCCCGCCCTCGCCGTGAAAGACACACTCACCGGGACTTTTCTCCACGGGCCGCGGGTGGCAACTGCTCTGATTCCATTCCATGCCGACGTGGCCGAAATCATAAACCGCGACGCCGGTATCGGGCGTTTCCTGTTTGTCGTCATGCCAGTAACGGCCGCCAGTGTAAGTCACGCGCAGCGGATATTCGACCTGCAGCCCCCAGCGCAGGATGTCGAGAAAGTGGATGCCGTTGTTGCCGAGTTCGCCATTGCCCCAGTGCCAGAGCCAGTGCCAGTCGTAGTGCGCGTAGGCCTTGATGTCGCGCTCGTCCGGCACGGGCCCCTGCCACATATTCCAGTCGAGGTCCGGCGACGGTTTGATCGCGCCCTGCCCGATGGCTGCGCGCGCATTGTAATAGTTGGCTCGCGCATACCGCACCTTGCCGATGGCTCCCGCGTGCAGCGCAGCGATCCCCTCCTTCATCCACGTCCGGCGCTGATTGCCCATTTGCACGAGCCGTCCGTATTTCTTCGAAGCCTCCACGATCATCTCGGCTTCGCGCGGATTCTGGCTGCCCGGCTTTTCCACATAAACGTGTTTGCCCGCCTGCATGGCGAGGAGAGCGGCAGGCGTGTGCCAGAAGTTCGGCGTGGCGATGAAAACGGCATCGACAGTTTTGTCTTCGAGAATTTTGCGGAAATCCTTCACGCCTTCGCAGGTCGTGTCCTGCTTGGCGGCCACGGCTTTCAAGCCGCGATCGAGCCGCACCGAATCACACTCCGCGAGATAGGCGATCTCCACGTCCGGCAACGCGAGCAGCGCCGTGACGTGCCCCATCCCGCGGCCGAGTGCGACCACGGCGACGCGCAGTTTGCGATTCGCAGCATCGGCGGCGCGGAGAGTGGTGAAGGAGTGCAGCGCAGCGCCGGTGGTGAGGATCGCGGTGCGTTGGAGGGCGGTGCGTCGGGTGATGTTCATGGGAGAGGTGTGAATGGGATTACCGGATGGAACTCGGCTTCACAGGGAAAATTTAGGGCGGAAGAAAACGCCAATCTTCAAACGCTAAACACCAAACTCCAAACAACCGCCACCTGCCGGCGCCTCTTCGTTTGGTGTTTGAAGTTTGGAGTTTGAGGTTTGGCGTTTTCTCCGACCTGCACTCACCGGCTGCGAAACTGCGCATGCTCCCGAATCATCTGCTCAAATGCGCCATGCTGCGCCGGTTCGATCTCCGGCGGAATCTTCGTGTGCGAGCGCTCCCAGCGGCCGAGCCACTCTTCGCCGAGCAGATTATGGCGGCTCGGCAGTGCGGCTGGAGTCAGGGCGATGGTCGTCTCGTCCTTCGCGCCGACGCTGCATCCCTTCGCGAGATGGAAGCCGGCACCGAGCAGCGCGGCGCGGATCGCCGTCGAGCAGGTGTACGTGAAGAGTTCGGCGGCGCGGCCTTCGCAGGCGGCGAAGAGACGCTGGAAGGCTGCGAGGGTCCACTGCTCGGCGGCGCTGTTCATCGAAAACATGTCGAAGAAAATCACGTCCGGCGGCGCGGGCGCGGCGGCGAGCGTCGCGGAAAAATCCCCGTGCATCAGCGACCAGCTCAGGCCCGGATACGGGCGCGATTGCCACTCGCCCGCCGCGAGGATCGCCGCTGGGCCGCTGTGACGCAGATAGGTAAATTCGCGGTTGTGCCGGAGGGCGAGTCGCAGTGAATCGAGATCGTTCTCAAAGCTCACGACGCGCATCGGTCGCACGGGTCCGTCAGCGGCCTGCGCTTCGTAGCAGTGAATCGCCGCCATCGCGTTCGTCGCCGCACCGAGGCCGATGTCCCAGATGACGAGCGCACTTTCCTCCTCCGCCCGCAGACGCTCCGCGAGGTTTGACTGCCCGATGTAAAGGCGCTGCGCCTCCTCCATCGGCGGCGTGCGCGAGTGCATGATTTCGCCCGAAGAAATCTGGCGGATGCTGCAAAATCCTTCCGGCGCACGATGCACCTCGTAGTCGCCGAGATGAAATGCCAGGCGCTTCTTCGGCTTCTGCATGTGGACCGGATTTTCGCAATCCGTCTCGTGCAGAAAGGCGCGCTTTTCCCGATAGAGATCGAGGAAGCGATCCTCAAAAATGCTCTGCCGGATCTCGCGCATGAGCTGGTGGTAGAAGTGCAGATTGTGCTGCCCGAGGAGCTGCCAGCCGAGGTGCTCGCCGGTCTTTGCGAGATGATGCAGATAGGCGCGGGAGTAGCGGGCGCAGGTCGGGCACCCGCAGAGCGGATCGAGCGCGTCTTCGGAGAATTTGTATACGCCGCGCCGGAGCTGGAGATAACCGCGCGAAGTGAAGGCCGCACCGCGCTGCGCGACTTGCGTGGGGATGATGCAGTCAAACATGTCCACGCCGCGATGCACGGCTTCGAGGATATCGAGCGGCGTGCCCACACCCATGAGGTAGCGCGGACGATCGTGGGGCAGGAGTTGCGCGGTGAATTCGCACATGTCCTCGCGTTCACTCCGCGCCTCGCCCACCGCGAGCCCGCCGATCGCAAAGCCATCGAACGGCATCTCGCACAGCCCCGCCGCGCTCTCGCGCCGCAGTTCCGGAAAGAGCGCGCCTTGCACGATGGCAAACATCGACTGCGGTGAATCGCCGCGCGCCGCCATACTCCGCGCCGCCCAGCGCTGCGTGATCTCGAGCGCCGCGCGCGCCGCCGCTTCATCCGCGGTGGAAGGGATGCACTGGTCGAGCACCATCATGATGTCGCTGCCGATCGCCTTCTGCGTCTCGATGCTCAGCTCCGGGCTCAGGAGGATCGTGCGGCCGTCCACGTAGCTTTGGAAGGCCGCGCCCGCCTCGCTCATCGAGCGCGAGTGCGGCAGCGAGAAAATCTGAAACCCACCGGAATCCGTGAGCACCGAGCGTTTCCAACTCATGAACTCGTGAATCCCGCCCAGCCGCCGGAACACTTCGGGCCCCGGGCGCAGCAGGAGATGGTAAGTATTCGCGAGCAGGATCTGCGACCCCGCGTCTTCAAGCGCCTGCGTGAGCTGGCCCTTTACCGTGGCCTGCGTGCCCACCGGCATGAAGAGCGGCGTCCGCACCTCATTGTGCAAAGTGTGAAACGTCGCCGCGCGGGCACGGGTGCCGGTGGCGGTGGCTTCGAGGTGGAAACGCAGGCGGGATGGAGTCATGGAGCGATGTTCCTTTAGCGAGTTTTCCACCGATGCCGAGAGCTGGCTTTGCGGTGCATCCGTGACGTAGCGCTATCGAGCCCCTCGTGGCACCATTTGCCCATGAAAGTGATTACCACAGACGACGCACGGGCGCAGTTGGACTCGGTCTGCGATCAGGCGATGGCTGGTGAGGTGATCCCTCTGCAGAATCGCGCCGGTGTGGTGGTCGAACTGACTCCAGTGAAGGATGCGAGCGTGGTGGTCATCGAGCCGGGGCGGCTGGCGGAATCCTACGAGGCGGATGACTGGGCCGCGTTTGAAAATCACTGAGGCAAGGCGAGCGACTGATGAGTCCGTGGGAAATCTGGACGGATGATTTTCCGGTCGAAGGTCCGCATCCGTGCGTGATCTTCTCCAACGTCCAGCACGTCGCCAACCCGGCCTTTGATCGCATCAATGTACTGCTGTGCCGTACCCTGCGCGGGCCGTTGCAGCGCGACTTGAAGCCGGTGGAGGTCATCCTCGATCGAGCTGACGGGCTCGATTGGGAAACGCTCTGCCGCGTGGATGCAATGCACTTCGTCGCCAAGGCTGGTCTGCGCGAGCGGCGAGGAATCGTCAGCAAGGAACGCCGCCGGCTTATCAGTCAACGAATCCAGCAGTTGTTTCCGTTCGAGTTCTGAGCGGCCTCCTCACAAGTGTTCTCCGGCGAGGTTGTCGGTGGGCTGGAGGGTGATGGGAAAAGGATCGAGGGGCATCGCGTCTCCGTGATCGAGATGCTCGGTGCAGATGCGGAAGAAATCCTCCCGCGTCAGCACCCGGCGGATGGCGTGGAGGAAAGTGCCGGTCGGCTCCACGCCGAGGCCGATGAAGTTGAGATATTTTTTCATCTTCTGGACCTGCGAGACCTCGGCAACCTCGGGTGAGCAGACGGCTGCGTAGAGGGCGTGGATGTAGCCGAGGACTTCACGCCCGGTGGGTTGGAAGATGGGGGAGCCGCGGCGGTGCTCGCGGATTTGGCGGAAGATCCACGGATTGCGGATGGCACCGCGGCCGATCATGAGGCCGCGCGCGCCGGTGAGGGTCAGGACTTCGGCGGCTTTCGTGGCGGAGCAGACGTTGCCATTGGCGAGCACGGGGCAGGGCATCGCGGCAACGGCGCGGGCGATGAATTCGTAATGCACGGCGCTGCGATACATTTCGAGGACGGTGCGGCCATGCACGGTGAGCAAGTCGAGCGAGTGCCGCGCGAAGATGGGGAGCAACTCGTCGAAGACCTCCGTTTGATCGAAGCCGAGCCGCGTTTTCACCGTGAAGGGAACGGTGACGGCCGCCCGCAGCGCACCGAGGATGGCGTCCACCTTCTGCGGATCGCGGAGCAGGCCGCCGCCGGCGCACTTCCGATAGACCACCGGCGCGGGGCAGCCGAGATTCAGATCCACGGCGGCGATGGGGTGCTGCTGCAGCTCGCGGGCGATGCGGACGAGCGCCGGGATGTCCTGCCCGATCATCTGGGCCACGATGGGCCGCCCGGTGGGGTTCTCGGTGATGGAGGAAAGGATGCCGGGGTTTAGCCGGGAGTCCGCGTGGACGCGGAAGTATTCTGTACAGTACAGGTCCGCGCCGCCGTAGGTCGTCATGAGTCGCAGGAAGGCGAGGTCCGTGACGTCCTGCATGGGGGCGAGGGCGAGGATCGGCTCGGGCTGGCGGAGCAGCGTGGCAAAGGAGGTGCGGTCGTCCAAGGGGCGGCACCTTTCCGCAGATGCCGCCCGCGGGCCATTCCTTTTTCCCCGCAGGCGGTGGCATCGGCACTGCTTTGCCTGAAGTGCCGGGCTGTGTCGCGTGACGCGTGCGCGGTTCTGCACTGACCGCCAATGCCTGCCCAAAACCCCATCATCTTCCTCCTCGAAGACTGCCCGGTCACCGGTCTGCTGATCGAGCGCACCGTGCTGAAAGCACTGCCCTCCTGCCGGCTCCTCTGGTCACGCAGTGTGGAAGACGCAACCCTCCGCGTGGTCGGCATCCCGATCGATCTGCTCCTCGTGGACATCGGATTGCCGGACGGCAGTGGCCTGGATTTCCTGGTGAAAATGTCCGAGGCCCATCCTTCCGCGCGGGCCATCGTGATGACGGCCTCCACGCTCCCGGAGTATGAGATGAATTCGGCGGCGCTCGGCGTCCTCGATTTCCTCCAGAAGCCGCTGCAGATGGCGCCGCTCCTGGAGAAAATCCGCGCGGCCCTCAATGCCGAACTGTCCGGCCCGGCAGACGAAGATTTCAGCGCGACGCTGAAGAACGTGACGCCCGTGGACATCCTGCAGCTCAAGTGTCTCGGAGGTGACACCACGATGATCGAATTTGAGTCCGGTGGGCAGTCGGGCTTCGTGAATTTCCAGGCCGGCGAGATCGTGCATGCCGAGGTGGGCGAGACCTCCGGGTTGCGCGCGGTTTACGAGATTATTTCGTGGAAGCGCGGGAAGGTCTCCGAGCATCCGAGTGAGCGCTGCGGGAAGCGAACGATCGATTGTCCGTGGCAGACACTGCTCATGAACGCCGCGTACCAAGAGGACGAAAGCAAGGCCGTGCTGGTGACGTAGCGGGCTCAGTGGATGGCGCGCTCCGAGCGCCATGACAAACGCTCGCGCGTCAGCGCCTGCCTCAAAGAATGGCCTGCGGCGCAGCTCTGCCATGGCGCTCGGAGCGCGCCATCCACCGTGGCCTCAGCGGAGGTCGGCGGTCGGATTCGCGGTCAGGAAATTTTTGAGCATCGACTCGACCTCGCGGATGCGGCGGGCGTCGTCGAGCCCGCCGGCGACGAAGGCCGTGATTACTTCCATGCCGCGTCGGCGCGGGCCTTTCCAGAGCAGTCCGAGCCGGCCCACGCGCGCCTCGGCATTGTTCATCTTCCCGATCACCGCGGACTCGCCGCCATTCCAGATCATCTGGAGAGCCGAGGTCTGGCCGCCTTCGCGCTGAAACTCAAAGATGCGGGCGGCAGTCTCCGCGCCACCGACGCGCACCGTGACGACGTGCGGCGGGCTCGTGAGCTGCCAGCCCGCGCCGGGCATGCAGACGTCCGGGGTGTGTTCGTAGAAGAGCGTCGCGTGGGTGGCATTTGGGGCCCAGAAGAAGTGGAAAATGGTGCCTTCCGCGCCGGTCGGCGTGGTCAGTTGCAGGGCTTCGCCTTCGCTGAAACCGAGCGCGTCATTTTCCGTCTTTGTCAGCTTCACCGGCTCCGCCTTCCACCGCGGCGGCACGGGCTGGTCGCGGAGGAAAAAGAGCGCGCTGTGTTGCTGCCGGATCTCGCCGCCCGGGCTCACGGCAAACCAGCCGAGCGCCAGCACCGGCACGGCCAGAAATGCGACCGCGCCGAAGCCCGCCGCAAAAGGAGACTGGCGTGCGGCGGCGAACATTGCGCCGGCTTGCGGCAAGCTCTGCGGGCGCGGTGGCAGGCCGGAGCGCGCGAGCAGCCAGCCGAGGGCGATGATGGCGGCGTAAATCGCGAGGATGGCCACGAGGCCGAGGGTGTCGTGGTAGCGTTCCACGGCGCCATGGCCCTCCCGATGGACCAGCCAGGCGAGGGAGAAAGTGCGCACCATATTTCCGCAGATCGCAATGCCGAGCCCGGCGGCGATGAGGAAGACGCGACGACCAAAGCCGAAGCGGAAAAGTTCCCCGAGAAAGAGCGCGATCATGAGGCTCGATTGCAGGGAATTGACGCCGCTGCAGGCCCCATCCACCACCACGGTGCCGCCCACGAGATCGATCACATTTCCCTGCTGGATCGCGGCGACGCCGATGGCGTTCAGCGCCTCCACATTCGTCGCGGTGACAAAGTGCTTCAGCCCTTTGGTGAGAGACGCCTCCATGAAAGTCGGCCACGGCACCGCGACCCAGGTGAAGGCGAGTGGAAAGGCGACGCAGGCGAGCAGCCGCCAGCCGCCGGTGCGCAGCAGCCACGCGGTCGTCAGCGCGGTGCAGGCCGCCATGAGCAGGAGGCCGATGGGACGCCACACGGGATCGATGCAGCGCAGGAGTTCGCCGAGCATGAAGCCGCCCCACGCGCCGCAGGCCACCACGGCGAAAAGGCCGCCGCCGATTGCGCGCGGATTCTTCGGGGAAAGTGCGTCGGGGTCTGCGGAGAGCCGCTGCCAGGCGAGGTAGAGCGCGAGGAAGGGGACGGCGTAGCCGTATTCGTAATTCGGGAACGCACCCCAGGCCAGCGCGAGGTGCCGCCACGTCCAGAGCCACACCCCGGCGATGGCGAGGCCCCACGCCCAGCCGGCCACATTCACCCGCGTGGGCGGCGTCTCGGCGGGTAGCAAGATCGGGGAAGCGGTCGGCGTCATGGGTCGGAGGAAAAGATGCGGAGGTCGGGCACGTCGAGCGAGCGATCGATGGTCTCGCGCTTTTTCTCGAGGAAAAGGCGCGCCTCCTCGGGCAGGAGATCCGGGCTGCGCCGCGCCAGGCTGATGAACTCGGCGCCTTTCTCTGCCTGTCCCGTGGCGAGGAGCAGATAGCCATAGGCACCGGCGACCACGGGCGTGCGGAGGGCGGACGGGGGCAGGGCTTCCAGCGCTTTCACGGCCTCCGGGGTGCGATCCCGCAGATGCAGGGAGTAGGCGTAGGTGGAGACGAAGGGGCCGATCGCGGGATTCGCGGCGAAGACGCTGTCCGCCAGGGTGTGCGCCGTCGGCAGGTCTTCGCCCCGCAGGAGCGCCAGCCACGCGTAGTTGTTCATCGCGGCGGGGTCCTCTGGATTTTTGAGGTAGATCGCCTTCACGGCGCGGTGCAGTCCGTCGCCGTCTTTGCGTTTCAGGCAGAGGTTAAAAAGTTTCTCGAGCACGACCTTGTGATCACCAGGGCAGGCGACGAGCAGCCACCAGAGTTTTTCCTTCTCGGCCTCCGCGCCCCAGCGCGCGCAGAACTCGGCAAGCCGCCGGAGGCGATTCACGTCCTGCTGCATCCGCAGTTCGGCCAGCCCCCAGCTCGCATTCGCGCGCTGGCTGTCGTCCAGTTCCCGCCAGACGATGGCGCTGATGACGTGCCGATCCGCTTCAAAGTCACCCCAGTCTTTTCCTTCCACCAGGGCCTGCGCGGCCGGCCAATCGCGGGTCAGCATCCTGGCATCCGCGCTGGCGAGCTGGACCTCGGGCGAAGTGCGCAATTCCTCGGGCAACTTCGACACCCAGTCCTGTCCGCGCAGGACGAGATTCCGCGTATTCATCCAGAGGAGCGCATCACCGATGTCGGCAGCGCCGGAGTGCTTCGCCGTTTCGAGCCGCGGCAGCTTTTCCTGATAACCGGGATCACCCATCAGCCGGAGGACTTCGAGAGCGAGCAGGCAGTCATCCATCGTGGCCTCGGGCTCGGCGAGGAGTTCGGAGGCAAATTCGCCAAGCCGCGGATCGTTGCGCAACGGGGACTGCGCGATCGGGGTGATGCTGGAAAGGGCGAGCCGCAGCTCCGGCCGGGCATTGGCGCGCATCGCTTCGCGCACGAGGACGCGCAGCGCGATCAGGCGCAGGCGCGGATCGTCTTTCAGCTCCTCGATGCGGGCCTTTGCGAGGGTGCTCTTTTCCTGCTCGGGCGAGGCCAGCCGGAGCACCGCCCGCTTCAGCTCGCGTTCGGTGTCGTAGGGATCGAGCCGCAGGACCTCGTTGAGCGCGTCTTCGGCCTCGACATTCTTCCCGAGCGCGAGCGCCACATCGGCGGCGGTGCGGTGATAGTCGATATGCTGTCGGCCCGTCGCGTCCACGCCGGCGAGCGCGCTGCTGGCCAGTTTGGGATCGCGGAAGCGGATCGCGCCGGCGGCAAAGGCGATGTGATCCCGCCAGTCGCCCGGTGCGAGGGTCACCACTTTTTTCCGCCAGAGCACGGACTCCATGGAACCCGTTCTTTCGAGGGCCTCGGCCAGCATCCGGGCGGCCGGTACGGAATCTTCGCGGATTCGGGCGGCCCGTTTCGCGGCAAAGACCGCGCTGCGCGGATCGCCGAGGCGCAGGAAATCTTCGGCATCGCGAAGGGCCTTGGCGTAGCGCGAACTCTGCATCCAGCGATAGCCGAGGCCGCCGAACACCCCGAGCACGACGAGCAGCACGACGCCGATCTGGATCGCTTTTCGCGGAGTCAGGGAAAATTTATTCTTCGGGTTCGACCTCATGGGGCAAAGGGATTCGGATTGGATCGACGCGGCGGACGGCCTTGCTGGCCAAACCTCGCGAGGGAGGCCAAGGAACACGCTTCATGCCGCACCGGGGGGAGGATGGACGCCGTCACCCGGATTGCCAAAATCTTTCGACCAGTGCGGCGGGGCGTGGAAATGCCGCTAGACACCCGTCCCCTCGGGCCTAGCCTTCTCGCCGTGCCTGATGCTCCCTTAAAACAAACCCCGCTCCACGATGAGCACGTCCGGCTCGGGGCGAAGATGGTCGATTTCGGCGGCTGGTCCATGCCGGTCCAATACACCGGCATCCTCGAAGAGCATCACGCGGTGCGCGGCAGTCTCGGGATCTTCGACATCTCGCACATGGGGCAGTTTTTCGTGGAAGGCGTGGGGGCGCGCGACTGGCTCAATCGCCTGCTCACGAACAACGTCGAGCGTCTCGATATCGGCGAATGCCAATACACCTTCCTGCTCAACGAGCGCGGCGGCGTGATCGACGACCTCATCGTCTATCGGCTCGCCTCCGAGCGCTGGCTGCTCGTGGTGAATGCCGCGAAAATCGATGAGGACTTTGCCTGGATGCAGACGCACCTCGCGGGGGGGATCGACTTCGTGGATGCGAGCGGCGAGTTCGCGGGCTTCGCGGTCCAGGGGCCGCGCGCGGCGCAGCTCTTCGATGCCTTCTTTGGGGAAAAATATCGACGCCCGGCGCGGAACGAAATCCTGCGCATCGATATCGACGGCGCGCCTTACTACATCGCCCGGACTGGCTATACCGGTGAGGACGGCTTTGAGGTTTTCTGCGTGGACGAGCGCGCAGTGAAGGCCTGGCGCGACATCCTCGCGCGCGGCGCGCAATTTGGCATCAAGCCCTGCGGCCTCGGTGCGCGCGACACGCTGCGCCTGGAAATGTGCTACCCGCTCAATGGCTCCGATCTTTCGCCCGAGACCACGCCGCTCGACGCGGGGCTCGGCATCTTCGTCGATCTGAACAAGCCCGACTTCATCGGGCGCCAGGCTCTCGTGCAGCAGAAGAGCGAGGGGCTGAAGCGCCGGCTCGTGCCTTTCAAAATGACCGCGCCGAGTCCGCCGCCGCGCTCGCATTACGGAGTCTTCAAGGATGGCGTGAAGATCGCCGAGACGAGCAGTGGTTCGCTCTCGCCGACGCTTAAGACGGGCATCGGCATGGCCTACGTCCCGGTCGAGCATGCGCGCATCAATGAGCCCATCGAGATCGACATCCGGGGCCGGCTCTATCCGGCGGTGATCGAGAAGAAGCCACTGCGGAGGGCGGATAGTTGAGCGTTGAGGGTTGAGCGCCGTCGGTCCTGCACACGAGTCTTGTCGCGAGCCCGCTTTCCTCTCACAACTGGTGCTCTTCAACAATCACCCTTTAACTCCCAACTTCTCGCATGAACGTCCCCGATGGTCTCTTCTACGCCCCCTCTCACGAATGGCTCCGCATGGATGGCGAGACCGGCACCGTCGGCATCTCCGACCACGCCCAGCATGAGCTCACGGACGTCGTCTTTGTGGAGTTGCCGAAAGTGGGCGCGCAGGTAAAGGCGGAGCAGCAGACCTGCGTCGTGGAGTCCGTGAAAGCCGCGAGTGACATCTACTCGCCGATCTCCGGCACCATCACCGCGGTGAACGAAGCGCTCACCGCCAACCCCGCTTTGCTGAACACCGATCCCTACGGCGAAGGCTGGATCTTCCAGATCCGCATCGAGGCCGGCGAAGAGGTCGAGGAACTCAAAAACCCCGCTCAGTATCGCGAACTCATCGGCGCTCCGAGCGATGGGGGACTCTAACGGCGGGGTCCCGATTCCTTCGCGGCGATCATGGGTCGGTTCGGCGATTTCCGCCTTCGCACTTTTCGTCGGAGTGGCGCAGGCCGATCTCGTCCTCGTACAGAAGGTGGAAGGAGCGGGTCAGTCCGGGGAGCAGACCATCCGCATCAAGGACGGCAAATCCCGCGCCGATATCGCGCAGGCCCTGAGCATCATCACCGACAAAACGACCGGCGACGCCTTCACGCTCAAGCACGGCGAGCGCACTTTCATGAAGATCCCCGCGGCGCAGAGCCAGGCGATGCTCGAGGAACTGCGCAAGAAACGCGGCGAGGCCCCAGCGCCTGAGCTCAAGTCCACCGGGAAGAAGGAAAAAGTCGGCGAACACCAGTGCGAGATTTTCAAATGCGACCTCGGCGGGCTCTCGGTCACCTATTGGATCGCCCGAGAATTTCCCAACTACGCCACCATCCAGGCGCAACTCGCCGCCGTGCAAGGCAGCCCACTCGCCCTTTCGCAGCAGGGGCTGATGCCCGACCCCGGAAGCTTCCCCGGGATGACGATGAAGACCGAACTGGTGCTCGGCGGCAAGAAGGTGACGACGACGACCATCTCCGTGAAGGAAACGCCAGTCCCAGCCAACGCCTTCGACATCCCCGCAGGCTACAAGGAGACGGCGTCGCCGGAGTTGCAGTTCGTGCCGAAATAGCGTCTCGCTTGAGACCCGTGACGACTCTGATCACGATTTAGGCTGCTTGGTGAGAGCAGTATTTGGTCGTCAATCCCACGTTGCGACATGCGAGAAACTCCCGTCCTTGTGAAATGCCAGGCCGAGCTTGTAGAGGAATGGCATGCCTCCCATGTATTGCCCCAAATCGATTTGGTAGACCAAATAGACTTCGGCAGCGTTTAGGTAATCCTTGTCGGTGACCCCGGGAGGTCCGAGTAACACTTCCGCTCGCTTGTCTGTCGGACGAAGTTCCTGAAGCACTTTGACCAAGTCTCGATACATGCGACCTCGTGCGAAGGAGTCGCCCTCCTTCCATCCCGTCGAATCGAAAGGAATTTGCGCAGGAAGTCGACGAAGGACCGCATGGCGATCGTCGACATACCACCCGAAGCCGAAGACCGCGGCACCAAATAGGAAGCCGAGGAATGCCGAGGTAATGCGCGACATTCGCAAAGCCCTAAGATCGCCCGTTAGTGTGCCGTTTCGCCCTAGCCACCGAGTGTGGGGAACTTACACCGGCTCTGAGGTGCCGGGGATTGGGCGCGGATAGACGCCGTCGGGGCCGGGTTTTACTGGGGGCTCATCGTTGAAGGACTTGATGATGGGCGCGATCTCCCGCTCGGACTTGAGCGCATCCTCCCACATGATTTCCTTACCGGAGTAGGCAGCCATGCGGCCCATGATCACGCTCATCGTCGAGAGCGCGCCGCGCTCGGCTTCGTTGTAATCATTGTTGCCGATGATCGCGCCAAAGAGGTCGTCGTGTTCCTGCTGGTAGGGATCCTTCGGATCCTCGGCTTTCTTGTCGAAGCGCCAGGCATTCTTGCCGGTGATGGTGAACACATTTGAGCCACCGGCGAAATCCGACGAGCCCTCGGTGCCGACGGCCGTCTCGCCGACGTAGGCCCAGCAGCCGGGGATCTGGCGGTTCACCTGAAAGAGCCTCGTGCCGTCCGCGTACTCGAACTCCACATGCACATGATCGCTCACCGTGCCGGAGTTTCCGTCCTTGCGGACTTCGGCCCCGCCCATGCCGCGCGCGGAGATCGGGTAGGCACCTTTGATCCAGTTGATCACGTCCACATTGTGCAGACCCTGATCGACATTGATGTCGCCGCACTGCCACGCGAAGTAAAACTGATTGCGAAGCTGGAACTCGAGTTCGCTCATCCCGTCTTTCCGCGGCACCAGCGCCCGGGCGGCGCCCATGTTCCAGATCGCGCGGTAGTACATGTGTTGGCCGAGGGCGCCGTCCTGGATGCGCTTGATGCCGTCCAGGTAGCCCTTCTGGTGCCGACGCTGGATGCCGACGCCGACCTTGAGATTCTTTTTCTTCGCTTCCGCGTAAGCGGCGAGCACGCGGCGCACGCCGGGCGCGTCCACGGCCACTGGCTTCTCGAGGAAGGCGTGTTTGCCCTGCCGGATCGCTTCCTCAAACATCTGCGGGCGGAACATGCACGGCGTCGCGCAGATCACGACATCGGCCACCGCCATGGCCTGCTTGTAAGCCTCGAAGCCGAGGAACTGCCGCTCCTTCGGCACATCGACCTGATCCGGGTGCTGGCTGGCGAGATTCTTCACCCCGAGTTCCGCGCGGTCGGCGTAAAGTTCACCGACCGCGACGAGCTTCAGCCCTTTGTAAGCTTTGAGCGCCTGATTCGCCGCGCCGGTGCCGCGTCCACCGCAGCCGATGAGTGCGAGCTTCAGATCGCCCGAACCCTGGGCGTGGGCAAAGCGTTCGACGGAAAGCGCACCGAGCAGGGCACCGCCGGCGATCGCCTTGGAGCTGGTGCCGAGAAATTTGCGGCGGGAAAATGCGTCGGTGGATGGATTGAGGATGGAGGTAGGTTTCATGGGGAAGGAAGAGAAGAAAGAAACTTTTCGCAGTTCGCGATTCACTTGTCACGCGACGAGGGCGCGAACTTTTGCAGCGCCCGCGCGAGCGCTTTCATGGGCAGCCCGACGACGTTGTCAAAGCAGCCCTCGACGTGCTCGATGAGTTCGCCGCGATCGTCCTGCGCGGCATAGGCACCGGCCTTGTCGAGGGGACCGATGCGCGCGAGGTAGGCGCGCAGTTGCGACTCGTCGAGCGATCGAAAGCGGACCCTGGTGACCTCCGTGAATCCCGTCTCGTGGGGTCCGCGCACCAGCCACGCGCCGGACCAGACCTCATGCACCTTTCCCGCCATCCGGCTCACCATCGTCAGCGCCTCCTCCAGGTCCCGGGGTTTGCCGAAGACCTCCTCTTCAAAAGCGACCACCGTATCCACGCCGAGCACCAGCGCCCCGGGATGCGCCGCGGCGATTGCCTTCGCTTTGAGGCGCGCGTTGGCGAGCGTGACTTCCCCGGGCGTGAGATGTGGCGGCGCCACTTCGGTGACCTCGGCCGGGACGACGGTGAAAGTGTAGCCGTCGCGCTCGAGAAGATCACGGCGGCGCGGCGAGGCGGAGGCGAGGATGAGTGTCGGAGGAGGGATAGCCCGATGCCCTAGCGCAAGAGCGCGCGCGGGTAAACTCGCGTCCCGCTTATTTCTCGGGCAAAGGCGGGAGCAGGGGTGCTGAGGAAACGGGCGCGACCGCGGGCAGTGGCGGTGGGGCCTCGGGCGCCGCGGCACTGGGCGCGGCGTAGTGGACGCTCACCGCGCGGTAGAGATTTTCCGGATTTTGCGCGGCAAAATAGACGAGCTCGATCGAGCCGGAGGGCTGCTCCCAGCGGTAGCCGAGGAGCGTCTGGAGGAGGCCACGCTCCGTGTCCTGCTTGCGGGCGATCAGCGCGCCCGCGCCAAATTTCGCTTCGAGCCCCAGCCGGACGCTTTCCATGAATTGTTCGTAGTTCTCCGTGCTCCAGTCTTCCTTGCCGTAGTGTAGTTCCACGCCGACGAGACGGCGGCTGCGAAGGTGGAAGGTGGCGCGTTGCAGGGCGGCCTGGGGGAGGCCTTCGACGTGCCAGCTCTCGCCTTCTCCCCGGGTTTTCTTCCGCTCGACGATGCGACCGCTCCCCCCGAGCAGCGCTTCCTCGAGGTCGATCTCTGGTTTCTCCCAAGCGAGTCCGAACGGCGGGCGAATGGGCGGTGGACTGGCCGGTTCTGCGAGAAGCGGGGAAAACGGCAGGAGCAGGGAAGCCTGCATGACGAATGCCCAATCCCGAACCCGGCTCCGTCGGGAGCGACGTGCGCGGTCGAGGCGGTTCAGTGTTTCGGCAGGCTTCATTGGGCATTCGTGTGGCATCACGTCCCGTGCTCAGGCGAAGTGATAATTTCCATCAAAAGCCCTAAAGTCCTGCGCCGAACTGCCGAACCCAACAGTGTCGGCGCATCTGCGCCGACCGGTGAGGCCAGCCACCGAGTCCCAATGGCCCGTCGCGACACGGAAGTCGCCGCAGTCATTCAAGAAAGAACACAGACACATGTCACTAGTCATCAATACGAACACGTCGGCGTCCATCGCGTCGATGAACCTCAACAACAACAACTCCATGCTGCAGAAGAGCCTCGCACGGCTCTCGAGCGGATCGAAGATCGTGACCCCAGCCGATGACGCCGGTGGTCTCGCGGTCTCCATGAAGTTGGAAGCCGCGCTCAAGCGCACCGACGCCGTCTCCAACAACGTGGCCAATGCCACCAGCTTCCTGCAGACGCAGGATGGCTCGTTGAAGACCGCCGGCAAAGTGCTGGAGCGGATCGCCGAGCTGAAGACGCTCAGCAGCGATGCGACCAAGAGCACGACGGACAAGGCGAACTACGACACCGAGTTCACCGCGCTGAAAGCCGAACTGACCAACATCACGAGCAACACTTTCAACAGTGTGGCTCTCTTCGGCGGCACGACCCTCTCGGTCTCGACCTCCGAAGATGGTGCGCAGAGCCTGAACATCACCCAGTCGGCGCTCACCACGAACGTCTCGACGATCACCGGCGCGACGAACCTCGCGGCGCTGACGACTGCGCAGATCACCACGGGCCTGGAAAACGTGGCTACCTCCCGCGCGCAGAACGGTGCGGAGCAGAGCCGCCTTGGCTTCGCCGGCAGCATGCTGGCGATCA
>JANNXQ010000088.1:0-4482 GCA_031409655.1 Chthoniobacteraceae bacterium | reverse complement strand
GCCTCGGCGGTCGAGGCACCGAGGTGCGGGGTGAGCACGAGATTCGGTGCATCGCGCAATGGCGAATCCGCGGGTGGCGGCTCCACTTCGAAAACATCGAGCGCCGCGCCGGCGACGTGTCCGCTCTTCAGTGCGGCCGCGAGCGCCGCTTCATTGACGAGACCGCCGCGCGCGCAGTTCACGATCCGCACCCCCTTCTTCGCCCGCGCCAGCCGCCGCACATCGAGCATATCCTTCGTCTCCGGCGTCAGCGGCATGTGCATGGTGATGAAGTCTGCCTCCGCCACGATGTCATCGAGGCTCTCGACGAGTTCCACCTGGAGCGACCGCGCCCGGCTCGCCGAGAGATACGGATCATAGGCCAGCACGCGCATCCCGAAGGCCATCGCCCGCCGCGCCACCTCCGTGCCGATGCGGCCCATCCCGAGAATCGCCAGCGTCTTGCTGTAAAGCTCCACCCCTTCAAAGCTCTTCCGGTCCCACTTTCCCGACTTCATCGAAGCGTCCGCCGCGGGGATTTTCCGGGCGATCGAGACCATCAGCGAGAAGGCGTGCTCGGCTGTGGAGATCGTATTTCCGCCGGGCGTGTTCATCACGATGATGCCGCGCTTCGTTGCCGCATCCACATCCACATTGTCCACGCCCACGCCCGCGCGCCCGACCACCTTCAGCTTCGTCGCTGCCTCGATGACCCGCGCATTCACCTTCGTCTGACTGCGCACCACGAGGCCGGAAAATTCCCCGATGATTTCGAGAAGTTGTTCTTCCTTGAGACCCGTTTTGACGGTGACATCGAGCAACCCGCCTTCAGCGAGTTCCGCAATTCCCCGTTCAGAAACAGGATCGGCGACGAGGACTTTCGGTTTATTCATGGGTGGATCGGGGATCGGGAAAGGGCGGGGATTCTCGGCGGCCAGGCAGAAAGCGCAAACTGAAAATCCCCGGCGCGGCGGCTTGCCAGCGGGCCCGCCCACCTCGCGCTTTTCCGGCGGGCGCTACAGCCCCTTCGGTAATCTCTTCAGCGCGTCCTTGAGCAACTTCTCCGCTTGTTTCTCAAGCTCATCGCCATCGTCGTCGTCCTTGGATTTCTTGATCGCGGCTGGTTTCGCCTCGTCGCCACCGCTCCAGTCGAGCCCCTCGGTGAAGACCTTCACCACGCTCCCCGTCGCCTCCGGCTGGATCATGATCGTCAGCTTTGCCTCGCCTTGCTCGCGCTTGAGGATCGCATTCTTCTTCCCCAGCAAACTTCCGCCACCCTCCTTCCAGCCCTGCTCCTTGAGCTTGCTCGAAAATTCCTTTGCCACGGCCTCGACCGGGAGCGCGCTGGAAAACTGAATGTGCTGCACGAGCTGCTTGAATTGGACGTCGGTGGCATCATTCGGCAGGGGCAATTTCCGCGCCGCGATGCGCGGACCCGCCGGCGCTCTCGGCGCATTCTTCGTGGATTCGCGCGGTTCGCTGGCTGCCGGTTTCGGCAACGCGGCCGGAGCATTGCGGAGCTTCTCGGGTAAAGGCGCCGCGAACTTCAGATCGACCTCCCACTTGTCTCCGAAGAACTCGAGCATCCCGCCGGTGCTGACTTGACCCATCACATTTCCGCCCGCGATCTCAAACTCCACCATGTGAATCTGCCCCAGCGAAGTGAACCCTTTTTTAGCCAGCGCGCTGTGCGAAACCTGGCAGCCGAAAATCCCACCATCGCGGTGGACATTCAGAACGAGCGCGCTGCCAAATTTTCCGAACGACGCGTCGAACGACGGCTTCTTCGCCGCGCGATGATCCTTCTCCGTAAAAATCAGCGTCACCGCCTCCTGCCCGTTGAACGCCTCGTGCTCCTCCACCGAGACAAACTTCATCGCACTTGCTTTACCGTTCCCGACATACTTCCCGTTGAGCGTCGGCGTCACGGGCGGATCGAGCTTCTCGGGCCCGGCGACTTTCAGCTCCGCATCGATCGGCGCGTCAAAGTTGAAATCAATCTCTTTGGCGAAGTCGCCCGTCTTGATCAGCTTTACCGCTCCGCGGATGCGCCCATTGGCCACCGTGGCCTGGCCTTCGAGCGGCGCTCCCCGCTCGCCAAAGGAACTATTGCCACCCCTGCCGATCACGACCCGCAAAGCGCCATCCTCCTGGAAAACCGCCTTCAGATACGGCTGCTGCACGTCTCCATCCACATTGTCCTCCGCATCCTTGTCCTGCACCGCTTTGACCACCGCTGCCGAGACCTGCTGCCCCGTGGCGAGCACGATGATCCGTCCCTCGCCGTTGGACTTCCCGCGCACCGCCACCACATTTTTGAAAACGATCCGCCGTCCTTCGATGTTGAGATTAGCTTGATTCGCCGACGCCTGCGCGCTGGCGATTTCCGGGCAAAGCATTACCACGATGATCGCGGGCATGGACCAAAAACGAAGCCCGGTGAGTGTCGTCATAGTTTTGGGGGTTCGTAAGCAGGGCGACGATGCCTGGAGTTAAATTTCCAACTGCGCGCCGAGTTCCACGACGCTGCCGGGCGGCAGCGAGAAGAAGGAGGTGGCAGCGCGGGCGTTTTGCGACATCCAGGCAAAGACGGTCGCGCCGATCCGTTGGATCCCGCCGCCTCGGGTGCAGAGGATGGTTTCGCGGCCAAGGAAGAAGCTGCTCTTCATCGCGTCGAATTCAAACTCGGGGCTCGAGATGCGGTTCAGCTCGCGCGGCACATCGGGCTCGTCCATGAAGCCGAAGCGCATCGTCATGCGCCAGAAGCCGAGGTCGAGACAGTCCACGCTCAGGCGTTCGTCCGGCGGGACGTGCGGGACTTCGTCGGTGCGGACATTGAGGATGACCACGCGTTCGTGGAGCACTTTGTTGTGCTTGAAATTGTGGAGCAGCGCGGGCGGGGTGCCGTTCGGATTGCCAGACATAAAAAACGCCGTGCCGGAGACGCGGACCGGGGCGGTGTTACGCACGTCTTCGAGCATGGCGCCCAATGGAACGGCTTGATCCTGCATCCGTTTCGCGAGCCGCGCACGTCCACGGCGCCACGTCCACATGAGGTAGAAAATGACCGCGCTCACGGCCAGCGGGAACCAGCCGCCGTGGAAGATTTTCGCGAAGTTTGAAACCAAGAACGCGAGATCGACGAGGAGGAAGAAGGCGGTGACGCCCGCGGCCACGACCGGGTGCCAGTGCCATTTCCAGCGCGCGATGACGTAAAAGAGCACCGTGGTGATGAGCATCGTGCTCGTGATCGAGACGCCGTAAGCGGCGGCAAGATTGCTGGAGCTCTTGAAACCGAGCACGAGGGCGATGCAGGAGATCATGAGCGCCCAATTCACCATCGGCAGATAGATCTGTCCGCGCGCGCTGGCGGAGGTGTGCAGGATGGTGAGGCGCGGGGTGTAGCCGAGTTGCACGGCTTGCATGGTGAGCGAAAAGGCACCGGTGATCAGCGCCTGCGAAGCGATCACCGCCGCCGCACTGGCGAGGAAAACGAGCGGCAGCACCGCCCACTCCGGCGCGAGCCCGAAGAAGGGATTCGCCGCCGACGCCGGGTCGCGGAGAAGGAGCGCGCCCTGCCCGAGGTAGTTCAGCACCAGCGCCGGCAGCACGAGCGCGAACCACACGACGCGGATGGGCCGGATGCCAAAGTGCCCGATGTCGGCATAGAGCGCTTCACCGCCCGTCACGACGAGGAAGACGGCGCCGAGAATCACAAATCCCGCCCAGCCATTGGCGACGAAAAATTGCAGCCCATACGTGGGACTGAGCGCGGCGAGCACTCCCGGCTGGTGTACGATCTGCCGCACCCCAAGCCCCGCGATGATCACAAACCACGCGAGCGTCACGGGCCCGAAAAGCGCGCCGATCCGCGCCGTGCCGTGGCTTTGCACCGCGAAGATGCCGATGAGGATCACGACGGTGATCGGCTCGATGAGAGGATGCAGCGCGGGCATCGCCACCTCGAGACCTTCGACCGCGCCGAGCACGGTGACGGCCGGCGTGATCATCCCATCCGAGTAGAGCAGGGCCGCGCCGAAGAGCCCGAGCAAGGTGAGCGCGCGGCTCGGTTTGAGATGCGCGACGAGTGTGGAAAGTGCGAGGATACCCCCTTCCCCGCGATTGTCCGCACGCAGGATGAAGACAAGATATTTCAGCGAAATGATCACGAGCAGCGCCCAGACGATGAGCGAGAGCACGCCGAGCACATTCGCCGGCGTCGCCGCGATGCCGTGCGGCCCGTGGAAGCACTCGCGCATCGCGTAGAGCGGGCTCGTGCCGATGTCGCCAAAGACGACCCCGAGCGCGGCCAACGAGAGCGCCAGCAGCCGTTTTTTATCGGTGCCCCCGGCAGCGCCGGGAGAGTCCGTGGTCGCGCTCATGGGCGACTCTTCCTTTGGAAGCTAGCGACGGGCGCGGCAGCACTGGGCAGACGATGGAGGCGACCGCGAGCGGCGGCCTCCCGGGAGTGTTTATTCAAGCGTTGGATATGGATATTGAACC
>JANNXQ010000087.1:0-6418 GCA_031409655.1 Chthoniobacteraceae bacterium | reverse complement strand
ACCATCCTTTCGCTCAGCGCGCTTTCCTCCTTGCTCCTCTGGGAGACGACGCCGCTCTGGACCGCGTGGCAGCCGAATCTTCTCACCCGCGCCTTCGTTGCCCTCCCGCCGCTCGTGGCCTGGGTGATATTGCAGAGCAAGGTTGCAAAGGTTCTCCCTTCTGCGCGGTAATCGTCCCACTCCATTCATGCACCTCCGAATCTTCCTCTTCGCCACGCTCGGCGTCGCCACCCTCCACGCCGCTCCGGCGAAGAAGTCCTCCGCCGCAGGCGTCGGCGCTCCTGATTCCGTGCGGCCCGCCTCCACGCTGCGGCTCCTCCCCGGCTTCCAGGCGGAGCTGCTTTACACCGTCCCCTTCGAGACGCACGGCTCGTGGGTGAATCTGGCGCTCGATGGCAAGGGCCGCATCCTCGCCAGCGATCAATATGGTGGACTCTTCCGCTTCGCTGCGCCCGCGCCGGGCCAGCCGCTCGATCCTGCCAGCGTCGAGCCAGTGCCCGCGCCGATCCGCGGCGTGAATGGGATGCTCTGGTTCGGCGACGCCCTCTTTGTCTCGGTGAATGATTACGAGGCCAAGATCACCAATGGACTCTACCGCCTCACTGATTCCGATGGGGACGACAAGCTGGATAAGGTGGAACTCCTGCGCGCCATCACTTCGAAAAACGACCATGGCGTGCATTCCCTGCACCTCGCACCTGATGGGAAATCCATCTTCTACATCACCGGCAATGGCGCGAAGCCGACCGACGTCAGCACCTGGATCGCTCCGAAGCACTTTGGCGAAGATCATCTCCTGCCGCGGATGCCCGATGGCCGCGGTTTTATGCGCGATGTCATGGGCCCTGGCGGCATCATCTATCGGGTCTCGCTGGATGGGAAAAAGTTCGACGCCTGGGCGACGGGCTTCCGGAATATCTTCGACGGCGGCTTCAATCGCGACGGTGAGCTTTTCACCTACGACGCCGACATGGAGTACGACTTTAATACGTCGTGGTATCGCCCGACCCGGGTCTGCCATGTGACCAGCGGCAGCGAATGGGGCTGGCGCAACGGCGCCGGGAAGTATCCCGAGTTTTATCCCGATAACCTGCCGCCGGTGATTCCCGTCGGCCCGGGCTCACCCACGGGAGTTACTTTCGGTTACGGTGCAAAGTTCCCGGCGAAGTATCAGGATGCAATGTTCATTCTGGACTGGAGCCGTGGGAAGATCCACGCCGTCCACCTTGCACCGAGTGGGTCGAGTTACTCGGCGACCAAGGAAGAGTTTCTCACCGGGGCGCCGCTGGCAGTCGCCGATGCCATCATCCATCCTGCGGACGGTGCCATGTATTTCTGCGCGGGTGGGCGCAAGGTGCAATCCGCGTTGTATCGGGTGACTTACAAGGGACCCGAACCCACCGCACCGATTGAAAAGACGGCTAATATGGTAGGAGCCAGGGAACGTGCGGTTCGGCATGAACTCGAAGCTTTTCACGGGAAGGCAGATGCCGCCGCGGTTGAGAAAGCCTGGCCGCATCTTTCGAGCGACGATCGCTTTCTCCGCACCGCTGCCCGCGTTGCCATTGAGCATCAGCCAGCGGCGGAATGGGCGGAGAAAGCCGTCAGTGAAACGAATGCAACCGCGCGGCTCGAGGCGCTCCTCGCGCTGGTGCGCTCCACCGGCGTCTGCCCATTTCATCGGCCCGACGGCAGTCCTGCCCCGGATAAGGTCATGCAGCAGCGCATCCTTGCGGCCCTGGAATCGATGGATTGGTCCTTGCTTACGGAGACCCAGCGGATCGCCCTGGTCCGCATCGTCGAGATCGCCTGCAATCGTTTCGGGCAGCCCGACGAGGCGACCACCCAGCGCTGGATCGCCAAGCTCGATCCGCATTTCCCCGCGCCGACCCGCGAGTTGAACTGGTTGCTCTGCGAGACCCTCGTCTATCTCCAGTCGCCCACCGCCGCGGCCAAGGGCACGGCGCTTTTGACCAGCGTGCCGACTCAGGAAGAGCAGATCGAATACGGGCGCTCGCTGCGCATGCTGAAGGTGGGTTGGACGAAAGAGACGCGCACCGCTTACTTTGAGTGGCTGCTCCGCGCAGCCGGGAGTTACAAAGGCGGCGCCAGCTTCGCCAAGTTCATCGAAAACATCCGCCGCGATACCGAGGCGACTTTGACGCCGGAGGAAAAGACCGCGCTCGCCGATGTGCTCTCCCGCAAGCCGGAGACGAAAGCCCCGCTCGCTGATCTCGCCACCTTCTTTGCCGGCCGTGGCATGGTGAAAAGCTGGACGCTCGAAGAACTCGCGCCTCTCGCGGAGAAAGGCATGAGCGGCCGCAACCACGCCAACGGCCGCAAGGTCTTTACGGCCGTCGGTTGTTTCTCCTGCCACCGCTTCGGGAATGAAGGTGGTATGCAAGGGCCTGACCTGAGCGGTGCGGGTGGACGATACTCCCCGCGCGACTTGCTCGACCAGATCATCCATCCGAGCAAGGAGATCAACGAGCAGTTCACGCCCACCGTCATCACCCTTACTGATGGCCGCACCCTCATGGGTACCGTGGTCAATATCAGCAGTGGCGGGGATGTGCGCATCAACACCGACCCGAGCGATCCATCGCAAAGCGAGTCCGCTCCGCAAGCGCTCATCAAGAGCAGCGAGTTGAGCAAAGTGTCCCTCATGCCTCCTGGCCTGCTCAATATGCTGAAGGAAGACGAGATCCTCGACCTCCTTGCCTACGCCCTCTCGGGGGGAGACGCGAAACACCAGTTCTTCAAGTGACTTCAAGGAGCTGGGGCGCCCTCGCCCCGTTGATCTCATAGACGCGGGGCGAGGGCGCCCCGACTCCTTGCACCCGCCGCACCCATGAAACACGCCACCCTCCTCCTCACGTTATTCGTCGCCATGCATTCCGCCCGAGCGGCAGAGTACGACCTCGTCATCTACGGTGGAACATGCTCGGCAGTAATCGCCGGAGTGCAGGCCAGGAAGCTCGGGAAGTCTGTCGTCATCGTCAGCCCGGATAAACATCTCGGGGGCCTGAGCAGCGGCGGGCTTGGTTTCACGGATACCGGGAATAAGTCCGTCATCGGCGGCCTGGCGCGCGACTTTTACCATCGCGTCTGGCTGCACTACGACCAACCCGGCGCGTGGAAGCAGCAGAAGAAGGAGGAATATGGCGGTAAAGGGCAGGGGACCGCGGCGGTGGATGGCGAGAATCGCACCATGTGGATCTTCGAGCCGCACGTCGCGGAGCAGATCTTCGAAGGGTACGTGAAAGAGTATGCCATCCCGGTGGAGCGGGGCGAATGGCTCAATCGCGCGAAGGGCGTGCGGAAGGCCGGCGCGAAGATCACTGCGATCACCACGCTGAGCGGCAAGACCTACGAGGGAAAGATGTTCATCGACGCGACTTACGAGGGCGACCTCATGGCGGCGGCGGGCGTCGAGTATCATGTGGGTCGCGTGGCCAATAGCGTCTATGGCGAAGAGTGGAATGGCTCGCAGGTGGGTATCCTGCATCACCGGCATCATTTTGGGGCGGTGAAGGAGCCGATCAGCGCCTACGTCATCCCTGGCGATCCGCAGAGTGGCGTGCTTCCGCGCGTGAGCGCCACGCCCCCGAAGCCGCGCGGCGAAGGCGACAAAGGGGTGCAGGCCTACTGCTTCCGGATGTGCCTGACGAACTACCCGGAAAACCGCGTCCCATTTCCCAAGCCTGCTGGCTATGATGCGAAGCAGTACGAATTGCTCGTGCGCATCTTCGACGCTGGCTGGCGGGATACCTTTGGGAAGTTCGATCCCATCCCAAATCACAAGACCGATACCAACAATCACGGCCCCTTCAGCACCGATAACATCGGGATGAACTGGGACTATCCCGACGCCAGTTACGAACGCCGGCGCGAGATCATCAAAGAGCACGAGACCTATCAGAAGGGTTGGCTCTACTTTATCGCCAATGATCCGCGGGTACCCAGTGAAGTGCGCGAGGCCATGCAAAAGTGGGGCCTGCCCAGGGATGAATTTCAGGACAACGGCAATTGGTCTCACCAACTCTACATCCGCGAAGCCCGCCGCATGATCGGCAGCTATGTCATGACGGAAAATGAACTGCTGAAGAAGAAGCCGACTCCCGAGAGCGTCGGCATGGGGAGCTACGGGATCGATTCCCATAACATCCAGCGCTACATCACCCCGGATGGTCACGTCCAGAACGAGGGCGATATCGGCGTCGGCCTGCGGTCGCCCTATGAAATCGCCCAAGGCTCACTCCTCCCGAAACGCGGACAGGCCGACAATCTCCTCGTGCCAGTCGCCATGTCGGCGAGCCACATCGCTTACGGCAGCATTCGGATGGAACCCGTCTTCATGATCCTAGGTCAATCCGTCGCGACCCTCGCCAGCCTCGCGATCGACGCTGGCCAGCAGGTGCAGGACGTTCCGTATGCCACGCTGCGGGAGCAGCTATTGAAAGACGGCCAAATTCTCGAATACTCCGGCCCGGAGCGAGCGGGCGGGAGGATTGGGCTCGAGCTCGTCAAACTCGCCGGGACCGTCGTCGATGACCGCGCGGCGAAGCTGACGGGTAACTGGATCCCGAGCAGCTCGGCCGCAAAGTTTGTGGGCGATGGCTACCGGCACGACGGCAAGGCGCGGGATGGCAAGGCCGCCGCGCGTTTCGTAGCGACCCTGCCCAAGCCCGGTCGTTACGAAGTGCGCCTCGCCTGGCCAGCGAACAGCAACCGCGCCTCCAAAGTGACGGTCGAGGTCGAGCACGCGGCTGGGAAAGCGACGCTCTCGATCAATCAACGGGAGGCGCCCCCGATCGAAGCGCTCTTTGCGACGCTCGGCACTTTCGAGTTCGGAACGACGGGCGCCATTACGATTACCAATCAAGGGGCCGAGGGGTATGTCGTCATTGATGCCGCGCAGTGGATTCCCTCCCCAGAGTAACGCCAGAGGATAACGTGAATACGGGCGATTAGAGACCTCCCATTTCCATGCAGCCGTGCGACCTGACGACACCCACCCAGAAATTTATGCGGATCTCCCTTCTCTTGATCGTACTCACCGCTCACGCCTTTGGACTCACGCCAGAGCAGCAGCAGGTGCCCCTGGAAGCCGCATCTCCCGATCCGAAGCTAGCGCAGATCGTTTTGCTTGCCGGAAGCGTGAGCAACAAGGCGGGCCAGCACGAGTATTTCGCTGGCTGCACGCTGCTGATGCATTGGCTGCGGGCGGAGACCGGAGTGTGGCCGACGCTCGTGGCTGAGGGATGGCCGAACGATGAGCGCGTTTTCGAGGGAGCCAAGGCGGTGGTGGTGTTTTCGGATGGAGGTGCGAAGACGCCTTTTCTCGCGCCTGAGCGCTGGACTCGCATCGAGAAGTTGGTCCAATCGGGTGCTGGGTTGGTGATGTTGCATCAATCCGTGGAGGTGCCGGCGGAAAAGGCGGAAGCATTCAAGTCCTGGCTCGGAGCGGTGTGGCAGCCGGACATTGGCTCGCGCGGGCATTGGGATATGGAGTTCTCGAAGTTTCCTGCGCATCCCATCATGCGGGGGGTGATGCCTTTTGCCGCGCCCCTCGATGGATGGTTGTTCAATCTGCATTTTGCGGAAAAGGTGACGCCACTGTTGATGGGTCAGGTGCCTGCCAAAAATCGCTCCACCGCCGATGCAAAGTCGCACGCGGGGCGGGATGAAGTAGTCGCTTGGGCTTACGAACGCGCGGGCGGCGGGAGGTCGTTTGCTTTCACCGGCTGCGATCTGCATCGCAACTGGGGCGTGGAGAGCCAGCGGCGCTTTGTCGTCAATGGCATCCTCTGGACGGCCGGCCGCGAGGTCCCTGCGAATGGCGCGAAAGTCGCACTCGATCCGGTGGACCTCACGAAGTGGTTTGACGACAAGCCCGCGCCCGCGCCGAAAGTAAAGGCGGCTTCCGCGGCCGCACCATGAAGGATTGGATCCTCATTGCGGCGTTCATCTCGGTGCTTGCCTTTGACGCGTGGGGTGAGGAACTCCAAACGCGGGACACGCCGCTCGTTGCGACGTTTTCCATCGTCGCTGCCGATCCGCGCACAGGTGAGGTCGGTGTTGCGGTGCAATCGCGTTTCCTTGCCGTGGGCGCCGTCGTGCCATGGGCAAAGGCCGGCGTGGGTGCGGTGGCCACGCAGTCTCTGGCGAATCCGACCTACGGTCCGGAAGGTTTGAAATTGCTCGCGGAAGGTGCGGCGCCGGAGGTGGTGCTGAAGCAGCTCACCGGGGCGGATTTCGATCGGGATCGACGGCAGGTCGGCATGGTCGCTGCGGATGGAAAAGCGGCGAGTTTCACTGGCGCGAAATGCCTCGATTGGGCGGGGGGGCGCACGGGGCCGAATTTTGCGGTGCAGGGAAACATCCTCGCGGGCGAAGCGGTCGTCGCGGCGATGGT
>JANNXQ010000086.1:0-12669 GCA_031409655.1 Chthoniobacteraceae bacterium | reverse complement strand
ACTTTTTCCTCGGCGCTGCCGGAGGTCGGAAAGTCGGGACGCGCAATGAGTTTGCGCACCTGTCCAGCGACGAAGGGGCTGTTCAACATGAAGAGCGCCTGCTGCGGCACGGTGGTGAGGATACGCTCGCCGGTGCTCATGTCGGGGTTTGCAAAGTCGAATGTCTGGAACATGTCGGGCAGCGCGGCCCGGTCGATCATCGCATAGACGGTCCGGCGATTCGGGTTCTTCGTCTCGGAGGACATGCTGGCCAACATGCCGCCGCCATATCTGCCGGAACCCGTGGACGCAGTGATGGCGATCGGTTGGCCACCCATCTTCCCGTCGAGATTGCCGCCGAGCACGAGCATGGTGTCGCGGATCTCTTCGAAATCGAGCCGGCGGATGTTGTAGCGCCAGAGCCACTGATTGGTGGCATCGGCCTGCATGGCCTTCGCGATCGGGCGACTGTCCTGCTGGTAGGTGCCGGACATGATCATGAGTTTGTGCAACTTCTTCAGCGACCAACCATTGTCCATGAACCAAGTCGCCATCCAGTCGAGTAACTCGGGATGCGTCGGTGGCTCGGAGCGGGTGCCGAAGTCGCTCACGGTGCGCACGATGGCCTGGCCGAAGTGCCACTGCCAGGCACGATTCACGAGGACGCGAGCGGTGAGCGGATTATTGCGGTCGGTGATGGCTTGGGCCATTTCGAGGCGACCGCTGCTGTCCTGCGGGAAGGGCTTGCGGTCGGCGCCGGCGATGATCTCCAGGAACTGGCGCGGAACGATCGGTCCGAAATTCTTCGGTTCGCCGCGGATGAAGACCGGCGCGTCTTTGGGACGGGATTTATCCTCGAGGGCCATCGCCCGGGCGGGCGCGCCGGGATGCGTCATCTCGATCGCGTAGCGTTTTCCGATAATCACATTCTCGGAGTTGATGAACTGTGCGCCCAGGGCCGTGGTGAGCGTGCGGTTATCCGGCATGATCGGCGACGCGTCGCCGAAGAGGTGCTGGCGGAGCGATTCCCAGTCGGGATCGGCGATCGGGTTCTTCACTTTCTCGAAGTCGAAGTTGTTGTTCCGGATGCTGCCGTTGCCGCCCTCATAAGGCTTGAGTTTCATCTGCTTCGGGAGCTCGGCGAGGACGCTCGTGTAGATCGCACTGACTTCCTTCAAGGACCCAGGCTGCTGGCCGGCAAAGGCTTTCGCAATGAGCGGATGCACGTCCTTCGAGTCGGAGACTTCAGCCGCCAGGGCGGGCGCCTTGGCGGTGAATTCCGCGGGCGGAAGTTTCGTGAAAGAAACCCATGGGCCGAAGACCGGATCTGCTTTCCCGGCGTTCGCGAGCGGCTTGATTTTCGCGAGCGCCATGGCGGCGAGCTCGGCATCGAGGCCGCGTTCGCGGGCGGCGAGGCGGAAGTTATTCCCTTTCTTCTTACTGTCGGTCGAGGTCTCGGACTCCTGCGCCATTAGCATGAAATCGCCGGCTTTTCCGAGGATTCCCGCGAGGCGCCGCGCCGCTTCCTTGTCCGTGAAGCGTTCGACTTCCTTGTCCACCTTCGCAACTTCGGCGAGGAAGTCCTGATAGTGCGGATTGGCTTCCGGCTTCTCGACGATCAGCGGGAGCGGATCCTGCATCTCGCTGCTGTTGAAGACGCCGTAGAGCGAGTAGTAATCCTTTGTCGGGATGGGATCGAACTTGTGATCGTGGCAGCGCGCGCAGGCGGCGGTGAGGCCCATCAGACCTTTCGTCACGACGTCGATGCGATCGTCGATGATCTCGGTCTGATTGCCCATGAAGGTCTTGCCCGCAGTGATGAAACCGAGCGCAGCAAGGCGCTTGGGCTCTTGCTTGGATTCCGGAAGACGATCCGCGGCGATCTGCTCGCGGATGAACTGATCGTAGGGCAGATCCTTGTTCATCGCGTCGATGACGTAGTCGCGATAGGTCCAAGCGTGCGGGAGGAGCGGCTGGCTCCTGGCCGCCTGGCGGTCGCCCGTGGTGTCGGCATAGCGCGCGACGTCGAGCCAATGGCGCGCCCAGCGTTCCCCGTATTGCGGAGTGGCCAGCAGGCGATCGACGAGTTGCTCGAAGGCCTTCGGGGAGTTATCGCCGACAAAGGCATCGACCTGCTCCGGGGTCGGAGGCAGCCCTGTAAGGTCATAAGTCACACGGCGGATGAGCGCGTGTTTGTCGGCTTTGCGGGATGGCGTGAGTCCTTTCTCGGTGAGCTTCGCGAGGACGAAATTGTCGATCGGTGACTGCACGAATCCAGTCTTGTCCGCGACATGCGGCACGGCGGGCTTGCTGATGGGTTTGAAGGCCCAGTGTTTCTTTGCGACTTCGGCATCCCAGGAGAGCCGCGTGGCCTTGCCGTCGCGCGGATCGGGTGCGCCCATCTTGATCCACGTTTCGAAATCGGCGATGACTTCATCGGGCAGCTTGTCCTTCTTCGGCGGCATGTGGAGATCCTCATCGGGATCTTCATGCTTCATGGTCGCGAGCAGCAGGCTCTTCTGCGGCTTGCCGGGGACGACCGCGTTGCCGCTGTCGCCGCCTTTAAGCACGCCGTCACGCGTGTCGAGCAGCAGGCCACCCTTTACTTTCTTCGCACCGGCGCTGTGGCATTCGTAGCACTGCTCCGCGAGCACCGGACGGATCTTCTTCTCAAAGAAGTCGAGCTGGGCAAGGTCCGACGGCGCCGCCGCGGAAGCGGTGCCAGCGAGCGCTGCGAGGAGAAGTGAGGAGGCGGAGAGAGCGGAAGCGATCTTCACGAGACCAACTCCTTCACAACATTCCCGTACACATCGGTGAGGCGGAAATCGCGGCCGTTGTAACGATAGGTGAGTTTCTCATGATCGAACCCGAGCTGGTTCAGGATCGTCGCGTGCAGGTCGTGGACGTGGACTTTGTCCTCGACCACTTCCTGGCCGAACTCATCCGTCGCGCCATAGACCTGGCCACCTTTGATGCCGCCGCCGGCCATCCAGGCACAGAAGGCCTTGTGATGATGGTCACGTCCGGGTTCGCCCCGGGCGCCGCGATCGAAGCGCGGAGTGCGGCCAAATTCACCGCCCCAGACGACGAGGGTGTCGTCGAGCATGCCGCGTTGCTTGAGATCCTTGAGGAGCGCGCCGACGGGCTGATCGAGATTGCCGGCCTGCTTGATGAGGTTCCCCTTCACGTCCGTGTGGTGATCCCAGCCACCCGCCCAGACCTGCACGAAACGCACGCCATTTTCCACCAAGCGACGAGAGATGAGCATCCGACGACCGATGTCGCTGTCGCCGTACATCTCGCGGATATTCTGCGGCTCCTTCGACACGTCGAAGACATCCGTCGCTTCCGTCTGCATCTTGAAGGCGAGTTCAAAAGACTGGATGCGCGCTTCGAGCACGGACTCATTCTTGAGCGACGCGGAGTGCAGTTGGTTCAAGCCCTTGAGCAGATCGAGCTGCTCGCGCTGCTGCGAGAGGTTCGCGTGGTAGCTCTTGATGTTCTCGATGATCTTGTCGGGCGACGTGCTCACGTTACTCACGAGCGTCCCTTGAAAAGCACCGGGCAGGAAGGCCGAGCGCCAGTTGGAAGCGCCGCCAAGGCCGCCGCCGAGCGCGACGAAGCCGGGGAGATTCTGATTCTCCGAACCGAGCCCGTAGAGCACCCAGGAGCCCATCGAAGGCTTCACCAGACGGCCCGACCCGGTGTTCATGACCAGCGTCGCAAACTCATGCGACGGGATGTCCGTGGTCATTGAGCGGATCACCGCGATGTCGTCGATGCACTCGCCGATCTTCGGGAAAATCTCGCTCACCTCGATGCCGGATTTGCCGCGCTTGGTGAATTTGAACTGCGTGGCCAGCGGCATCCCGCCAATGGCGCTCACGTCCTGACCGGCATACTTCGCCAGCGACGGTTTCGGATCCCAGGTGTCGATGTGCGACGGCCCGCCTTGGGAGAAAATGTGGATCACGCGCTTGGCCTTGCCGGGGAATTGTGACGGGCGCGGCGCGAGCGGCGAAAGATTCGCAGTGGTGACAGCCTGGGCGCTATCGCCGAGAAGGCTGGCGAGGCTGAGCGCGCCGAAGCCCATCCCGAAGCGATTCAGAAATTGGCGGCGGCTGAAGCAATAGTCGTTCAGAGAAGGTTGGTGCTGGGAAAGATTCATAGTGTCGGTGCAACTCGGCAAAGCCCCACCGGTTGCGTTTCTTAGCGGGAAATTTTCCGCTGCATGGCGAGCCTCACCTCGGAGTGCGTGGCCGACCGCGCGGCGACGTTTCGGCCTCGTTTCCGGGCCGCGGCACATCTCAAAGCAACTTCATCTGCCGAGCGTCCCCCGCAGCTTCGCCTTCCGCCTCGGGCAGTCGGATGGGGATGTCCAGTCGCTCGGCGATCCGCGCGCAAGTCTGCGGCGCGAAACCTTCGAAGTGATTATTGCCGAGCACAAAGACGCGCCGAACTCGCGGCAGGAGTTCCTTGATGCGCGCGGCCCAGTGGTTCAGCGAGGCGTCACGCGGCCACGCGAGGCTGCGGTAGTGATGCACGGTCGAGCCATCGCCCCGATACTTCGTGTCCAGATCGCCCATCAATCGGACGTAAGTGAAGTCCACCGTCTCCGGCAGGAAGCCAAACGCACCCTCCGCCTGGCGATCGAGCGGCGTGAGATCGCTCCAGACCCAGCCGACCCGATGCTCCTCCAGGAAATGCGCGATCCGCGGCACATGCCATTCGCTCTTCCGAAACTCAAGGGCGAACGGCCAGTCGGAAGGCAACGCCCGCACAAACTCGCGCAGCGCCGACTCGTCATGCTTCACGCTGAAATAGGGCGGCAGTTGAATGAGCACACCGCCAAGCTTGGCGCGGAGCGGCGTGATCCCTTCGAGAAAATGTCGCACGAGATCCGCACTCTCCCGCAACTTCCGATCATGGGTGATCTCGCGCGGCAGCTTGCAGGTGAAAGTAAAATCCGGCGGCGTGACTTCAAACCAGTGCGTGGCCACATGCGGCGCGGGCGTGTGATAGAAAGTCGAGTCCACCTCCACCGCGTTGAAATGGCGCGCGTAAAACTCCAGCCACCGATTCGCCGGCAGATGCGGCGGATAGAAGACCCCGCGCCAGTCGTCAAAGCTCCAGGCGCAGGTGCCGATCTTGATTTTCGCGAGTTCGTCCAAGGGGAGTGAAAAAATTCCAAGTTTCAAATTCCGAGCACCAAACAAACTCTGAAATGGAAGAAACGCGAAAATGTGCGCCAGCACCGCTGCTCCTGCGTCGCCTTGTCCTTCTCCCCAAATCTCGAAATGTCCGGCACCAGCACGGGCTCCGCTCCCTCGCGCTGGATCCAATAGTGGCGGCTCTCGTCCCGCGCCGGACCGCCGAAGACGGCTTCGTCAAACGGCACCTCGCATTCGCCTCCGCGACCGCGCAGGAGCACCAGCGCGCGCTGCCCCGGTCGGACTTCCTGGCCTTGTTGGACGAAGCGGTCGCACATGGCGGGAGCCAGCCTACTTGCGGATGACCTCTTGCGGCAATGGGGAGCCGGGAAGATAGAGCCAGTCGCTTTGTCCGTTTTCCTGTTTCCCCGGGGCAGCCTACGGCGGCGGAAACACCGCGAAGCCGAGCAGCAGCGCGGCGTCGCGGAGGCGCTTGTCCGTGGCCACGACTTCCGTTTCTCCATAGCCGGTCGCTGCTGCCAGGTGCAGCGCATCGTTGGTGCGAATGTAGATCGGTGGCGAGTGGGCGTGGCAGCGATCGACCAGCGAGCGAAACTTGGCCCGCACCGCGGCATCGCATGGCACCTGGGAGATTAGTCCCGCAGCGAGGTCCGCCTCCAGGGCGGTCTGCACCGTCTCCGCTTCGCCAGCGGCGAGCACACCCTCGGTCTCCTTGCGGCGGACGATGGCCCAAAACTCCAGCGGCGCGATGTCGCAGCTCACGCACGTCGCCTGGCCGGCCAGATGGGTGCGAAAGACCGGCGAATCCGGCTCTGGCGTGGAGAGCTTGATGAGGCAGGAGGTGTCCCAGTAGCTCATGCGCCGCGTTCCGAGCGCAGGTCGTCGAGGATGTCCTCGGTCGGCGTCCCCGTCCTTCCCGTGCCCACGGATGCGCGCAGTCGATCCAGTCGCTGCAGCCATTCCGACCGCTGAGCGCCCGGCCTTGCCGAAGTTTCGGACGGCTTCACCAGCGCCAGGGCATCGCGCACCAGCCGCTCGAGGCGCGCGGCGGTTTCGGCATCCAGCTGTTGCAAGGCGCGATCCACCTCGAGTGCGAGTGAACTCATTCACCCCAGCCTAACTGCTTTGTCGCAAAACGCACTTCCGATTTTCCAAAAGGCGCACGCGGCAGCAACTGCCCGGCCCTCTGTACGTCCTGGCACCTGCTCCGCTCCCTCGCGCTGGATCCAGGAGTGGCGGCTCTCGTTCCGCGCCGGACCGACGAAGACGGATTCCTCAAACGGCACTTCGAATTCGCCTCCGGGGCCGCGCAGGAGCACCAGCGCGCGTTGCCCCGGTCGGACTTTGCTCAATCCAGCCAGTTCTCCAAGCGCAAGCCAGGCACCTTCTCGAAGTCTACGAGATTGCGCGTGAGCAGCGTGGCGTCGTGCGCGAGGCAGATCGAGGCAATTTTCAAATCCATCGTGCCGATGCGCACGCGCTCTCCTTGGAGACGATGGAAGTGGTTTGCCGCCTCTTCGTCGAAGGGAAGAATGTCGAATTTTTGGAAGGCTGCGACCGTGGCCTGAAATCGCTGGTAGGCGCGGATTTGCTCCCTGCCCGCGGTGATGCCGTTGATCAGGGCCAGCCAACCCCCGGTGGCCTCCTGCACGGTGATGATCGTGAGGAAAAGGTCCAATCGCGCCTCCGCGGCGCGGCGCTCCATCGCAGCAGCCAAGTCCGCTCCACGCGCCACTTCCCGGAAGTGATTCGTGTCGAGAACGACGAACATCGGGCTATCGGCCCTCCCGATTCGCCTTTGCCCGCCACTCGGCTCCCAATCTCATGGCTTCGTCAAAAAGCTCATCGTCCTTGGCAAAGCCGATCGCGTCCCGCCACGTCCCCTTTGGCGCAGGCTTCACTTGTATTTCGAGGGCCTCCACGCGCTTCTGTAAGTCGGCCAGTTGTTGTGCGATGAACTTCGTGCTCATGCCTCGGAAGTTGCCATCCCTGTTTTCACTTCGCAATGCGCCAATTCTTCGCTCGATGCCCGGTAGCAGCATCGGCTCCGCGCCCTCGCGCTGCATCCAGTAGTGGCGGCTCTCGTTCCGAGCCGGACCGCCGAAGACGGCTTCGTCAAAGGGCACCTCGAATTCGCCTCCGGGACCGCGCATGAGCACCAGCGCGCGTTGCCCCGGTCGGACTTCCCGGCCTTGCTGGACGAAGCGATTGCACAGCGCGTGACCTTAGAGGGTGTCTAAAAAGTAAGTTCAAGCCAATCTGGCAAGCATGAGGCGGGTTGCGGCGATGAGAATGATGGCCTCGCTGTTATCGGGGCGATACTCATAGTCCTTGGCCAGACGGCGGAACTTGGAAAGCCATCCGAAGGTGCGCTCGACGATCCAGCGCTTGGGGAGGACGGCGAAGCGATGTTTATCGGCCTCGTTGCGTTTGACGACCTCCAGACGCAAGCCACGGCGGGGAAGCAACGCCTTGACCCAGGCCACCAGCGCCCCGGCATAACCTCCATCGACAAAGACACAGCGTAGCCAGCCAAACCGGCGCAAGAGCACTGGCAGGACCAGTCGCGCTCCGTCCCGGTCTTGAATGTCGGCTGGATGCACCACCACGTGCAGGATCAAGCCCAGCGTGTCCACCAGGAGGTGTCGTTTTCGTCCCAGCACCTTCTTGCCTGCATCGAAGCCGCGCACTCCTCCGTGGTTAGCTGTTTTAACACTTTGAGAGTCGAGGATCGCAGCGGTCGGGGCTTTTTTTTTCCGCTCTGCAGGCGCACCCGATCGCGCAGCGTGTCGTGGATGCGCTGCCAGAGCCCGTCGCGGCGCCAGATCATGAAGTAATAATAAACGATGCGCCACGGCGGCAGATCGTGAGGCAGAAGCCGCCAGGCGCAGCCACTGCGCACGGTGTAAAAGATGGCATCGAGAATGGCTCGCTTGGAGTAACGCGGAGGTCGTCCGAGGAGCTTCGGTCCGGGGATCAGTGGCTCGATGAGTTTCCATTCGGCGTCGCTCAGGCTGCTGGGATAGGGTTCTTGGGTTGGCATCCCAAGCTTTCCAATCCAAATGGTTAAAAATGTACAGCTGTAATTTCTGGAATCCGCTGCCTTTCACTTACTTTTTAGACGCCCTCTTAGCGAAAGAGTATCGCATGCGGCAACCGGGGAAAAATCCCTTCGCTGCATCGAACCTCGCTCGACATGCTGGGAGGATTTGGCACGCTCCCATCCATCTCGCCGTGAGATGAAAAAGAAACCCGCCAGCTGAATGCTACATCCTCTTTACTCCCAGCCCGGATCGAAGGTCCGCATACCGGAAGTAGCGGATCAACTTGGATTAAAACAGGACACTTTTGAGGTCTTAGGTTGTTTCGCCGGAGGCATGGGAATGTGTCTTCGACTACGCGCATTAGAAGGAGGCGCAGAATTTGCGCTGAAGTCGCCTCTTCCTGAGCTGGTAAGCGATGCGAATAGCACAGCGCGATTCGTCGAGGAACTGCGGGTGTGGCTGGCAGCTTCTGCCTGCACGGGCGTCGCAGAAGCTCTGGCAGTGATTAAAATCAACGAGATGCCTGCCGTGCTCGCAACATGGTTCGACGGCGGAGATTGGACCAAAACCATCAAATCTACCTCGCCCCAAGTGTGTCTCACGAATCTCTTGCGGATCGTCAGAACTTTGGATTGGGTGCGCGAAAACCTCGGCGTTATTCATCGCGACCTGAAACCCGCGAACATTCTCTTGGACAATCAGCAGCTCGCGCATGTCGCCGACTGGGGTCTCGCACGACCAGTGAGCAAGCTTTTCAGCGAACTGCATCTAGGAAATCCGGGTCGATACGAGCGCCCGGCTGAAATCCACAAGACGCGCTTGGGCGCTTTTGTTGGCACCGTTCTTTATGCTGCGCCAGAGCAGATTGTCGGTAGTGCCAATGTAGATCACCGGGCCGATATTTACAGCCTCGGTTGCATCATGTTTGAATTGGAAACTGGCTCACCACCGTTCCTCGGCAAAGATGTGGGCGAGATTGCTTCCAAGCATCTGCGAGTTGCCGTTCCAAAGCTCGGGGGACTGTTGCGTTCCACGAAACTTGGGATTGAAACAATCATCGCCCGCTGCCTCGAAAAAACTCCTGATGCACGTTACCGGACGTATAAAAAGCTGGCGCACGCTTTGGAAGAAGGCGCCAAGCGTAGGCGACTGAGTGTTGATAAAGCAACTGTTAGTACCCGGTATAATCGCTTTGTTATTGGGCAAGGCGACGCAGAAGTATTGCCGAAGGATGCAATCCGGCTTCCGGGAAAACCATTAGTTGTCATCGACGCTGCTCCTTATTTCGCCGAAGTGAACTCGCTAATGGCGTTAGGCCGTTTTCGCGAAGCAGCCAACATATTGCGGCGCTTTTATCTCCCCGACACAGCAGATCGAGCGGAGTGGGGGCCTATGCACGGAACCGGGACCAATTTAGCTTATTGTTTGTCTTCGATGGGAGAGGATCAAGAGGAGGCGATTCGTATATTCGGGGAACTTTCTCCATCTCGTGGGAAATCAGCGAACTTTTACATCAACTTCGCCCTCGCGCTGTTGCGAGCACAACGGCCTAAGCACGCTCTCGATGTCTGTAACCGGGGCATCCGCTATTATCCAGACGATCCCGATCTCCTCGGTAACTTGTCGATTGCACTTTTGTTGACTGGCCAAAAGTCGGAGGCCGCTGAAACCTGTCTCAAGCTGCTTTCCATGCGCCGTGACCTACACAGTCTGGAGGATTCTGCGGGCACCCTTCAATCGATCGCGGATGGTCTGAAGTTTACTGACATGCCGAACGCGGCTAAATACGCGAAGCTCGCGCTGGAACTGGCGAGCGAAGGGCTTATGCTGAAACCCAACCACGCCGAGCTACTTCTAAATCGCGGAGACACATATCGTTTCTTCAATCGCGGAGATCTCGCTATGGCGGATTATGAGATGGTTTGCCAGTGTCCGTGTCCCCTTAAGATCAAGGAGACAGCGGTTGGCCGAGGTGCCGCGGTATTAGAGCGCGATAAGCTGTATGAAGCTGCTGTGGAGTTTGTTGATAAATGGAGACCGCAACTGACGTGGGCGGATATAATCGAGGATATTGAAGCGGTCAAAATGCGCATCGTCTGCGCGAGCATGATTGGCAAAATCGAAGATGGAGAACGAATTGTTTTCCGAGAGGTTGTCGAGTTTTTTCGTTCGGCGAAAACGAAGGAAGGCAATCCAAAATACCCAGTCTATCTGGCGAAGGTCGAAGATTGGGTTGGAGAGACGACCATCGCAATCGGAATTCTCGACGCGAGTCTCAAAAGAGTTCCGAACGACTTCGACGCCATTCACTCGCTTGCGCAGATTTTGGTAAACGCCTGCTACTATGACGAGGCGAAAGCGTGGGCAAATCGCCTGATTGAGGTAGCACCATGGAAAGCAGAGGCTTACGATTTGGCAGAATTTGTTTCAAGTCGCTCGGGCGACAATGAAGCCGCCCATAAGTTCAAGGTTGAAGGTGATCGGATTTTCGCCATTGAATCAGAATTGCTCACATTGTGAACTCCTCTGAACCGAAGCCGTTTTTTGGAGAATTTGGGGATTCACTCCGGTTCGCCAGTAAGGCCGAGTGTGTTCCGGATGCTCCTCAGCTTGCATGGAGGCCAGCAAGCATCGCTTATCGGAAGAGCCAGGCAGAGCAGGAGCGGCACTTCCTCACGCTGTATCTGCGATGGCTTTTCGCGCACAACGTAGCGGCCGTGAGGAGGCCCCTGACTGTCCGGCGCGCGGGAGGATTCAATGAACCGGACTTCGCAGTCGTCGAGGACGGTTTCGAATCCGGCCTTGAGGTGAGTAGGGCAACCACTCGGCGCCTGCAACGGAGCGTTGATGCACTTGTTCGAGCGCAATCTTCGGCGTTCATTGAATTGGACCCTTACCTCAATGTAGAAAACGACGATCTTCCATTCGATCCATCGTCCGCACTCAGCATCCCGGGGACTCGACGGATAGGGGAAGGCTGGATTGGTTTGGAACCGGAACGTCAATGGGCTGCCCTGATGGCTTATCGCATCGGCGAGAAGGTAAAGAAGCTATCCGATAAGTATGCAAGGGTTTTTCCGACTTGTGATCTGCTGTTGTATTCAGACTCGCACGCTCCTGTGATTGAACTCGAATCCGCCGTCGCATTCTTGAAAGAGCGCAATGACGCGGATCGGAAACTCACAGCCGACGCAGTCTTTTTCCGAAAAATCTCAATTGTGTGCGAGAGCTGGGCAATTTTTGACGCGCTGGGTGAAAACCCCTTGATTTCGAGGAAAGAGGGCTGGCCGTTCAACACTTAGCCCAAACGACATGAGCGAGGCGATGCGACGGATGGGGGCAGAGCGAAAATCTCGCTGTGGAGTCATGCTCAAAAAGCTTGGCCGGGAAAACGGGCGTGCTGCCTGGCAACGCCAAGGGCGTTTCGTCTTCCAGCCCAAGGTTTGAAAAACCTTGGGTCTCCTGAGCAAGCCGGGCCAACCGCGAAGCGGTTGCGTCCGCGGCGCGAGAGGCGTCATGCTTGCGCCTATGCCGCAATCGCTCTCCCGCGTCGTCCTGCACACGATCTTTTCCACCAAGGATCGTTTTGCCTTCCCGCAAAATCCCGAGTTCCGCGCCGAGGTTCACGCTTATCTCGGCGGGTGCGCGAAGGCGTTGCATTGCCTGCCCATCCAGATCGGCGGCGTTTCGGATCACGTCCACTTACTAACCACGCTCGCGCGGACCATCGCCATCGCGGATTTTGTGAAAGAGGTGAAGCGGGTCTCCTGCAACTGGATTCACGAATGGGGCGGGCCGTGGAGTAAGTTCCATTGGCAGGGTGGATATGCCTCCTTCTCGGTCTCCGAATCGAATGTGCCGCAGGTGGTGCGGTATCTCGAGAATCAGGAGGCGCATCACCGCGGGCAGACCTTTCAGGATGAATACCGGGAATTCCTCCGCAAACATGGCGAGGCGTGGGATGAGAAATATGTGTGGGATTGAAGGCGCGCACCGCCGCCGCGGACGCAACCCCGTTGGGGTTGGCGCGGTTTTCGATCGGTTCCCAGGGTAGCCGCTCATGCTTCGCGGCAACGTTCTCGCCCACCTACCAGCCTCTCTATTCCCCTCCGCCTCTTCGCTGGGCTGGAGGACAGAACGCCTTTGGCGTTGGGACTCGAGTGAGTCCACCCGATACGGCGTCACGCGCCGGAATTGGGAAGAGGCACCGAGACATCGCTTCGGCGCATCCCAAGATCGGCGGGAGGCTTGATGATATTCGCCGGGCGCTTCGTGATATCCGAGAGCGATTTCCCGATGTCACGGAGCGACTCCCGGATGTCGGGGAGGGCTTGGGTGATGTCTGGAAAGGACAGCCGAGTATCTCCGGGCGGCTTGCCAATGACAGGGAACGCTTCCCTGATCTCGGGAGACGGCGTCGTGAGATCGGGAAGAGGTTTCCTGATCTTGGGAAACGCTTTCCTGATATTGGGAAA
>JANNXQ010000085.1:0-11636 GCA_031409655.1 Chthoniobacteraceae bacterium | reverse complement strand
TTGAATGCGGATGCCACGCGGCTCGAGCAGGTCTTCGGCAATCTCCTCGGCAATGCCTGCAAATACAGCAACGCCGGCTCGACCATTTCACTGAGCGCCGAGCGCGCTCCGGCGAAGGGAACGGAGCCGGCGGAGATCATCGTGCGCGTGCGCGACAACGGCATGGGGATCGCGCCGGAACTGCTGCCGCACATCTTCGATCTTTTCGTCCAAGCCACCCGGGCGCTCGACCGCGCGCACGGCGGACTCGGCATCGGCCTCACGCTCGTCCAGCGGCTCGTGAAGCTGCACGGCGGCAGCGTCGAGGCGCGAAGCGAAGGCCTCGGGCACGGCAGCGAATTCATCGTGCGTCTCCCGATCCTGGCCGCGCCGCCCGTCGAATATTCTCCGCCCGCGGCACCCGCGGCGCATGAGGCGCCCCGGCGGATTCTCATCGTGGACGACAACGAAGACTCCACGCGCAGCATGGCGATCCTCCAGCGCCGGCGCGGGCATGAAACGCGCACCGCTTTCACCGGCCCGGATGCCGTCACCGTCGCCGCCGAGTTTTTGCCCGAAGTCGTACTGTTGGACATCGGCCTGCCCGGCATGGACGGCTTCGAAGTCGCCCGCCGACTGCGCGGCATGCCCGCGCTGGCTGGCGCCTTTCTCGTGGCGATGAGCGGATACGGCAGCGATGAAGACCGCGCCGAGGCGCGAGCCGCCGGCTTCGACGAATACCTGGTCAAGCCCTTGGACCTGAACCTCCTGCGGGAGTGGCTGCGGGGTCGGGCTTGAACTGCGGCCTTTGGCAGAGCAACGCCCTCAATCCTGCGGCGAGTGACCACTCACAACGCCGGATTCGACCAGCGTGTTGTCCATCGCCACGGTGGGGGCAAGGATGGGTTTCATGGCTGGTTGGTTTTCTGGATGGATTAGCGGAATAGGCTTTTGCATCGGCGGCCAAGATTCCGCAGGCCGCGGTAGAGTTGGAGATCGTGGAAATGGGCGACGCCGTTTCGGACCGTGCCCGCGCCGCTTTCGACCAGACGATCCGCGTGCCGGTGGACGGGTGCGGCGAGGCCGTGCAGCCGGTTCTGGATTTCATCCAGCAAGCGGGCCGCGCGACTTTCCAAAGGACGCGATTGCAGTGCGCGCACGAGGAGGCCGGCGGCGAGACCGCAGCCAATGGCGAAGAGCAGGGAGCGCGTGGGATTTTCGCGGGCCAGGCGATTGAGCTTTGTCGCGCACTCGGTGGCGGGATCGGATCGTGTGTTCATGGATTAGGCGTTGGGTCGTTTTTTGCAGGACAGAGTTCCCACACTTTGAGCAGGCCGAAGAAGAGCAGGGCCGGTCGCACCAGCGTGCAGGCGAGGGCGGCGAGTGCGCCAACGATCGCCGCGATGGGAAGCAGGTTGATCAGAAATCCCGCGCCAAATGCGGACACGACCGCCTTCGTTGGTTCTCGGCGGGCGAAGGCGTCGGCATGGTTGAGCCACGAGTGGGCGGCGGCGGGATGCGTGGGCGGTTTTTCGGAGCCGATCACCTTCATTTTCTTGAAAGTGCGGGAACTAGCGGACGGCATTCTTGATGGCGTCACCCGCTTTTTGCGCCGCATCCTCGATGGAATTGCCGACACGTTTTGCGGTGTCTTCCACCTTGTCCGCGCCGGATCGCGCATCGACTGGCGGCTGTGCGCCGAGCGGGGCTTTGGCCTGCGCCACGGTGAAGCGCGTCACCTCCGCCGCACGATAAGCCTGGAGATTTTTCAATTTCACCGCGGCCTCCTCCCGGCTGCTCCCACTGCGCTTCGCCACGAGTTCTTCGAGTTCCGCAATCTCGCCGTCGAGTTCCGCGAGCGCCTTCTTTGCCACTGCGTGATTGGCGGCGTTCGGCTCGCGATCAAAGGTATCGACCGCCGATCCCAGGCGCGAAGTTTCCAGCGTCCGGGTCTTCGCGACCGGCTCCGCGAGCGGTTTGGGCGGCTCGATCACCACCACGGTTTTGCGTTCGCAACCCGCGACGGCAACCAAAGCGGAGACGACAGCGAGCAGGGGAAATGTGCGTGGATTCATGCCTGTCCATTCGCGAATGATGGCGCGGGCGGTCGTATGCTTTCTAAAAAAGAGCCGCGTCACATTCCCGCATTTTGCACGACCGGACACGCCGCGCGCCGCGATAATCAGGTATGAACACCTTGCACCCCTTCATCTTCGATGGCTCCTGGCACCAAATCAAAGGCCAGCTCCGGCAGAAATTTGCGCTCCTCACCGACGACGATCTCGAATTCCTCGAAGGCAAAGGCGAGGAACTGCTCGGTCGCCTGCAGACGAAGCTCGGCCTCACGGAGGAGGCGCTGATTGAACTGCTCAATCATCTGCAAGCGGCCGCGACGGACTTCGCCGGGGATGTGAAAGCGAAAGTCACCGGAGCCGCTGGCGAGGCTTACGAACAAACCCGCCAGCGCGTTCGCACGCTGCGTGAAGAGGCGGAGGATTGCGTGAGTCAGCAGCCGCGCAAAGCCTTGCTGGTGGCCCTCGCCGCCGGTTTCGTCGCCGGTCTTCTCATCCGGCGATAGGTGCTCATGTCCGACGCCGGGAAAACCCACCTGGTCCTGTTCAGGAAGTTCTTCGTTCTCGCCAAAGCCTTCTTCAATGGCGGGGCGAAGCGGCAGGCGCGGCTGTGGCTCGCGGCCTTGCTCGGGCTCTGCGTCGCCGTCGGGGTCGTCCAGGTTTTCCTCAGCTACGCGATGCGCGATTTCATCACCGCGCTCGCCCAGCGCGACCACGCGGCGTGGGTGCGCGGGATCTGGAAATATCTCGCCGTCTGCCTGATCTCCGTCCCCGTCGGCGTCTTCTACCGCTACTCGCAGGAGCGGCTCTCGCTCGCCTGGCGGCGCTGGCTGACGCAGCTCCTCATCAAGCGCTATTTTTTCAACCGCGCCTACTACCGCATCCGCGCCTCCGAGAGCGTGGACAACCCCGACCAGCGGATCGCGGAAGACGCGAAACTCTTCACCACCGGCGTGCTGAATTTCTTTCTCGTCATCGTCAACTCGGTCGTGACGCTGATCGGCTTCCTCGGCGTCCTGTGGGCCGTCTCGGGCCAGCTCGTCGGCGTTCTCTTCATCTATGCCACGGTCGGCACCGGGATCTCCATGCTCTTCGGGCGGCGGCTCGTGGGCCTCTATTTCAATCAGTATCAAAAAGAAGCCACCTTCCGCTACGGCCTCGTCCGCGTGCGCGACAATGCGGAATCCGTCGCCTTCTTTCGCGGGGAAAAGCGCGAGCATCGCGACCTCATCGAACGCCTCAACGCGGTGCTGGAAAACACCTTCTGGATCATCGGCTGGACGCGGAACCTGGGCTTCTTCGCCAACGGCTACAACTACCTCGCCCTCATCATCCCCGTCCTCATCGTCGGCCCCATGTTCATGCGCGGCACGGTGGAGTTCGGCGTCGTCACCCAGGCCCAGGGTGCCTTCGCCGCGGTGCTCGCGGCCGTCTCCATCATCATCGCGCAAATCGAGGGCCTCAGCTCCTTCACCGCCGGCATCCGCCGCCTCGGCGACCTCTGGGACAACCTCGATGAGTTCGACGCCGAGGACGCCCGCGAGGCCGAGGAAGCGAAGGGCGAAATCAACGATGAGGCCCTCCAGCTCAAGCTCGACGACGTGACCGTGCAAACGCCCGGTGGCGACAAAACCCTGACCCAGCACCTCAGCCTTCAGCTTCCCCGGCGCGGCAGCCTGCTCGTCATGGGCGAGAGCGGCTCGGGCAAAAGCTCGCTCCTCCGCACCATCGCCGGCCTCTGGGCTCCAGGTGGAGGCCAGATCGATCGCCCTGCACACAACCGCCTCATCTTCCTCCCACAAAAACCCTACATGGTGCCCGGCAACCTCCGCGCGCAGCTCATGTATCCGCTCGGCGAAGAAGACGCCGAAGACACCGCCATCACCGCCGTCCTCGAAGACGTGAACCTCCACGACATCTTCGCCCGCGTCGGCAGCGATCTCGGCAAAGTCATCGATTGGACCAACGTACTTTCCCTCGGCGAACAGCAGCGCGTCGCCTTCGCCCGGCTCTTTTTGAAAAAGCCCGCCATCGCATTTCTCGACGAAGCCACCAGCGCGCTCGACGAGGAAAACGAACGCTTCCTCTACGAAAAGCTGCGCGCCTCCGGCATCGCCTTCGTCAGCGTCGGCCACCGCTCCACGCTCAAGGAATTCCACGATCGGCTGCTCCTGCTCAAGAACGATGGGAGCAGCGAAATCGCCGCGCTGCCCAAGACCGACGCGACACCGATCAGCCAAGGCGCTTGAGGCGATTCAGCAAGCGACGACTTTTCCAATCGCTCTCATGCTCGCCGCGGTCGGGCTCTTCTCCCTCGATTGGTTCACCGCGGACACCATCGCGCCCGGCCTTCTGGTGACGCTCGTACTCACGGCGCTGCGGCCGGTCGAGCGGGCGTTCGACGGATTCGGCCCGGGCCGCTCTCGCTTTGCGGACTTCTTGAAAGTCGGCGAGCTCCTGACGGTGATCGTCTCCGCCCCGGCCATCCTGCTCGTCCCGCGCTTCTGGCCGCTGCGGTGAGACTGCCGGCCTGCGCCAAAAGACGCTTAGGGACTACGCGCAGCTACAGTCTTGCCCTAAATATTTCCGGCGATTTTTACACGCGCACTGGCCCCAGGCTGCGATTCAGCGGGTCTTATGAGAACACGTAGCATCATAGCAGCCATCATGGGCCTCCTGCTCGCCGTCACCAGTTCCGGCTGGGCGCAAGCGACCGTGGAGACCACCACCACGACGAACACCGGCGGAACCATCAGCGAGTTTGGGCCCGACATCCTCGTCATCAAGACGGAGGCGGCCCCGGAACCGATTCGCTACACCTACACCACAAAGACCGTCTATGTGGATGAGGCAGGCGCACCCGTGACCCTGACGACCGTAAAGTCAGGTCTGCCAGTGACTGTCTATTACACCAAAGTGGGGGACAAGATGGTCGCCTCGAAAGTCGTGGTGAGGAAGGTCGTCGTGAAACCCACGGCTCCGGTCATCGAGGAGAAAAAGACGACGACGACGACCACCACCACCGAAAAGAAGTAACCATTAAACAAACCTATGATGAAAAAATTCCTGATCGTTCCATTGATCGTCGCGGGCTTCATGGCACTTCCCGCTTGCACCACCGTCGAGGCTCCGCCCCAAACGCAGACAAGCACCACGACCACCGAAGAAACCACGGTCCGTCAGCCAGCCCGCAGCACCACCACGGAAACGCGGGCCGTCCGGACCTACTGACCATGTAAGCACCAATCCTCCTCGCGGCGGTCCTGGCACTCCTCCCGGCGTGCGATGCGCGGGTGAACACCGGCACCCCGCCGGTCGTGGAAAAGATCACTACCATCATCAATCCTCCGGCAGCGAAGGAGGAAAAGAAGACCGAGACAACCACGGTGACAAGCCCCGCAACCACCGTTGAGAAGAAGACCACGGTAAAAACCAAATAACTCCAATCCTCCTCTCCGTATCCACCGGAAAGGAGCGGAAGGAGGCTGCGGTGAAGCTGGGAAATCTCCAGGCGTATCTTGCGACGGAAATGGCCCGCTTCACCGTGGCTCAAGCGAAGGCTCCGTTGGCGGCACTGGCTTCACGCGACCGTCGGACAGGTGCCGACAAGGTGGAGGACACGGCAAAGCGCATTTGCGATTCCGTCGAGGATGCCGCCCGGAAGACGAGGGACGCCATCAAGGACGTCATCCGGTAGCCATTTTCATTCAGGATCGCGAATGCAGGAAAATCGCAGCTATGAAAAAACAAAGACCAAGCCAGCTGTCGAAAGTAACCGCGAACAAGAAGAAGCCCTCGGACCCTCGTGAAAAACCCAAGGCTCGGGATTCACGGGGTAAAGCGGGGCGCGAGGAAATCCGCGCCCAGACCCCGAGGGTGCCCGCGCCGCGCCAATCCCTCCGACCAAGGGAGCAGAGTAAATAACCCGCGCTCCTTCGCGATGATGGTCGCCGCCGCCGTGAGCACCTCCTGACTCGCGCCGTTGGAGACTTGCTGCGTGATGGTCTTCGCCCCCCCGGGCCTACCGCTTTGCGGATTTTTGGAAAGTCGGCGCGCTCCTCGCGGTGATCATCTTCGCCGTCGCCATCCTGCTCGTCCCGCGCGTCTGGCCGCTGCGGTGAGGCATCCGCCCGCTTGCACAATCCGAAAGTTTTCTCATTCCCTGTCTCCATGACTTTCGCCCGCGCGTTCCCAGCAGCCGTGACAGCGTTTTTCGCAGCCGCGCTTTTCCTCCCCCTTCCGGCGCTGCACGCGGAGGACACGAGCGGCTCGCGGCGTCCGAGGATCGGCCTCGTCCTGAGCGGCGGCGGCGCGCGTGGCGTGGCTCACATCGGCGTGCTGAAGGCGCTGGAGGAATTGCGCATCCCGATCGACTGCATCGCCGGGACCAGCATCGGCGCGGTCGTCGGCGGCCTCTACGCCAGCGGCATGTCGCCGGAGGAGATCGACGATTGGTTCCGCAATGCGGACTGGAACTTCCTGCTCTCCGACGCCGCGCCGCGCGAGAGTCAGCAGTTGCGCAGCAAACAGCGCGACTTTGACCTGAACCAAAAACTCGAACTCAGCGTGTCTCTCAGGAGGGGCGCGCAGTTGCCCGCCGGATTCGTCCAGGGGCGCAACCTGATGGCGAGCCTGCGGCAGCTTACGATCCCGGCGCGCGGCATTCATGACTTCGACCGGCTGCCGATCCGCTTCCGCGCGGTAGCCACCGACATGAGACCGGCGCGCTCGTGGTGCTCGGCGGGGGCGACCTCGCCGAGGCGATGCGTGCCAGCATGGCGGTTCCCGGCTTTTTCGCGCCGCACAAGATCGCCGGACGCCTGCTCGTGGACGGAAGCCTCACGAGCAACCTCCCGGTGCAGACCGTGAAGGATATGGGCGCCGACATCATCATCGCGATCGACGCCAGCACGCCGCTGAGGAAGGCATCCGAACTGGGCGACGCGGGCGCGATCGCCGATCAGATGCTCAACATTTTCATCCAGAAGGAGACGAAAACCCAGCTCGCACGGCTCGGGCCGGATGACGTTTACCTCGCGCTGCGCATCGAGGACTTGGGACAGACAGATTTCACCGCGGCGGCAAAAATAATCCCGACCGGCTACGAGCAGGCGATGGCGAAAAGGGCCGCGCTGGCGCACTTCTCCGCCGGGCCGGAGCGGTTCCGCGGCTACCTCGCCGGCCAGCGGGTGCCGCGCCCGGAGCGAGTGATGATCTCCTTCCTCCGCGTGCGCACGCCGTCCGGAGAGACCGAGCATGCACTCGGAAAGCCGATCGAGTTTGAGACCAAAGATCCGGCCAGATTCGCTCCGCTCCAGAGCACGATCGCCGGGCTGGTGCCGATGCAAAAGTTCGATGTCTCCGACTATGAGGTGATCGATCAGGAGGGCGCCTACGGGCTGCTGATCAAGACGCGGGAAAGGAAGACCGGGCGGAACACCGTGGGCTTCGGGATCGATTTCGCCTATCGCTCCTCGGGCGAGACGGACGCCAACTTCCTGCTCTCCTACCGCATGGCCGAACTCAACTCACTCGGCGCGGAGTGGACCACCTTTCTGAGCGTCGGCGATGCCAACCGCGGGCTCACGGAATGGGTTCAGCCGCTGGACAAGGCGCGGCGGTTCTTCGTCGCGCCCCGCGCGTTCTTCGCGAGCGAGTTCATCGACGGCACGGACTCCGCGCGGCAGCCGATCCGGTTCCGGCTCCAGACGGTCGGTACGGGCCTCGATGCCGGCGTGCGGGTGGGGCAGGCCGGCGAGTTTCGCTTCGGCTACGCGCGGGCGGTCAGCAAGACCACGCGGCGATTCGGCGTGCTCGACGATCTGCCCGGCACCATCGACCGCGGCTGGGCGCACGCCGAGTTCACGGTCGATATGCTCGACGCGCCGAGTTTCGCCACGCGCGGCTACTACGGGCGTGCCTCCGTGGTCGCTTCGCGCAAAGAATTCGGTGCCGACGACAACTACACGCGGCTCGAAGGCGAATTCTACAAGCCGCTCACGTTTGGCAAAAACACCGTCGTGCCGCGGGTGTTCGCGGGCTTGAAAGCGGGCGGCGGAGACATCCCGATCTACGACCGGTTCCAGCTTGGCGGTTTCCTCCAGCTTTCCGGCCTGGCCCGCGGCGATCTCTACGACCAGAACGCGCTCCTCGCCGAGCTAATCTACTACCGAAAAATCGCGGACGTTTCGCCGGCGGTGGGCCGCGGCATCTATGCCGGTTTTTCGCTCGAAGCGGGCGAGGTCGCAGCGGACGTGGGAGATTTCAAGCTGGACGATGCCGTTTATGGCGGCAGCGTTTTTCTCGGCGCGGATACCTTCATGGGCCTGCTGCATCTCGGGGTCGGGCTGGCGGAGGGTGGCGAGGCCGCGGTGTATCTCCAGATCGGGCCGGTCTTTCGTCACGGACAGCATCAGCGGTGACGGGAACGTCGCTTCGCGCGCGCGGTGCGGCTGTGTCTCATTTGAGCTCAAACCCGGCGCGTAAGAAGTGTATTGCCCGATGAAGGACCGCGACGACGCGTGCGCCACGTGATGTCAACTGCGTATTGCCGGCGCAGGATTAGCCCAGCGTCGAAGAGTCCGGTTTTTCCGCGCGCAATTTGCGGAACTCTTCCTCGAGTTTCTTCAGGTCTGCTTCGGACATCTCTTCGAGGTCGATGAGACTGTTGCGTGCGCCTTTGATCGCGCGGATCAGTTCGTCGAGCTTGAGTTGCATGCCCGGCTTCATCCAGCGCCTGCGTCGTCACCCGCAACCGCCCGCGGCCCAGGAGGTGGATGAGCCGGTCGCGCAAGTCTTCGCCAGCCAGCAGCATGAAGATCACGATGACGATGACCACCGCGGTATCGGCGAGCGGGCCGATGACCGGCCAGAGCACTCCCAGGAGCAGGTGCATCGAGCCGTCGGCCGACTGGACCACTTCCACCCGCACTGGCCGGGTCTTTTCCGCGACGGCGGGCAACGCGCCCATTTCCTCCTGCTTATTCAGCGCGGCAGTGACTTCACTGATCGTCTGGAACGCGCGGCTCAACGGATTGTTTTCGTGCGTCTTCAGCGCCGACACCCGCGCGATGAGATTGCTGCGGTATTTCGGCACCGAGCCCGCGAGGTCGAGCACCTGGCTGGCGACCAGATAGGTGAGCCCGCCGATAAGGACGAACGCCAGCGTCGCCGTCACGAGGACCGCGCCCACGCGCCCGAGGTGCCAGCGTTCCAGGCGCCGGACGAGCGGCGAAAGCAGAAAGCTCAGCAACCCCGCGAGCGCCAGCGGAAGAAAGAAATCCTGCGCGAATCGCAGCGTCGCCGCCGTGGTGACGAGCAAAACCAGGATCAGGAGTGGCCCGGTGAAACCCTTGCGATCGACGAGGTTCATGGGTGGAGGAAATGCGCGGGCGGGACTAAGTCCGGGAATCGGCGGCGAGCTCGAGGAGCGCTTGCTGCAAGCGGTCGATGTCGATCGGTTTGGTGAAGTGTCGGGCGAAACCGGAGGCGAGCGCCTGCTCCACGTCGTCCTCGTTTCCGGAGCCACTCACCGCGATGCCGGCGATCGCGCTTCGCCCATGCAATCTGCGCATCAATTCATGCCCGCTGCCATCGGGCAGAGTCAGGTCGCTGATGAGGCAATCGAATCGCTGCGCGGAAAATGCCGCCTCCGCCTCCGCGCACGAGCGGGCGGTGACGACGGTGTGGCCGCGCCGGCCGAGCAGCCTCGCCATGACCACCGCGGTCGCTTCGTGATCCTCGACGACGAGCAGCGACAGCCGCACGGGCTCTGGCGCGCTCGAGGATGGTGAGCCTGGTGGCATGGGGAGAAGGGAGTGTCGAAGCGGGCGGAGGGCAATGCAACGCCTCCGCTAACGGCGGTGCAGCGCGATCGCCGCCACGTCATCATCGAAAGGCTGGGCGTCGGAGCGCTGGACGAGTTGTGCGATCAGCCGCGTGATCAAGTCCGCGCTGCCGTCGATCTGGCCGAGGGCGTCTGTGACCGTCTCGATCGAAAAGCGCTCACCGTCGCCGGCGTGCAAGCTGAACATTCCGTCGGTGCAGAGCAACGCGACGTCCCCGGGGGCGAGCGTCACTGCCGACTCGCGCATCTCCATCTCCTGCTGGATGCCCATCATCGTATTCAGCGATGGCCAGGCCTCGACGGCACCGGTGCATCTCCGAATGAGCAGCGGCGGATGGCCAGCTCCGGCAAAGGACAACCGCCCTTCGACGTCGATGACTGCACAGCACGCGGTGAGAAAAGCGTGACCCTGGAGCACGCTGTAAAACTCCGCATTCACGCTCGCCAGGATCCCATGGGCCGTCCGGGATGCGGCGCTGGCGTGATTGAAAAGCAAGGCGACCAGGCTCGTGAGCAGGGCCGCTGCGACGCCATGGCCCGTGGCATCGGCCACCCAGATGAGCCAGACCCCGTGATCCAACTGCCGCCAGCCATACACATCCCCGCCGACCTGAATCAGCGGCGTGTAAGTCGCCTCCACCTTCCAGCCTTCGAGCTGCGGTGGAGCGATGGCCACGATCGCCTGCTGAGTGGAGCGGGCGACCGCGAGATCGGCTTCCTGCGCCTCGCGCCAGCGGGCCATCTCCCCGTTCTGCGCGCGCAATTCTTCGCTCAATGCGCCGAGACGGAGTTGCGTCTCGATCCGGGCGACGAGCACCGCGCGGCTCACCGGCTTGGTCACGAAATCATTCGCACCTGCCGTCAGACACGCGATCTCGTCTGCCTCGCCGGTGTGTCCGGTCAGCATGATGATGGGGAGTTGATTGAGGGCGACCCGCTCCGATGCCCGGAGGCGGCGGCAGACCTCAGCACCGTCGAGTTCCGGCAGTTCCAGATCGAGCACGAGCACATCCGGCGGCGCAATTTCAATCGCCGCGAGCGCCTCCGCACCATCCGCCACGGCCTGGAGGTCGAACCCCGCGGCGCGGAGACCGGCTCCGAGGAGGCGTCGCGCCGGCGCGTCGTCATCGACGAGCAAGATTTTCCGGGGAACATCCGCGACGAGCGCGGAAGGAGAGGGGGCACGTTGATCAAGCATTCCCACCATTCGCGGGCGGGGCACCCTTCGGCTGTAGGTGATTTGGATCTTAAACTTCGCGACGGATGGCGCGGATGGGATGCCGCCTCCAACCCTGAACGTACTGCGGCGCGAAAGCCGGTGCTCCGAATTCTCCCCTGGAGATGAGGAAAGTGCTCACGAGAGGATTCGAACCTCCACGGGTTACCCCACACGGTCCTGAGCCGTGCGCGTCTGCCAGTTCCGCCACGTGAGCGTTTTCCCTTTTGGGGACGCGGATCATCCGTGCGCCTGCGGTCCTTGGCAAGCGGGGAAATCCGGAAAGCTGCGCCCGGGTCTTTAGCTGATGCGCATCGGCATCAAGACGTAGAGAAAGGGGCTCTGGATCTTGATCACGCCGGGGCTCATCTCGTCGATGAGGTCGAGGAAGACTTCGTCGTCGTTCGTCAGGTTGCGCAGCGGCGCCATGAGGAATTCCGGATTGAAGGCGATGGAGAATTCCTTGCCCTTGTAGGGGACGGCGATGGACTCGTGGGCCTCGCCGATGTCCGGCGTATTCGCG